>NZ_CP049858.1:0-628857 GCF_011299335.1 Dysgonomonas sp. HDW5B
TTATATGATCTTTACCGATTCTATCACGAACCGCATAAATAGGAATCTCTCCACGCTGAGGAGGGTCTTGTAATTCTACAATATCATGCATTCCGCGCATTTCTTTCGGATTCCATGTATTCAGTTCTACAATCACCACTTTTGCAAGACGAGCCACTGTAGGAGAAATTCCAACTCCACAGGTTGGAACTATTTCGCCATTCTCAGTCACATCACAAGCCTCAATTACTGCGACATCAACACCACCCAAAAATCCATAACGAATTTCTTGTGCCAATGAAGAAAGGTGCATATCAAAATAGGGAACTTCTCCCGAATTAATTGCATTTCTTAAATCTTTATTTGTCTGATAAGGCGTACGGAATTTAATTGCATGTGCTCTTGCCAATGCTCCATCAAGCATATCTCCGGTTGAAGCACCTGTAAACATTCCAATCTTAAACGGATTACCCTTAGCATGCTCTTCTTCTGCAAATTTAGCTAAAGCAGTAGGTACAATCTTTGGACATCCGGCATGTGTAAAACCACTAAAACCGACATTGTCATCGTTCTTGATAAGGCGTGCCGCCTCATCTGCACTCATAAATTTTAATGCCATTTCTTTATATAATTGATTATAATTTGTTCCAAGTGATTAGTATTTTCTCTCGAAGATAAGTGTGTGAACAAAAGCTCTTCTAAAATCCTCCTTTGTATCCAACTGCAAATCAAAAGATTCTTCAACAGAATCTTCGTCTTTCAAAAAATGTTCATCATCTCTAAAATTTGTTTTAGATTGACGATCGATATGCTGCTGAATAGCCGACACACCTTCATCAGCAAAGGTATATCCGGCAGGACTCGGAGAGTATATATTTTGGTATTCGGAAGTATTTGAACTTTTATCTACTTGTTGAGGTCTTGAAAAAGGTGCAGGTACCGAAGAAATAATCGGACGTGCCGGCTGCGAAAGAGTCCTTTCTTTATTTTTTTTAGCTTCTTTCTGATAAGTTCGTACAATATTTACAATTACAATAACTGCAACTATTACATATACGATTACATTTTCCATACCAATAAATCTATATTCTGTTGAGCATTTTGTACCTCACAAAGGTACGAATTATGTATCTTAATTTACAACTTTTTATCAAAAACATTTTCTTTGTCGACAATCCCCCATAATTATCTCTTATAAACAAAAAGTGAAGAGATTAACCAAGATCAAAAATAAATAAAACTCCTATAAAAGAAACAACACCTTTCTTTGTGAGTATGAATAAATTCATCCAATCAGAACCTTTAAATCCATATAAATAAATTACCTTTACATATCAGACATAAATCTTCGCGTGCATTTTCACATCAATTTATAAAATTAGGCACATCTAGTTTGAGCAATACACAATACATGCACTGCAAGATAAAGAGTTAATACAACCCAATTATTAGAATAAATAAAATGAAATTCAAAATCTCACTTTCATTCATCGCTGCACTATATATCTTTTCTTCGTGCATTAAAGATGAACCATTAAACAAAGAAGCTGATATCGAAACTTTTTCTTTACCTGATAGTATATTGGTAAATTCAGTTATCAGTAATAACAAAGTCACCCTTCTTATAAAGAACACCGATTTCAACAAAAAATTGGCACCCCAGATTACAGTTACCCCCGGAGCCACTATAACTCCGGCATCCGGAGACACTGTTGACTTCACAAATGACGTTACTTATACGGTTGTTTCGGAGGATAAACAACACACAAAAGTGTATACTGTCAGTGTCACTTCGTCTCTCAGTCTAAAATTTGGCTTTGAAGACTGGTTTATGGAAGGTGGACTATGGAAATATCCGGCTTTATTAGACGACATGTGGAGTTCAGCCAATCAAGGAATTATGACTGCAAAGCTAGGCAAAGTAGACCTTTACCCAACCAGATCTACAACCGACTGTTTTAGTGGAAAATATGCAGCCTTACTTGAAACTCAAAGAGGGGGAACTTTCTTGGTGGCAGGTTATGTTCCGATATTTTCAGGATCATTATTCAGAGGAGCTTTTAAACTCAATATGGCAAGCCCCCCCCAGTCAGCTCTTTTCGGACAAATACATCCGAAGGAGAGTGGAATCCCTTTAAAAATGACAGGGTATTATAAATATACACCGGGAGATACATTAATCAACCGACAAGGGATTGTACCAAACAAGAAAGACGAATTTTCGATATATGCAGTAATATATAAGGTAACAAAAGGAAGCGAAGGTCTTTCAGAATATCTGAATGGTGAAAATATCCTCACCTCTGATAAGGTTATATCAAAAGCAATACTTGAAGACAGATCTCCTAAAGCTCAATTCACCAAATTTGATTTACCTTTTATTTATACTGAAGATATGAATTACGATTTATACAACTATAAACTGGCAATTGTATTTGCATCAAGCAAAAATGGTGATTTCTATGAAGGTGCAGTCGGAAGTACTCTAATCGTAGATAATGTAGAAGTCATCTGCGATTTAAACAATTGATGTTTCTAAGACTTTCTAAAAATTTTCGACAAGCATAAAACATCAATAAATATCTTTATTTATTAATATACATCTCATGAAATCACTAAAATACAAATTAATAGTCTTGATGATAGTTTCTTCTATATTCACCCTATCAAGCCAAGAAGAGACGGATAATCGTTTCGAACATAAAATCATTGCCGGTTTCAATATTGGTGCGACCGCCCCCACCTCTATACCGGCAGAAATACGTTCTATAGATGCATGGTGGCCACAGTTTACACCACAATTGGGTTATAATGTCGCATATAAGCTCAATCAAAAATGGGGATTAGGCAGTGGTATATCTCTTGATTATAAAGGAATGGGAACAAGGGCAACCGTTAAATACATCTATACAAGTATCGTAATTGAAGATGGAAGTAATGATGCTCTTGAAGGCTACTTTGTCGGAAAAAATGAAACTGTTGTAAAACTGGCATATGCAACCATACCCCTGTATGCAACATTTAATATCAACCAGAGTTGGCAATTACGAGCAGGAGGTTATGCTTCGTATTTGTTTAGCGGTAAGTTTTCGGGAACAGCTTCCGATGGCTATATTCGTGTCAATGAACCTACAGGTGAGAAAGTCGAAATAACAAAAGCTAGTTTTGACTTCAACGACAAACTTCGAAACTTTGATTTTGGTCTTATATTAGGAGCCGAAAGAAAGATCAACGACAGATTTGGAATCTATAGTAATCTAAATTGGGGTTTAACATCTATCTTCCCTTCTGATTTTAGAGCCATAGATTTTAATATGTATAACATATATCTTACTATAGGGCTAACTTATAAGCTATAAAGAGAAATAACTTCACCAAATAGAAAAAAAACGTTCCGAATGATCGGAACGTTTTTTATTTGAACATCGTTAATCTATACTTTCATAATTACCATATCATTACAAGACTTTACGAATCAATATGACCATCATACTCTATAACTATCGATCTATTTTTACATTGATTTGTCTAAGGATATCATATAAATAAACTATTTTTGCTTCATATTTATATTTATAACATTAATAGATTATGAACAACGAATTAGGACTGGACTTTAAATCCACGACTGACAAAAAATTGTTCATCGAGACCTATGGTTGTCAGATGAACGTAGCAGACAGCGAAGTAGTAGCATCGGTAATGGAAATGGATGGCTACAGAATGACTGAAAAAATTGAAGAAGCAGATGCAATATTTGTAAATACTTGCTCTATACGCGAAAACGCTGAACAAAAAGTCATTCAACGCCTCGAACAACTGAATGCTATAAAACGTAAGAAAAACAAAAATCTCATCATTGGGGTATTAGGTTGTATGGCCGAGCGGGCTAAGGAAGAGCTCCTAGACAAACATCATGCTGATATTGTAGTAGGACCTGATGCTTATCTCGACTTACCTAATTTGATAGGCGCTGCTGAGAGTGGAGAAAAAGCAATCAATGTACAACTATCTAAAACCGAAACTTATAAAGATGTAATACCTTTAAAGATCGGGGGAAATCATCTCTCGGGATTTATCTCCATTATGCGTGGATGCGATAAGATCTGTACTTATTGCATTGTTCCATATACCAGAGGACGCGAGCGCAGCAGAGAACCTCAAAGCATCCTTAATGAGTTAAATGATTTAAAGGCTAAAGGCTTTAAAGAAGCCACTTTATTGGGACAGAATGTAAACTCGTATAAGTTTACTCAAGAAGATGGTACAATCGTTGATTTTCCTGCACTTCTTGAACTTGTTGCCAAAGAAGCCCCCAATATGCGCATACGTTTCACCACATCCTATCCTACTGATATGACAGATGAAACTTTAGAGGTTATTGCTAAATACGATAATCTATGTAAGTTTATCCATCTGCCTGTACAATCAGGAAGCAACAAGATTTTGGGCGTAATGAAACGCAAATACGATAGAGAATGGTATTTAAATAGAATAGAAGCAATCAAACGCATTATACCTGGCTGTGGACTTTCTACCGACATTATGTGTGGATATCATTCTGAGACTGAAGAAGATCATCAGGAAACATTATCTTTGATGAGAGAAGTAGGTTTCGATTCTGCTTTTATGTTCAAATATTCGGAACGACCCGGTACATATGCTGCCAAGAAATTAGAAGATAATGTACCCGAAGAGGTTAAAGGAAGACGTCTACAAGAAATAATAGATTTACAGGTTGAGCTTTCTCGAATAAGCAACACCAATGATCTGGGCAAGGTATTTGAAGTTTTAATAGAAGGATTCTCAAAACGATCTAAAGAACAACTTTTTGGGAGATCATCGCAAAACAAAGTTGTTATTTTCGACAAAAACAATCACCGTATTGGTGAGCTTGTAAAAGTCAGAATAACAGGAAGCACCTCCGCGACACTCTTTGGTGATGTAGTCGAGTGATTAACAAAAGTTAATTACAGTCAGTAAAATCTGTTCTTTAATCAAAATAGTATTACTTTAGATTATCAATCTAAACAATAACAGAAATTTCTTGTTAATTATATAACAATACAAATAAAAAGTTACTAATAAAATAAATATTACAACTATGGGAAAATCAAATTCAAACTTATTGTTTTTAGCTATTGGTGCTGCCATTGGTGCTGCAGCGGGTTATGTTGCTGCATCAGATAAAAAAGAAGAATGGATGCACGAAATCAACAAATTGGTTGATAAAGTTAAAAACAATGTGAAAGGCTCGTGCTCTAAAGTTGAAGATGAATTGGAAGAGCTTATAGAGGATGAAGAATAACAACGAAGAATATCAAAACTTTAGTGAACTTATAGATGAGTCAAAAGCAGACTTATCAAGCTATATAGAAAAACGTCTGACACTAGTTAAACTCAAAGCTTTTGAGAAAATTGCCAGTGCGTCGTCATTTATTATATATGGCCTGATGATGAGTGTTTTTGCACTCATCTTGTTCATTCTCATTCTCGTTGGATTAGGATTTGTTATTGGTGAATTGCTGAATAATTATGCAGCTGGGTTTGGTGTTCTTATACTTATCACATTAGTTGCGTTATTTGGTTTAATACTCAATGCTAAAAGAATTCGAAGAGCTTTTGTGAACATAACCTTACGTACAATCAAGAAAATAGAAGTGGATGAAGACTAAATTATCACCTTTACAAGAACTTCGATTAGAAAGAAGCCAACTAAAGAATGAATGTGCCGAATACGAACAAAAATTACATGGTAATTGGCAATATGCCAAAGGTCATTTCGGTCGATTAGCTGTAGGCACAGTTCTATCTTCAGCAAAAAATGGTATTGGTGACTTATTTTCTCTTGTAACAGGAAAGAAACAAAGTTCCGAGGAAGAAGAGGAGGAGGAGGATAAGTCGTCTTCAGTAGTTACTCAAATGCTTCTCGGTGCAGCTCCTTTTATTTGGGAGATGGTGCAACCTATGATTGTAGGAATGATTATGAAAAAAGTAAAGTCTCTCTTTGGAGGAGGCGAGAAAAAGAAGAAAAAAATAAAGAAAGTGAAGAAAAAAGCCTCAGATTTGGATTAACCAATTTCTGAAGCTTTCTTTTTTATATCTAGTTCCCCATCTACCAAGGCGATAAGAAGCTATATCATATCTTATATACTTTTATTTTGCCACTTACCTCGGGTTAAATATAAATAGGACAAGACCATAAGAGTTCCCCAATATACATATTCAACAGTCCAGCATACTGCAACCGATGACTTATTGTGAATAACTACTACATACATAACTCCAACATAGAGAACAATCGTAATCATCTCGAAAATTAGTGCCCAACGAGTGTTACCCGTTCCGGATATCGAATTAAACAAAACAGTACCAAGACTACATATCGGTAAAGCACAAACCAATACTATTAATGGCATAATTGTTTCTTGCACCAAAGACATATCTTTATTAGAAGCAATTAGTCCGATCCAAAAATCAGCCTTTACCAGTGTAAATAGCCCCATAAGTACTACAATACCCAGGCTTAGCAAACAAATTCGTTTAATTAAAGGCCACACTTCACCATATTTACTCATCCCCATTGTATTGCTTACCAATGTATTTGCAGTGGTAGATAATGCATTCATTGGTATAAAGTAGATCATGTAGAAAGTCCGTATGATATTAGTAATCGCCAAATCTCTCTCCCCATGATTCTCTATCGCTAAAAAAAAGATAAACCAAGTAGACATGGAGATTGCATACTGAGCCATTGTAAATACAGAAATATTAAGAATACGTTTAATTACAGAGAAACGAAACTTCATTTTATGAAAGCCATACTTTCCTAAATCAACTGTTTTAAATGTATATATTACAAAAAATATAATAGATGAAATTTCTGCAATAACAGATGCCATACCGGCTCCGGCTATGCCCAACTGAGGAAACCCGAAATTTCCAAAAATAAGAACATAATCAAATATTATATTCACAACGGTCATCACTACTGCATTCAGTGTTAGAACCGAAGTTCGTGCAATTCCCACATAAAAAGCCCGAAACATAATATTTACTGATGCAAAAAAGAATCCGAATGTTCGCCATTGCAAATACTCAGAAGCAGCTTCATAAACATGGTGAGACTTTATCAGTGTTGGCAGTAACGTTTTTGAAAAAACATTAGAGAGTCCATACAACAAAGCGGCAAAAACCAAGAGAAACATCATCCCCTGAAGAACTATAGTTCCTATTTGATCATAATTTTTCTCGCCATTTCGACGTCCGATCATTATCTGAGCCCCTATACTGAACCCAAACCCCAGCATAAAAAATGCAATATAATATATACCTGCCAGTCCGGCAGCTCCAAATTCAACCTCTCCTACTCTACCCAGAAATATTGTATTGGTAATTTGCATGACATTCTGCGTCAGCAAACCTAGCATTATGGGAAGACTTACCTTCCAAATATCTTTATACGAATATGCCATAACTTCAATTCGGCTAATCTAAAATAAAAAGGGATGACTAAAATACATCATCCCAATTCTTATATAAATTATTAATTTTTTAATCTATTAATTTATTTGTTTTCGTATCGGGAAATATGATCCAAGGCTTGAACGTTTTAGCTTCTTCAAAATCCAAAATAGCATATGATATAATAATTATAATATCACCGGGCTGCACACGTCTGGCAGCTGCACCATTCAGGCAAATTGTTCCTGTTCCTCGTTCTCCTTTTATGATATAAGTCTCGAATCGTTCTCCATTATTGTTATTTACAATAGATACCTTTTCGCCTGCTATCATATTAGCAGCATCCATTAAATCTTCATCAATAGTAATACTGCCAATGTAGTTTAAACTAGCATCGGTTACAGTAACTCTATGAATCTTCGATTTTAAAACTTCTATTTTCATTTTTTTATTTATAAGGCTCCTGACCTTCTTATTATTTCTGCAAAGGTAAACAGATTATAGTTATGAGTAGTATATAATATTGTCTATTAAACGAACTTCGCCACAAAAAACTGTAATGCAACCTACTGCATAATCGGTATCTTTCCAGTCTACAATTTGCTGTAAAGTATTTCCATCTACAATTTCGAAATATTCAACCTCTAAAAAGGGTATTTTATTAATACTTTCGACAACCAAGATTCGAACTTCATCAACTGTTTTCTGATTATATAGTGCTTTACTATCCGATAAAATTCGGTATATATTGACCGCTTCATTCTTTTGATCGTCAGTTAAGCGTTGATTACGGCTACTCATAGCCAAACCACTATCTTCACGCCTTATAGGCATCGGCACTATTTCGACCGGAATATTTAATTGGCGAACCATTTGTCTGATAATAGCCAATTGCTGAAAATCTTTTTCACCGAAATATGCTCTATCCGGTTTCACAATATCAAATAAACGACTCACTACTTGAGCAACACCGTTAAAATGTCCGGGACGGAACTTACCTTCCATCACTTTATCTAATTGTCCGAAATCGAATTGGCGATTATCCGGCTCAGGGTATATTTCTTGTACAGAAGGCACAAAAACGATATCTGCACCGGCTTCTTTTAAAATTTTAGTATCCTCTTCAATTGTTCGAGGATATTTTTCCAAATCAGTCGGATTATTGAATTGTGTCGGGTTTACAAAGATGCTGACTATGCAAACATCATTCTGCTCACAGCATTTTTTGACCAGAGAAATATGTCCTTGGTGTAAGGCACCCATAGTCGGAACAAATCCGATCGTTTTCTCTTCATTTTTACTTGTAGACACTGCCTTTTGCAGATCTTTAATAGTGTATAGAGTTATCATAAACCTTTACCTAAACTAGCCTTTAAAAAGATTGTGCAAAGCAACTAAATTTTTATGAGAAATAAAATTTTAGAAAGACTTCATTTTAGAAAAATTCATGTTTAACTAAACCGCCGCGAATTTTCAATCTTCGAAAATTGCTCAAAACCAATTTTTTTTTTATTATCTTTGTACTTTCATATAATTGAAGACAGCATAAAATGAGCATAAAAAGAGTTTTATTTATTACACAAGAAATCACCCCTTATCTTCCTGAATCTTTACTAGCAAATACTTGCAGATATCTACCTCAAGCAATACAAGAAAAAGGCAAAGAAATCAGGACTTTCATGCCTAAATTCGGAAACATAAACGAACGCCGTAATCAACTACATGAGGTTATACGTCTATCGGGTATGAATCTTATTATTGATGATACAGATCACCCGCTTATAATAAAGGTAGCATCGATACAGGCTGCACGTATGCAGGTATATTTCATCGACAATGATGATTTTTTCAGCAGAAAAAACACGATAATGGATGATGATGGAAAGGAGTTTCTGGATAATGATGAACGTAGTATATTCTATGTAAGAGGTGTACTTGAAACTATAAAAAAACTCCGTTGGATTCCTGATGTAATACATTGCCACGGATGGATGACTGCTTTGACTCCGTTATACATTAAAACTGCATTTGCTGATGACCCTTGTTTCAAAGATGCTAAAGTGGTTTATTCATTGTATAATGACGATTTTAAACAACCATTCTCTGATAAGTTCGGATCTAAACTAAAATTAGCCGGAATTACAGACAAATATACTAAGGACCTGACTACAGGTGAAGAGATTAATTACGTTAAGCTGACCAATTTCGCGATGAAATATGCTGACGGCGTTATTCAAACAGCAGAAACAGTTAATCCTGCCCTATTAGAATATATAAATAACAACAAAGTCAAATTTCTTCCATATCAAGGAAATGTAGATGAATCAGCAGATGCAATAAACAGCTTTTATGATACTTTGTAAGTATACAAATTCATAAAAATGTTGAAAATTGTTTTTTTGTTTTTGCAGCTACGTATTTTTTCTGATCTTTGGGCAACTAAAATGTAATTTAAAAGCAGAATGAAAGTAAAGTCCGTATTCGCGATAGTTTCTTGTTTTATAGCATTGGCTTTTGCATCTTGTGATGATGATCTGAACTCTATTGGAGGAACGATTCAACCACCCGCAGACAGTATCTCTGTATTGACCGATACATTAGCAATAAAGGCAAGAACCATATCGATGCAGGATTCGGTATATGCCCGAACCATAAATGGAGTATTAGGACAATATGAAGATAATTTGTTCGGAACAATAAAATCGGATTACTTATGTCAATTTTACTTTCCTGAAGGAGGTAAATTTCAGGACAATCTAGTACAAATAGATTCCGTACAGTTTGCTATTGATTTTAATAGTTATAGTGGGGATACGCTTGCTCCAATGGGATTATCGGTATATGAAGCAACCAAGGCAATTCCCGAAAACTTCTATACAAATGCTGACCCAACAAAGTATATTGGAGATAAACCAATCCTCCTAGCCAGTGAAGCTTATACAATAAGTGGAGCAAAAGTTGTTTCAAAAACCACAAATCAACGTGAAATCATAGCCGATTTAGGTATTGATTTTGGAAAAAGAATATACAATGGCTGGAAAGATAAAAAGTTTACGGATAATGCTTCTTTCAACAGCTTTTTCAAGGGAACATATGTTACTACAAACTTTGGATCGGGTAGTTTAATCAGAGTACTTTATACATCAATTGATATTTATTATAAATACAACGATGTCTTAGGTAATCACAATAATACTGCCGATACTATAAGATCTGCTACGTTCTCACTGACAGTAACTCCGGAAGTAATGCAATTAAACCACATCAAGAATAAAAATCCTGAGGCTCTATTTACTGACACAACAGCTACATACTTAAAAACTCCGGCAGGAGTATATACTGAAGTAACTTTCCCAATCAATAAGATTAGGGCAAATATGGCTACCAAAAATTTTAAAACGATTAATACTGCCTTATTTACTCTAAAAGGTTATACAGAGAAAGAATCTACAGCTAAATATGAGTTGAGTAGACCAACCACCTTATTACTGATTAATAAAGATTCTGTAGATTCGTTTTTCAGCCAGAGAAAATTATATGATGGTAAAACAACAATTATAGGTACTAGAGGAAACAATAATATTTATAATTTTGCGAATATATCTTCTCTTATCAATACATATAAAGATATGAATTTGGATAAGGATCCTGTATTTGCTGTTATACCTGTTGAAGTAGCTTATAAAACAGATGCAAATGGAACAAGCTATCTGACAGGAGTATTTAACTATCTACAGCCTGCAACCAGTATAATCAGAAATGACCCGAAAAATATGAGATTAGAACTAGTATATAGTAAGTTTTAAAAATCATAGAGAATATTCCCCCAAACAGCTACCTTTCAATTCAAAGGATAGCGTAACGAAAGTTAGCAAATGCTGTTACAAAGAAATAAGAGAAAACATGCAACGTACCTACTATTCCTGATTTATTTAGGGTACTTTGCTGTTGTCTCTTTATTTGTTCATATGCACGTGTATGAAGGGGTAATATACGTACACTCCCATCCATACCGAAAATCACAAGATATACCTAACAACTCTAACAAATTACCTTTAGAGACTCATCAGCATACAGCAGCTTCATTTTTCACTGCTAACCAATTATCAAACATTACATCGGGTGAAGCTGAATCGCTTAATTTTATAGATGTACTATTAGCTTCTACGACTATATTTTATCTGGAATATAAAGTTAGTCCTCTAATAATTACCCCACTAAGACAATTCAGCCTGAGGGCTCCTCCATTAGCTTAACTATACTTTATCAGTATTTATTTTTTATAGACAGTAATATATCATTCTGACTATAAAATTCTCTGTGTTATTAATCTAAATAATACAAAAAAGAACATACACATATTTAATAAGATTCTATCTGATACTCTATTACTGAGTTTGGATAATAACCTCATTATTACAATAAGGTTAACTATATGAAAGCTGCTTTTCGAGTAGCCCGAAAACTGCTATTCTCTTCATTATAAAATGGCTATTATATCTATACATTAAAAAATGAAAATTATGAAATTACAATATATACTCACCATATTATTACTCACCATCTCTCTCTTACATTTACAGGCAGGTCCCGATCACATAGCACATATCTCAGGACAAGTAATAGATTCAGAAACAAAAGAACCCATTATAGATGCCATAATTTCGTTAGAAGGAACTCGTTCGCAGACATTATCAGATGATAATGGAAACTTCCAGATAAAGAATATCCACTCAGGAAAATATATAATGCACATACAAGCATTAGGATATAGTATAGAAAGAGAAGAAATAAATCTGGCTCCTTATACCACTAAAAAGGTCGTAATAGAACTCAATTCTGAAAATCACGAACTGGCAGAAGTTTCTGTGACCGCATCTCTGTCAAGATTAAAAAGAGATGTATCCCCTATAGTTGTTTCGCAACTGACACCCAAAACATTTGAGGCAACTCAATCATTGACTCTTTCTCAGGGATTAAACTTCAGCCCCGGAGTACGTGTTGAAACGACTTGCCAGAATTGCGGTTCTCAGGAAGTAAGAATTAATGGGCTCGAAGGACATTATTCCGAGATATTAATCAATAGCCAACCTGTAGTGGGAGCGCTGACTAAGACATATGGATTAGATCAGATTCCGCTTAATATGGTAGATGAGATAAATATCATCAGAGGAGGTAACTCTGCACTATATGGTTCACATGCCATAGGTGGTGTGATAGATATTATCACTAAAGAACCAGAGAGTAACTATTACGAGATAAAGTATAACCTCTCTCTTATTGATGGGAAGTCAGCTGACAATATGTTATTATTTAATACTTCGCTCGTTGATAAAAACAAAACATCGGGCATCAGTGTATTCGGAAATATGAGAAGTAGAAACCCTTGGGATGCTAATGGTGATGGATTTTCTGAAATAGGTAAAAACAGAGCGTCTTCGTTAGGTTTTAGTTCATTTCTGAAACCCAATAAAGACAGTAAGGTTATAGCAGAATACCGATATACTTCGGAAGAACGGAGAGGTGGAGACAGTTTTGACAAACCACCTCATGAAGCAAATATAGCCGAATACAGCGACTTTAAGATACATTCGGGATCAGCAGACTACTCACAGTATTTTAATGACAATAAACACCGTTTAAATATACATGTATCTATCCAAGATGCTTATCGGGACAGTTATTTTGGAGCAGAGCAAGAGCCTAATGGATATGGCAAGACCACTGAGTTGACCTTGATTGGGAATGCTAAGTACGAAATGAATATAGATAATCTCTTATTTATGCCTGCTAAATTTATTAGCGGATATACCCAAAGTCATGATATGCTGCGGAATGAAATTCCGGGATATAATTATAAGCAAAACCAAAATATCAATATTGGAACTTTGTATTTTCAAAATGAATGGCAAAACGAAAAGTTGTCTATAGCTATTGGAGCACGATTAGAAAAACATTCTCTTGTAGAGAATGTAAATATTATGCCAAGGGTGAATGCGCGATATAAAATAGTAGGGAACGTCAATTTACGGGGAGGATATACCGTAGGATATAGAGCTCCTGAAATTACAGGGGGAGATTTAGATATACCGATACAAGGAGGAAAAGCTACTTTATTGAGCTTTGCCGACGATATAAAGCCGGAACGTTCGCGGAGTTTCTCTGGAGGATTCGACACTAAGTTTTACAACGAAAATTTCTACTCCTACTTTTTAGTTGAAGGATTTTTTACCAGAATCAATAATGCATTCATAGATCGTGTTATTGGAGAAAATGAGACAGGAAATACATTAGTACAAAGAGAAAATGCTAATAGAGCTACTATATCGGGGATTAATTTCGAGACTTCGATACAGCCTTCTGAATGGCTTCAAATAGATGGAGGATATACAATACAAAGGGGTAGATACAAATCTCCGGAAAGATGGTCGGATGATGAAACTGTAGAGCCGACTAAGGATATGCTAAGATCTCCTGAACAATATGGATTTATCTCAGCAATGGCTACTCCTCAATCTCCATTCTCTATTGCTGTTTCAGGAACCTACACAGGATCTATGTATGTACCACATCTTGCCGGATATATCGAAAATGATGAGCTAAAGAAAACACCTCAGTTTTTTGATATGACAACAAAGATTGCTTATTCTTTTAAGCTGAACGCATATAATAAGGTCGAAATAAGCTGTGGTGTACAAAATATTTTTAACAGTAGGCAACGTGATTTTGACAAAGGAGTAAATAGAGATGCGGATTATATATATGGTCCGTCACTACCAAGAACATACTTTATTGGGCTGAAATTAAGCTCATTCTAACAAATAATAGGGTTGCATCTCATTAATATAGCCTCTATAATTAACAGAAAGATATAAATATTACGCTGTTAATATAGACTAATGAGATGCAATTTTTATTGGGTTCTATAAATTTGATGTTATCTTTGTTCTACAGAATAATACTTTATTCTGTTAATAGAAATGCTTGATACTATAATAAAAGGAATATTCATAGGACTATTAGTCTCAGCACCTATGGGGCCCATAGGTGTCCTATGTATACAACGAACTTTGAATGAAGGTAGGCTTCATGGATTTATATCGGGCTTAGGAGCCTCTTTATCAGACATAGTATATGCCATAATATCAGGACTGGGAATCAGTTTTGTAATGGATTTTGTGGAGGAGAATCACTACCCATTACAAATAGCAGGTAGTTTACTACTTCTTATTGCAGGTTATTACATTTATCAATCTAACCCTGCAAAAAAGCTGTTCAGGCAAGATGAAAAAACATCGCCTTATTGGAAGAATCTAGTCTCTTCATTTTTTATAAATCTTACAAACATAGGTATCTTGTTCTTCTTTATAGCCATGTTTGCACGCTTCAACTTTATAGATCCTAACAACTCATCAAAGAATATAGTAGGTATTTTGTCTATTGGTCTGGGAACTGTTATCTGGTGGTTACTTATTTCTACTGTTGTCGATAAAGTACGGTCTAAGTTTAACCCTAGAGGTCTTAAGATATTCAATAATATACTGGGAATCATTTTGGCTTCAATAGGTGTTGTGGGATTAGTAACTGCAGCCTACACTTTATTTGAAAGAGTATAGTATTGAGATACTTTATCAGCCTTAGTCAGCCTCAGTTTTTAATTATACAAGAATAATAAAAAGGACAAGAAGTCTCAAAATAAAAAGAGTGAATACAAATTGTATTCACTCTTTTCTTATATATCTTATTAGAATTATTCTTCAGAATTACAATGATAAACTCATTATTATAGAAGGATAAATACCTAAAATCAAGTTAAGTATTATAGCTATAGAAGCTACAAGTACATATCTTACCGGCACTTTCAAAGCTGTTTCGCTCGATGGTTCTTTTGTGAACATCACGTTAGCTGCTCCAAAGTAATAGAAGATCGCAATAATCGAATTAATGATACCAAATATTACCAGAATTAAATAACCTGCATCTATCATTTGAGTAAACATAAACAGTTTTGCAAAGAAACCTGCAAATACTGGTATACCTCCTAAAGAAACCAAGGCACATGTCAATATTCCTGCCATAAGAGGATTACGTCTGGCTAAGCCATGTAAATTTTCAATATTTTCATGTCCTTTACCTTCGCTTACCGCCATAATTACAGCAAAAGCAGCAATACCAGCCAACGAATAAGCAGCTGCATAATATAAGAGACTATTTGTAGCATTAGTGCTAGTAGATAGTAAATCCATTATCATAAATCCCGCATGGGAAATCCCCGAATAAGCCATCATTCGCTTCAAACTCTTTTGGTTTAATGCAGTTATATTTCCGACTGTAAGAGATAATATAGAAAATACCACAATCGTTATTTGGACAGCAGGTGTCATTGCTACTCCAAATAAGACTACAACTTTATAAAGAGCTGCAATTGCGGCAACCTTAACCAAAGTACTCATTAATGCAGTAACCAGTGTAGGTGAACCCTCGTATACATCTGGTGCCCAAAAATGGAATGGAACTACCGAAGCTTTGAATAAAAGACCAACCAGAATCATTATAAATCCCATATTAAACCATATAGGAAGATTAGCACCTTCTAATGTTGATACTTGAACAATAGTTTCTATATCGAATGATCCTATTGCTCCATAAACCAAAGCTATACCAAATAGTATAAAGCTAGAAGCAAAAGCTCCCATAATGAAATACTTCATTCCGGCCTCGTTACTACTCACCCTTGTCGGATTACAGGAGGCTAATACATAAGCTGCTATAGATAACACTTCGATACCAATAAAAAACATCGAAAGATTACCGAATGAAACCATTGCAATTGCTCCTGCTAAAAGAAAAATCTTGAGAGACACATAATCTGCAATCTTCTCCATTTTATTCTTATAAAACTCAGGACTCATTGCAATAATTAAAGTTGCAAGAGTAATAAACAATATAGAAAAACCTCGAGAGTAACTAGTGCTTACAATCATATTATAACTATCGGCATAGAAAAACGATTCACCCGAATAGAATTCAGCAACAGTCATTCCCAATATACCCAATAACGCCAATAGGGTTACAGGGACAAGTATTTTTCTCAAATTTAAAATCTCTAATAAAAGACAAACAATGCCTAATGCAGAGACAGCTATCAATGTACTCATTATATATTTTAGCTAAACAGTTATCTATTTAAGGTTTCAAACCTTTTATTACTTTGGTTGTATAGTAACAAACCTATGATGATTTAGAACTATACATTTAAACTACCTATTGACATACATCAAGATCTCTTGCAGGCTTGGCGAAACCAAATCTACAATCGGTTTGGAATACAAACCAAAAAACAATAAAACAGCGGCCAAAGCGATAAATACAAGACCTTCGTTTACTGTTAAATCAGCAAATACTTTATTACGTGATTCTCCAAGCATCACAAGCTGATACATGTGCAACATGAAGAATGCACCTAAGAACATAGATGTACCTATAAAAATTGTATACCAGATACTTACTTGATACAAACCATACATAATTGTCAACTCACCTACAAAGTTAAAAGACAATGGTATAGCTATAGAAGCCATTATCATAAGGAAGAATGCGATTGTAAACTTCGGTGCCAAGCCTTTAATTCCTCCCATTTGACTGATCAAAGGAGTATTGAATCGTCTGTATATAACTTCTGATCCAAAGAATAGACCTACAACACCAAAACCGTGTGCAACCATTAACAATACTGCTCCCTGAATACCATCCATTGTTAACGCATATATTCCGGCGGCAATAAAACCAACGTGAGCTAAAGATGCGTAGGCAAAGAATCGTTTCAGATTATCTTGCTTAAGAGCTACAATAGAACCATAAATTACACCGATTATAGACAGAGTCAAAACAACTGACTGCATGCTATGAGCAGCATGAGGAGCAATAGGCAACTGCCAACGGATAGCACTATAGAGTGCCATTTTAGACATAAGAGCCCCCAAAAGCAATGTACCTACAAGAGGAGCTTTTTGATATACATTTGCCTGCCAGGTGTGAAATGGGAAAATTGGAATTTTAATAGCATATGCAAAAAAGAAAGCTAGGAAAATCCATAATTGTTCAGTATCACTCAAGTTTGCATTGTATAAATCGTGCAATTGGAAACTTCCCGTTTTTGTATACAGGTATATAATCGCCCCCAGCATAAACAATGAACCGGCAAAGGTATAAATGAAGAATGTCATTGCCGATCTTCTGCGTTTCGATCTCGAACCATTTCCCCACAGTACTACAATAAAGTAGATCGGGATAAGAGACAATTCCCAAAACACATAATACAACAAGGCATCACTACTCAAAAATACTCCAGTCATGGCAAATGCCATAAACAAAATTAAGCTATATAGTAATTTTTCGAACGGAACCGTATGCGATACAGCCGTAAGTAAAATAATAGGCAGCAGAATAGAGGTAAGCAATACCATTATGAGAGATAAACCATCTGCTTTAAGAGAAAACATTATCGACGGATTATTGATCCACTGTACACTAAAACTTGCTCCTGTATCGTGATATTCCAATAATAATGCAATAGAAAATATTGCAGTTATTACGGCAAACAACATAGCAACTTTAGGAGCCCACCTATTTCCTGAAAGATAAGTAAGAATTGCACCTACTAATAAAATGATTAATATAATAGCGATATTCATGTCTCTTTTTTAATTTTAGGTCTCAGACCTTTTTATTGCTTTAGAAATTATGACAAGTTATAGTTGTTATAATTTTGAATATATCATTAACTAGTTGAAATTACTTAAGTCAGAAATAAATAGATTACTAGCGCGCAAAATCCTACAACAAAGAATGAAAGATAAAAACCTACACTTCCGTTTTGTAAAGCTTTTGCCGGAGCCGATAAACCTTTAGCTACTAAAGCAAATCCAAATACAACTCCTGTTATTATACTTTCCACAACATTCTTAAAGAAATTTGCCATAGCATATATAGGCTTTATAAATATAGCAGTATATATCTCGTCAATATAATATTTATTGTAAAGGACTTTAGCAAAGCCTGTAATTTTATCATCCTCTTCGGGTACAGCAGATTTAGTCATATACTTATAATAAGCAAGACTCAAACCGATAAGAGCTATAAGAGTCGAAACTCCCATGAAAACTAGCTGCTCTGTAGAGAATCCATGCTCTTCGACAGCACCACCTGAACCTGAGAATATAGGCGACAGATAATGATTCAACCAACTATATCCAAAGGGTAAACTTATAAGGCCACCCACTGTAGCGAGTACAGCTAATACGATAAGCGGCATAGTCATTGTTGATGGAGACTCATGTAAATGCTTCTTTTGTTCGGCAGTACCTCTGAATTCCTTGAAGAATGTAAGATACAATACTCTGAACATATAGAAGGCTGTTAGTAGTGATGCCAACATTGCAACCACCCAAAGGATAGGGCTATTTTGGAATGCAACCAACATTATTTCGTCTTTCGAGAAGAAACCTGCAAATGGAGGTATCCCCGAAATAGATAATGTCGAAATAAGGAATGTAATATAAGTAATAGACATTACACCTTTCAATCCACCCATTTTTCTCATATCCTGCTCACCACCCATTGCATGGATAACTGATCCTGACCCTAAGAATAAACAAGCTTTAAAGAAAGCATGTGTAATAACATGAAATACTGCTATTTGATAAGCTCCAAGTCCTAAAGCCAGAAACATAAGTCCTAATTGAGATACAGTAGAGTATGCCAATACCTTCTTAATATCAGTTTGCATAATACCTATCGAAGCGGCAAACAGTGCTGTTATTGCACCAATAATAGCAATTAGATATTGTATATCAGGTGTAAGATCAAATAAGAAGTTTAATCGGGTAATCATAAATATACCCGCTGTTACCATTGTTGCAGCATGTATCAATGCCGAAACTGGTGTTGGACCCGCCATTGCATCTGGCAACCAAGTATATAAAGGTATCTGAGCACTTTTACCCATAGCCCCAACAAACAAACAGAATGTAGCAACACCTAATAGACCTGAAACTTCAGGGTTGGTAGTTGTAGACAGTGCTAGTTTTAATGTTGCAAAATCTACCGTTTTAAATAAATATGCTAAGGTGAAAACTCCGGTTAAGAAACCTAAGTCCCCTATCCTATTCATAATAAATGCCTTTTTAGCGGCATCATTAAATTCTTGATTTTTATACCAAAATCCAATTAACAGATATGAACACAACCCAACGCCTTCCCATCCGATAAACATTACCAGAAGATTGTTTGCTGTTACCAACACAATCATAAAGAAGATAAACAGATTGAGATATGAGAAAAAACGATCTACGTTTTCATCATCATGCATGTACCCTATCGAATAGATATGTATCAACGCTCCGACACCTGTCACAACCAGTAACCATAGCAACGAAAGCTGATCGAGAACAAAAGCAAGGTTCACCGAAAATTCGCCGAAAGCTACCCATTCACAAAGATGAACTTCTATAGCCTGTCCGGTCGAGAGAATCTGGATAAAATAGAAGAGAGAGATTGCAAAACTACCCGTTACTGCTGCAGTAGCAATAATGCCGGGTAACGATCGCCCAATCTTTTTACCTACACTAAGATTGATTAAGAAACCAACCAGAGGAAAAATTAAAAGTAATAATACTAACCCTGTTTCCATTCAAAATTACCCTTTCAAGTTTTTTAATTTATCGATATCAATAGAACCGATATTTCTATAGATTGAGACCAATATAGCCAATCCAACTGCAACTTCTGCAGCTGCTACTGCCATCGCAAAGATGACAAATACCTGCCCGCTTGCATCCTGATGATAAACCGAAAATACGGCTAACAACAAATTTGCTGCTGCAAGCATTAATTCGACCGACATCAGCATTACTATTGTACTGCGTCGATACAAAATACCAAGTACACCTACACAAAACAACAGTGTCGACAGATAGATGTAATTGTTAATACCAACTTGTTCTAATATATCCAGCATATCTTAAGCTTTTTTCTCTCTTTTAGAAATCAATACAGCTCCAATCATTGCCGTAATAAGCAAAATGGAAGCAAATTCGAATGGCACTAAATATTCGTCAAGTAATACTTGTCCTATAATCTGTACTGACTGAAAATCTACATTCGCAGTCTTATAAGATTCTATTACAATATTTGCTTTAAGGAATACGGCAAGTATAACAATTGCTGTTAAACATCCCGATACTACCGCAGCAATACGACTGACTACTTTTTTCTTTGGTTCGTGCTGATCACTCAAATTCATAAGCATCAATGTGAATAGCAACAATATCATAATAGCACCTGTGTATACTATGATATGCACTACTGACAAAAATTGTGCATTAAGCATCAAAAAGTGACCTGCAATCGAGAAAAAACAGACAACCATATAAACAGCACTATGTATAGGATTTTTCGCAAGAACTGTCAAAATCCCAGTACCTAGAGTTATTGTTGCCAGAATATAAAAAATTATCGTTATCATTTTATTTATATTAAGGTCGCAGACCTAATTTAACTCTTTATTTAAGTATCGGTTTAAGTCCGGCATATTTTCCTGATTTTCCATCTTCGACAGAGATAACAAGTTTGTCTTTTCCGTAGATAAAACTTTGTCTTGTTACATCCGGTTTTACGTGTTTTTGAGACTTAGTCAAATAGATTGCATCTTTTGGACAGGCTTCTTCACACAGTCCACAGAAAATACAACGCAACATATTAATTTCATAGATGGCTGCATATTTTTCTTCACGATACAAGTGCATTTCGTCTTTTGTGCGTTCAGCAGCTTTCATTGTAATAGCTTCTGCTGGACATGATAATGCACATAATCCACACGCAGTACAACGTTCGCGACCTTCTTCGTCTCTCATCAATACATGTTGTCCTCTGTAAACAGGACTGTATTCACGTTTTTGCTCAGGATACTGTACTGTCACTTTTCTTGAGAAAAAGTGCTTAATAGTAATCATCATCCCCTTAAATATCGCGATAAGATAGAGACGTTCCCAAAAGGTCATTTCCTTATTAGAGGCAACCGTCTTTCTTCCCGATAATGATATATTTTCTATTGCCATAGCAAATAATTATTTAAAAATCAAAACTAAAACGCCCACAAGCAAAATATTGAATAATGCCAAAGGAAATAATATCTTCCATCCCAATTTCATTAGTTGGTCATATCTGAAACGAGGAATAGTCCATCGTACCCACATATAGAAGAATATGAAGAATGATATTTTAACCAACAGAGCTAAAACAGCTACAGTATTTGCAATATTTACACCCCAACTATCGGCAACCCATTCCATGCCCGGATAATTATATCCTCCGAAGAATAGAATTGAGATCAATGCTGAAGAGAAAAACATACTTACATATTCAGAGAACATATAGAATCCCATCTTCATGGAAGAAAATTCTGTATGGTGTCCATTCACTAACTCCGACTCGCATTCTGCCAAATCGAAAGGTGTACGATTACACTCAGCAAAAGAACATATCAGGAATATAAGTAATGTTAGAGGTTGATAAAAAGCATTCCAACCAAAGCCTGCCTGCTGTTCTGTTATTTCACGAAGGCTTAATGTTCCTGTCATCATAACCAGAGCTATCAGTGACAAACCCATTGCAACTTCATACGAAATCATTTGAGCTCCTGCACGAATACCTCCAAGTAGTGAATACTTATTATTAGAAGCCCATGCACCTATTACTATTCCATAGATAGCGGTAGACATTACGGCGACCACGTATAAAAGAGCAATATTTACATCAGCCACTTGAGGTATATATTCAACGCCGGCAATTATAAATTTATTTGCCCAAGGAATAACTGCACTTCCTAAAAGAGATACAATCATGGCTACTGCAGGTCCTACTGTAAATAGAATTCTATTAGGGGTATCGGGCATAAACTCCTCTTTCGAAAAAAGCTTAGCTCCATCTGCCAAAGGTTGCAAAATTCCGAATATACCCGCACGGTTAGGTCCGTAACGATCTTGTATAAAGCCGGCAACTTTACGCTCAGCCCAGGTCGAATACAATGCAAAAAACATTGTTACGGCGAAGACTATGAGGATAAGAATAAGTTTCTCTAATATAAATGAAATTTCCATGTTCCTATAAGTACTTTCAACTATTTATTATAAGCTTCAAACTCAAATTAGCCTTTCTTTATATATAAACTAAGCCGAGTTATAAAAAGGTCTGTGACGTTATTCTTTTTTTACTTCTTTTATTGCTTCCAGCTCTACCTTATCATAAGGAACAGCAGGCATACTGATTTTCTTTTCGTCCTGCTCACGTCCTTCAAGAATCAGTTCATCAGCATCTATATGTACCTTTTTCAATGGGCGTATATAGTTGTTGATATTAAGTACCGAAGGTTTCTCAAATTTGCGAGGACCTTCAATTACCCAATCTTCTGCATTTTTATGATGGAAACGGCAATCGTTACAGATAAACTCATCAACTTCATGATATACATCTTTACGACCTGTTACCCGTTGTACCTTGTCTCCAAACATCCAAAGAGTTACTTTACCCGAACATGTTGGACAATCACGGTGTGCTGTATAAGGTTTATTAAACCACACACGAGACTCGAAACGGAAAGTTTTATCGGTTAACGCTCCTACAGGACATACATCAATCATGTTTCCTGAAAAATCGTTATCAATAGCCTTGGATATATAAGTTGATATCTGAGCATGGTCACCACGTCCGATAACACCATGTACACGTTCTGGGGTAAGTTGATCCGCCAATTTTACGCAGCGATAACAAAGCACACAACGGTTCATGTGTAATTGTATGTATGGGCCAATATCCTCTGGTTCAAATGTTCTTCTGGGTTCTTTATAGCGAGTCTTGAAGTTCTTATTTCCATAAGCCAGATTTTGCAAATCACATTCACCTGCCTGATCACACACAGGACAATCTAATGGGTGATTTATCAATAAAAATTCGCTTACAGCTTTACGAGCCTCCAACGCTTTAGGGGATGTAGCACTTTTTACCTCCATTCCATCTTGAACTGCTGTGACGCATGATGGTTGTAATTTAGGCATAGGGCGAGGATCCTTTTCGCTCCCCTTACTTATCTCTACTAAACAACAACGACATTTGCCACCACAATCTTCCAGTTTAGAATAGTAACACATGGTAGGAGGCACACTAGGTCCACCAATAGCACGTGCTGCTTCCAGCACAGTAGTACCGGCTTCTACATCTATTGTATGTCCATCTATTGTAATTTTCATAGGTACTTATAATGAGAGTAAATGTCTAACCTTTTCCATAGGTTCATTTACAAAATGATTTCTATTTTTTATTTTCTCAGGGAAACGTACGTGATATTCAAATTCTTCACGGAAATGGCGAATTGCAGCAGCCACAGGCCATGCAGCAGCGTCACCCAGCGGGCAAATAGTATTTCCTTCTATTTTGCTTTGAATATCCCAAAGTAGATCTATATCTTCTTGACGTCCATGACCGTTTTCGATACGTTCGAGTATTTTTTCCATCCATCCTGTACCTTCACGACAGGGTGAGCATTGTCCGCAACTTTCGTGATGATAGAAGCGTGAAAAATTCCAAGTATTACGCACTATACATGCTGAATCATTATACACAATAAATCCTCCTGATCCCATAGATGATCCGGTTGTAAAACCACCATCAGCTAGAGATTCGTAAGTCATCAAACGATCTTCGCCATTTGCAGTTTTAAAGATGTATTGTGCAGGTAAAACGGGCACTGATGAACCTCCGGGAATGAACGCTTTTAAAGGACGGTCGTCAATCATACCACCAAGGTATTGATCGGAGTTCATAAATTCGTCTACAGTCATACCCATTTCGATCTCATATACTCCCGGATTTTTGATATGCCCCGAAGCTGAAATCAATTTAGTTCCTGTTGATTTACCCAATCCTATTTTAGCATATTCTTCGCCAGTATTGTTTACAATCCACGACACAGCCGAAATAGACTCTACGTTATTCACAACAGTCGGCTCAGCCCATAATCCGCTTACAGCAGGAAAGGGTGGTTTGATACGAGGATTACCTCTTTTACCCTCTAGTGATTCGATAAGAGCAGTTTCTTCTCCGCAAATATATGCTCCTGCTCCACAGTGTACATATAGATCGAGATTGTAGCCTGTTCCCAATATATTTTTACCTAACCATCCATTGGCATAGGCTTCTTTTATAGCTTTTTCTAGGATCTTGAATACCCACATATATTCACCACGAATGTAGATATATGATAGGTTAGCTTCTAATGCGAAACTCGATATAATTGCTCCCTCAATCAATAAGTGAGGGATGTGCTCCATCAAGAAACGATCTTTAAAAGTTCCGGGTTCCGACTCATCGGCATTTACTACCAAGTGACGAGGTTTACCTGATCTCTTATCGATAAAGCTCCATTTAAGTCCCATGGGAAATCCTGCTCCACCACGTCCTCTAATACCCGAAGTTTTAACCTGTTCTACGATCTCATCGGGAGTCATTGTTTTAATAGCCTTTTCTACAGCTCTATAACCTCCGTTTTTGCGATAAACTTCGTAATCCTTTATTCCGGGAATATCTATGTTCTCAAATAATATCTTTCTAGCCATCGCAAATCAATCTAGTTTTATTTTACCTTGTTTACAGTCTTCAACTAACGCATCGAACTTTTCTTCGGTTAAATGCTCGTGATAAAAATCACCTAATTGAAGCATAGGACCATAACCACAAGCCCCTAAACATTCTACACCTACAACACTAAACATACCGTCATCGGTGGTTTCGCCTTCTTTAATACCCAACTTATTGCAGGCATAATCCAACATATCCTCGCCTCCACGGATACTGCAACATGATGTACGGCAAAATTCGAATGTATATTTACCTCTTGGGTGTTGATTGAACATGGTATAAAATGTAACCACCTCATACACCTCAATCGGATGAACTTCCAATATCTCGGCAACCTTATTCATTAAAGGAACACTCAGCCAATTATCATGAGCATCTTGTACTGCATGAAGAACCGGCAACATTGCTGATTTTTTCTTATCTGCAGGATAGTGACTGATAAACTCATTGATGCGAGTCATCAGTTCTTCCGTTATATTTATCTCTTGATTATATTCTCTTTTTTCCATTATGCGTCTAATTCTCCGGCAATAACATTTATACTTGACAATGTAGCTACCGCATCCGAAAGCATTCCTCCTTTGATCATTTCCGGAAATGCCTGATAATATATAAAACAAGGTCTGCGGAAATGCAAACGATATGGAGTACGCGAACCGTCAGTAATCAGATACATACCCAACTCACCGTTAGCTCCTTCCACCGAATGATATACTTCTGCTACGGGAACGGGAATTTCTCCCATGACAATCTTAAAGTGATTTATAAGAGCTTCCATGCTTGTATATACTTCGTCCTTAGGAGGAAGGTAATAATCAGGCACATCCGCATGATAGTCACCTTCTGGAAGATTATCTTTTGCCTGACGAATGATCTTCAAGCTTTCTTTTACTTCCGAACAACGTACACAGAAACGATCGTAAGTATCTCCCGATTGACCAACCGGTACTATAAAATCGAAATCTTCATACGAACTATATGGTTTTGCTACACGCACATCATAATCAATACCAGTTGCTCTCAAATTTGGACCTGTAAAGCCGTAATTCATAGCCTTTTCAGCAGAAATAGATCCTACATTTACCGTACGATCCATAAAGATACGGTTTCTCAGATAAGCTCTTTCGAGCTCATCCCAAGCTTTTGGAAACCCTTCAAGGAATTCGTCCAGTTTTCGCCATGCAGCCTCACTCCAATCTCTCTCAAAACCACCAATGCGCCCCATGTTGGTAGTTAAACGACCTCCACAAATTTCTTCATAGATTTCGTAAACCAGTTCACGGTACTTCATTACGTATAAGAAAGGAGAATATGCACCTAAATCGACACCTAAAATACCATTGCATATCAGGTGATCGGTAATACGTGCCAATTCCATAACAATAACACGCATATATTGTGCACGCTTAGGAACTTCTACCCCCAAAGCTTTTTCTACGGTCATCCACCAACACATATTATTGATTGGTGCAGAACAGTAGTTCATACGGTCTGTCAACGGAGTAATCTGATAGAATGCTCTGTTTTCCGCTATTTTCTCAAAAGCTCTGTGTATATAACCAACAGTGGTATCGGCATCCAAAATACGCTCTCCATCCATAAGCAGTATATTTTGAAATACACCGTGTGTGGAAGGGTGCGTAGGGCCGAAGTTTAGAACCGACAGCTCGCGCCCATCTTCGGGAGTATGCTCTCTTAAGATTTTCGCAAAGCGATGTTCGGGGTGTAATAATAGGTCTGACATTTTCAGTCTTTAGCTTATATTATTTCTATTGCCATATCAGTTAACTATAACGTCCTTTAGTTTACGGCACTAACCAAAGAGACATAAAGGTCTGAGACCTTATTTGGGTTGATAGTTATTAGTTGTTCTACCAAAGAAGCGGTCGTCTTTATCACTACGTCCAGAGTCTTCTAATGGATATTCTTTACGCATCGGAAATGAAGTCATTCCATCGTCATTCAATATACGCTTTAAGTTTGGATGTCCGATAAACTTAATACCATAAAAGTCATAAGTTTCTCTTTCCATCCAATTGGCTGCAGCAAAAATATCGGTCATTGTATCAACCTCTACTTTTTCGCCATTCAAGAAAGTTTTCACCCTCACTCGTATATTATCAACCCAGTTATGTAATAAATATACAACTGCAAACTGAGCCTCAACATTATTATCCGGATAATGTACTGCACAAAGATCTGTCATGAAATTGAAACGTAAAGCTTCATCCTCTTTCATAAAACGAATTACGTCTTTTATTACAGAAGGTGCAGCTTCGAATGTTAGAATGTCTTGTTCCATTCTAAAATTCAGAACATCTGTTCCAAATTTTTCTGCTATTTTATTTTGAATATCGATAGTTTCCAATGACATTATATACTGTATTTATAACAGGTCTCCGACCTTATTCAAATTTATATGACTCTAAAAGCTCCTGATACACTTCAGATCCTCTGCGATGTATAGATTCACTTTTTACGATCTCCTGCAATTGCATCACACCATCCAATATCTGTTCGGGACGAGGTGGACAACCCGGAATATACACATCTACAGGTATGATTTTGTCAATACCCTGCAGGACTGAGTAGGTATCAAAAATACCTCCAGACGAAGCACAAGCTCCAACAGCAATAACCCATTTAGGTTCTGCCATTTGCTCATATACATGACGTAAAATGGGACCCATTTTTTTAGAAATAGTTCCCATCACTAGCAACATATCGGCTTGACGTGGAGAGAAGCTGTTACGCTCGGCTCCAAAACGCCCCATATCATAGGTTGACGCCATAGTTGCCATAAATTCGATACCACAACATGATGTTGCAAAAGGAAGAGGCCACATAGAGTTAGCCCTAGCCAAACCAATTACATAATCAAATTTGGTAGCAAAAAAGCCATTCCCGGTATATCCATCCGGTGCAGGTACTATGTTTATTTTAGTTGATTCACTCATGATTCATGTTTTAAGTACTGAATAATAACGTTTGTTATAACCCTACCTGTAACAAGTTTAGTTTACAATAATTAAGGCCTTAAAACCTATTTTTCCCACTCTAAAGCTTTTCTCTTTACAATATAAAGATAGCCTACCAATAGAAGAGCTATAAAGCCTCCCATCTTTAACAAGCCAGCAAGACCTATTGTTTTAAAATTAACAGCCCAGGGGTACATGAAAATAATCTCGATATCGAAAAGTACGAAAAGAATAGCCACTAAGAAATATTTGACTGCAAAAGGAGTACGTGCATCACCAATTGAATCAATTCCACATTCAAAGTTTTGATTTTTTTTAGATGATCGGTGCTTAGGACCAAGATAGTTTGAGGCAAGTATTGTACCAAATACAAATACAACTGAAAATGCCACTTGCATCAGGATCGGTACAAAATCATATAGATTCGATTCCATAATTAGTTCTTTAGGATCTTAAAATGACAGATAGATACATTTCTCCTACAAATATAAACCTTTTCCTTTCAAATATCATCTATTAGCTCATATATTTTATCAATATAACACACACTGGCACACACAGAAAACAAAAAAGCATCATTTTGTCAAGCCCACCTTACAAATTACCTCATTAACTTTTTCTAGATAGTTTGTCACTTTATCCTATAAGTAATAAATGCTATCTATACATTAAAGAAGCATCTTAAAAAGAACAAAATATTCCCACAAACAACCCATCTTTATAATTTTTCAAGTAATTCCTCTTTTTTCATATGGGGAGTAAGTATTTCGAAAATAGCAATACAAACAAATACAGTAACCACGATGCTATTTATTATCAAAATACTTATGAAAAAGCACACAGGGATAAATAAAAGCAACACAAGAATAGCAATTGAATGAGAGACAGATATAGTATGACTAGTTATCCATTTAAAAACCATATTGGTTAATAGATAAATGACCGGACCAAAGATCAACACATACAACGAAGTATATGTTACTGTCGAAGAAGGCTCGCTTCCAACTAATTCATCACCCACCGCACAAACAATAATTGCACCCACCAATATTACATGCACAGCATGATATTTAAGACCTAAAAGCCCGGGGTTAACAGAATGTCGTATTTTGTGGATAGCGGCTTCACTACTAACATCAAAATAGATCCACCACATTGATAAACTGCCTACAAAAGAAACGAGAGCTGCAATGATCCGTTCAGCAGTCCAAACTTCAACTTCGCTAAGTGATAAACCTGTCATTAAGATAGTTTCGCCAAAAGCTATAATAACAAACAATTGGCATCTTTCAACCAGATGATGACCATCGATAGTCCATTCTTTACCCGAATCGGAACGTCCCAAAAAGGGTAAATAAAAGCCAAACATAGGAGAGACGTAGTCTAACAGAACTGCCATTGCCCATAATAACACACGAATATATCCGTCATTGAAAGCTCCTAAAATCCAAAGAAAAGCTGAAATGCACGACCAGCCTAATATTCGTTTAAAATTAGGTGTAAGGTGATGATTATTTCCTAATAAGAATAATATTACCAGAGTTCGCCCAACTTGAATTGCTATATAACAAATAGCAAAGATGAGTCCTCTATCTTCAAAAGCTTTGGGTAGCGAAGCAGCCATCAACAAACTAACGAGCATCACCCCAAACAATATTAATCTAATGGGACGTGTATCGGGGTTAAACCAATTGGTAACCCATGTAGTATGTTGCCACACCAACCATACTCCAAACCAGAGTATTGTAGTCTGAATGACTCCCAGAAAATTAAGGTGATACAACAAATAATGAGAAAGTTGTGTTACTGCAAACACATAAATCAGGTCGAACAGAAGTTCTGAATATGAAACCGAAGCATTATGATCGCCTCGCTTTCTCAGTAATTGGTGTGACTTACGTTCTTCCATATGATAATCAAATACTGACTGTTACTCAGTTATTCTATAGAACGAATAAGTCCTTTATTTGTTTAGCTTATAAAATAGTGAAAGCTGCCATTTTCATGACAACCTCCGCTGTTTCTTATTTATTTTTCCTTAAAGCAGTCTATATCCAACTGTAAAGAAAGCATTACGATTATATATACTAACAATTCCTTGAGAAATATTACTCAAACCATATTCGTTGCCGTTAAAAAGACTTTTTTATAATATTCATAGTATACCTGTTTGATATTTATAATTCAAGATTATTGTTACCGGTGTATTTTAAGACTTTCTTGATACCATCGAGATTATCATTAAACTGAGCCAGCTGAGCGATAACCTGTCCGATTTCATTATCCTTACTTATTCCCGCTAATTTATTATTTTTATTAAATATTTCTTTAATATGTTTCCATCTTTCGACTTCGGAAAAAGTAAGTTGCCCGGCAATTTCTTTCAACCTCAACAAATTCGCCTCACTGTCAGAAGTTAAGGTTTGTGCCTCGCTAATGTAATGAGATAGAATAAGCTCTTCAACCTCTTTCTGATTCATCAGCGGAACAATCTGGCAAACCATTTTATTCATATTCCGATACGAACCTTGCAATTTAAAAGGAGGTTCTACACGATAAGCATCTTGTGTGGCTGCACTTGATATATAATTTTGATTTACTTTAAGTACAATATCCCTTACTTTTAAGCTGCTTTTGGCGACTGCGATGAAGTCATCTACATCTTGTTGTGTATAATTACCTTCCAAATCGGGCATATCCTCACTCCTACTCTCAATATATTCAATTAAATTATAAAAGTCAGAGAAACTACGTCCGGCTATCTTTTGTAAATAAGGATTCTCTATAATTGCATTTTCGAGTAAACTTAACTTAAATAAATGATCCGACGTACCTATCACATCTCCTAGATTATATACATCCGCACGATTGGCTAGCATATCGGGGATCTGAAATTTATCGCCACTTTCGGTATAAGGATTACCCGCCATAATGACGCAGAAACGTTTTCCTCGCAAATCGTAGGTCTTACTCTCGCCTTCAAATATACCATCCATCTTACGCTGCCCATCAGCTAGAGATATAAATTTTTGTAAAAATTCTGAGCTGCAATGCTGTATATCATCTAAATATAACATCACATTGTCAGCCATTTCAAAGGCAAGATTTATTTTTTTCAATTCCTCACGTGCTCCCGAGGTTTTAGCTTCTGCCGGATCAATAGATGTTATAGAATGCCCAATAGTTGGTCCATTTATTTTCACAAAATTCAACCCCATCGTTTTAGCTAAATACTCCATAAGAGTAGTTTTACCGTATCCGGGAGGAGAAACAAGCAGCAGCATTCCCATCCGTGAGGTACGCTTATTTTCACCTGCTACTCCCAACTGTTTCGCCAGATTAGAGCCGATCAAAGGCAGATATACTTCATTGATTAATTTATTTCTGACAAAAGAGGTCAAAACCTTAGGATTTAACTCATGCACCTTTAATGTCTTTTTATAATCAGAGACCAATCTTTCTTTTAGCTCAGAAAAACAATTGTATGCAGATACATTCTCAAGAGTAAAAGATTTCATTTTTCTAATAAACTCATGATAATCTATCACGTAATGACCATTATCCATTACAGCATGACTTCCTCTCAACTCATTAACATCTAAGATATCAGATGCAATCGTTAATGAATACGACTGGTTCTTCAGCAACAGCAGGCAGGCTGTTTCCTCTACATACTTGTTATATAGGAAATAATCATCTGATAATTCAACAAAAGATTTTAGCCAGTTCTGAACCAAATAGAACCTGTCTACAGGATTAAATGATTCATTACGAACATCTTCTTCAAAATTATTCGATAATTTATTTTTATATAAATATTCGACAAAAAATTTCCTCAAATTATCAGATTGCTCGCTATAGCTTAAGGACATCGAATCTGAAAATTCTTCAAACAAATAATTGGCAACCTGCTTTTCGAAGCCGATAGGTACAGTAAAATACTTATTCCACGATTTAAACAGACCTATAATCCGATCTATTACATATTGATAATTTGTTGAGCCCGGGAACGCTTTCAATACGATATTAGCCGAACTTATTAGCTTTGACAGATGCTCTTTTTCCTCCGCTTTCATCATATACCAGAAAAGTTGTGCTGCAACCCTCAAACGGGGAGGATAAGCCAAAACCCCTAACTGATAATGAACAGATTCCAAACAACGGAAAATATGTATAGCATCGTAATCGTGTACTCCTTTTAAATACGATTCTGAATAGTTTTGCTCAACTCTTTTAGATATAAAATCATTCAGATCAAAATCTTTAGATTTCTGCTTCTCCAGAAATGCCAAATACGCCAAATACTCGGATCTATATACCTTCGAATTTTCGGAAACAATTTCTTGCTCCCATAAATCTTTGTGTTTATAGATTTCATTTTCTTTCAGCTCATGATAAAAGCTCGTTCCGGTCAGATGATAGAAAAGCCTATCCTCTTTACGCACAACAGTCAAATCAAGCGATTGTCTGTTTACTGCAAACTTATAACTGCCTAATGATATTATATTTTCGCCATCAACAAACAGTTCATTTTTGTCTTTTAGTATACGCAGCGAATCTTCTAGGGAGGTTTTTAGGCTGTTTTCCAGATTTTCAGCCTTTGATACATCTCCAAGCTCTTTCAACTCTTCAATCAGTTTGCGGATCTTGTCGATCATCAGATCTGTGGAAAAGAATGCTTGTATTTCTTCTTTTGTTTTAAAAGATTGTGCTTTATTCTCTACATTCTTTAAAATGCGTAGACCGATTTGCTCCAATGAAGATGTACGCTTATTTATCTGCTCAATCAATTGGGCTTTCTTTCCATCAAAAGCCTTTACCAGTTCATTTCTTTTATCTGAAATTTTAATAATAAACTCATCAAAATCGGCAAACTTACTTTCCAGTTCTTCAACCTGTACACTAACCTTAGTAAAGTATTCATCACATTTTTCAGGAGAAGTAGCCAAGTCCAGAAAGTTGACAATACTTTGTTCCAACAAAGTTAATTGGGCACGAAAATCAGCCACCGATTCTTTGTTCTTCAACGAATCAATCTGTCTTTTGAGTTGTGCCCGAACTTCATTCAGTGAAGAAAATATGACAGATATCTTTTCCACAATACGGGTAGCCTGTGTCGTATCATCAATCTTTAGGCTATTCAGAATGTCAATCAGGAGTTCCAGTTCTGACGAAATTGATTTACAATTAGTATCAATCTTATTGGCGTCAATAACTTTTGTAACCAATTGCACTTGTTCTTTTTCGATACGAACCTTTTCTTCATAAGGGGATAATGCCTCATCTCGAAGAAGGAATTCTACCGTTCTATCCGATAGTCTTCCATTAGTGACAGCTAATTGCTCTTTAAGATCATTGACATTATTTAAGTCAATGTATTTGACATTAGCCAGTTCAAGAACTTCTCCTTGCAACTTACGTGTTTCAGCTAACGATTTAACTAACTTATCTAGTGTATCAAACTTTGCATTCTTGATACTAAACAACAAGCCTTCTACTTTCTCTTGAGTAGTAATCAAAACAGCCAACGAATGTCGCTTTTGCTCCTGAACCTTTTCAAATTCATCAATAGCTGTATTAGCTATTTCTTTTATCTGAACAAGAGGTTCGGCTATCGAATAAATTTCCTTGTTGGATGCCCAGAAAAAAGCATCTACAATATCGTTTGACTTCTTTACAATATCGCTGTATAATCCTTCATAAGAGTCTTCCTTATTTATAAGATAAATCACCTCCTGACATTCGGCCATTGCTTTCACAATATCCTTATTACCTATTTTATAAAGTAAGTTATCGGTCTTCTCGATATTTTCAATTAACTCTCTCTGATAGGGTGTTTTCCAGATTTGTACCTGATGATGCTTTGTTGCTTCATTTTCGGAACGGAAATATATTAACGAGCCATCCTTAAATAAGGTAAAGCCATTACATACAATTGGAGTTTCTACCTGCTGCCTAATTATATTATACGACATCAAGACATAAATATTCCGTTCGTTTTGATAGAAAATAAACAAATAATCTTCACCATTAGGAGAGGGTATTTTTCGAATAAATTCAAGATCTGTCAATTCACTCTCAAAAACTTTGTACTCTCCATTCTGCAAATAATATCCATTAGGGAATATTACCCCATGATTATCGGGTAATAATACCCCAATATCATTTAATGCCTTTATATTATGTACCTCTTTTGTTCGGGTATTAAATACAAAGGCTCTAAAATCCTCCTGATAAGGTTTTATTCGAATTAGAATCAAGTTACCCAAATCTGCATAATAATACTCAGCATCATCCAATTGCTGATCTTTGTTATCTACAGCTTCCGAATATATACCTTTTCCTGTTTGCGTATTATCTTCTATCTTAAAAGTAATATCACCGCCCATGGCTTCAATAAATACTTTGTCCTTAATAGAAATATGTGGATAAACCCCTAAACGACGATCTTCCAGCGTGGTCTTAATCCATTTGAATTCATGCTGAGGAGCTTTAGTCACTTCATGAATACTCCTGTCATCCTGATATATGAGTTTATTCCCTTTGATCAGCCATTTAAAAGCTTTAGCATCAGCTACAGTTTTTCCGGTTTGAAAAATCATATACAGATAATTCTCCGTTCTTCTGTACCTTGAGAAAATAGAATCGCGATAGTATTTATAGAGATTATTGTAGTCGTTAATAAAATCAGGATCGCTGATTAGATCCAAGGGCTGCGGTATAAACTGGTTGTCTTCAAATAAATATATACTAAAAACATCACTTAGCTGAATATCAGAACGCAATCCAAAATGAACATTATAACCGAAAATACATAGATTATCAAGAGCCATAATACCTCTTGATACACAATTATTCTCGGTACTGATGCGCTGATTGGCAATCAAAGAAAAATCAGTTGTATTAAATACTTCCTTGCGGGCTTCGTTTAACTGATTCAGACGCTTTTGAAGTTCTTCGCGCTGAGTCAGTAAACGTTTTCTTATTATCTCATATGTTCCTGCATCAAGTGTCTCAGCAGATCTATCCTCTGTGTCTTGCATATACTGTTTTTCAAATGAAAATTATCTCATCGGATTAATTAAGCAGAGATGCGATGTTTTATCACATCTCTGCAAGAAAAAGACAAAGTCGTTTATGATAACTTCTTATTGGATATCCCCAATGAATTTGACATATTAAGCAGATTGCTCAAAAATCCTTTGTCCTCACTCTCGGTACTTTGACTTTGCATTTTCAAGATAAGACCTGCAATACTCAGATTTTTAATATCTTCTGTTGATATATTGAATTTATTCACATAATATCTGATTCTGTCAAATAATTCACCTTCGGAACCATTTCCAATCAATGCTTTCTTTATTTGCTGAATATTTTCACTCTTATTCACCAAACTATCAAACCCTTTTGCATTTGAAACTTGCTTCACAATATTTTCGAAGAACATGGTCTCTCCACCAACGATATCGATATCAGCAGATTTCAATGCCTCTGACAATACCTGTGCCTGTGCATCGGCAATATCTTTTTGGATATTGATTTGTGCCATTTCAACATCTTTTTCTTTTTGTAACTGCAATTTGAATTCTTCGTGGTCTTTTCCTGCACCATCCAGTTTTTTCATTGCTGTCGCTTTTTCTTCTATACCCGTAGCTTCGGCTAGAGCTTTTTCTTTGGAAACTTCGGCTTCCATAAGACCTTCCTTACGTTTAGCCTCTGCTTTTGCTTCTATTCCTGCAGCTTCGGCTATCGATGTTTTCTCTATAATACTGGCTTGTCCGGTAGCAGAAGCAAATGCTTTTTCTCTTGTGATTTCAGCATCTACCAATCCATCCTTTCGCTTGGCCTCAGCTCTGGTTTCGATGCTGTAAGCTTCGGCTTTTGCTTTCTTCTCAATAATAGAAGCTTCTACAATACCTTGTTTCTCTTCAGCATCTGCTTTGGCTTTCATGATTTCTGCTTCCGCTAAACCATAAGTAGCATCTTCTTTTGCCTGAGCTTCGGCTAAAATTTTCCTTGCTTCGGCTTGTTTTGTTGACGCTTCTTTTTTTGCATCCGCATCTATCAACAATTGTTTAGCTCTTTCTTCTGCCGCTTTTTTATCAGCCTCGGCTCCTTTTACGGTTTTAATTAATTTCTCTTCCGCTTCCTGAGCAGCCATAGTTATACCTACTTGTTTCTGACGGTCTACCTCCCTGAAAGCTTCAATATCTTTGATATTTTGTTTTTCCTCAACTACTCCTTTTTCGAGCTGGACACGCTCACGGATTACATCCTGAATATTTTTCTTCTCAACTTCCAGAACACGTTCTTTTTCAATTTGAGCCAAAGTCACTATTCGTTCTCTTTCCGTTTGTTCTAATGCACGGTCTTTTTCTACACGTTCCTTTTCGATTGCTTCTGTTCTTTCTTTATTTTTTTCAGCAATAATTATCTGACGGCGCTTATTTTCTTCCTGTATTGCCAAACTTTCGTCTGTTGATATTCTTACAGTTTCAGACTTCAATCGCTCTTCTTCTCTTACTTTCTGAATCTCGGCTTCTTCACGAGATTTCACATTATCTATCTCTCTCTTTTGTTTCTCTTCTTTTTCAGCTAATTGTCTTTCCAATTCGAGAATCGCTTCACGTGCTTCAACATTTTGCTTTTTTATAACTTTTTCTTCTTCTCTGCGAATCAAATTCGCATTGATATTTTGAGCAGCGGTCAACTCGGTAATCTTGCGGATACCTTCCGAGTCGAGAATATTTTCAGCACTCATATATTTCATCTCTGTTTGCTCCAGATAATCTATCGCACAGTCATCCAAAATATAACCATTCAAATCGGTACCTATAATATTTATGATTTCGTCTCTAAATTCTCTACGGGCTTCATATAATTCTATAAAATCGAACTTTTTACCTACCGTTTTTAAGGCTTCCGAAAACTTGGCTTCAAATATATTTTTAAGTGTTTCTGAGTCACTGGCACGTTCACAACCCAATGTTTGAGCTACATTGATGACATCATTTACTGATTTATTGACCCGAACAAAGAAAGCAACTTTAATATCAGCTCGAATATTGTCTTTACAAATCAATCCATCATGCTGCATTCTTTCTATTTGAAGTTTTTTGACAGAAATATCCATTATTTCCATTTTGTGGAAAATAGGAACTACATACATTCCTTTATTAAAGGCAACATTAGTTCCACCGACACCGGTACGAACGATAGCCTTACCTTGAGGTATTTTTTTATAAAATGACGCTAAAATGCCTAAAAGCACAAGCAGGACAAACAGGACTGAGCCTACAAGAATGATAATAATGTGTTCCATAAAGGTTTTTTATTTATTTAGTTAGAATTATTCATGTGTTGCTGATTACAAATAGGTTTGTAATCTTAATACGTATCTTTAATTACATAGTATATGTGTTTATCAGGTACCTCTTCGGTGATTATTACCGTTTCTCCATATTTAATAGGTTCTCCATTAAGACTGATAATATTTAATTTAATCGGGTTTCTATTTACCAGAAATTCAGCAGTCCCCACTTTCTGTCCCTCTATATTAGAAAGCATTTTACCTGAGCATCCAAAAAAGTCTGTAGCTTCTTCTCCCTGATAATTTATCTCTTTAAAAAGTTTTACCATAGGAGAGGTTGCCACCTTTGTCAATAAAAATCCAACAATGACCAAAGGTAATAATACAAAAACTGACCTCCACCCTAAATGATCAACATGAAAGAAATGTGTTGTAATGAGTGACCCTATCCATAATAGAAAAATAAAAGTGGATAATACCAACATAAAAGGCACTTGTCCTACATTTATAAATGACAAACATTTTAACAGTATTCCCTGAGGAACTTTCTCTACTGTAATATGACTATCGGTATCCACATCCGCTACATCAATTTCGATATCAGGAACTTCAACATCCACATCTACTTCCGGTGAAAAGTCAATATCCAAATCAATATCATCGAAACCAATGCCTCCGATCAGCACAAATAACCAATAAATAGCTATCACTAACATCAACACGGTCATGACCCCGTTAGGAAGTGGATGAAATAAAGTATGTAAAAAGTCTGTCATAGTACTATTTTTAGAGTGTTATTGCATTCCCAATTTTCGCTTAATCTCATTAAGCTCCGAATCTACATTTTGCTCATTCGCCCCAATGGCTATATCTATTTCGTCATCAACAGAAAGATTACATTTATTCAATGCAGCATAAGCCTGGGCCAATGCGTCCTCTTCCGCAATCTTTTCTTTTATTCGCTCCAACATATTCAAAGTACTATCACTATCTATTTGAGCCATTTGCTTATTAACCTCTTGAGTAACTTTACTTATACGAATTTTCGCCTTTAGGGTTTTCAGCTCATTTTCCCATTTGGTAATATTAAACTTAAGTATTTCAATATTTTGCTGAATATCCGATGCTATATTTTCATGCTCAATACGCTGCACATCCAATTCGTTTATTTCAGAGATCAATTGTTCTTTGCGGAGCAGAGCTTCCTTAGCCAATCTTTCAGCTTGAGCTATATCAATATCTCCATTCTGAGCTTTTGAAATTAATAGAACAGCCTTATTTCCATAATCCTGAGCCTCTGATCTCTTTTTCTCTTTTTCGTTTTTAGCACGGATGACCATTGCTTTAACCTTCGCTAAAGATTCTAAAGTTAGAGTCAGATTCTCTTTCATTTCCACAATCCCGGTCTCCGTAATTTGTACAGGATCTTCAACGCCATCTAATACCGCATGTATCTCAGCCTGACCAATTCTAAATAGTCTTTTGAATATATTCATAATCTTATTTTTTAGCGAACTCTATAATTTGCTCGTAATATTCACTCAGCAACAACCCCAAAGAATTTAAGGCTCCTTCAAACTCATTTATACCCATATTTTCTATTTGCATGGTATATCTGAATATGACCTTTGTTCCATCTTCGTTCAAAACAAATCCTCCATGTATAATATCCCTATTCTTAATTAATAAAGATTTCAGAATTTCTTTATCATCATTCTGCAATGTGAAAATAAATTGCTCTATAATAAGAATAGGAGGAGCTACTCCAATAATCAAATTCTTGATTCCATCGGCTTCACTTTCTATACAGAATACGCCCTTAGTTCCATCGTGATACGTAATCGAATAGCCCAACTTCAAAATATATGTTTCTATCTTTTTAAAATACATATCATTCATTATATATAAGTAATAAACATAGCTTGTTTGATTAAGAAATTATGAGGGCAAAATTTGTATTCTGCTAATTAATATCCTATATTTGCTAATATTTTTAGCTAAATTAGATAAATAATTTAACTATACAAACAAAAAATAGATTTTTTCATGAGTAAAGTTGGAAAAAATATAAAAAAAATAAGAAATGTAAAGGCTTTGAGCCAACAGGCATTTGCTGATTTATTTCAACTGACAAGAGGAAATATATCTTCATATGAAGAGTTTAGAGCCGAACCCAAAATAGAAATCATCGTAAACATTGCTAAATATTTTGGCATTCCGTTAAATGACTTTATTTTGAAAGAATTATCAGTCAACGAACTCCTGCATTACAATACAGAGCTGGTATTAGAAACCGAGAAACTAAAGAAAACTCACCACTTTATAGAGGTTCCTTATGTATCTTCGTTAGATATTGTTGATTATGAAGCACATTACAATGATGAGAACTTCATACACAATCTTCCCCATATTAGTATTCCGAGCAGTGCCAAGTCTAAATTGATAGCTATTGAAATACAAGATTCGGAATCGCTGCCTTTAGGTTTTAACTTTAAGAATGGAGATATTCTAATTTATGAGCAAGTAATAAGAGAAAATATTCATAGAATAGATAACAAACTCGGATTAATGGTCGATACTGATGGTCTAAAATCAGGTGTATATAAAGAACTTGAAGGCAAAATATTTTTATCGCTTAATGAATGGGTAAAGTATCCTTTTGAAATAGACTCAACTGCTCATTATTGGTTGCTCAGGGCATTATTTACTCAAATTATATAATAGAAAAGAACAATCCAAATGGATTGTTCTTTTGTTATAATCAATTATAAATCGACGTTTATTAAAGGAACCGAAAACTCAAATATCAATCTTCGTGATCGATATATTTAGCCAATCCTCCGTGTGAAGTTTCTTTATATAAACTTGGCAGATCATGCCCTGTCTCTTTCATTGTACGAACTACTTTATCGAAACTGACCATATGCTTTCCATCTGATAACATGGCATATGAGCAAGAGTCTAAAGCCCGTACCGCTGCAAAAGCATTTCGCTCAATACAAGGAACCTGCACTAATCCGCAAATAGGATCACAAGTCAATCCTAAATGATGTTCAAGTCCCATTTCAGCTGCATATTCAATTTGAGCAGTAGACCCGCCGAATAATTGAGCTCCCGCAGCAGCTGCCATGGCACAAGCTACTCCTATTTCACCCTGACAGCCAACCTCTGCTCCTGATACCGATGCATTATTTTTAACGAGAGTCCCTATTAAGCCGGCAGTTATCAAAGCTCGTATAATTTTTTTATCACTAAAATCATGATGACTTGTATGTAAATGGTATAAAACAGCAGGCAATACACCGCATGAGCCACAAGTTGGAGCCGTAACCACTTCCCCACCCGATGCATTGGTTTCTGACATAGCTAAAGCATAAGCAAATAGCTGTGCTCTGCTTTTCATCGACCCTTGATATCCTTTTGATTTCACATAATACATAGAAGCTTTTCGCTGCAAGCCTAAGCCTCCGGGCAATACTCCTTCTTCATCCAAGCCTTTTAATACCGCCGCCTTCATTACGTCCCACACATGACTCATATAATCAAAAATTTCGGGACCTTCTACATCTAAAACATATTCCCAAAAAGTTTTTCCCGTTTTTTGACACCAACCTAAAATTTGTGTCATTGTAGTCATATCATATAATGATTCTCTGGAGGTTTTAATATTTTCATCTGCTAGATCGCCTCCACCAATACTATAAATAGTCCAACTATCTGTTATTTTCTTCTCAGCAGATAATGCATGAAGGATCATTCCGTTAGGATGAAAAGGCAGCTCTGTCTCGGGTTTCCATATAATCTCGACATTTTTAGGGGCAAACATAGCTTCAATAGCCACGTCTGTCATATGTCCTTTACCTGTAGCAGCCAAACTTCCATATAATTCAACCTGAAAAGATGTTGCATTTGGATTCTTTTCGTTAAAAATCTTAGCAGCATTACCAGGTCCCATCGTATGACTACTCGATGGACCAAACCCTATTTTGAAAATACTTTTTACAGATTCCATAAAGCGTCTATTTTGTTAGCAAAATTAATCATAAGATTATCACTTTGCAAGATGAATCAGATGTTATATAGTATACAACAGACTTTTTATTTACAAAAAGAAAGGATAGCTTAAAGCTATCCTTTCCAATATGTATATATGCTATATGAAATATTATTGTTCAGGTAAACTCTTCCACTTTCTTAAGATCACTTGGATGAAAAACCACATAGAAACAAAAGTCAAACATATATTAGCCCAAATAAACTCTATTATATGCTCATCCATGAAAAGGTAAGTTTCGTATAAGCCATTATTGTTATAGGTATAATCATTATAAGAGTATTGATTATGCCCTATAATATAGATAGCCATAAAAATAAGTGCAGGCACAGCAGGCACAAACCAGACGAGATGATTCATATATATATCAGATCTGCCTTTCGCCTTTCTATTTATATTCTTTCTCAATACAGATATCAATTCTAAAGAAAAGATTGCCAGTAAAACAAAGATATAAAATAGAGGACCAAGTATATCCACGCGAAATGGACTTGATATTGCAAAAGATAATATCCCATTAATAAACAAAATCAGACCTATTGATATTAATGCTATAAGCCATGATTTTCCGGTAGTAGACCTAAAAGAGAATACCAATAAAGAAATAGACAGCGCCATTGTTATGCTAATCATAAAAAATGCCAGACTTTCCTCTTTATCAACATATGCATTCATTATTTTATTATAAGAGCGTTCTAATTCATCATAAGAGACGTAATAACCATTAGGAGTGTTATCTCTTGAATTATAGTAATAACTATACTCATTTTTAGCCTCTTCATCTTCGTAATTATAGGATGTAATTAAGTTAAAATCCCCTACCGGGTATTTCGATGGATTATACACCAACTGCAACCACTGATCTTTAGTTAAATTAGTTTTCAGATTGTGCTTATTTTGCAATGCGATGAAATTATCCATCAATCGACTTATTTCCTCTTTATTTTGTTGTCTCAACCATTTTTTGACAGTATCTGCATCACGTATTGTAAAATCAGATTTCGAAGAAATATAAAACTGATTCAGAGAACCATAATTCAATAACGACAGTTGAGCAAAATCAGGATAATCGGGATAGTACAAATCATTCGATTCTGCATATTCTACGGGATCAACGTATTCTGTTACAGGTGCTGAGCTATCCAAATTTTCAGAGTGTTTATCCGGTGCAGATTTCATATAATAATCAGAAGGTAAATCTGTAGGATATTCCTGATAATAACTAGTTTTATCTGTAGGGATCAATATTCTAATCAGATTAAGAGTTTCAACAGCTTTAATCATTTCCTGCTTACTTACGTAGGATCTAACTTTTGAAGCAGAACCTTGATAATAAGAGAAAGGGAATAATATGAATCCACAAATAATAACGAATGACAAAACCCACTCTAAATACAATCCCCCGCTACTTTTAGGGTAAAACGATTTGAATGCATTATTTTTAGAATAAAAAACGAACCATATAATAAATAATAAAATAGCAGTCAGGACTGCTCCCATATAAATCAGTGCCGCTCCGGAAAAAGAACTGCTGTAACTATATCGATCTGAAAAATCTATTTTTGTTAGAAAATATCCTGCAAGAAAAAATAAAATATTAATTACAACCGCTCCCAAAAAGGCTGGAACGATCTTTATATTCCATAAAAGAGGATAATTTAAGAGGAGATATTGTTGGATTTTCTTTAACATTGTCTAAGTATTTAAGTACTGTAATAATAAATAATAAGAATATGAAACCTGGTCTCTTCTTTATGACAGGAAGAAACGGCGTGTAGAGTTAGATATATTTCTGAAATAATTCAATGGTATATGATTATCTACAATAACCTGGAGAAATCGTTCTTGTGAAATATTTGCAGGGAAAATAGCAATATAGGTTCCCCCTTTTATTTGTAAAGTTTCCAGTTCCAGATTAGAGAATACAGTACGAAGCTCTTCTTGGCTCCAGTCACTTTCAAATTCGACAATAAACTTTGCGACCTCTTTAAATTCAGCAACACCTTCTTTTACATCTGCATTTTGAGGTTGTCCCTTTTTTAAGAAAATAACCCTATCCGATGTTTTTTCGACTTCATACAATTGTTGAGAACTCAAGACTATCCCCAATGGACGGAATGGTGATTTTGCAATATCTCTAAAATCATCTAAGACGACTTGTTGAGCCAAAATATCAAGATTAGCAAGAGGCTCATCAATCAACAGAAGTTTAGGCTTACGAAGTAACATTCTTGCTAACTCAAACCTCATCTTATAACCTGATGACAGACTATTCCAATTCAGATTACGATATCCCCTCAATCCCATTCGTGCTATAACAAGCTGAACCAGGTTTTCGTTTTCCTCTCCTAAGATTCCATAGGAAGCCGCAGTAAATTGCAAATTAGATAATAATGTTCCATGCCAATCTTTAGTTCGTTGCGGTATATATATCAACTGGGAACGAAGATCATAATTATCTTTATATTCAAATAAATAATCGATTTTGCCATTTGTTGGAGCTAATTCACCACACAGTGAGCGTAATAATGTTGTTTTCCCATTACCATTCTCTCCTACCAATCCAATTATTTCGCCCTCAGAGATATCGAAGCTAATTGGTCCTAAAGCAAAATAAGATTGAGTATAAGCTTTTATTAAATTCTGAACAATAAGTAGTTTTTCACCCTGACTATTCCCTTTTTTCTGTAAAAAAGCAAAAAGATCGTCCAATAAAATTTTAAATCGTTCCCGTATTTCTGGAATATTAGTTTGATTCAGCTCTAGCCAATCGAGTAAATACACTGTCTTTTTGTAATAAGACAAATCTTCTGTATCTAATGCCAAATCAATTATTTTTTTCAGAAGATTTGGATAATCTTCATATTCTAACAATTGGTATATGTTTTTGTAATGAGTTTCAAAAAGAGACATAGTTGTAGTGTGAATTAAAATATTAACAGCTAAGATATATACTTTCTATAAATAACTAACGAAGAAGTTGCTTTTTTATGATTTACGACTGCATTCCTTCCATAAACAATTTTCAGAATTGAGCTACTCTTGTTCCTCCATTTGCAAATTATAATTATCTAATTTCGATTTTTTCGTGGAAAAATAAAACAATAAGCGAATTGTATGATTAAGATTATATACATTTCCGGCTGCTGTTTGCTGAAAAATAGGGAAATATCCTAAATCATACGCCACACCCTTTCCTAATGAATGACGAATACCGACAAATAAGCGGATTTGATCTAATGGATTATTTACGATCTGCTTACCAAATTGGAGTAAAATTTCATTACTAAACATAAGTTGTGGTACAGATGGATTTTTAGATATAGGCAAACGGAAAGTATATAAATACCGAATACGTTCTGAAAATGTTCTACCTAAAGTTTGATCTCCTTCAACTATTTCCCGCCAACGCGATTCTATTCTGAAACGTTGTGTAACATTAAATTTCCATAGACTAGATGCTACAACCAATTGTTGATCGAAGCGATATTCCAGTATGAAATTCTTATCCCTAAGCTGAGGTCTGTATAACCAAAGATTTCCATATGCCATCGCAAGAGAAATATTATCACTGAACCAATATCCTGCTCCCAGCCGTGCAAAATAAAAACCCGGTTCTTTAAGAAATTCATCTCTTCGGATAATTAAATCGGCTGTCATTCCCCAATTATCTGAAAAACGATAGGTAGTAAGAAGTCCTGTCCAAGTATGCATAGTATGATTTATTTGTTTCGTTGGAACACTATTCTCTTGTGAGTAAACAGCCAATTCCATCAAAAGAAAAGTAAGTGTAATAAATAGTATTCTATACTTCATGAGAAAATTTGTAATTATCAATATAACATTTCCTTTTATTGATTGTTTTAAGATCTGAGACCTCTTATTACTTAGCAAGTATACACCTATAATTTGTTATAACTTAACATAAATCATTGTTTTTTTTCAATTTATTAATTCGCTATTATTTTTTATGCTCTTAAATAATTCTATTCGAAGATAATATTTATAACGTATGATTTTCATCTTAGAAGCAACAGAAATAAGACTAAACTTAACATTTCTATAAAAATTAAACATATTAAGGAGCAACGTGAAAAATCGCTTTTATTCGTATCATACATATCCTATCTGAGATTGTTATTAGTGGATATAAGAAAAAAGAGTTTAAGCCTATAAAAAGATGCTGGCTAATTGAACGAAGCTTTAATGAACTTGATTATAAGAGAAGATTATGCCGGAATTATGAAATGAAGGAACTTTTGATCCTTCTAAGAAAATCGTCAAAACTACAACTCTAAAATTATGATATTCAGCTTAAAAATAAGCTGATAGAGATTCTCCTAAGTATTATTCATTCGTGATTACACATTAAATATTGAACTTATCCAAACATCATCATGAAAAATTATCATAATGAACATTATTCTTTACAATATGTTTTAATTTTAGTTAAAAACATCATAATTAAGTCAGTGTGAGTTCTCGTCTTGATTAGAGATTTGCTCTTAGATAATACAGCCTTATTAGGCATTACGTTTTATGATTTATATAATATTAGTATCAAAAATATACGACTAATAAGGATTCGATTAACTAAACAATGAAAATCAAATAAGAAAATTAATCTGTATTTTAACTACTGCATTATTGTGTATTCCACTCAGCAGTAAATCTCAAAGCATGTCAAGTGAAAAGACATCATCACCCAAACATTTCGATCCCAAAGGCAAAGAACCGTCAAGGTTTACCATTAGTAAATGGGAAGAGCTAAAAAGCAATCTTCCTTTTGAAGACAAGCAGGATTTTGAAGAACAAAAAAAGGGTTTTATTGCTGCACCCGACTTTAAGCAGATCATGGCAGAAGACGGTCATGTTGCATGGGATATGGGTAGATATGATTTCCTTCTGGATGGAAAAGATTTTTATAGCATCAATCCATCGGTGCAGAGACAAGCTATTTTAAATATGAATTACGGATTATATGAAGTGCTACCTGGTATTTATCAAATTAGGGGCTTTGACTTAGCAAATATCAGTTTTATAAAAGGAGATACAGGCTGGATTATTTTTGATCCCCTTACATGTAAAGAAACAGCTGCGGCAGCTCTAAAATTTATTAATGAACAACTTGGTGAAAGACCAGTTGTAGCAGTCGTTTATTCTCACTCTCACGGTGACCACTTTGGTGGGGTTAGAGGTGTAGTTGATGAAGCTGACGTAGTAAATGGAAAAATAAAAATAATAGCTCCTGAAGGATTTATGGAACATGCTATTGCTGAGAACGTTTATGCAGGCACAGCAATGAGCCGACGTATGTTTTATCAATATGGAGTATTACTACCTGCAGATCCTCATGGTCATGTAGATCAATCTATTGGTAAAAACACATCATCTGGCAATTTAGGGCTTATTGAACCAAATATGATTATTACTAAAGATATTGACACCTTAACCGTTGATGGAGTAAAAATGGTATTTCAAAGTACACATGGTACAGAAGCACCAGCCGAGATGAATACTTATTTCCCAGACATGAAGGCTTTCTGGGCAGCAGAAAATATAACAGGAACAATACATAATATTTACACACTAAGGGGTGCTCTTGTAAGAGATGCTTTGGAGTGGTCTAAAAAAATCAATGAGGCATTATATCTTTTTGGACCGGATACACAAGTAATGTTTGCCTCACATTCATGGCCACGTTTCGGCAATCAACGCATTCAAGAGGTAATGAAAGGGCAGCGTGACACATATGCCAACTTGAACAATGGTGTCTTATTCTTAGCTAACAAAGGTGTGACAATAAATGAGGTACACAATATCTATCAAGTTCCACAAAGTTTGCAAAATCAATGGTATGCACGCAGTTATCACGGATCTGTAGAGCATAATAGTAGAGCAGTCATCAACCGATATTTAGGCTATTGGGATTGTAATCCTGCGACGTTAATCCCCTTATCACCTGCCGAATCTGCTCCATTGTATGTAGAGATGATGGGTGGAGCTAACTCTATTATCAAAAAAGGAAAAGAGTTATTTGATCAAGGTAAATATCTCTATGCGGTTGAGATACTTAATAAATTAGTATATGCCGAACCTAAAAATCAAATTGCTAAAGACCTACTAGCCGATTGTTACGAACAAATAGGCTATCAAAAAGAAAGTCCAAGTGTAAGAAATAGTTTTCTCGCAGGAGCTTATGAACTGCGTAATGGTATCCCTCAAGGAGCTTCGCCTAAAGGAACTGGTCCGGATATGATTAAGGCGATGGGAGTGAACCTATGGTTAGATTTTCTTGGAATCCGTGTAGATAGTAAAAAAGCTGAAGGTATGCATTTTGTTATTAATCTGATTTTACCAGATATAAATGAAAAATACATTGTTGAAATGAGCAATGCTACCTTGACAAATATCCAAGGTTTTCAATCCCCAAATCCCGATTTAACATTAACAGTCAATAGAAACGACCTGAGCTTAATAATGATGGGAGTGAAAAGTTTTGATGATTTAATAGCTTCCGGCATTGTTCAAGCGAAAGGAGATACTAAAATTATCAGCCAATTAGCATCCGTACTGGATCAATTTGAAATTGGTTTTGAGATTTTACCCGGAACTATCTCTAAACAGACTGATCAATCGAAAAATCCTTCTTTTAAACAAGATCAACCTGCTGTTATCGGAGCCGATTAATAGATCATTTCTAATTGAAATAATAAGAAAAAAGTATCCGATAATTATTAGATTATCGGATACTTTTTTCCATATTACTATGATTGTTTAAAGTTAGGTCATATCATAAATCATTATTCAAAATCGATATAATTATTTGTTTTTCCACCATTAATATTATTTGAACCTCCGTATTAGTAGAAATATACAATGTTAATATTTATCAGCAAAACATAGGATTTTGTATATAACAATTCTGATGTTTTATTTAACTAGTGGTATACTTCTCAATTATTATTTACACTTAATACATCCACATCCATAGATTCAAATTCTGAATTATTGCTTAAGAACTCGGGAACAATTTTTTTCATTGTTACAACAAGCTGATACTTATCTTCTTTTTGTGCAATAGAAATAATAGATTCGATTTGAGGTAAAATATCCTGAAAGTGGTATTCGCGTACCTTAGCTTTCATTATCTTCTCATGAGTTGTTTGTTCAGTAATCTCTGAATCATTAAGTAACTCTTCATATAGCTTTTCACCGGGGCGTAATCCCGAAAATTCAATTCGAATATCTTTTTCAGGAATTAGCCCTACCAGTTTAATCATTTTTTCGGCAAGGTCATATATCTTAACAGGCTGTCCCATATCAAATACATAGATGTATCCGGATTTTCCGATAACGGACGCTTCTAATACCAAACGACAGGCCTCAGGTATTGTCATAAAATAACGGGTTATCTCGCGATGGGTAACAGTTATAGGTCCTCCACTCTCTATTTGTTTTCTGAATAGTGGAATTACAGACCCATTACTGCCTAAAACATTACCAAAGCGAGTGGTTACGAATTTTGTCCTGAATTTATTCTTATATAGGTCATTGGCACAACTTTGAACGTATATTTCGGCTAGACGTTTTGTGGCCCCCATAATATTGGTTGGATTAACAGCCTTATCTGTAGATATCATGATAAACATTTCAACCGCATTTTCGATTGCCAGATCTACAACTAGTTTTGTTCCATGAACATTGGTAAGTACAGCTTCACATGGGTGTTTTTCCATTAAAGGAACATGTTTGTATGCTGCAGCATGATAAACAATATTAGGACGATATTCCGTGAAAACTTGTGCAAGCTTACTTCTGTTACGAACATCACCTACAATTGCTGTATAATTCAGGTTGGGATACTTCTTCTGCAATTCTATATCCAAGTCATACAAGGGAGTCTCTGCCTGATCCAAACATACTATATACCGAGGTTCTAAATTTGCTAATTGTCTTACAATCTCACTTCCTATCGAACCAGCAGCTCCCGTTACTAATATTGTTTTATCCTTTACATTTTCTCCAATTATTTCTAAACTAATATTTATTTCGGATCGCCCCAACAGATCTTCAATTTGAATAGGACGTATACGATTTACAGCATCTGTCAGTTGAGACATGTTATCGATATTAGTTTCCTGTGTTATATAGATATGAGTATTTGAACTAAATAATTTTTCAACATAGGCAACATGATCTTTCAGATCGGATTCTTTCGTAAATAATACATCTTTAATCTTATATTTATTAAGATCGTCAGGTTTTTTGAGGACAAAAACAGGAAGGTCAATTACTTTCTTCAATTGAGAATCGGATTCGACAGTAAGAAACCCTATTATTTTAAATTTATGGGAGCTTGTTCTAAGTAATTGTGCGGCAGCAATAGTAGCTTCATCTAATCCCCAAACATATACAGGAATAGCCAGTTTATATTCATATCTCTGAATCAATATTTGATAGCTACATACAACAATAATACGAAAACTATAAAGACCAACCAGTGATGCTAAAAACAGTGTGGTACAATAGGCCAGAGAAACACCGCCCGACAGCCCCATTACTTTGTGAAGAGTGAGAAAGAGTAGAGAGTCAGCAAATAGTGTAGCAATAAGTATACGTTGAAATTCGTAAACGGTAGAATAACGAACAATCCCCCTGTATGTTTTAAATACCCAAAAAAACAAAAGATTGAAAAAGATAGCAACACCCAGATATTCAACAAAGCGAGGATGATATACTATCGTGATTTTATTGTATATCTTAAGAGTTAGGAAATACGAAATCACTGTAGCACATATAATATTGCTGATATCAATGAAAAATATAAACCATCTGCTTAACAAGCGGTTTTTGAGAAATTTATTATATATAATTCTTCCTATTTGATTAATCATGAGAGTTCTTTATAACTTTAATAATAGTTTGATTGAATCAGTTACTCTATATAAATCATTTGAACTTAGGTTTGTTCCTGATGGCAGGCATAAACCATTTTTAAATAATTGCTCGCTCGTTCCATCCCCAAAAAATGGATAATCTTTAAATACGGGTTGTAGATGCATTGGTTTCCAAAGTGGTCTTGATTCTATATTAGCATCATTGAGTATCTCATATAGCTTTTCTCTGGTTATACCATTCATTTTTTGTGGATCAACCAAAATAGATGTCAACCAATAATTGGAAAAATAATCGGAAGAGGGCTCTGTTTGAAAACTTATCCCCTCCAACCCTTCGAGCTGTTCTCTATAAAATTGATTATTTTCTCTTCTTTGTTTAACCCGGTCTTGTAGTACCAACATTTGACCACGTCCAATACCTGCCACAACATTACTCATTCTATAGTTATATCCTATATATGTATGTTGATAATGAGGTGCTGCATCACGGGCTTGGGTTGCCAGGAAACGAGCTGTTTTTATATATTCTTCATTATGAGAAACCAAAGCTCCACCACCTGATGTTGTGATAATTTTATTTCCGTTAAATGACAGAATAGATATATCTCCGAGTGTTCCGCAATGTTGATGCTTATACTCCGAGCCTAATGCTTCGGCAGCATCTTCAACAATCGGTATTTCATATTTGACTGAAATTGCTTTTATTTCAGCCATATTTGCCGGCATTCCATAAAGGTGGACAACGATTATAGCTTTAGGTTTCTTCCCTTGGGATAGGCGGTCTTTGATAGCCCTTTCTAAATGCTCGGGCGACATATTCCATGTCTCCTTTTCACTATCAATAAAAATTGGAGTTGCTCCTTGATAAACTATCGGATTGGCAGATGCCGAAAATGTAAAGCTTTGGCAAAGAACCTCATCTCCGGCTTTTACTCCTAAAATAATTAATGCGAGATGTAGTGCTGCTGTACCAGCACTTAATGCTGCAACTGAGACTTCGTCATGAAGATAATCAGCTAATTGCTTTTCAAAGGCATCCACGTTAGGTCCCATTGGTACAATCCAATTAGTATCAAATGCTTCTTTTACAAAATCTAGCTCACGACCTCCCATATGTGCCAGAGAAAGCCAAATACGATTATTGCTCATATCTTTTCTAAATATTTTATGACCTTACAAGGCACGCCTGCGGCAACTACATTGTCAGGAATATCGTTTGTGATTACCGATCCGGCTCCAATGATGCACCATTGCCCAATCTTAATACCTGGTATAACAGTCGATCCAGCACCTATTAAAGTACCTTCTCCAACTTCGACTCCCCCACATAAGTTTACTCCGGGAGCAATGTGTACAAAATCGTGGATATTGCAGTCATGATCTACAGTGGCTGCTGTATTTATAATCACATGTTTTCCTATTTGTGAACAAGATTGTATAATTGAGCCTTGAACGATAACAGTTCCATCACCTATGGATACATTCCGTGATATCACAGCATTCGTCGATATTGCTTTATCATAGGTAACTTCGTTGAGATCTGTAGCAATTTTTTTCCGTATCGAATTATTACCGATACTGATGATCAATGGTGATTTGATTTCCGGAGAAACAGGTATTCCCATAAAATCTTTGATTGTTTTATTATCATCATATAACTCTTCAACAGTAATGTCATTTAATTGAAGAATGTCTATAATTACCTTAGCATGGCCACCTGCACCAAACAGATATACTTTTTTCATCTTTCTTGATTTCCTTCAAATTTTTCTATTGTAACACTTTTTTCGGAAGTAATCCCTTCCGACTTAAATACTTTTACTATCGTAAGACATATTATTTTAATGTCTAACAACAGAGATATATGATCAACATACCAGACATCAAGCCTGAATTTTTCTTGCCACGAAATAGCATTTCTACCATTTACTTGTGCCCATCCTGTAATTCCAGGACGAACCTCGTGTCTACGTACCTGATCCTCATCATATAACGACAGATACTCTATCAATAGAGGACGGGGTCCCACCAAACTCATATCTCCTTTAATAACATTGAGTAATTGAGGTATTTCATCTAAGGAAGTTTTTCTTACAAATCTGCCAATAGAGGTCAATCTATCCTCATCAGCTAGAAGATTTCCATTAGAATCTTTTCGATCATTCATTGTTTTAAACTTAACAATTTTGAATACCCTATTGTTCTTACCAGGACGTGTTTGAAAGAAAAAAGGTTTTCCATTATTAGCTATTGCAAAAAATAGAATTAGAATTAAGAACATGGGTAACAGTATGATAAATGCTACTAATGAGAAAATTAAATCCAAGACAGGTTTAAAAATATTTTTATACATCGCCTAACAATTTGTTATAAAATTTAATCCACTCATTAGTAATTGTCTGTCCCGAAAAATTATCAAGAACATATTGTCTGCCATTCTTTCCCAGCAACATTCTCTTCTCTTTATTTATGACTAGAATTTCCATTAATAAGTATAATCCATCCACATTACTAACCTCATGTCTGAGGCCTGTTTTATCGTTTATTATGGTTTCTCTAAGCCCATATGTATCGCTACAGATTATAGGTTTCTCTAATAAGGAGGCTTCGATCACGCTAGTGCCAAATCCTTCCCGATAGCTTGGTAAGCAAAATATATCACATGCTTGTATCATCTTCTCGGCTATTGTTGTTGGTCCTCCAAAATATATAGAATCTATATTTTGATATTTAAGTCGAGTAATACTCTCTATATTCTCTTCATCAAATCCAATAAGTAATAAGCGTATATCTTGATATTTTTCTTTCAGTTTAAGAAATGCATCTATAAGATCAAAAATACCTTTATCCTTATTTAGACGGCCTAGAAACATAAATACTATTTCATGAGGCTCAACACCCAATTCTTTTCTAATATATTGTGATACAAGATCATCAGGAACAAACCTGTTCGTATCTACTCCACTAATAGAGCCTTTTCCTAATACTTTAGAATCTTTCGCCTTTATAATTTTGTTTTGTATCAGATATTCTCTCTGTGACTGTCCATCAACCAATATACAAGTAGAATTGGTCGCTATACATATGTCCATGAACTTAAGTAATGCTCTCATGAATCCCTTTTGAGTATGCCAAACCTGTCCTGTGAAAATGTGGATGCGATTCTTTATTCCGCTCAATCTGGCAGCAGTCATGGCTATCAATCCCGCCTTTGGTGTAACAGAATGGACCGCATCAAAATTGTTTTCTTTTAAATATCTACGAAGCATCAATAGTGCCTTTGTATCCTGCACTATATTTATTTTTCTAAAGAGTGGAATACTTTTTATCTCGACTAAAGGTATATCCTTGAGAGTATCCATATTTTCATTAACCAGATTGGCTACTAAATAAATATCATAGTCACGAGACAGCTCTCTTATGTGATTATATAAGAAAGCTCTTACTGTTATAGGAGATGATACTACAAAGCATATTTTCTTTTTCATAAAAGACAAACATTAATTTTGAGATACTGATTATCGATACATTGATCAGATTACTTTCAATTTTGTTAGAATTAGAAAAACAGACCGAAACAAGTTCTTTTTCTTATTCTTCAATGGGTGATTCAGGTATATTAAGTCCAGCTCGTATAACTTATTTTTCATTTCCTTATATTCGGATAGTTTACACTTGTCTTTAAAAAGTTGATAAAATAACGAGACATTCAAGAAAGTTAATCTTTCATCAATTAATGAAATCGATCGCTTGTCATCACAGTCATATGCCAACGATTTGATATGCTCCATAACCGTTATGAGGTCTGATCGCAATTTCAACCTTTTTGAACGATCGGTATTTCGGGTTATTGAACTCTGATTCTGAAAGAAACATGCAACAAGTAGCGATGTTGAAGCAAATCTCTTTGCTTTTAGAAATACTCTTGTATTAAATTCATAATCTTCGATGTATATTCTCTCCAGGAAAAAGAGATTATGCGAAATCAAAAATTCTCTTAAATAGATTTTATTACAAGCCGAATCCATACACTTTGTTTTCGAATAATAATCTACTCCGCTATAAATACCCGAATTTTCAAATATTTTGCTGTACGTAATCCTCCCATCCCCATTAATACCCTGGGCTCCAAATTCTAAGACATCTACACTTAATTGGACACACTGGTTTATTAACATTCCCAAAGTATTATCTAAATAATAATCGTCTGAATCAAGAAACAACAGATATTTTCCCTGAGCTTGTTCGATTCCCGTATTGCGAGCACCACCCAGTCCTTTATTCTTTTGGCTTATGATTATAATATTATCTTTATCTTTTGCATATTCTTCCACAATAAACCTGCTGTTATCAGGAGACTCATCATCTATGACTACAACTTCAAAGCGATTGTGATCAATATTTTGTCTATATACAGAATCTAAACAAGACCTAATATATTTCTCTACATTGTATATGGGTATTATTATACTTAATTCTTTCATCATATTCTTAGATCAATATATTATTACATTCATTATGAAGGTAAAAGAGAAATATGCTAATAAAACAAACCCAATTTTAACCTGTTGATTATTTACCAGATTTTCTTTTAAAAGGGGATAAATAACTATCAAGGCGAGTATAAACCAAGATAGATAGGCAAACCTGTTTGAATAACTGGCTCTAATTATAAGTATCCAGAAGGCATTGGATAGAAGATATGTAGTATAAAGGCAATTATATATTCTATCCTCAAAATGCAGCTTATTGATATAATACCATCCGGCAAATGCTCCGATACTGCTGTAAAGAAGAAAATCCCATCGAAACTTTGTCGCTGTAACGATGCTACTATTACCCTCATTAGCCAGATAACTAATTCGATCATCAATGTTTAGATTTGAAAAGAGATTCTCCCAGAAATGACCTAAAGAGACTGACAATAGAATACATAATACCCAAAACATAAGTATCTTGTTCGGTTTATGATATAATTGAGCTACTATAAAACAGATTGTAGGGAGTAATATTGATTTATGAAAACCAATAGCGACTATTATCCAAAGTATTTGAAATAACCGTTTATCACGGGAGATAGCCAGAATAAACAAGCTTGTAGATAAACCGTTTCGTATACCATTAGTTCCATAAGCCCAAAAGGAAAATGAAATAATCAATGCCAGGAATGCATAAAAAGCATATTCTCCAAACCATTTCTTTGAAACAATGTAGAGGGGAACAATATATATAATAGTACAAAGAAGAAAGTACGATTGAACATTCATTATTTTGGAACATAAAAACGAATAGGCATCGAACAGAACATCTCCTGTGATGGGTATAAATTGTGATCCTTGTTTTGTCATATTAAAAAATGCAGCATATGATACCATATCAACAAATACCTCATTAATGGGGCGTAACCCTATATAAAAGATGGAGAAGAACAACACAAAGAAGTTCATGTTCCTTATATAAGACAGATTTTTGCGATCATCAATATCCAAAGTAAAACTATGTAGTATTGTAAATAGCACAACAAATAGCATTACATAAAAATATATTGATGCATAAATATTTGCAGATATAAAATCAATAGTCATCATCCTACATCGTTTTAGTATTGATGAAATCTACCAAATGCCGACAAATCTCATTTATATTGTATTTTTCTCGTACCTTAATTGCTTCATTCTTTAATCTGTTTCGCCTCTCCTTGTCATTCATCAATTGCTTTAATTCGGAAGTAAATAGCTCCCGATTTTTCAATGGAATAAGGATTCCATTTCTATTATGGTCTATAATATCGGCAGGACCAACTTTACAATCATAGGCAATACAAGCTAAAGGAACTGACATTGCTTCAATCAGGACATTCGGAAAACCTTCGGAAAGAGACGTAAATGCAAAAATCTCAGCATCGTTTAAATAATCATCTACATTTGATTTGGGACCTTCCAAAAATATATTATGCTGTAAAGGGTTATTCTCAATTTTACTTTTCAGGTGATCATATAACTCCCCTCCTCCAACAATTACTAAATTCCAAGTATCATCGTTTATGACCGTAAAAATATCAATCAGTTCTTCATGATTTTTCAGCTTATCAAGTCTGCCTACAGTCAGTATAGTATGCGATTTAGGAGAATCTCCTTTATATTGAATCTGCTTTATCGGATTATTCAATACCAAAATATTCTCATTCAACTTTAATTTATGGAAATGCTTTTGTGCCTCAGTTGTTTGAGCAATAATACCTTTAGCAAAGGGATAAAGAGCATTTCTTAATTTATCATTCACATATCCGTTGTTTGCATAAGGATTGTTTCTGTCTGATACAAATATTTCTTTTATACCAAGGCTTCTGCATGCCAGTATGGAAAGGCTGTTAAATCTTTCACCAAAAGAAAGAAATACATTCTCCTCTGATTTAAGTCGTTTAAGATTATGTCTCAGATTCAACATAATTTTCAGTTTATTGAAAATTGTTCCCGTATAATCAATATCCGATGTTATAAGTTCAACTTTGGGGTTAATATCATACTGTATCGTATGTTTGATCAATGTTACAATCGATACAATATAATTATCCTGAACCAAGTGATTCGATAGTTCTGTAACTACTCTCTCCATGCCACCTAAACCCAAAGTTGGCAATATGAATATTATATTTCGATCCTTCTTCATCTACTTCTTGTATGAAATTATTCTTGCAGGATTTCCAGCTACAACAGCATTGTTTGGAACATCCGATAAAACAATTGATCCGGCTCCTATAGTGACATTATTCCCGATATGGATATTTCCGATAATTACAGCATTCGCGGAAATAATAACGTTATCGCCAATAGTTGGATAAATATTCTCCTTAGTTGATTTTACACCGATTGTTACATTCTGAAATATCCTGCAATCGTCACCAAGAGATACACCTTCTCCTATAACAATTCCAACGGGATGAGGCAGAACTGTTCTTTTTTTTCCCAGATACCGCATTCCTCGGGTAATATCACAAGACCTCACAGGTTTGAATGACAAATAGTATTTGAATGAATAATAAAGTTCTTTGGGGATATGAATGTATCGTTGGAAGGCAAAATAGATATTCTTCACCTTTGCTCCCTCCCAAAGCTTAATGTTGGCAATTCTTTTTATAGTATCCATTTGCGTAAACTTTGATTGTTATTAAAGATGTATAACTTATAAAAAGTTTCGAACACGATAGAGCTTATGAAAATAATGACTAAAACATATAAGTTACATTTCAGAAATAAGATTGGTAATAGAGCAATAAAAAGAAATAAACTATAGAAAGTAGTCTTAAGCATAATGTTTTTATCACTATTAATTATCAGGTAATAATTGAGCAATGTATTTACTGCAAAAAATGTTGCCGAGATTGTCAATAATATTACATAAGGAATTGCGGGAGCCAATTCTTCTCCTCCCAGAAAAAGAACAATTTGTTTCGAGAAAATAAATATCAAAAGACTATAAAGAACTCCTACAAATATAGTTGCTCTAAAAACCAACTTCGAAAAAGAATGATTCCTATTTTTTATTAATCTTGGTAATACGGCAACAGGTACAGTTTGATACAAGGAGGTGAAAAGCCCAACCAATTTCATAGCCAAATCGTAATATGCAACTACGGTTTTGGTAAAAAGAATTCCGACTAAGACTATAACGGTTTTATCTCTCAGGTTATAAGACAGTTTTGTTGAAAATATGGTAAAACTTTCAAGAAAATAAGTCTTCATAATTTGAATGGATGGTAAGACAAAACGAATTTTCTCTTTTACAAAAACTATGTATAAAGCAATCATTCCTCCGATGAAAGCTCCCAGTCCATTCAGTAATGGGATTTTAAAATAATCTGATTGATCTTTAATTACAAAAAATACCAAAACGAGAAAAATAGAACGGGTAAAGACATTTATGAAGGTCACATACTTCAATTTTTCGATGCCTTGAAAAAAAAATTGAGGAAATAGAAACTCATTAAATGTAAACGTAAATGCAAATAGATAAAGAATTTTATGTTCCCTCATAACAGGAAGCATCCACATACATAGTGCAAGTACGCCTAAGCAAATAATCCAGAGTATAAGTTTTAGCAATAGTATTGACGACACGACTTCTGATATTTTACGAGTATCATGAACATTCTCTGATATACTTTTCGTTCCGGAAATATTAAATCCAAATTCTATTACAAGAGAAAAATATCCAATAATGGATTGTGCAAATACAACTGTACCATACATTTCGGGCCCTACAACCCGTATTAAATAGGGATATGTAATCAATGGCACTAACAAATTGAAAATTTGAAGAAGTGACAGATATGAAAAATTTTCAATAAACTTATAGTTATTCTTAAAAGATTGAGGTATTCTTAATTTACTCATCATCAAAAATTAATCATTAAATATGCCTTTATTTTCATAGCATAAACCACTTCATATCATACGGTCTTTAGCTTTTCTTTAAGCTATAGCATACACCATTATTTTGGGTTGAAGCTGAAAAGTCTAAACCCTCAAAATCCTTATGTGCAACAGCCAGAACAACTGCATCGAATTTCACCATCGGTAGTTTCGTTTCGATATCCAATCCATACTCGAGATGAACCTCTCCGGGATTTCCCCACGGATCATATATCACAACATTAGCATCATATTCCTTCAACTTACAAATAGCATCTACTATCCTAGTATTTCTCACATCGCGACAATTCTCCTCAAAGGTTATGCCCAACAACAAAAAGACCTATAATTCCTATTTTTGTTTTATACATCTTATTTCAGATTTTCCTAGTACCATTGCGCTACTTCTTTGACACCTTGTTTCATAATATATTAAGGACGATATCCTAGCAAATTTTCGGTTTTCTCAAAACTTGCCAATGAATGAAGTATATCTCCGACAATTAACTTGAAGTTTTTATTATAAAATAAATGAAGTATGTTTTCTATTTTACCGGTCGAAAAATTATCTAAGCAAACTACTTTACAATCATGTTTTAGTAACTCTTCACATAGATTAGAACCTATAAACCCGGCTCCCCCTGTAACTAATATTGCCGAATTATTTAATTTGATATCCATAAGCTTTTCCATATCCATATTTGTAGTTACTGTCTAAATGTGAATCATTTAAAACTAAATACATATTCATTAATTTACCTTCTTCCTTTTGAGCATTCATAAAATTGACTGCAGTCTTAGGTGTAATACCTTCACGGACAATATACAAAGTGGCATCTACGTATTCATCGATAAGGTATGTATCTGATACCAAACCTACTGGAGCAGTATCAATTATTATAAAATCATATTCTTTTTTAACCTCTGAAAGAAGCTCTTTGAGACGTGGATTCATTAGCAATTCATTCGGATTTGGAGGAATTGTTCCTGACTGCATAATTTTCAAATTCTTATGTAACTCCGAATCACTCACATAATTCTCCCAAGGGTCTTCATCTGCTAAATAATCACTTAATCCTCTTTTGTTATCTAATTTTAAATATCTATGCAGTTTGGGATTTCTTATATCCCCTCCGATCAATAGTACTTTCTTACCCGATAAAGCAAAACTCATTGATAAGTTTAAGCTTATAAATGTCTTACCTTCCCCTGTTGTAGTAGATGTAACTAGAATCAGCTGATTCACTTTATGATAAAATATAAAGTTCAGATTGTTTCTTAAAGAGCGAAACATTTCTGCTATTCCCGAGTTCTGGTTCGATTGTATTACAATTTGATCTTTAACCGCATTACGTGCAATCTGCCCGACAATAGGTATAGTGGATAATTTTTCAAGTTCACTTCTATTTTTTATCTGCGTTTTAAAGAGGCTTCTTATATAAATAACCAATATTGGAATTACAAGTCCTAAAATAAATGCAGTGAAAATAATAATCTGAGTTCTGGGAGCTATAGGTGGGGTATTCTCCTGAGGTGAAACTATAATACGAGCTTTATTTGGTGTGGAAGCAATAGACAGATTTGTTTCCTCCCGTTTTTGCATAAGGAATAAAAACAAATTTTCTTTAATCTGCTGTTCACGCACTTTTTCAATCAAGCCTCTTTCTTGCTGAGGAATAGATGTTACTTTCGATTTTGTAGAGGAAGATTGTCGTAGAATATCCTGTTTCGCGACATTGTAAGATTGCCTCACATTTTTCAATGAATTTACAATGCTATTATGCATATTATTAATATCGGCAGTCAGCCTTATATAGCTGGGGTTATCCTGTCCCATCCCTTTTAGCTGAACTTCAGAATTAAGTAGCTTATTATTATACTCTCCGATTATTTGAGTCAATCCCAAATCCGATATTCCGATATTAGGTATTACGGCAAGTTTATTGTTTGGATCATTTACAAAACGTTCAATTAAAGAAATCAGATTTATCTGAGTCTCTGCATCCATCAGCTTTTGATCGTTTACGCCTGTCTGTTGAACAAACAATTGAGCTTCGGTAGTTAAGTCGGTAATTTGATTTTCCTGTTTAAAGTTTACTACATTTTCTTCGGCACTACCCAATTCTACTGATATTTCTTTTAGTCTGTCATTAATAAAAATGGCTGTATTATAAGCTATCTCATTTTTAATATTGACATTCATTTCATTGTACTGCTTTATTAACTCCCTAAGTATGGCACTGCCTTTTTCAGTACTGTTACCCAAAAATACAAGATTGAGTACCGACGATGTTTTACTGAATGGTGATACAGTCAGTCGACTACAAAGAGATGAAACCGTTGATGCTATATCATTTATCAGGACATGGTACTCCTCTCCTTCAACAACCTCTTTACCTGTCAATTGAATAGTAAGTTCAATATCGTCTACTTTTATTTTAGCAGGTAATACCTGTAGATTTTCGTTTATTTTATAATTTCCAGATGCCCCATAAACCTCGTATCCAGAACCATTCTTTTGTATAGAAAACTCAATATTTCCAATCTTACCCCGTTTTTGAGGATCAAAACTTACTAAGAATGGAGATTCCTTATATAATTCTATTTTCCTAAATTTTTCATTAATATAGTATACTGCTTGCAAATTCAATGTGTCTACAACTGAATACATCAAGTCGGGAGAAGACAGTATTGCAATTTCATTATCTAGATTATTAGTTGTTGATAACAAACCCAGAGCATTTAAATCCAGTTCGGCGGCAGCATTGCTTTTGCCTGAACCTTTGTCTTCATTCAACAATATCGACAATGACGACTTATATTCTTTTTGAGTTACAAGTATCCCCATTGCACTAATGACCAAACAAATTACAACAGATACTATAAACCATTTCCAATAACGTAAATAATCGTATACAGTATCCGCTACAGATGTTGTATTATTCAGATTTTTTCGATTTTCGTTTCCTTTTTCCATTTCTATTTCAACGGGTTAAGATGGCTACAACTGATATAACGGATACGATAATAGACAAGGCAGATAATCCTATTGATTGCATAGTACCAAAGCTCGAATTGTTTCCTTTAGCTTTATTTGTTTCTACATAAAGTTTATCGTTTTGCTGCATATAGAATATATTTTCGTTTTTCAATAGATTTTTATCCTGCATATTTATTCTGTACATAGCTGTTTCTCCACTTTCAAGTGTCCTTACCAGCAATACATTATCTCTCTTACCATAAATAGTCATATCTCCGGCTTCAGCAAGGGCATCAAAAATCGTTATCTGCCCATTTTGTGAATTATATACTCCAGGTTTATTTACTTCTCCAAGAACAGAAACTTCAAAATTTAAGAATCTCACATTTACAATTGGTTTTTCGACAATATAGCGGGGATAAATAAGCGAAACCAAGTAGTCCTGCACTTCATTCGTTGTCATTCCTCCAACTTTTAGCGTTCCTAATACGGGGAAGTCTATTTTTCCGTCTTTGTTTACCATATAATTTTGCAACCCTCCTGAATTGGCACTTGACGGAGCGATGGTAGTTTGTAAAGGACTGTTCAGATTGGTCGGCACTAATGGCAAATTAAAATCAACTGCGGCGCCGGGTACTGTAGAGTTGACCGTGATACTGATTATATCATTAGGCATGATCTTGGCTTCGTGTATAGAGGTAGATAGTATCTCGGGGGAAATTTCTCCTGCATCCTTCAAATAAGGAAGTTGTTTATAACTATTACAGGAACTAAAGACAATAATAAGAAAGAGTAGCAAAGAAGTAAAATTTCCGGATAAATGTTTCATCGTTTCCTAAATAAAATGCTTGACTAATTATACTAAAATATAAGATAAACTGTTATCGATTTTGAGACTAATACATAGTATAATTTAACCACCCTATCACTTACTGACGTTTTGAATAAAGTCAATTAAAGAATAATAAACTTGTTAAATTGAATACTTAAACATATGAACATACATACTATGTGATTAGTTCATATGAAGGACAACATCTTTTAAACTGAGGGATCGATTATGCCTGGATGTGAAAAGAGAGAGATTTTGAAGGCTTGCAACAGATGTTCTAGTTATCTCCTAGAGTATCAGGGATAATGCATCTTCTTCATAGTAGAGGTTACTTTATGCATAATATTTTACCAGAGGTTTATTAGGAAAAACAGCAGATATAAATCTAGATATCCAAGGAGTCATAAATACTAGATTTACTGTACATTAAAGCATACACTATAAATATGCAATCTTAGTTATAGAAAAATAAATAATTTTGTATACAAAAGAGATTTCAAAAACAAGGTCATATAACGAAATTATGGCATCGATAACCTTCTTTGATAATACAGAATATTTTAATTCTACCAATAGCATGTTCGACCTTGGCTATGAAAGAACTAATTTCTCTATTTTGCTGTTAGGTCAATTCTTTTCCACTTGGTTTTCTAAGAGGTATTTTGATTGTTACATTTTCAGGTTTACATCCTAAAAAACCACCACCTTTCCACATCAAAAACACCTAACCAATCAAAAAAACTATCCCATTGATATTTGAAACTTGTTTTCATAGTCTATCTTATGCTAATACTGACTAATAATAAATAGCTGCAACAAGCTAATTTACGATAATTATCGTTGTAATCATGGTATCCAATCAATAATTCTATTTTCAGGTTGATCTTGTTGCCATTTTATAGAATCGTCATAATCTGTTATACCATATTCGATTACTGCCCGATAGTATTCTATACCCTTAATTTTAAAAGTGTCGGGTGTCAGGTATTTTAGTTTCAAAATGGCTTCCCTTGTTGATATGTCTTCTATTGAATTGGGATATGTTGATCTTTTATTTTTTTATCCATGTCACTTTGGTATACTTCCATAAACTTACCGATATCGAAAAATATATAGGAGAGGGTTCTTAGTATTGGATTTTTCATTTTGATATATTCGGTTGCAGTGAAGAGTGTCTTTCCATTTTCTACGTCTTTAAACTCAGCAGTCCAATAGCCTGACATTATCTTACTTTCCATATCGAATGAATAGAAAGAATATGGCTTTTTATCCCTCGTCTCAAATCGGATGATAGTACCGTCTTGCGATATTTCATCCCATGTTTCAATATCTCCGTCTACACTTATAATTTTTAAGGCTTTAAGGTCGGATCGATAAGACCAATCCTTATTATTAGTTACCAGATCATATACAGTCTTGGGAGAAGCATCAAAAATGGATCCTCTAGTTTCGACTCTTTCTTTTTGTAAAAACAGACCTATTATGAATACTATAGCAATTACGCTGACGATGATAATTACTATCCATATTAGAATGCCTATCATACGCTTCATTTTTGATTAGTTTTTTGATTCGAGATAGCCTGTCAATTCATTGATAGCATATAGAGGTAAGTTTGTCAACCATGTTTCTTCTCTGAAATCTGACATTGAAGTTCTTATAGCCATCTTAGGTTTATTCTTTTCTACAAAAGCACGCAAGCTTTTTGCCTGTAAATTTTCGGCAGCTTTTACTTCTATGGGTACAAGTTCGTTCTTATACTGTATAAGTAAATCTATTTCTCCATCGGATTTATCTGACGACCAATAGATAATTGAAATTTCTCTGTCTGTAACCAATTGCTGTAAAACATACTGTTCGGTCAAAGCTCCTTTGAATTCGGTGAAAATAAGATTGCCATCGAGTAAGGTTTTTACATCAAGATTTGCCATCGCTCCCAACAAACCTATATCAAGCAGATATAGTTTAAATGCTCCCATATCTTCATAGGCTTTCAATGGTAAGGCAGGCTTGGATATCCTATTAACCTTATGTATTAAACCGCAATCCATTAGCCAAGATAAGGCTAATTCAAATTCTTTAGCTCTAGCTCCTTGTTTTATCAAGCCGTAAATGAATTTACGGTTTTCTTTTGATAATTGAGCAGGAACGGAATTCCACACCATACGGATACGTGGAACGACATCTGTGGGAGCATGCTTTGAGAAATCCTGTTCGTATGAATCGAGTATTTGTTGCTGAATCTGGCGTACTTCGCTAAAATCCTGATTCGAAGCAAAATTTGCAACAACTTCGGGCATACCTCCAACATAGTAATATTGCTTTAACAGTTCTATGTACTTTGTTTTAAAGGTGTTTATCATTTCCCATTGCTGCTTCTGAATTAAATCTGTCAAATCGTTTTCTCCCAATGCTTCTAAAAACTCAGTGAAGCTAAGAGGGTATAAATCGAGGAACTCAACTTTGCCCACAGGAAAAGATGTATTCTCATGTAATGCGATTCCCAGTAAAGAGCCTGCTGCTACAATATGGTATTCGGGAGCATTTTCCCGAAAATATTTCAATGATGTTAAAGCTCTCTCTGCTTCCTGAATTTCATCAAATATGATCAGCGTTTTATTTGGCTCTGGTTTTATTCCTGTTGCGATCTGAATAGCTAATAGAATACGAGGTATATCGAAATCATTTAAGAACAGTGTTTTTAGCTGTTGATTGTCTTCAAAGTTTATATAGGCGAAGTTCTCGTATTCGGTTTTGGCAAATTCTTTCATCAACCAAGTTTTACCTACTTGGCGAGCTCCTCTGATAATAAGAGGTTTTCGTGTATTTTTTTGTTTCCATTTTTGTAAGAAACTTAATGCTGTTCTTCTCATATATTTAGTTGTTTTTTTGCTATTTACATAAATACCTTATGACTTTACGTGTAAAGATACATTTTTACCCTATGACTTTATGTAAAATAGTACACTTTTTATATTTTAAGATAAATATCTCTTTCCTTTATAGGTGTAAAAGCAATTGTCAAGGATTACTTGACAATTGCTTTTACATAAATCAGATACTAGGATCTATTTGAATTACTGTACATTATCATTTTTTGTTTCTATTTTTGAAAGCAACCATTTCTTTTGCTATCTTTTCTTCGGTGACTTTAGCATATATCTGTGTTGTTCTAATCTGATTATGTCCTAGCATTTTACTCACTGATTCGATGGACATGCCATAGCTGAGCATTAGGGTCGCAAACGAGTGTCTCGCTACGTGAATAATAATCATTAAAACGATAACCAGCGAAACGCAGCGAATAAAACGTAACTCATTTGAAATGAACTAAATTACTATGATTCGCAGTTTTGCTAAAAAGCAAGATATTGTAGAATATAGCAGTATTTGAGTTACCAATCCGTTACCATAATAGTTACCAAATCTAAATAGGTAACTTGTTGCAGATCGGAGAAGTGTAGTTCGGGGTTGTTTGTATTGATTCACAGTGTTTTGCATAATAAAGAGCACTTATATAACCGGTAACTTTGCCATTTGGCAAAGCCCACAAAACTATAAGTGTATGAAACAAGAAAAATTAAGGGTGTTGCTTTACCTTAAAAAAAGCAGTTTGGATAAATCGGGTAAAGCTCCCATCATGGGACGAATAACTTACGGGCGATCCATGGCTCAGTTCAGTCTGAAATTATCCTGTACTCCCTCTCTATGGAATCCCCGGGAGAGCAGATTGGACGGCAAGAGCCGTGAAGCCGTTGAGGTTAATCAAAAGATCGAAAAACTCCTGCTAGCTATTCATTCTTCATTCGATAGTCTCGTTGCCCGCAGGAAGCCTTTTGATGCGCAAGCCGTCAAGAATCTGTATCAGGGAAGCATGGGAGCACAAATAACCCTGCTTGCACTCCTTGACAGGCATATGGAAGAACTGCGTGCCCGCATGGGAATAGATGTCGCCCCGACTACGTTAAGCGGTTACGTCTATACCCACCGTTCGTTAGGTAAGTTCATCAAAAAGAAGTTCAAGACCAAAGACATCGCTTTCGGACAACTGAATGAACAGTTTATTCGAGAGTATCAAGATTTTGTCTTGTGTGAATTAGGCTACTCAATGGATACGGTTCGTCATTATCTGGCCATCCTAAAAAAGATCTGTAAGATTGCTTTCAAAGAAGGTATTTCCGAGAAACTGCATTTTGCCCATTACAAACTACCCAAACAAAAAGAAGCCACTCCCAAAGCATTAAGCAGGGAAAGTTTTGAAAAAATCCGAGATTTGGAGATTGCTCCCAACCGTCATTCCCATCTGCTTACCCGTGACTTGTTTCTCTTCGCTTGCTATACAGGTACTTCTTATGCGGATATAGTCCGCATAACAGAAGAGAATCTGTTTACTGATGAAGAAGATAATCTTTGGCTTAAATACCGCAGGAAGAAAACCGATTTCCAAGCCCGTGTCAAATTATTACCCGAAGCCATCACTCTGCTTGAAAAATATAAAGACGAGGACAGAGAAACATTATTCCCCATACAATCAGCAGAAGTGGTACAATTAAATATGCGGGGATTGCGTGTTATGGCGGATATCAAACAGCCAATCTCCTATCATTCAGGAAGACATAGCTTTGCCTGTCTGATTACGCTCGAAGAGGGAGTTCCGATAGAAACGATCAGTAGGATGCTCGGGCACAGCAATATCAAAACGACTCAGGTCTATGCCCGTGTTACTCCCAAAAAGCTTTTCGAAGATATGGATAAATTCATCGAAGCCACGCAGTATTTGAAATTAGTCCTGTAAGGTTAAGATCATAGAGCTTTATATTATCGGCTAAACATAATATTCATTGATAATTATGCTTGAAAATCGATTATTAAATGCTTTTTCTTTACTTATCAAAACAAAACCATTCAAAAATATATAATTATGCGATCAACATTCAAAATATTATTCTATATCAATAAAAACAAAGTAAAGGCAGACGGTACGACAGCTATTCTGTGCCGGATCAGTATAGACGGAAAACAAAGTGTTATCACAACAGGTATCTATTGCAGCCCTGAAGACTGGAATGCCAGGAAAGGAACCATTAAAACAGAAAGAGAGAATAATAAGCTTATAACGTATCATAACCGTATAGAGAACACCTACAATCATATTTTGAAAGAGCAGGGAGTTATCAGTGCGGAATTACTAAAGAATACCCTCATTGGAGTTAATTCCATCCCGACCACATTACTACAAGCCGGAGAAGTGGAGCGTGAACGGCTGCGGATTCGCTCCATAGAGATAAACTCTACAACCAGCTACAGGCAATCGGGAATATCGCAACGGAATTTGCAGGAGTTTCTTCGTTCTAGAAGTATGGATGATATTGCCTTTACGGATATTACCGAAGAATTCGCAGAATCGTTCAAACTCTTCTTGAAAACCGCAGGAGAACGTAAATCAGGTTATATCAATAAATGTATTACCTGGCTCAACAGGCTTATATACATTGCTATTGATCAGGAAGTATTGAGATGTAATCCTTTGGAAGAGGTGAGATACGAAAAGAAAGAGCCTCCCAAGCATAAACATATAGGTAAAGATGATTTGAAACGGCTGCTGGAAACCCCGATGCCGGAAGCCCGATTGGAACTGGTACGCAGGGCTTTTATCTTTTCGACATTGACAGGACTTGCCTATGTGGATATATACGGATTGCATCCGCACCATATAGGAAAAACGGCAGAAGGCAGGCTCTATATCCGTAAATGCAGGGTAAAGACCCATGTAGAGGCATTTATTCCCCTGCATCCGATAGCAGAGCAAATTCTTCTGTTATACAATACTAAAGATGACAGTAGGCCTGTATTTCCTTTGCCCATTCGTGATAAGATCTGGTACGAGATCAATCAGATAGGAACGTTGATCGGCTTGAAAGAGAATCTCTCCTATCACCAAAGCAGGCACAGTTTTGGGACATTGTTGCTTTCGGCGGATGTTTCGATAGAGAGTGTCGCCAAAATGATGGGACACGCCAATATCAATACGACACAGGTGTATGCACAGATCACAGAGCAGAAAATATCGGAGGATATGGACAAACTAATCGAACGAAGAAAAACAAGGCAAAACACAGCAATTCAAACCGCAATAACTATATAGACCATGAAAAAAGAAAGAAGACAAGTAATTACGATGACTGATAACGGAATAGTAACTATTCCAAACAAGGTAAGAATGAGTATCGGGGAGATTGCTGATCTGTTTGGGATTTATTACAGAGAAGCAAAACGACATATCCGTGCTATTGAAAAATCAGGTATTGTCTGGGGCGATGATTCAATGGGTTGCATCGTTGAAGGAAGAAATATTTATTCGGAGTATTACGGCTTGGAGATGATTATGGCTCTTGCTTTTCGTATTCAATCAAAAAATGCAGAGGTGTTTCGAGAATGGCTGTGCAAAAAGGCTGCAAGAAAAGAGATTCCTGAAATACCGTAATGCCGATTCAAAATTATATGTTGAATTAAATTCTCCCTGCTCCTAAAATCTCCTGCAGGAATAAACATTTCTGTAGAGTAAATACATCATTCTCTTTGTTACAATAAAAAAATGACGGATGGAAACAAAACGTATTTTCGACGATATACAATTACAGAAAGCAACATTTATCTTGAAGAATAAGCATACAAAATTATCAGGGCTTACCTCCTCAAAGATAAGAAACCTGGCGGTAGTCTGGTGCTATTATTGGGGAAAGATAGAAAGAAACACCTACACCTATGTCGAAACCGAAGCATTGTTAAAAGACGATGTACTTCTCCTAAGTGTTAAGAAAATACCAAGATGCTGAAAAACCTGTATAATGGTTTTGTTACAGTACTCAAAGACGGAGCCATCGATATTGATCAGCGTATAGTTCTTAATATCCATTCCATGCTGGCCGAAGAACTCGGTACAGGCAGCCGATAAAGAGATTCTAAGATCAAAGGCTGTAGGCATTACCGAGACAACATATCCTCCGCCCAAGGAAGCCGCCGAAATAAAGGAATATTTTGAAAATATTCTATCCGGGCAATACCTATTATCACAACTCTATGGAACGTGCTGTTTACCTACATTGCAATACAGTACGCTTGCAACCTTTTATAGACGGAAATAAACGCACCTCCCCCTTTTGGGAAAGCATTGTGCTGATGAACAATGATATCATACCGGTCTAGTCTGCAAAAGACTAGGATTTACTTAATTACCGTAAGGGGCTTATACACTTCTATAAGACTTAGGTATTCTTTTCTTACATCTTCGTATTCAATCTTATCCAGATAGTCGTTTATATTCTTGCGAATCATTTTCTTTTTATATATAACCTTGAGCATAGCCCGAAATATAGAAAAGTATCCGGCAGCATAATTTCGGCTTATCTTTTCTGTTGAATACTTTAACCGCGTGGTAGTTAATAAGTAGGTGAGATACAGAAAATTCTTTTATGCTGTATTACAATTGTATATCAGTTGCTTATAAATACAATGCTTAGTTGAAATAGTAAATTTACCGTAAACATTGATTAATAATGACTTATAAACATCAAACTATTGTCGGATAATTGGTGAAATTATCACGATAATAGTTGAGCTCAAACCGATATACGTGATAATTTAGTCTGTTACCTATCTTAGGTAATGTATATTATCACATATAGGAATTAACTAATTCTGTTTGACCTTTCCAAATGTTTCTAATTCCATAAATTTAGATTTGAATAGGTTTGAAGGAATCTTTTTCTTTAAAAGATTATGAAAGTTTTCATCGTGAGTTGATAATATTATTTGTTTTTGTTGATTCACTACAATACTTCTTAATAAGTCAATAGTAGATAGGATGTTTATACTATCCATTGACTGAATAGGGTCATCAACAAAAATACAGTCGATAGAATTCCCTTTATTATCTTTAGCGTTAAGAGCTTTTGCTAAGAAAATACATAAACTTAAAATATTCAACTGAGCCTGACTAAAGTATAAATTAGGTATAATAAAATTTTTGTCATCATTGTCTTTATACACACATACATTAAGTTTTGGTTTATTGTCTTTAAAATCAGGAATAAACTTTACTTTTTTATAATCTGGGTGAGGATCTATCCGCTTATACAAATCATTTATTAAATCTTCATAAAAAAATGATTTTATTTGTTTCTCTATATGTTCAGAAACATTTGCAATCTCTTCTTTTAGTTTTTTGTTGATTTTGTCTTTTAGTGATTTACTCGCTTTTATATCACCGTGTGTTTTTTTATTCTCTTCAAATTTTAAGTAAGGCAACACGTTTTCCTTTAATTGAGATAGTAGGTTTAATTCTTTTACTTCAGTTCGATAATCTGAAATTTTAGTCTTATTTGATTCTTTTATATCGTTAATGATTTCATTAAAAGTATCCTCTTCAATTATATGAATATCTAAATCAATATATTTTTTTACTTCTATTTTATATGTTTCAATTACTCGAAATAGTGAACTAATGTTGCTATTTAGTACTTCTAGTTCCTGTTTTATAGAGTCTTCATTGGCACTAACCAAATTCTTTTCTTTTTTTTCAATATCGGTCTTTAAAATTTCAAAATTGGTTTGATATTCTTTTTGAGTTTTGGTTAAGTTTAATAAATCATCAGTAATATACTTAGAATCTACATTGTGAGTGGGGTAATTTTCCAAAAAGAAAGTTCTGACCTCATTAACAATATTATTATTTTTAAGAGACTCTCTGTCTTTATTCGACAAGTCTGTCTTTTTAATCGAAATTTGAGATTGTTCCTCGTTATTTTTTATTTTGTCTTTTAGTGAAGTTAAATCCGATTGGTATTTCTTTATTTCTTCACTCAATTTCTTCAAGTGCTCTTTAACCCATTCACCATATTCTTCAATTGGCTTATTTAGAATTGAACTTCTAAAATCTGCTAACCTTTTTGATTCATTTTCTACTTTAGTTTCAAAGTCAGTTATAGATTGTTTGATATTGAGTATTTGAATCTTTAATTCCTGAATTTTTAATTCATTTTCAGAGATCGTTTTTTTAATTGAGTTTACGAGTAGTATAGTGGTTTCATGTATATCTTCAGATATACTACTAACATTCTTTTCTATCTCATTTTTTCTGCTTAATAATGCATTCGATGTTTTAGATAGTAATTTGTTATTTGCTACTTTGTCAGCTAAATCCGTATAAGATTTGTATTCCTGATTGCATAGAGGACATGTGTCCGTTTTTTTATCATTAATGATAGATAAACCTTTTGAAATAAATCTATCTAATTCTGCTTGAAAATTATCGTGTTCAGTAATTTCTTTTTTAATAGATGTTAGTTTTTTGTTTTCTTCTTCGATTTTCTTCTTTAACTCATCGCTTCTTCTTAATTGTTCTGAATATTTTAAAAAGTTTTTATCAAATTCTGAAGGGAAAATACCATTTTCAATATTCAATAAAGAATTACTCAAATCATTGATAAAAAACTCTAATAAGTCTATGTCTTTAGACTTTTTCTCTAATTCGTCTTTTTTTAAGCTAGCCTCCTTATTTAATTGCTTAATTTGATTTTCAGAATTGAGGATGTTTTGTTCTATTTCAGGTAATTTTCCTACAGTTTGATTAATGTGCTTAATTTCATTTTGATTCGTTGAAATCTGGATTTCAAGTTTTGAAATTTGTATTCTCTGATCCGATATTTCTTTATTTAAAGCGTCTTGGGATAATTGTAATATCTTAATTTCTTCATCTTTGTCTTTTATACGTTTAATGGTATCATTATACTTACTAAATAGACCTAATATCTTTTCCTTTTGTTCTTTCTCCTTTGTCAGCTTTAAATGATGGTTCTGAGTTGAAGCCAACTCGTTTTTTTTCTTTTTTAAATCCTCAAATCCAGCTAAAATCAGATTCAATTCCTTTTGTTTTTCTGTTAGCTTTTTTAGATTATCAGAATTCTCTTTAAATTGCTTAAAACCAATCAATGCTTCGTTTCCAATGATTAGTCCGTCTAAATCTAAAATAAGATCTTGATGTCTTGCAACTTCAAAGTCAATATCACTTAATCGTTCAGTTATGGAATTAGTAAGATCAAATATATCAGTTTCAGATGTCTGAGAATCTATCCTATTGAACAACTTTATCTTTTTATTTAGGAGCTCAATTTTTTCATTAACTTTAGAAAGAATATCCTTATCCCCATCAAATTTGAGTTCTAACTGAATTCCTTTAAGTTGATCATTCAACTTTTTTATCTCTTTCTCATTTTGAGAAAGGAGTGCCGTAAGCGTATTATAATACTTATCAAGCTCCTTGTCACCGAAATATTCAATAAATGTTTTATATCGATCTTCTGGTTTGTCCTCTTTCAGAAATCCACTTATCCAATCCTGAGATAAAATAACTTCTCTGAAATACTTGTTCTCAGTTTCTTTTTCATCAAATTTAAAATCAGAAGTCCCTTTCCTAGGATTAGAAATATTTCTTACTATATCTGCTTTATTAGTATGTAGTTTTACGAAGCTATCCAATTCAGGATTAGAATACCTATTTCTTAAAATATACTGTTTCTCATTATTGCTAATGTTTTTTTCTGACTTTGCTATATCCTTGTTATTCTTATTTTTTAAAAGCCTATCAATATTGTTTGTATAACTATATTCTATGGCATCATAGAAGGAAGTCTTACCAAATCCATTCGGGGCGTATAAAGAAATAAAATCTGCATATTCTTCTTCACCAAGTTTGAAGTCAAATGTTCCATTTTCAACTCTATCGTATGCTCTAAAAGCTTGAATTTCTACTTTCTTAATTTTCATTGCTGAGTGTTTTTTCAAGGTGATTCAAGACTTCCAATAGATTTTCTTCCTTAATTAAATTTGATTTATTAAAGGAGGTTGTTTTAATAGCCTTATCAATAATCTCATTTTTTGAAAAAGATTCAATGTTTTGGTTTTCAACTCCAAACTTTATATTGTCATTAATTATATGCTCAGATAATATATTCTTTATCATATTGTTATCAATAGCATGTTTTATAGATTCTATTACAATCTTTCGAGTACTGAATTTATTGTTTTCGATCTCGTATTTTAAGGGCTTTTCTACCGTGCTTTCAGTGATGTAGAAAACATAAGAATTCCATTTAGAAAAATCATTTTTTAGCTTTATCAAATATTCAGCGGTTATAAAACTGTTAAATTCTTTCCAATATTTTTCTAAATCATTTAAGTCATTAAACTGGATGAAAACAATAGGGACATTATCTCCAAATATCAAATTTCCAATACTAACATTTTTAACATTAAAGGATTCTTTGATTTTATTATAGATTTCCTCTTTATTGTCTATGTCTTTAAATAATTCCATCTGTTAATTCTTTAATTTTAGTTTTTGAGTTTACACCATTCATATTTGCCAACTGAAGTGTATTGTTAATAATATGGTGCTGAAATTTAAAAATATTAACCAGTTTTAGGTCATTAAAAGGATCTTCTACAGTATTACTAATGTTCATTTTATCTAAAGGTGTAGAGATATCAAGAATGACAAGTTCTTGTGCTAAAATTTCAGTTTTACTTGGTTCTGATTCATTTGTGGCACAAATAACTATACTTCCTCCTTTTTCTATTTCGGACAAATCAGACTTATAAATTTCTTCTAATTTTTTGGTCCATTTATCTGTATCAACTATTAAAATTTTCCTTTTCTTATGAATACTTTCGAAATCATTAAGATCAACTGTTTCTTCGTAAAGTTTGATTATGGTAAAAAATTCAAGCAAAGATTTCCATAAAGATTTGTGATAAATAATGTGAGTGGGAGTTCCATTTACTAAAAAATTTTGTCCATACTCTTTAATAATTTTATCTGGATTAGTACCACCACAGATACTTTCGGAAATAGCGACTAAAGTATCTCTAACCAGTTCTTGCTTTACGAGTAGATTAGGAAAAGGAAAAACCTCTTGTAATAAAATGCTAAAAGTACCGATGTAGGGAGGAAATAACGGAGAGAGATTTGCTTCGTTCTCCTGAATTATTTCATCAAAAAATGATAAAGGAGCAAAATGGATTCTTGAAAGAGTTTCTTCCTCATCTTCAACAGCCTTTTTTTTCTGTATACCTGCCAACAGGAAACAAGAACTTTCGCATTTGATTATCCCCCCTCCTGATTGCCCAACAATTTCAGAATGGTTTACATTTCTTTCAATTTCGCCCTCAATATATAATAGTTCTACAGGATTTTCTATTTTGAGCTTATTCTTTCTATATGAGAAACCATTATTTACCCTTGAATCCGGATGTCCACACAAATACCAGTTTTCTTTTTCTATTGAACTTAAGTCCGATCTTAACAGAGACTCTATACCATCTATCTTTTTCACTTTAATTATTGCTGCATCCTTATCCAGACTGGTATGTAAATATGGAGCTTCTAGTATCTCAACCTGTTCATCCATTTTTGTTCCATCCTTCTCAATATATTGTCTAATTATTTCTAGATTTTCAACACCTTCAATAACATGTTTAGCTGTCAAAACGTAGCTGTAGCAACTATTTAAAGGTTGAAATAAACAACCACTTCCTCCAGCTACTTTTACTGTAAAAAATTGTAAATCGTCTCTCATAATTATATTTTATAATGAATCAGTTCCCAGAAAATCAATATCTGGATAGTCTGCCCGATCTTCCTCTAAAATCAGTTTAGAAATTAACTTTGGATAATTGAAATATATTTTTGCATTTGGATTACTTGTAACAATGCGAGCAATAGTAGCCTTGTCCGGATGGTTATGTAAATCACCATTTGTACTAACGACATAGTTACCCGTCTCTATTAAATTCAACAATTCAGTGGAGGTGTTCTTTCGACTAGCGTGATGAGATATTTTGAATAGTTCTACCTTAAGCTTATTACACTTATTGTAACCTAGATTTTTTAACGCTGTTACTATTTCAGAAGGATGTGAATCTCCTAGAAACAAGTAATTTTTGCCATCATTTTTCAAAATGAAAGCAATAGAACTTCCGTTATAAGCATCTTTATCTTCTTCAAAAATATCTTCTTCAATAATATTTTTTAACGTTTTTCCACAATCGTTTTTTCTGGAAGTATCTATTAAAGATTTTGGTGCCTTCTTTTCCCATTCTTTTAATAACTTCTCCAACTTTTCTTTGCTAGGAGACAATATTTGAAAAGAAACCCCATTCCAATTGATTATATCTCCTTGTTTTATTACTTTTTCATCCCAAATGTTTTTCTCACAAATATAATTTTCAAAATCAACCCCTTGCGTTACACTTGTCAAAGTTGTTTTTTCTTTGAATTTCAGAGACTCAATTTTAGATGTTGTATCCTTTAAATACTTTTTTATTGTTCTTCCAGAATTAAACCATATTTCCTTTATATTCTGAATAGCTTTTTCATCTTTACTAAACCATTTTAAGAATCCATCAATATGATCATCATCTATATGAGTAAGGATAACTAAGTCTAATTTTTCATTTTGGGATTTCAGGAACCCTATTAAGGTCTTTAAATCACCAGCTTTTATTTTCCCATCTTTCTTATCTTTATAGGAATAGGTCGTTGATGCCCCTCCATCAATTAAAATATTTTTAGGCTTTCCATTGTTTAGAAATGAAATCCATATACAGTCCCCATTAAATGCTTGCAAAATTTTAACTTTCATTCCAAATTTAATTACTTATTAAAGTTTGTTATTGAAGATTATTAAATAAAAGAACCTCTTTGAATCATTTCTTTTATATTTTCAGAAAGATAATATTCTAATTTCCACAAGAACATAAAATGCCTTGATTTCTATTTAATCTTCCCGTATAATTGGATGTTTTATATTTTTCAACTCGTATTTTACAATAGTTTGCGTATGTAACATTTGAGTTCCTCCTTCTTTAAATTAAAAGCAGTACAAACAAAAGCAATATCTTTATCGGAAAGGATTAATACTTCATCCCGTATAATCTGTCTGCCCCCACCCATGCCCCCGTAAAGGGCGAACAGGGCATAATAATCTTCGTCCCATCCCCTTTCTATAACACGTTCGAACCAGGGCACGCATATATTGCCAGTCAAAGCTGCCAAGGTCATATTCCCACAATAAACTGTGCCTAACCTTTGGCTCATGTTTGATTTGTTCTTTCCAGTCAGACCACATACCGCATTTTATTATTTATTAAAACAAAAATAAGTATTTATATCCGAATGGCTCCTATTATAAAGAGTTAATTGCTTTTGTCATACTACTTCTACTTATGATTAAACTGAATTAATTAAATAACTGATTTTCTTTTTTATCCGTCCACAAAAGAACAGCAAGCCGGTAAAATGCCAAAGCCAAAGCCCTGACGGGTTTTCCCTAACAGGAAAAATTTTGTCTTGTTTACCATTGCTTGCTGTGTGGTAAAAGTTACCGGATAAAAAAGAAAAAAATAATTGGGTTGGGGGCGGTGTAGTCCGTAGGCGAAGTTCACTGCCATGCTTTGCAGTAGTTTTCCTCCAACAGCTTCTGGATATCCGACTCCCGGTACAATACTTTCCCTCCTAACTGAATATAGGGTATCTTGCCTGTGGTCCGTAGGCTAAGCATCCACCGCCTTACCGCCTTTCAGCGGTAGGTTTGCGGATACTCGCCCCCAAACCGTACGTACACCTCTCAGTGTATACGGCTTTCCATCAATAATATCAGTCTAACTCTGATGTACTTTATCATTGCAATCCTTGCACAATACCAATGTTTTGCGATGCTTTTTGAGCATTTTGTTTTCCCAGTCACTTGTCCCTTTCAGTTCTTTGAGAGTTCTGACTTGAAACATGACTGTCTCATTGGTAGTTGCTCCACATAATTCACATTTGCACGCTTTGAGCCTTTGAATAAGTGTTGGCTCCGTCCTTGTGTAGATTTGCGGTAGATTGTCTTGATACAACACATCGACTTTCTCTTGGCGTTTAAAGCCTCCATTATAGAATATCTGCAACTTTGGTTCTCCTTTGCTTGTGGTGTAGGGTATTGCAAATTCCTTATTTTTGTAGAACTTGTCTATTACCTTACCGACAGAGCTTTGGAGTTTTCCTGCATATGTTTTATACATGCTGTATTCCATAATACTGGAGAAAGTGTTAAGCGATGAGCTATTGTTTGCGATAGCGTAATAATTGTACAGACCGCGTACTTCAGCATTATATCTAGTGATTATATCCAGTAACGAGTCGTTCATCAGGTATTCACGGGCTTTTGACTTCCAAATTTCTTTTCCTGTGCGATAATCAAATTTGACCGCACCATACTCCATTAATTTGTTTTTCATTGTTTCCGTAGTAACGCGAAGAATGATTTTGTTGTTGAACGCGCGTACCAGATAGCCCAACTTGTTCCTTTTGGTTGCATTGGAGTTGTGTATGTAGATATCATATCCCAAAAATTTGGCTGGTCTTTGCGCATTGGTTATTAAGGTCTTTTCTGCTGAAAGTTCCAGTTTGAGAGTCTTGCTCATATAATTTGCAATATCTGCTTTTATCTGGACACAATCTGCTTTACTCCCTATCACACCAATAAGAAAGTCATCCGCATACCTGACGTATCTCAATCTCTTAACACTCTCATCCATAGGATCGCAATGAGGATACATAAGTTGCTGTTTGCCGATATTTCTGATTTCATCTACAATTTTGGCTTTCGCTGTCTCATCATTCAAAGTTTTCAGTTTTAAGGCTAACGTGTATTTCTTGTCGTTAAGCCTGCTCGTCTGAGGGTGTTTGCGCCTTCTTCCTCCTATATTGAAGTTTTGGATATATTCACTCATGTACTTATCGAACTTATCAAGATAGATATTTGCCAATAATGGGCTTATTATCCCACCTTGAGGGGTTCCGCTGTACGTTTTGTTATACATCCAATCTTCGACATACCCCGCATTCAAAAATTTCCTAATCAAACGGATAAACCGTTCGTCGGCAATCCTTTCTTTCAGCGTATTTATCAGAACTTCGTGGTTTATATTATCGAAGAAACCCTTGATGTCTCCCTCGATGAACCATTTGGTACCGGTAAATGTCCGTTGAATGCTTATCAGGGCAGTCTGGCAACTTTTACGAGGTCTGAAACCGTGTGAGGTGGGTTCGAAACTCTCCTCATAAATGGCTTCAAGTATCATTTTAATTACCTGCTGCACTAATTTATCATCAAAGGAGAGTATTCCTAACGGACGTTTCTTTCCGTTTTTCTTTGGAATGTAAGTTCTCCTTGACGGATGGGGTTGATAGCTCTCATCTCTGAGTTTCTCTATCAAGTGTTCAATTCTGAGTATGTTCATTTGGTCTGCCGTTTTACCGTCGGACCCTTTGGTCATATTGCCAGCCTTAGCGTAAATTCGTTGGTAAGCAACATAGAACATCTCTTCATTAAACAGAATACGGTAAAGTCGTTCAAACTTGTAACCTGAAACTTTACTTTGTTTCATTAGACTGTTTAATACTCTTTCTGGACTTCTTTTTAATGTCTCACACATCTTCCGTTAATTGTATTAAAATTATTGACTGCTTCCCTTCGCCATGTACAAGGCTTTCCCTTGCTCTAACTACTACGGAAGCTCCGTTTCCATGTCGGATATTCAGAGGCTGAACCCCATAGCCTTGCGGCATTCCGATTTAGGAAATCCCCGTTTAGATATATAATAACTATTGGCATGATAGATTGTCGGATACGACTTTCGTCCTTTATTACTTATTGTAATTGCGTTGTGATAAGTTCTTGCTACTAAATGATTACCGTACAATTTAGAGTATCACAATCAGGCGTTTGTAATTGTCTTCCGCCTGAGCCTACAGTGGAACCACTCGGACTATCGTTCAATCAGTATAGACTTTATCCTCATATCTATCGTTTCATCTGACCTTTCAGTCGCAGCTTGACAATTAGCTGACTTATGGCTTTGCCGACATGCTATGCTCCCTGTCCGGTTTCCCATTCAGATAAGTCGGTTGATGATAGGTCACTTCAAAGAACACAAACCTAATCTCTTGCCAAAGAGATATTTATTATATACCCAGTACGGGCGCAGGATAATCCTGCAACGTCCTGCGGCTGACCTTCAATCTGTCCGAGACCTCCTTATCTGTAAGGAAGCGTTCTCCGTTTAAGGTTGGTTTACATCCTGTCAGAGCCGTTTCGATCTTGTCGAGTATCCTTGTCTAGCGAGCCGAAGAATCTTTTTATCCGCTCGTTCTCTCTTGTCATAATTTCACTCATACTACTTTAATTTTAATTTATGAATAACAGTTTCCACATCTTCAGGTTTATAGAACATTTTATGGTTTATCTGTGTAAAAGGCAATGTGCCGTTATCCCGGTAGTTTTGCAGGGTACGCTTGGAGATATTCAGTATCCGGCACACGTCTTGGTTATCCAGCCAGCGGTGCAGGCTCTTGTCCTGATGATCCTCACATAGATCTTCCACTTTTTTGGTAAAGGCTTCAAAGCAGCTCATCATGGCTTCGAAGATTTGGGCTTCCATGTTTATTACTTCCATATACGTTACTTTTTATAATGAATAATTTCGTTTATAATCTCAATATATACCGCTAAATAGTAAGACCTGCTCATATGTCATCGTTTTTCACTGTTTGTCGTCATTTTTCATCTTGTCTCGTCCTAGAATAGGTTATGCCTTGTCCTGCCCATCTCTCGGGTTACATTTTTTGTGACAACCGATAGAAGGACAAAGAAAGAACTTATTCAGGAGTGTTTTCCGGGTTTACAGCCTGCTGGTAGCCATTGGCTCCGGTTTGACAGTCGGTGGCGCCACCAGTGTGTATATCTATATCTTATAATTGGTTCATAAAATAAAAACCAGCCCACGAAAATGAATCCGTGGGCTGGTTTTATTGTCTGTTACGATCTTATAATTTCGACGGCATACATTTATATGTTACCGGAATATGATTACTCCCTTATAAACTTGCGGTATGCCTCATTTCTGACCGACTCATAAGGATTGCTGCCTTCTATGCGGTCCAGAGCCAGCAGGATGCGTTCCTGTGCACGGGGAATACGGGTAATCAGTTGTTCGAAGAATTCCGTATTGCATAGTTTGAATGCCGTTTCTACCGAAGTTCTCTTACCTTTATCCCCGACTTCTTTACCCGTAGCCAGGTCTGCCATTGTTTCCAGATCATCCCACATTACCCCGGAATCCCCCTGGTCCATCATCCGTGCCCGACAAATCGCATATACTAGATTCTTATGCATCAATTCTCCCAATAGTTTTTTGCTGATAAGTGAGCGGGCTACGCTCACACGCAACTCATAGCTGCTCTCTTCCATATAAAGTGAGGCTTTCTTTAATTTCTGTGATATAAAGCGGGCGGCTATCTCAGATAGCTTTACCATTTGTTTCTTCATTGCTTCATATAGATCCGCTGCCATGCTGCGATGCATATCCACGAATGCCTTTCGAAGCGGCGGACTGCTCAGAAACAGTCCGGTCCATAGCCACAGGCTTATCACTACATAGATTTGTATAAATGTATCCATTACTCTGTAGGATTAAGATTGTTTGTACGGTAAATAGTATCTATATCTTCCCTGAAGGTTTCCAGGTGGTTCAGGATGATATTTTCCACATAGCTGCTGATGGTGGCTTTGGATTCATCCATCAGGTGGACGATACGCATCAGACGGCGATGGGTGGCGGCCGTAATATAGAGTGGTTTGCGGTGGGTAAAATCCACACGCACAAAGAACACATCGGGATAGTCATCCTGGGTTTTACGTTTCCTTTTCCCGGTAGCTTTAGATACCAGCAATTCTTTTGATATTGATGTGGTTGTCGATGCAGGTGTATTATCCTGCTTTGCATCCGGAACCCGCTTTGCCGGATCTGAGTCATCCGCTACTACATCGACAGGTATTGTATCTACAGCTTCCGTAGCCTTCTCTTTCTGCTCTGTTTTATATACAGGTTGACCCTGATCAATACCGTTATGTGCCAATTTGAGCAGGTCTTCGTATCTATTTGTTGTTTTATCTGTTGCCATTACATCTGAGGTTTCAGGTGAATAATATCCAATATCTCATCGACCAGCAGATCCAGATTACTGCCTTTGACCAGATTCTTATCGGCAGGGAAGATAGTGGAGAGAAATACTGCATCGCTGCACTCAAGGGATTGCTCCTTGTCATAGCGGACGGATTGGGGAATGGCTGTCTGCATAAGGGATAAGCCGAACTCCCGGATAACGCCTTGGTAATGGGTGACCCACTCCTTTTTGATACGCCCGTCGATACGGTTCCAGAACAGGTGGATAGCTTTTAGCTTTATATCGGTATGTTCCCGTATCAACTCGCTGGCGGGAATAATAAACGAGAGAGTGCTTTCCATTGAGAGCCGCGAAGGGGACATCGGCACAAAGACATAATCCATGCCCATAAAAGTAGAAATCACACCCTCGTTGTTGATGGTGCCCGGAAGGTCGAAAAAGACCACATCATAAGCGGCAGCCTCTTCTGATAAAAATGCTTGTGCTCTGGCTATACCTTCCTCTGGCTTCGAGCAAACAATCGGATAGGTTTGTTTGCCCAGTGATTCGAACAGGGATATGGCTTTGGACTGGTAGTGTAGGTTGGTTTCCAGTTGACGGATCTCCCGCTTACGCATGTCATAGACGCTGCACTGCGGATAGTCGCAGTCCATCACGGCGACATTCAGCCCCTTTTGGTAATGCAGGTAGCTTGCTGCCAGAATTGTAAATGTACTTTTGCCAACTCCTCCCTTCTGGGTGGAGAAAGCGATAAATAAAGGTTTCTGTTTCATACTGAATTGACTATTTTAAAATTAGACATATTGTGAATTTGAAGATTTGCAGATTTTACGTCTTGATTGAAAGTTATATCGATGGTTAGACAATTTTATATTTATCTTATTTTCAGGAAAATATTAAATCAAGAAAAATTGAAAATTTGTTTTCAAATTACCAAACGATCAAGTTTTCAAGTTTGATAGTTATCAAATTATCAGAACTGAAAAGCAATCTGAAAAATATAAGGTTTGCAAACCCGCAGATTTAACTCTTTTACAGACTGATTAAAATCAGTCAACTTTGCGACTTGTAAAAACTGCAAATTTTAAGTTTATCAGACTTTCTGGTTGTGAATATATAACAACTTATTTATCAATGCATAATGCGGGTTTCTATTGCATAGAATGGCTTTGTTCTGCATCGGAAATGATAATGGTATTATCGGTTCGCTTGATTTAAAAGAGGAAATTATATTTTTTGTAGAAGTCGTTTACCTAAATTATAGGATTGGCAAACCGCAGCAGTTCGCACCGGTATTTTTGTGCCTGAAACAATAATATACAGCAAGTCTAAGCAGAATAATCCGATCTCTATAAAGTGTTGTATTTCAATAAATATTATTATTTAATTCGTGGTCTGTATCATTAAAACAACAGACTTATGAAAAGTGAAAAAGCTGTATTAGCGGTCTCTTATCCAAGCCGCATTTTTGAAGACTATCAGTTATTAAATGATTCGGACCGTTTAGTGATATGCCCGAAGTTGAGTATTAAGGTTGCCACCGAATCAAAAAATAAAGAGACTACCACCTCTTTATTTTTTTCTCGTCGTCAAAGGAGCAAGGTAATCGCACGGGTTACCCAAAAATCTCTCCGAGGCTTTTTGAGTTCCCTTCGTGCATACCTTGCCCTTGCAGGGGGCTGTGACCACGCAGAAGATAAATCCGGTACCCTAAGGATTTATCTCCCGCTTCAAAATATGCTCCCGATGGTCGCATATTCTGAGGTCACTTGGCAGCCTGCGGATTTCGCTCCCGGCGGTCGCAAAAGATCCGGGCTGCGTGCGCAGACTCCACTTCATCTCCCGGTGGTCGATTACGTTACGTCCCGCTCAGATGTAAATAGGCATATGAGAGTTTTCCATAACATTAAATAGAATCGGTATGGAAAATAGAGATAAATCGGGAGAAAAAGCGATCTCTAGAGGTAGGCCGGCAAAGAAAAAAGAGAAACTATCCTGTTCGATTAATCTGAAACTGACCGAACAGGATTTTAATTCGATGAAACAAAAAGCGGAAAAGTTAGGTATGAAAGCGACACAATACGCTCGGGAGATGGTACTAAAGGGAAGTGTTAAACTCCGCTTTTCTTTGGAGGATTTGGATCTGATGCGTAAACTCTCGGGCATGGCAAATAACCTGAACCAGATTGCTAAACAGGCTAACAAATCGGGATTCTCCAACTCAGCTATGGAGGTAATCATGATAACCGAACAAATAAGGAGGCTGCTCAATGATCGCTAAGAATATCAAAGGAAAATCGTTTAAAGGATGTGTTCTTTATGTGTTGAACGATTCACACGAGTTACTGGAAGCGGAGGGAGTGCTTGCGGATAGTGCCAAAAGTATTATCCGCAGCTTCGCCATGCAACGCTCGGGCAGGAAGGAGATAAAGCAGCCTGTCGGGCATATCCCGATATCATTTTCGCCTGAAGACAGCCACAGGCTGACTTGTAACTTCATGCTTCAACTGACAAGGGAGTATATGGAGGAAATGGGTATTAAAAATACGCAGTATATTATTGTCAGGCATCATAATACGGAGAATGAGCATCTGCATATTGTGTATAACCGTATTGATAATAACTTAAAACTAATCTCTGTTAATAATGATTACAAACGCAATGTTAAGACCTGTAAGAAGCTAAAGGATAAATATAATCTGACGTATGGTAAGGGAAAAGACCGGGTTAAAAGAGAGAAGCTCAATGATCCGGATAAGGTGAAATATTATATCTATGATACTATAAAAGCTGTTTTACCTAGTTGTAAAGTGCCTGCTGATTTACGTTTTTCTCTAAAAAAATATGGAATTGAGCTTGAATATAAATTCAAACGAGGTACCAATCAGATCGAAGGTGTATCGTTTCGGTATAACAATATTGCTTTTAAAGGCTCGCAAATTGATCGCAAATTTAGCTTTGGAAATCTGAAAAAGGCGTTTGAGGAGAATATTAAATTACTACGGGTACAAGCCAAAGAGGAGCAAAACTACGTTTCAAAAGAAAAGGAACAAGTAATAAGAGAGCCGCAGATACAGCAAGAACAGCCACCCAAAGGACAATCCAAAACTGAAAACAAACCGGAGGTACGCATCATAGGTGGGGTCAAATTAACACCACAGCAGTGGCAGACCTTGGAAGAGGGCGGCTTTATATATCTGGAAGGTCTGAAAAAGAAGGATGATAGTGGAAATTTTTCTTCCTATGTATTCCTGAATGATGAAAAGGACAAAGCTTTTTCGTCTAAGGAGAATCCCAATACTTTTGTCAAATACGGCAAATACGAAATGCGGATTCGCGATAAAATGCTGATAGAAGCAGGCTATATAACAAAAGCTAAAGTCAAATGGTATGGTGGTGGATTTGCTTATCCTTATCTCTGGAAAGAGAATAAAGGGGATACTGAGTATAGGGAATCCTGGAGTGATCCGAGGATATCTAAAGAAAAAGAAAATAAGTCGCAAAAAGAAACTCGGGGTAATAAACCAATTATCAAAAGACAGAGACCGAAAATGGGATAAGTTTTTTTGTAAAATGGGGCATATTTTTCGTGAAAGTATATATGTAGATAAAGAAATGAGACTGTAAATTAAACTGTATCAAGGAAGAATAAATTATTATTTTTACTAATGCAGTTTTTTTATGGAAAAAGAATTTGCTTTTGAAAGTATTAAGAAGAAAGCCTTAGAACAACTCAAATCAGGCAAATCTTTACTAGGAAAAGATGGAGTCTTTGCTCCTTTTTAGGTATTATCTGAATAATTTACACGAATTTAATGTGTAATTTTAGAGTATCAAATATATACACCTTGAAATTGAGTAAACAGGCAGACTTTAGTGTGCTATTTTAGGGTATAACCTATTTTTATACATTTTATGTTACCGATATAAATGGATTATAATTTCTATTCAATATCTCGTCCGTATCTTGGCATATCCCCTAAATTCGATTTTGAGAAAGCTCCTTTCTTGTCCCTTTTCAGTTTCTATCTGCAAATCTGCGAAAAACAACGATTTCAAAGATTAGGGTTTCTTAAAGGTCTGTGACCGTTATTTATTACCTATCTATTTATTTAATACAGATATATAAGCAAATACAGAAAAGTTGTCTGTTTTTGACCTCTATGTGGTCAATGGGATATATAAATGGATTATGATTTCTATTCAACATCTCGTCCGGAGATAGTAACTAATTTCTTATACAGATATTTATTTCTTTTATAACTATAAATCTATAATTTCTTTTACCTATACAAATCTAAGGTGTCTTGGTATAAATCCAATTCTAGACATAAAAAGAGCCGATAGTTTTTAGCTATCGGCTCTTTTTATGTCTTAGCAAATCTGCTAACTATTCTTTATTAATCTTCAGGCACCCATAAGGTGCTTTCTAATTTAAATTCTCCATTTGAGTAAGAAAAATTCCAAGAAGAGAACTCCTCTATAGGAGTAAAAGGAATTAAGCCTCTTTGCGATCGGATTAAAAATCTATAATAAAATAATTTTTCTTCATTATTTGTGGGTAAGAAAAATACTTCCGGATTTTCACCTCGAATAACAAATGTAGAGTTCTCTAATTTAAAAAAACCTAAGTTTTGTGGGCTATTTAAAATTATAGATGGAAGCAAAGCTACTCTAATTGAATACTTTTGTAAAGTATCTTTTCTAATAGTTACTATATATATATATGATTCTCTTTTGTCTGAATTCAAATTTTTGTCCAGCACGAGTGTTTTAAGTTTATTAGCGAGTTCTCTATTTTCAAGTACCCATTCAGACATATTAATAGAATCCTTTATCACGTCCACCTTCGTAACAATTGTATCCTGAGCTGATAATCCGTCACTTATAAATATGAATATCAATGTTGCAATAATTTTTTTGAATAAGATATCTATTTTCATCATTTCATGTATTGGTTAAAATCTGTCATTACTGAATTTGCAGAATAAGGTACTTTAGTTTTTGTAGGTTTAACCCAAATGCTAAACTCAGGTATAGGATAAGATTTGTAATTTGCCCAATCAGTTTGATTGCGAGCAAGCCCAACATCTCCAGCAACAATTTCATACTCATCAGTTCCAGGTAGTCCGCTTGGATATGGTACATTTATAGGATGGCTATGAATATGCTCTCTTAATACTTGATCTTGTATATATCTATTATCATTTAGTAATCCTACACTTCCTTCTTCAAAGCGTTCATTAAAAGAGGTTGTCACATAATTTAATCGTTGATCTCCCTCATTGAATCTCATGAGCCCCCATTCTACATCTGTATTAGTCGCTGCAAATTTAAATAATTTAGTAGCATTTTCATCACCATTAATTTTATATACATTATATTCTGAATTATGAATTCCTTTACCCGTTTCATAAGAAAATATACCGGTTGACTGGCTTACAGTTCCATATTCAAATGAGATAGATTGTCCGTCTATTCTTGCCCCATCAGTATCTACCATAAAAAAAGCGTCATGCTGATCTGTAGTAATATGATTAACAATCATTCCTCTTTTATTTATTTCCCATTCATCCATTCCGTCTGGATCAATAAACCTTAGAGGGTTATTCAAACAATATGCATACGGAGAAGACCAATATTTCTTCTCTGATAATGGATCCATTGTCGGTAAATATGGCACTACCGGATCATATTGCCTTGCTGAATAATCGTACCAGTTTAGTCCATGCATCTGATCAAATTCTTTTCCGTTATACTTGTAAGCTTGCTTTTCCTGACCTGTTCCATCGGCAAATTGTAAACCGAACGGATAATACTCTGTGGATTGTACCACATTACCTTTTGTATCTGCTACTACACGGTTGTTTCCTAAATGATCCTGCACATAAAAGTAGTATTTTTTATCCTGGGTATCATAATAACCGCTGCCTAATAGTATCTTACTTAGAACACCATCTTCATAGATTTTGTTTGATACGTAATCGATAGTTTTAACTTGGGTCAGTTCATCTTCATTTAGGGTAGCTCCCCGTAGCGGGGCTTGTTGGCGTTCTATGGCTTCCAGATAGGTTACTTTGAGCTTACTTCCTGCGGCGGTATAAATATACTTGTTCCTGGCTTTGGTCGAGGTATTATTAAATTCTATCTCCAAAGGTTGATTCATCAGATTGTAGCTGACTGCCATACCTTTGGTGTGATCCTCTATCATGGCTCCGTTATTATTATAAGCATACATATCTCCGCTCTGATCATTGTAAGAGATGAATTGGGGATAGGAAGCATCCAGAATAGTAGCTCCAAACTGAGTGGTGCTAATTAATTGGTTACCTCTATGATCCATTGTCAGGTTATCAATTTCTCCATATTTGCTGGTTTCGGGGATATAACCTTTTCTACTAAGGGTTTTCATATTCCCATGTTTATCATAAGAATAACCGCTCGAATAATCCTCATTTGCTGCCCCTTTATAAACCGCTCCTGTCAGACGAGAGATTTTATCGTATTCAAAAGTATAAGACCTGTTTCTTGCATTTTGCTCCCAAGCCATTTTGTGGATATTACCTGAAAAGTCATAATCCAGTTTTTGCTTGAAATGATTATTGGTTATGGTTTCCGTCCACGAACGAATGTTGTATTTATAGGCAGTTTTCAGATTGGGGGCACTTGCAGGGGTGCTTGATTCGAGCTGACCAAATTTGTTGTATGTGTTTTCAGCCAAAACTATTTCAGTCAGATTATTCAACTTGTACCCGGTCTTTAAAAGTCTTCCTTTAAGGTCGTAGGCATAAGTGTACAGTTCGGTCTGGCTATCCTTTCCCTTGGCTGTATGCAGATGTTGTTGTCCGGTTACCTGGTTGATGTAATTGTAAGCGAACCACGTTTTGTCTTCTCCTTCGAGGTGATTGCTTGAAATGGTTTGTACCACCCGTCCCCTATTGTCATAGTAGGACACACTGTGCAGGAAAGTATCTGATCCATCCAGCAGGGTGACGGATGTCCCTGTCAGCAAACCTTTGGTTTCATAGCCTTTGTTGTCTCCTGTAAAGCGGACTCCATATCCGTCTTTGGGGGTAAATTGCCAGTTGGGGGTGTGTTTTCCCAGGAAATTGTAATTGTCATAGTAATTGACGGTTAATACCTTCACGGAAGTAAGGCTTGTTTTCTGTCCGTTAACAAGCAGGTTGTACCCTCTGTATGTACCATCGTCTTTGGCTTCTGCTTCTAGCAACAGGTTTTCATATTTCTCATTAGTGATATCGGTATCTTTACATATTCCAGTCAGAACGTTTCTGCCGAAGGCATCAGTGAGTGAGAATAACCACTCATTTTTATTGTCTCTTCTTTGCTCTCCATCTTGTGTAAATATAAGACGGTCGGCTTTGTCATATATGTAGCTGATGTATTTTGCTCCGGGAAGCTGTTTTTGCACACAACGTTTGCGTTTATCGTATTTGTACTGGTAGCCATACAGATCAAGATTCTCTGCGGAGAGGTTTCCTTTGGTTGCTATTTCCGAAGCAATAGGAGGAATGACAAAGGACAGGTTTCCTAAATCATCGTATACATAATAGGTATCGAATAACTCCGAGTTGGTATTTATCTGACGGGTAAGAAGTACTTGTCCCAATTTGTCTTTGAATTCATAAGAGATACTTCCTTCTTCATTAGTCATCTTGGTAACATAAAGCTGGGCATCGCTGTAATATCCTTTTTTAATCAGAGTGGTATTCATGCCTTGTCCGTCTACAGTAAACCAAATACACGAGAGTTCTCCCGATGTTCCTTTATTGGTCAGGTATTCGGTCTTAACCGACTTTTCATTCTCATACCATCTCTTGCCGGGGCCGTATTGTTCTGACACACGGTTAAGCGGTGATGCTTCGTATACAGGACGGCTGTAGGCAGAATCCTGATACAGGTTTTTAGAGTTTTCTTTGAGTATATCCAGAGGTATAAATGCGCCTCCATAGCTCGAAACTGTAGGCAACCAGACAGTACTTTGCCTTCCGCATGCATCATATTCCTGATGGATGACAAGGTCTTTGTTTAGATATCCTTCAAATCCGGGCTGGAAATTATTCTGATATTTATCGGGGCTCATTTCCCTTTGCACAATCTGCATGGGACGCCCCAAACCGTCGAAATACTGGATTTCATCAATGATACTGTCCAAGTCAAATCCTTGAGTAAAAGCTATTGAATTCGGGTAATGGGCCGTTTCTGATAAAGGTGTAATAGTCCGTATAGAAGGCATCCCATACGTGACATTAAAGCCGGTGATGGCTACACGTGGTGAGATAGCTGTCTGCGCATATACTCCTGTAATTGTATATATAAGTAAGCTTATACCAAAAAGTAATCGTTTCATAAGCTATTGTTTGTTATGTTTAATTCTTTATTTATTTTTAGAATATAGGATACTGACAGTTGTTTCTATCAGTATCGTATAATCTATTTGTTCTTTTGTATTGTTTTTTCCTGAAGTAATCAGGAAGCCTTTGTGATTTTACTGCTAATCATAGCTGCTTCCGCCTGTATCTCAGACCACTTCTTAACTACTTTCATAGCTTTTCTGTTAGCATAACGAAGGGCTACCCCACGTTCCAGTCCTTTAGGTAGTTCGGGAAGTGTGGATACCTGATCGTATGGTAACATCAATACCTGATCGTTAGCTGTATCGATGTACATCTTGTATCCTAGTTCCTGATCAGTCAAGGGCCTTCGGTGGCGTGCTTGGGTAAAGTGGTAACTATTGTTATTACTGATCAGCCCGCTGTTAGTTGAAAGATCACGGTCCGAGAGGGTTTCAATGCCTTTCCATGTACTGGTTTGAAGACTGGTTACCTGACCAAAGCCATAGATAGCTCCTCCATTGTAGGATTCTCTCATGCCCAGTGGGGTGAGTGTAAGTCCTGAGGTATTCTTATTTTTAAAGAGTCCTTGGGTCCAACCGAAGTTGAAGTCGGAAGGGGATGCAAACAAGAAGTCTTTGATATCGTTATACAGGTTATTCGATATACGGGGTGCTTGTCCGTACATTTGCCAGATGTCTTCTTTGGTGGGTAAGCCCCAGGTATGGTCGAAGGTGCCGGGTCCAGTGGGTACTCCCCAATAAATATTGCGGTACATCATGGCTGTTTCATAGAGGGTGGCCCAGGTTCCGTAGACTTGTTCGAATTCATCTAAGGGAATGGTTTTACCTGAGAGATAATCAGCTGAATATTTATCTACATCAGTCTGGGTTAGGTTCACCCAATTCATATTAACACTGCCATAGACTCCGTATTTAAGTCTGAGGTTTTCGGTTGTCCATATATATTCACTGGCTTCTATGGTTTTATAGGTCTTTGTTATTACATTGTTTAGCTCTACTTTCTTGGTATCATAGTTCCAGCCGGTCAGCCCATAGGAACCGTCTCCTTTGGCTCCGATATTGATTAAGACTGTACTTTCTTTGCCTTTGGTATATGGGTCGGCTGTAATTTCAGGTTCGGGTTCTTTTTCACAAGGGAGTAATGCTGGCGGTGCAGGGTAATTTGTCGGAGCCAATTTGGATTTAATCTCTGTGGCTTCGGCTTGTATGTCAGACCATTTTTTCAATACTTTCATATGTTCCCTGTTGGCATAACGAAGGGCGATTCCTCTTTCCAGTCCTTTTGCCAGTTCCGGTAATGAGGAGGCTTGGGTATAAGGTAACATCAGTATTTGATCATTAGCTGCATCGATGTACATTTTGTAACCAAGTTCCTGATCGGTAAGTGGTCTTCGGTGGCGTGCCTGTGTCAGGTGATAGCTGTACCCGTTACTGATTATTCCACTTTTGCCGGAAAGGTCTCTGTCGGATAGGGTTTCTATTCCAGCCCAAGTGGCTGTTTGCAGGCTGGCTACTTGCCCGAAACCGTAGATGGCTCCTCCTTGGTTGGATTCTCTCATACCCAGTGGGGTAAGTGTCAATCCGGAAATATTCCTGCGGTTAAACATGTTTTGTGTCCAACCAAATTTGTTGTCACAGGCGGATGCAAAGAGGAAGTCTTTGATGTCTTCGTATACGTTTCCGGTGGTGCGTGGTGCTTGTCCGTATAGTTGCCAGATGTCTTCTTTGGTAGGTAGTCCCCAGGTATGGTCGAAAGTACCATCACTGTTGGGTACTCCCCAGTAGATATTGCGGTACATCATGGCTACATCGTAAAGTGTTACCCAGGTTCCGAATACTTGCTCAAATTCTTCGAGGGGTATTTTCTGTCCGTTCAGGTATTCATTGGCATATTTATCTACATCGACTTGGGTAAGGTTTACCCAGTTCATATTGATACTGCCATAGGTACCGTATTTGAGTCTTAGATTTTCTGTAGTCCATATATATTCACCGGCTTCTATGGTTTTATAGGTTTTGGTGATGACATTATTCAGTTCTACTTTTTGGGTGTCGTAGTTCCAGCCGGTCAGCCCGTAGGAGCCGTCTCCTTTGGCGCCGATATTGATTAAAACGGAACTGGCCTTGCCTTTTTTATAGGGGTCTGGGGTGAGATTCTCTGGATCGATGGGTTCGGGTTTGGGTTCTGTCTGTTCTCCACCTTTGAGATGAGTATCATAACCGGGCATTTCGTATCTGTAACCTTTGATGACTTTATCCCTGCCGTCTTCGGTTAGATATACATGAGAAAGTCTGCCGACCCCGTTATATTCGTATTTGGTTACTTGCCCTCGTGAATCGGTAACTGTTTTTATACCGATTAACGGAGAATAAGTATAGGAGGTTACTTGTGCCTGAGGTAACTCTTCACGTAGCCCGTTGACTGCGTCCATCTTAGGCTCAGGAGCCGATGACAGGCTTTCGGGAGTAACTCCTAAAGCTGATTTCACCTGTTCATAGGTTACATTCTGAATCTCTGCTATCGGATATTGGCCATTATACCCCCACAAATAAACAACCTTTGAATTATCGCTTTGTGTTAAATAAATAAGATTACCATATGAATCATGTTGGTACCTGTTTATTTTCGGGATACATCTTTGATCTATTGATAAAGTATATGGATCTGTAAAGGCAAACGATTTGTAATCGACTATTAGTCTGTCAGACTCCAATTCATAAAGTATCGCAGGTACAATTTGATTGTAGTTAGTAATCTGATAGGTTTGTATTCCAGCAGATAGAGTAAGCTCATTTTTCATAACCGATTTTTCGATTAAATAATTAAGCATATTCTTATCTTGCATAATCTTATATACTTTGAGAGGAGAATTATCAGGGATAGCATCCAATGGTCGAAAATCAGTCAGGTATTTATAGTTAGTTTCTAGTTTTCTACTTTGGCTATCCCAAGTTAAAACCGATTTTACTAACTTCAAATTATTATAATCATAAAGCTGTTTAACAGAAGATGATTGTTTACCTTCTTCAAAAAGAACCTCTTCTGATGATTCCAGTAAATACGAATAAATATACTTCTTATATGAACCTCCGAAAGCATAACGTTGTGATTGAGTATCGCTTAGGTAAGCGAGAGGGCATGTGCGAATGTCAATAGCCCTTATGTAATCTTCTAAAGGGGAAGACGGATACCTGGAGGATACGTACTTATACTTATAGTAGTTACCTGTCACCTTGTTGTTATTCTTATCAAAGGCTTCTTTTAAAGTCAATTTTCCTCTTTCTCTTTCTTTGGAAGAATAAGGACATCCCGGGATATCGGGTATCTGTTGTTGTAATTTATTATTTAGAAAGTTAATGGGAGGTGTATCAGTATGAGATATTCCCCAGATATCAGTATCAAAATTTGTAAAAGTAGATCTTGTATATCCCTGCGTTTCTCCTTTTTCATTTTCCTGGCACTCTATCACTTCTGAATATCCAATCATAGAACCCAGACTGTTACTCCATCCAATATTGGTTGATTCTGAATTGAAGTATTGAATCCTATCTGCATAGCCAACACCGTTTAAATCGTAAAAATCAATCAAATGATAGTACGAAGGGGTGAATGACAGTATTCCGGAAGGACTGCCTGTTTTTGTTTTAGGATCAAAATTATGAACATAATAATAACCGGTAGCATTTGCAAATTTATCCTTTGCTGTATAGTTTGATATTCGCTTTATTCTGGCTCCGCCTGAATACATTGGATTCAGATCAACGGATTGTCTTCCAATGTTTACTGAACCTTTTACGTAATTAGGCTCGTACTCAAATTTTGTATACCCATCGGTTGGATATGTGATTTGTTCCAATATTTCAGCAAATAAATACTTTCCTGTTATATCAGGTTTTCTTTTTTTATAAAATGAGTCTGCTCTGCTTTTCAACTCTGCATCGGCCTCATGGGTTCTTGCATAGAAGTTATACTCAAAAAGATATGAGAAATCTTCCCCATTATTAAACCCCAGAAAATCATAGTAGCCGGATAGATAATCAGGCATCAATGATTTATTATATTGGAATGTATATGTCTCTAGGAAAGAAGACTCTATTTTAAGTAGCTTTAAACGTTCTTGCTCTGAGTCGGTATAAATAAATTTGTAATGTTTAGCAAAATCTCCTGCTTTTATATCTATAGAGGCCAATTGATTCCACTGAATATCGGAGTAGGAATTTATATATACTAATTTCGGGTCCTTTGAAAGATTGAATGCCATATTTTCTTTCCAGCCCTGCTCCTTCTGACAAAACAAAGTAGGATATTTTAATTCAACTGATTTTTCATAATTGAAGTTAATCAATTCCCCATATATATTACTTTTAATTGCTTTTAGGGAAACTGGCATTATCAATTGAAAATTGGCCATACCAATGCTTCCCGGAGCTATAAAATTATCTTGTATCTGAAATTGCAAATTAGTTTCAAGGATCGGATCTAATAATGTATATTCAAATTCAACAGAGTTTCCTTTGGTTGAAATAACTTCAGATAGATGCCAGGTTGTAGCAACCGGTAGACTAAATACTGTAGGACTATTTCCGGCAGTCTGATCGATATAGTTTGATAGGCTATAATTTATAGCATTTATTCCTCCAAATATAAATATTGTACCGTCAGGAGCTGTTAATTTAAATTTATGATAGGTAGTCGTTTTGTTAAAATCAGAAGTATGTTTTGATATTTGGGATCTTGTTTTGTCATAGGTTATCAACTCATATTCTATTTTAAATTCTGTATCTGAATCAACTACCCACTTTCCTGTATGGTCAAGATAAAATGAACCTGAATATCCTAGAAAATTAAAAGAATATTCATCTGAAGAAGTGTCAACAGTTTCATAACCGAACCTGCTTTTCAAATACCCATCAACGATCATTCTATTTTCTCCGGACCAAGCTTCTTTTAGTGCCGAGTTTTTGACGGTAATATCTTTCGATTTATAGAAGTCCAGCCAATTGTCACTCAAAGATTTAAAATTCGAATCTAAGAATCCATAAAAAGGTGTTTCATCACAATTTCCTTTCTGTATACGAGTAATATTTCCTCCGCAGAACAAATTCCATCCTAAACCGACGATACCAGGATGTACATTTGGTTTGACATTATGAATATGGTATTTCAACGATATAGGAATAACTATATCTGATAGTTTTAGTTTATAGAGGGGAACTGTGATATCAGGAGTACCTGTGAATAATGTTGCAGGGACAGCTCCATAAGTTCCAAGCGTTCCAACATCATTACTTAAATAATTTGATATACCAGGATCCCAAGCCGGAAACATTTTTTCAGGGTCCTTATTTAGGCTGGGTGTCTGTGCCCACATATTACCGGCCATCAATAGCAGCAAAGTAACTAGAGTTATAATTCGTTTCATTATGTGTATTTACTTTTTAATAATTTTATCCGAAACCGCTTGATGGTTAGCCTCAATTCTAAGAATATAAGTCCCTTTAGCAAGTGTACTGAAATCCATATACTCGGTATGTAAACCTTTATCTTTTTTTCCTACAGTTATATTCCTAAGCTGTTTACCATCCATAGCATACAGGCTTATAGTGACTGTTGTAGCATTCTCCAGATAATACTCAATAGTCAACTGAGATTCTACCGGATTGGGATAAAAATTATACGAGAAGTTTCCGGCTATCTCTGTATCGGATGATCCGGTTTCTGGCTGAAGGGGATGTTTTATATTCCATAAACTATCCAGAACAGCCAAGTTCTCTTTATCGTCATCCAGATACAGATGTTCCCCAGGAGGGAAAAAGAAAGACGTCTTAAAAGCTTTGGCTTGAAGGGAATCTTCCTGATGGTAGGTTTTAATTGATTCAAAAACAGGATAGCGGTATCCTTTGGCATACCATTTATAAGTTTCCGATACAATATTGAAGTTTTGTGGTTTCTTGGATTTTACTACTTCATGTATAATTTGAACGGTTTTTGTGCGTATAATATGCTCTAGGGTATCTCCTGAAGGCAGGATAATCATACCGAAGGCATCTGCTGTTATGTTTAGGCTTCCTTGGGATTCAAAAGGAATACGTTTAGAGTATAAGCCTTGTGATTTATACTGCGAAGTGTATGATTGCCCGTAATCTGTCGGATAAACGGATGCAATCATCGGTGTTGTATAATGTAATAATGTCGTTGGATTCTCATGGCCTAAAATTTCCAGCTTATTTTCATTCTGTTTGAAATAATACATGGTATTGTGTTCAATTGCCAGAACTAAACTAGAAGGGTCTACCTCTTTTACTTTAAAAAGGTCCTTGCCCATTTTATAGGTAGAATCATTTAACAAATAAGGCTTCTTGTAAACCAGCCTGTACCCATCATTGATAGACTTTAGTTTACTAAAATCCCAGATCACGTTTTCGCCTTCTCTGCCGGGGTCTTTGTAATCAACTTGTTGCTTGATGATTTCATCTCCAGGGCGAATACCGTTGTAACGGAGAGTAATTTGCCCGCATACCAAAGCATGGGCAGATAGCATCAGAATAATGCTAATGATTAATTTCATATAAATATAATATTAATTAGTTGTTTGTTTATTTGTTCAAGGGTAAATCACCTGAGCTTGTTTGTTTTTTATCTAATTTTTAACACTGTAGGTTCAATATTCAATTAATATAAGTTAACAAAGGTGTTTTTATTAATGATAATGAAATGATTTATTTTTTATTTAACTGAATTTATTTTAATTATTAGAAATAAAAAAGGAATATGTGATTTTCAAGCAGGGTAATAATGAAATAGGCTTTCTGCCAGTCATTAAATTATAACCTGATCTGAATAAAAGGAGAGTAAAAATCCTTTCGAATTTTTACTCTGTTTTGGGTATAGATAAAAAATGGTATTTTTGTTCGGCTTATTTACATCTTAAAAAAGCATCTGACATCTTTTGTATGGATGCAGATGTTTTTTATATGAATGATACTTACCTTATTCACGTACCGGACTAACGATTCTCCATAAATGAAAACGCTACTTATGATTAGATGTTAAGTGCCGTCTTAACAGTTTGAATATGCTACTCAACGCCCTTTAAATTAGAGAAAATGAGAAACTATCAGCAAAAAAAGAAGGAGTTATCCAAGCAGGTATTTGAGATTCTGGAAGCTAGCGGCTATCTGTTGATGGAAGAGGAAAGAAGGTACATGCAAACGGGGGAATACCGGACAACCCTTGCTACCAATTTCAATACAATAACCCAGGCCAGAGAGGTTCTCAGGGCTTTTCCCAGAATGGGTAATATCAGTGTGAATTATGATGATTTTACAATTTTAAAGAATCGTGTTCTATTCACGGTTAAACCCAGGCCGATAGATAAAAACATCGAACTACCGGATACTGAACCCGAAGCTCCTCCGGAATAATTCGAATGCAGAAGTATGTTCCGGGAATAAGCCAAGCCAAAGGGTGGATTTTGAATATAGATCATAGTGTATTTATGATCCAGTATATTAAGTTTTTTATTTTACTCATAATTAGTTCAAGAAACCTATAGTTTTTTTGAACCTCCTTTTACTAACAAAGTGGAGCAGGAACATTACTAACTTTCATTCATATCTTTTAGATCGACAAATAAAAAACGAGCTGGAACATAAGATTGTCCGGCTCGTTTTTCGGTATATTATTTATCAATAATTACAGTTTATAGAAACAGAAGTGTGTGCCTGAGTCTTCATCTTCATTTAGCTTAACATAGAAACCGTCTTTTAATATCCAGCATTTTTTCCTGTAAGTGTAATATTTTGCAAATATCCGTAAGAAAATGATAAACAGGGTTTCGTCCTTCGTATCGTAAAAGTGGATGGATGCGGAAACACATATATATTCTTTATTCATAATAAAGGTCAGGGAGGCATTTTGGTTATCGAAACTGACTTCCATATAATCTAAACTGCTACCTTTTTCTGTGTATTGGATAAGGCACAGGGGGCAGTCCTTGTATTTCTCTTTGACTGCTAAATATGCCAAACTGAGGGTTGAACAGGCGTGTTCGACCAGATGTCTGAAATTATTGTTTTTTTGATTCATAAACGTCCGCTTTTTAGCCTGCTATGGGTAGCAAGCCGTTGTGATTATTCATTTTTTAGCTTCTTGCTCGTCTGTGTGCTTTGGCTCATATACCCATAATGGGGTGTCGGGTACATAAAATCACAGTACGGAGTTTATTATCACAAATATAAGGGTTATTTTTTAGTATTATATTGCTTTTTGTGCTTTTTGAATACTTTTGAAAATTATAGGGTTTAGGCAAAGGGTTCTTTGCCGATTATTAACTATTTTTGTTCGTATCAAAATTCTTTCTTATGAAGAAATCTATATTGCATCTGCCAAAACGTAAACAGGAGGATTTGTATTTTCTTGTGCGTGAGATTACGAAGCGTTTGCCTCAGACTGAATTTATTATCTTATACGGTAGTTATGCCACAGGCAAGTATGTGGTGTATGACGAGCGTGTGGAGTTCGGTATTCCCACTTCGTTTATGTCGGATTATGATATATTGGTGGTAACAAGTGGTATTTCGGATAAGAAGGTGGGAAACTTACTGGATAATATTGATGATTTGTATTATAAAGACCCTGAATCGCAAACGCCTGTGCAGTTTATTAATGATGATATTAAGACATTGAACAGACAATTGGAGGAGGGAAGGTATTTTTATACGCAGCTAAAACAGGAAGGTATTGTTTTGTATGATAGTGGAAAGTACAAACTAGCACGAAGACGTAAACTTAATTTTAAGGAGATACAACAACAGGCTCAAGAGTATTTTAATGATAAGTTTGATAATGCAAATGGATTTTTGAAACATGCTCAATATGCATATAAAGATCTAGATTACAGGAAAGGATCATTTTTTCTTCATCAAGCCTGTGAAAATTACTACTATTCCATTCGTTTAGCTTTTACATTGAGGAGCAATAAACAACATAATCTCTCAAAACTTTCAGCATCGGTTAAACGGCATTCAGAAGAATTAGCTAAGGTGTTTCCACGTAATACGCCGGAGGAAAAGAGGCTATTTACTCTTTTAAAGGATGCTTATGTGGAGGCTCGCTATAATCCTAAGTTCTTGGTGACAAAAGAGGATATTGATGCTCTGCTACCTAAAGTGGAGTTACTGAGGGATATTACTAAGTTAATCTGTGAAAAGAAGATTAAGGAGTATGGACAACAAACATCTTAGAAGATGGCAAAATTTCACACGGGATAAGGTAAAGATAAACCTTAGACCATGGCCATCATATCTGCATTAAAATAAAGAATAAACAAAGAAACAACCATTGATAATATGAGTTCGGATTTAGGCTTTTTCTCCAATATATAATAGAACCCTTTTATATTAATTTTAGCCGTAAAATAGATGTTTATCTGATATCTCTCTTCTATTTTGGTTACTTATAGTTACATTCATTTTATCTAGAATACTTCTCATTAAACAACAATAGCCTTTCCATTCTCCACCTTTATATACCCTTTGTCTACAGCCGTTCTTATACCTCTATACATAGCGGCTTCAACATTAGTTCCACTTCTGGCAAAGCCGAAGTTTTGTCCGGCTATTTTACTCAAGTCTTTAGTCGGCAGACTTATCTGTTCCTCAAGAATATGCCTGACCATATTGGCAACTTCTTCGGATGGCAAATCAACAGCATCTCTGTTCGAATCGGGTCTGTAAGTAGAGAAAGAATTACATTGTTCTCTATCAAACCAGAAAAATGATAAATCTTCGCAATTTGTTCTATAGTAAGGCAACGATTTAAATATCTGCTCGAAATGAGCATCCAGCCTTTGTCCCAAACGGGATATTCCCCATGCAGATAGTATTCTTTTACAAAGTAATGATTTACTTATAGGGGATTCAAAGTCTACAACTTCTTTTATTTGGCTTTTTATCAAAGGAATATTTTCATCAAACAAAAAAGAATCGGAAGATAGATTCACTGGATTTAATATGGCTGATAAATATTCCCTGCTATTACTGCTTACAGAAGTTATATGCACTTGGTCAATACTTGCAGGTGCACTTTGTAAAGGTACTTCCTGTTGCATATCAGATATGGGATTCGTATATATTTCTTCGAATACAGGTAGTTCTGGTAAATCTGAAATTACGGAATTATCTTCCTTCTTCAATTCTGCATCCTTTATCGCCTTGATAATTTCCTCTAAAAGCCTTTCGCTGTTTTCCCACCAATCCATGGTCCATACCCGGTAAATATGCCAGCCTAAAAGTTGAAGAACACTATTCTGAACAATCTCCCTGTCACGAGTCGTTTTGGTTTCTTTATAACTTTCGCCATCACAAATAATACCGAGTAAATACTTTAAAGGATTAGTTGGATCAACTATCCCAATACTAACCTTATAACCGGAACATCCGATATTGGTATGTATAATATATCCTTGGTTTTGAAGTTTTGAAGCTATAATATCTTCTATCGTTGTCAGACTTTTGTGTGTATTGGTCTGAGAATCCAGTACAATCCTTTCACCTTTTTCTGCATATTCAAGAAATCGTTTAAGTCCTCCTACCCCAACCGAAGACGTTCGGTTGAGATCTATCTGATCTGATCGAAGAGTCGAATAAATAATCATCTCATACCTCGCCCTTGATACTGCAACATTCAATCTCCGTTCTCCTCCGACTCTGTTCAATGGTCCGAAATTCATACTGACATTGCCATTTGCATCAGGACCATATCCTATGGAGAACAGAATGACATCACGTTCATCTCCCTGTACATTTTCCAGATTTTTTATGAACAAGGGTTCTTTGCATTCCATTGCATAGTTTTCAAGATCAGGCCTGAATGTGAATAAATCAGACAATAACTCCTCAATTAGTATCTGTTGCATAGAACTAAAAGTAACAACACCTATACTTCTTTTCCTTAACCCCGGATGCGATAAGCGTTTTTCGATTTCATTCACTACAGCTTGGGCTTCTGCCTTATTCTGACGAGTTTTCCCCTTGTCGTAAAATCCTTTGACCGGAACATATTTAACTTTCGAATCAATATTATCAGGAGACGGAAATGTAAGTAATTTATTGTCGTAATATTCCGAATTACTAAAAGCAATCAGGCTTTCGTGCTTACTCCTGTAATGCCATAATAAGTGTTTGGATGGTATCGACAAAGCCAGACAATCATCCAGAATGCTTTCGAGGTCTTCTATTTCAATGTTATCTTCATCGATAGTATTCGCTGCAAAGAAACTGGTCGGCGGCATTTGTTTCGGGTCTCCCACAATTATTACATTCTTTCCGCGGGCAATAGCGCCTATAGCCTCATAAGTAGGCATCTGTGATGCTTCATCAAATATAATTAGATCGAACTTTTCGGCTTCCGGGTCTATGTATTGGGCAACGGAAATCGGGCTCATCAACATACACGGGCACATCCGGGATAACAATGTCGGGATTTGATCGAATAACCTCCGCAGTGACATAGCACGCCCATTGTTCCGTATATTCTTTTGCAGAATACCTACTTCCGAATTCTGAGCCGCCTCCTTTGTGAATAATGGTATATTCGAAGCCAAACGGGCATACACTTCCCTTTTAGTCAAGTCTTCGAAGTCTGTCATCATCCGCTTGTATTTCTGAATCGTTTCATTAAACAATTGACCTTTAAATAGCTCCATATTAGGATTCTCTGACAAAATACAAGCAATACAAGCATGATAGAAACTTTTATTGAATGTGTTGATAAAAGTATCAGTTGGCAAATTTTTTGATTTATATTCTTCTGCGACAAATCCAATACCCAGTTTCTCCAATCTGTCGCATACAGTTGTCCATTGATACCAATCTCTGAGTTTATTCATATTAGCCAACCACAAGTTGATCCGGGATTCTGCCTCATTAGACCATTCAAGAGAATTTCCATATAAAAAGGCACGATTAATACCCAAAGTCAATAATAAAATATCGTCTGATACAGATAATCGATCAAGCGATTTTTCTAAATAAGTAACCGCATTGCCATGCATATTTTTGAATGGGCCTATCCCTTCGGTAAGCTGTTTTGCCAGAGATTCTTTAATGATAGAAGACTCTCCTATATCTTGAGTATATTCTAATATCAATTTATTCAGTTCGGAAGTGCCCTCTAAAATCTGTTCTATCATATTCCAATCTTCCGAATTGGGTTTTCCGAATTTCCCGAATAAGAGAAATAAATCTGAATTGTGCCGTCCGATATATTCACATTCTTCTCTGTACGAAATTAATTGTGTTAATAAATTTCGGACTTCTTCGTCCTCTATGCTATTGTCCAAAGAATATACCTTCAGTTGTTTCTTTATACGTTTCTGATCGAGATGTTTACTTACCAGCCATTTATCAGAACTCTGATTCCATTCCATCAGAAGCTGTTTAGCATTCAGAGAAAGAACATCATCCATGTACTTAGATCGTATGTCATCTATGATTTTGTTACGTTTTCTTTCGTGAGTAATGATTTCCCGATATTCTTCCAAAACCTCCGATAAGCGTGGACGAGTCAATAATCCGGGTGTTAGCTCAGGGATAATCAACACCTTATTAAGTATCGACAGTAAAGACTTTATCCGTGCTTTATCTCCGTGCTTTTCTTTTATACCGAATAGCTGATATATGACATTCATATCAGCATTAAAGTTTGCTAATACAGAAAGATGATTTTTTAATATATTTTCTATTTCTTCTTTCTTTTGAGCCGAATAATTAGATATTTTTATGCCATCCAATGGATGCTGATAAGGATGTCCACAAGTATTTGCAACATTTACCAATATTTCTATAGCATCCTGCCATTCTTGAATTTTGCTTCCGGACAGACCATTCAACGCTGAGATCGAAAACTTAAATTCAGAGCCATTTTCTATAGACAGATAACGTACAATCGAATCATATAATGATAATCCGAAAGATGACTTCTTATGTAAGGTATTGACATATGTATTCAATTCTGTCCGAAGTTGAAATAAGCGATCAGCCTCATTCTTGAAATTCTCGGGCGAATTCAATCTTACGATTTCTGAAGTGTTTTTCAATTGAGCCAATACCGCCGATTTCTTACTCTTATTCGAATGCAGTTCCAAACAGAAAGGTGCTAGTCCGATAGCTTCCAAACGACTTTGAACAACAGATAGTGCAGCCATCTTTTCAGCGACAAATAAGACGCGTTTTCCCTTGTAAAGGGCATTGGCTATGATATTTGTTATGGTCTGAGATTTCCCTGTACCGGGAGGGCCATGCAATATATAGCTTTTATCGTTAACCGCTTCAAAAACAGCCTCCAGTTGAGATGAGTCAGCACTAATGGGTAGTACAATTTCGGAAGGTTGCAAAGTTTTCTCCAATACGGTGGCATCAGTCATTTGTGTATCTATATTCCATTCGATCTTGCCACTGATCAGGCTTGATACTATTTCATTTTTTGTAAGCTTATCCGAATTGTTATGTATATCATTCCACATAATAAATTTATTGAATGAAAATATACCTAAAACGGCTTGCTCCTCAAGATCCCATCGTTTTTCGTTTTTTATACTGTTTCGGATTATCGTATATATAAGGTTCACATCTACTCCACTATGGTCCGTAGGTAAAGAATCTAAGCTAGAAATGGATATCCCAAAATTTTGCCGAAGCATTTCAAGAAGAGTGATATTCATCATTGTGTCTTCTTCCCGTGTACGAATTATATAACCTTTTGATACCGACTTTCTGATTATTTCGACTGGTAACAGTAATATAGGAGCATATCTCGGCTGTACACTATTCGGAGTTTCAAACCACTTTAATAAGCCCAAAGCCAGATACAAAGTATTTGCTCCATTTTCTTCAATGGATAGGCGAGACGATTTATAGAGATGATACAAAGCCTTGTTTAATTCAACCTCACTTAGATAAGAACGAAGTCTTTTTTGTTTCAACTCGGATCTTACTAAAGCAATGACAGGATCGGTAGCTTCGAGCTTATTTTGTATTTTTGAATCATACAACGGATGATCCCAATCGGTAGGTCTTGATATTATCTGAAATTCTTCGCCTTCGGCCAGTGCATCTTCAAATTTATCCAGATCTACAGATATTAATTGAAGGGTAGCCCTCGTCATTCTGATATTCAACAAATTGTTCCGCAAGCTAAGATCCAATAGCTTACGTTCCCACAAAAGTTGTTTGGTTACCTCAATTTCTTTGTTAATCGTTGACAAATCATAACGATTCAGCTTTTCAGGTGTCCCCTGATTTGATTCGGTGGTAGCAGGAGTATTCTCTTTCACTTCCCAATGAGCCCCATTGAGTATTCTCTGGGGGAGAGGTCTGATACCGGCATAACGTGATCGTTGGACGTCCAATGCAAGAACAAAATCTGAGGTTTGAGACAGTTTATTATTAGCGATTTTTACGGCTGAACTGAAATCGACCTGATGTCCTGTACATATACAAGTCGATTCTATCAAAGCTATTTCATTGATCCCGTTCGCAATTCTTTTATTAAGCAAAGAAGCGTCATCAACGATACTGTCAGGAAATGTTTCGGCAACGAGCCATGCCCCGGTAAATGCATGCCCCTGAGTAATTATAATAAAAGGATGTAATCCTATCTCTTCCAAGCAGGCCGCATATAGTAAAGATATATCAAGACAGTTGCCCATCTTTTGAGAAAGGATATTATCTAACAGACGTACACGTTGTCCATAGGCTTCAAAGCTGGCCGGAGCCGTGCTATAGGTAATATTCAACTCACTTATAGCCGCATAAACAGCTGCCATCTGCTTCCACGGACGATCCAGGTTCGAACTTTGATAAGAATCTAAAGAGGGATCACCTGTCCAGTGGCCTAAAATAAAGGAGGTGCGTTGAATAATAGGACCTAAGGCTGGATGGTTGGGAGTAATGAAAGCAGATAACATTTCCGGTAGAATACTGACACCGCCCCATTGATCAAATGTCAGGATATCGATTGGATATATTTGCTTAAATAGAATAATGCCATTGCTCCTTACTTCTATTTTTATATTCCCACTACACCTTTCGGTCAATTGTGCAAAATAGTTAGGAGAAAGGCTTAATTTTAAAGAATTGATCCGAACAGTTTCTCCTACGGGTATTACTTCTATAATATGAGACGAAGATAACGCAAAATCTGGTTCGAAAGAGACTACAACCTTTACTTTTTCGAGAATATCGTCAGATGTATTTTCTATTGTAAATTGCCTGATCAGGGATACTCTATTTTGTTGCAGAGCATAATTTATAACTGGCAGATAAATAAATTCTACTTTTACCGGATTCTCTTTTTCTTCCATCTTGACTTTATGTTGTGTAGCTAATAATGTACAATATTATAAAAATAGACAAAAAAGTCGATGTATAATGAATTTTTATTTTTTTATACACCTGTAGTGCATGTTCAAGCTTAGTTTTGTATATTTGGAAATATTAAGTCGCTCTTTGTATTTTTATGCTGAATAAAGTGAAATGAAGAACTTCGCTCGTTTCTTAATCGTTACCTATGGATAAAATATTTATCGCAACTTGCTCATTCATAGCGATAAATATGAAATTCTATGTCTTGCAATGTGAAAAGTTAGATTCTTATTAATTTTTGCCATATCTGCAATTTCCTTCAAATAAGCATTTACTTTCTGATTCGATGGAACAGGGATAACATATCCTGTATCTTTATAATGCTGACCTGAGCTATATTTTATAATAATCTTTTCAGCTTCAGGCAAAATAGGAATCTTTGACATTACGTTTGTCTTCTCTCGATTTGCATATATCCATTGCTCTCCATCCACGCCTTTAATAATATGCCCTTTGGTCAATCCTTTGATATCAATATAAGATAATCCCGTATAGCAAGCTAAGACAAAAGCATCCCTGACTATATCTAACCGCTCAATTGATATCTTCTTTCTTTTTATTTTGAGAATTTCCTCTTCTGTCAAGAAGTCTCTTTCTACTGGTTGTACTTTACAGGCAAAGTTTCTGAAAGGATCTTTATCCAGCCAATCATTCTTTAAAGCTAGATTAACAATAGCCTTTAAATTTTTGAGATACTTCATTGAGGTATTGTGATTACAATCACGAGTCCGCTTAAAATAGGTCTCAAATTCGGAGATAAACTCATAATTCAGGTCAGTAATAAGAATATCACTTTTCTTATATTTCTTCTTTAAAAAAGCTTCTATATGCCTTTTTGTTGTTTGATAGCGTGTAAGGGTTGCATCAGCGTATCCGTTATCTATTAAATTTGATATTTTCGATATGTATTTATCACAAAGCCACAACAGAGTCTTATCGCTTGTGTTTTTACCTTTCATTAAATCCGAAACTTTTAGAGCAGTAACAGATTCATTTCTATCATACAAATAGCGGTAATATTCCTTAGCCTTTGCTGTATAAGAATCTAATAAATCATTTAGGTTTTTACTTTTGTTAGAAGCTCCAACAGCTCTTCCGTTTAGCCATTTTTCTTCTTCTATCTTTTCTTTAATTGAAAACTCAGCACGTTTTCCGTCAATAGTAATTCTCATAAAAATAGGAACTTCATTGCCTTCGTTAATACGTTCTTTTCTTGTAAAAAAGGCTACACTCATTGTTTTCATGTGTAAATCAGTTTAAATTAATACTAAATAGTTTATTGTGATTTATTTCAATAAAAATCAAAGATTTGACTTTATTAAATCTACAAACTTGTATTTAGCAATCAAAAAATCTGATATTTATAAGCCACATCTCAACAAAAAGGAGATACAGAGAATAAGATTGAATTGGACTAAAGAACATTGAAATTTGGAGGTGTACATCAAATATCAGCACTAAATCAGTCAAAAGTAATCCATTCGTTATGAAACTTAAAAATTCATAATTATTTGATAACTAAATAAATAAAGGTGTGTTCGGTGTCATTTTTTCAAAATGAAAATGTACACCGAATAGTACACCTGAAATATGAATTTAAACGGATTATTTTAGATTGTACACCTAAAAGAAAAACCGCATAAATCATTGATTTATACGGAATTGAACTCTTTTTAATTGTTGAAAAGTGGAGCTGGAGGGGACGAGTTTCTTTATGAATGATAGTTTCTTATGAGTCAAGGTATTTGAATAGGCCACGAATAATAATCAAAGTTTTCAATATTAAGTTGAATTTTGTTCTAGATATAAGCCCAGTTACCACATAGGGATTAAAAAACGGACAACCTATCTATCAGCATGTAATAAATATGCCTCTTCTTCCCTTATTAATCCCGGAATAAATTCTTTAGCGTTTTGAAAGCATTACTCACAAGTTCCATTATGAGTAAAGTTTCCGGATCTGACTTGTCATAAACTATAGTAGGGCCTGACAGGGCTTTTACTACTTTATCCATAATCCGATCCTGATGATGTTCGGCAAGGTTTAAATATAATGGGTTAAGGCTTATTTGGTCATACATTAAATTTGAGACCAAGGGATCTATGCCCAGAGAACCATCTTGATCTGCTATACTCATAGTTGGATTGTTGGTGTTCTCTTTGTATTGAGCGATAAACAAATCTCTGAATGCATCACATAAACAAGATCGTGCCATAAAATCCATTGTGACCATGCTGGGGGGAGTAAATTTGAAATTAATTACATATTCAATAAAGAACTCACTTAATGGTAACTGATCTAAAAATTCATTTAAGGATTCTAATACTTGTTTGCTATACGGAGGTTTTATTTGATTGTAAATTTCAGAAATTTCACTCTATCCAGAATTGCACTGCTTAGATCCAAATCTATAACCGGCCATGTCTTGCCTATGGCATCTTTTAAGATTATCTTCTTTAGCTGCGGCAATGTGTATGTAAGGAAATCTCCCATGTGTCCAGTAAGTTATTAGTTTAAACAGACTTTTTCAAGTCTAAATATACAAAACTTGACTTAAATTTCATCTATGAATCCAAATCTCATAAAATCAATATAATGCAGCGATGTTTGCCGTTTTAGCACTGATATGGTCACTGGATCTTATTCTGATAATAATGGTTCAGCAAATATAGACTATGATCTATATTCAAAATTCACCCTTTCCCTTGGCTTATCCCCGGTATATACTTCTTCATTCTAATTATTCCAAAAGAGCTTCGGGTTCAGTATCCGGTATTTCGATGTTTTTATCTATCGGTCTGGGTTTAACGGTAAATAGAACACGATTCTTTAAGATTGTAAAATCATCATAATTCACACTGATATTACCCATTCTGGGAAAAGCCCTGAGAACCTCTCTGGCCTGGGTTATTGTATTAAAATTGGTAGCCAGGGTTGTCCGGTATTCCCCCGTTTGCATGTATCTTCTTTCTTCTTCCAGTAACAGATACCCTCTAGATTCCAGAATCTCAAATACCTGCTTTGATAACTCCTTCTTTTTTTGCTGATAGTTTCTCATTTTTTCTAATTTAAAGGGCGTTGAGTAGCATATTCAAACAGTTAAGACGGCACTTAATATATAATCATGAGTAGCGTTTTTCATTTATGGAGAATCGTTAGTCCGGTACGTGAATAAAGTAAGTATCATTCATATAAAAAACATCTGCATCCATACAAAAGATGTCAGATGCTTTTTTTAGATGTAAATAAGCCGAACAAAAATACCATTTTTTATCTATACCCAAAACAGAGTAACAATTCGAAAGGATTTTTAATCTCCTTTTATTAAGATCAGGTTATAATTTAATGACTATCAGGAAGCCTATTTCATTATTATCCGACTAAAAAGTCACTTATTTCTTTTTTATTTCTAATAATTAAAATAAATGCAGTTAAATGAAAAATAAGTTACTCCCTTATCTTTTAAAAAAATACCTTTGTTAACTTATATTAATTTAATAATGAGCCTACAGTGTTAATATCTAGATGAAAAACAAACAAGTTCAGGTAATTTACTCTTGAACAAATAAACAAACAACTAATTAATATTATATTTATATGAAATTAATCTTTAGCATTATTCTGATGCTATTTGTCCACGGCTCGCTCTTTGGGCAAATTACTCTCCGCTACAACGGCATTCGCCCGGGAGATGAAATCATCAAGCAGCAAGTTGATTACAAAGACCCCGGTAGGGAAGGCGAAAACGTCATTTGGGATTTTAGTAAGTTAAAATCCATCAATGACCAATACACTCTAACCTATAAAAGCCCGGAGCCCTTCAATGACTCCATTTATAAAATGGGCAAAGACATTATCAAGAAACGTGATATTGATCCAGCCAGTTTAGTTATTGGAATAGAGCACAACACCATGTACTATTTCAAACAGACATCAAATAAGTTGGAAGTATTAGGACATGAAAATCCGACTACCTTATTGCATTATACTACACCGATGACGGCATCTGTTTTTCCGACAGATTACGGACAATCCTATGCATCCACCTATGAATCCGAAGGATTGTACTCTAAACGTATACCCTTTGGTTCCACAGGAACAATGAATATCACCTCCGATGCCTACGGTATGATCATACTCCCCTCAGGAGATACCATAGACCATATTATACGCATAAAGACCGTACAGGTCATTCATGAAGTCATAAAGACCAAGAAACCCCAAACTTTTAATATTACCTCAGAAACCTATAAGTGGTATGCCAAAGGATACAGGTATCCCATTTTTGAATCCATCAAAACATATAATAATGAAGATTCCCTGCAAACAAAAGCGTTCAAAACAGCTTTTTTCTTTCCCCCGCAGGAACATTTGTACTTGGATGATGATAAAGAAAATTTAGCCGTATTGGATAGTTTATGGAATCTGAAACATCCACTAAAAGAAGAAACAAAGTCATCTAATAACGAAATAACAGGAAAGTTGTCTTATAATTTTTACCCCAACCCGGTAGAATCACAATTGACAATTGAATATTACTTAGAAAATGTGACCACAGTTAATATAAGTCTGTATGCTATGGATGGAAAGCTACTTAAGAATATTGCTGTCGGCAAAAAATATAAAGGCTTACATACCGAGTATCTGGATTGCAGTACGCTTTCCAAAGAAACCTATATACTCCATATAGAAACAACCGGTAAATCGGTTTCTGACAAAATTATTAAAAAATGAAAAAGATAGATCTCGTGAAGAATAAATACCTGCTAGTCATAATTTTATTGTGGTGTAGCTTTAATACAGAAGTATGCGCTCAAATAGATGAAATTATCTATAATAGTATACCCAAAGAGCTGCAACCCTCCCCTGAGGCTTCAAGCTTAGGCAAATATGGGAATACCCCTATGAGTCTTTTTACAGGAACTCCCAATATTTCAATCCCTCTATATGAAATTAAATTAAAGAATCAGTCTTTCCCAATTAGCCTTTTATATAATGCATCGGGGATAAAAGTGGACGAAATATCTTCTTGGGTAGGTTTAGGCTGGTCCTTAAATGCCGGAGGATGTATCACCAGGAAAGTAAATGATATGCCGGATGAAAAATTTGAACAAAAAATACCCGGTTTTAATAGCTCCATTGATTTTACGAATACCGCTACTTATAGTTTTATCAAAGAAGTCTGCTTTGCTAAATCCTATGATCGAAAAACAGATACTCAATTAGATGATTATCATTATAATTTCTTTGGGTACAGCGGAAAGTTTGCTGTTAAATCTGGAATAGGATTTGAATATATTTTCGGTGGAAATGGAGGCATGAAAATAGCTAAAATATCAGATGGTTTTGAAATAACAATGAGCAATGGATATAAATATTATTTTACTGAAATTGAAAAGTCCATTCTGACTTCCGAGGATTATGGTGGCACTTCAGGTATTTCCTCTGATTTGTATAATGGCTCTGTTAATTCAGCTTGGTATCTGACATCTATCGTATCTCCGACCAATACAACAATTACTTTTAAATATAAAAAAGCAGGTTCTTTAACTATTCTAGACTACACCAAAGGAGTAACAATCGGCTATTTCCCAAATTACAATATACTTCAGATAGGTGGTGGTTTCTTAGACTATCAATACCGTATACAGAATAGTTCTGTCTTAACCACTACATCTATAATCAATCAAATCTATCTTTCTGAAATCGAATTTCCAAATGGAAAAATTGTTTTTGAATCAGAAAGTGACAGAAAAGACAATCCGGATGGATTACGGTTAACTGCAATAAAGGTATATGATTCTAATGCTACAGAAGTAAAAAAAATAGATTTCAAACAAGAGTATTTTACTTCTACTAAAGGAAGTAATGCCTTTACCAAAGAAGCCGGTAAATACAGACTTAAATTGTCTTCTTTAAATATAGGCGGTCAAGCATATATATTTAAGTATAAAAGTGAGATTTTACCGATCCGATATAGCTTTGCTAAAGATTGGCAGGGATATTATAATGGCAGAGACAGTAATGAAGATCTGCTTCCCTATATCGAAAATATTAACATCCAGAACCCGAACACAAATGCAATTGAAAATAAACATATGGGGAATACGGATGTGTCGAGAGAAGTAAATTTGTCCAAGGCTCAGGCATGTATGTTGGATGCTGTATACTACCCGACAGGTGGCTATACAAAATACGAGTATGAGAATCACACTATAAAAGATCAGGAACATATCCTAAACATAGGAGGACTCAGGCTAAGAAGCCAAAAAGACTATGATGCCAATAATAAATTTCTTACCGGAAAATCCTATGATTATGGCTATGGTAAACTGAATGCACCCTATTATGCCCATGAATATGAAACCGGAGATTATATATATGAAATTCCTACGGGGACGATGATGGGAACGGAAATTAAATATAAAACATATACACTTTACAGTAATATTCTTCGTTTGTCTCCCAATGGCTCACTTGTATCTTATCCGGATATCTATGAGTATAGTATCGATTCAAATGATAATAAATTAGGATCTACATACTATAATTTCAGCTTTAGGCAAGATGCCACTTATAGTACTAATTTCAAATCCCCTTTTTACTTTACCGATAACAGTGCTTTTCGGGGAAACCTGGTAAAAAAAGAAGTTCGGGATAATAATAATGAACTAAAATACAAGCAAATATTTGATTATTCTATATTAGAACGATCTTATGTGGCTTTATATAATTTTCATATAAAGCCAACAAGTTATCCATACTCCACCAGAGCAGAGACATACCCATCCATCAGAAGTACTTATTATACCTATTGGTGGATGCCTGTATATTCATATACTCAAAACCCCTTCAAAGAAAGAGAGATTACCTATTTAAATGGTGATTCAGTTATAGTTGATAAAGAAATGGGGTATAGAACCGAGCTGAATTTTAACAAATTAACTAGTATAAACTACAATTCCATATTAGATGGAGACGTAAAGGTCAGTTATGAATATCCGCTCGGAACCGAGAATGATTTAATCAAAGAGATGACCGATAAGAATATCTATCCGTTAATGGGGGAGAAAATAGAGAAAAATGGTAAAATAGTTAAATATACAAAGGTTCCCTATGACAAATTTAATGGATTCTTCCTTCCTGCCGCAATTACGGAAAACAGAGAAACCTCACCCACCTATACTAATATTGATAGGTTCTTAAAGTACGATAAATCAGGAAAACCTCTACATATTAAAACCGTAGATAATACTGACGTTGTATATTTATGGTCATACAAAGGAATATATCCATTGGCTGAAATAAAAAAAGCAACCTATGAACAGGTTACAAGCATAATAGGCGAAGATTTCCTTCTTGAATTATCACAAAATATATATTCTGAGGCAGAGATCAGTAACAAAATTTCAATGTTGCAAGGCCAGATTACAGGAGTCCAGATACAAAGGTATTCTTATCCTTCTGTTTTATCTAATTTTCTATATGGTACACCCTCTTCTGTAACTATAAAAGAATGTTTTAAATATGGCCCTAATAATAAACCGGTACATGTGCAGACCAGTACTAATGAAGAGGTAGTCTATGTATGGGGAAGTAACGGTCAATATCCTTTCATTGAGATAAGGAATGTTTCCTATTCACAGATAGAGGGTATTATAGGTTCTTATATTGATAATATTTACAAGAGCAGTTCTGTTGGTAATGATGTAATAGCAAGATTATATCAAGGTTTACCAAATGCATCGGAGCAAGTCACCATTTATTCTTATCCTGCTGAATTATTGAAAACAACAATAAATTTAGATTCCAAAAAAGTAAAAGAGTATTTGAAATATGATGATTTTGGCAATCCTATTTATTTGATAAAAGATCAGGCAGTACAAATTGTTTATCTATGGGGCTATAGGGGCCAATATCCGATAGCAGAAATACAAAATGCCAGTTATGAGGATGTAAAAGCAGTTTTATTAGGAGAAACCCCTGAATCCCTTTCGTCAGCAGCCGAACCGAATATGGATTTAGTTAATAGTCTGCGATGGAAGCTTCCTAAAGCTCAGGTAACTACGTATACCTATTCTCCTTTGATAGGCATGAAGACGGCCACTAATCCCCTAGGGCAAGTCACAAAATATGATTATGACTGGGAAGCAAGGCTCAAGACCATCTATTTGGTAGAAGATGGTAAAGACAGAATAATCAAACGATTTGAATATAATCTACCCGGTTACAACCATAGCGGAGAGGCTGAATATGTCGATCCGAAACCCGAACCCACAGATCCGGTAGAACCCATCGATCCGAATCCCGAACCAACCCTCACCCCCGATCCCTATAAAAAAGGCAAGGCCAGCTCCGTTTTAATCAATATCGGCGCCAAAGGCGAAGGCTCCTACGGGCTGACCGGCTGGAACTACGACACCCAAAAAGTCGAAGTCAGCAATGTCATCACCAAAACCTACAAAACCATAGAAGCCAGCGAATACCAGTGGACAACAGAAAACCTCAGACTCAAATACGGAGTCTATGGCAATGTCAATATGACCTGGCTTAACCTCACCCAAGCCGACGTAGACAAATACGCCAATGAATACCTGAACGGACAGAAAATACCCCTCGAAGAATTCGAACAAATCTTCGGAACCTGGACTACACTCTATCCAACAGCCATGATGTACCGTAATATCTACTGGGGAGTACCCACAGGACCAAGCACCTTCGACCATACCTGGGGCTTACCCACCAAAGAAGACATCTGGCAACTATACGGACAAGCACCACGAACATCCGGAAACGTATACGAAGACATCAAGGACTTCCTCTTTGCATCCGCCTGTGACAATAAGTACAATTGGACACAAAACATGTTTAACCGCAGGAATATCTCGGGGCTGACACTCACCCCACTGGGCATGAGAGAATCCAATCAGGGAGGAGCCATCTACGGTTTCGGACAAGTAGCCAGCTTGCAAACCATTGCCGATGCAAACATCGAAACCCTATCCGACAGAGACCTATCCGGCAAAAGTGGAATAATCAGTAACGGGTACAGCTATCACCTGACACAGGCACGTCACAGAAGACCTATGACAGACCAGGAACTCGGTTACAAAATGTACATTGATGCAGCAAGCGACCAAATCCTGATGTTACCCTACAATCAAGCTTCATCATTACCCGAATTGGCTAAAGGTTTGGAAAGAGGAATTGCCCTTCGTTATGCCAACAGAGAACATATGAAAGTATTGAAGAAATGGTCGGAAATACAAGCCGAAGCTATAGAAATTAAATCTAAACTGGCTCCGACTAACTATCCCGTACCACCCGCCTTACTCCCCTGTGAGAAAGAACCCGAGCCCGAAATTACAGCCGACCCATACACCAAAGGCAAAGAAAGTGCCGTACTAATCAATATCGGAGCCAAAGGAGACGGTTCCTATGGACTAACCGGCTGGAACTACGATACCAAGAAAGTCGAAATAAACAATGTTATAACAAAGACCTATAAAACCATAGAAGCCAGTGAATACCAATGGACAACCGAGAACCTCAGACTTAAATACGGAGTTTATGGTAGTGTCAATATGAACTGGGTGAACTTCACCCAAGCCAATGTAGATAAATATTCAGCTGATTATCTCGGAGGTAAAAGTGTTCCGTTGGATGAATTCGAACAAGTATACGGAACCTGGTCTACTCTTTATGATGTAGCCATGATGTATCGTAATATTTATTGGGGAGTACCCACAGGAGTAAACACCTTTGATCATACCTGGAGCTTACCTACCAAAGAAGACATCTGGCAGCTATATGGACAGGCACCGCGTACTACCGATAACCTGTATAATGACATTAAAGATTTCTTATTTGCCTCTTCTGCCGATTTCAATTTCGGATGGACACAAGGACTCTTTAAGAATAAGAATATATCGGGACTAACCCTTACCCCACTGGGTATGAGAGAATCCAATCAGGCAGGAGCCATTTACGGCTTTGGTCAGGTTACCAGCCTTCAGACTAGCACATGGGCAGCCATAGAAACCCTGTCAGACCGAGACCTTTCAGGCAAAAGCGGACTCATTAGTAATCCATATAGCTATCACTTTACCCAGGCACGTCATCGAAGACCCTTGACAGACCAGGAGCTCGGATATAAGATGTACATCGATGCAGCTAACGATCAGGTACTGATGTTACCATACGATCAGGTATCCACACTTCCCGAACTTCCTAAAGGTCTGGAACGCGGAGTAGCCCTTCGTTATGCTAACAGAAAGGCTATGAAAGTAGTTAAGAAGTGGTCGGAAATACAAGCCGAAGCGGCTATGATTATCAGTAAAATAACAAAGACTTCTTGATTACTTCAGGAAAAAAACAAATAGATTATAGGATACTGATAGAAACAACTGTCAGTATCCTATAATTCTCAAAAACAATAGATTAAACATCAAATATAAAATACATAGCTTATGAAACGATTACTTTTTTGTATAAGCTTACTTATATACATCCATACGAATCTTTTGGGACAGAATATCCCTGATTTGAACATTACCTATGGAATACCTTCCATCCGGAGTATTACCCCTCTTTCTCCAACAGCCTATAGCGAAAGTGCACAGGGGACGACTTTTAAGTTGGACAGTATTATCGATGAAATACAATATTTCGATGGAATAGGGCGTCCTGTACAGATTGCACAACGGGCTATAAACTCTGAAAAGAAAGATATGGTTACTTATCAGGAATATGATGAGTTCGGCAGGGAGAGCAAATCGTGGTTGCCTTCTGTTTCCAGTTATGGAGGAGCATTTATCTCTTTGGATATAGTTCAGAAAAATGTCAATAATTCTTATCAGGATTCAGCCTATAGCCGTCCTATATACGAAGTATCACCCCTAAACCGTGTTACAGAAGAATACGGTCCGGGTAGAGAGTGGTATAATAACGGGAAGTCCGTTAAAAAAGAATATCTGACCAATAAAATAACATCCGCAGAACTCTCGTGTATTTGGTTTACCGTAGATGGAGAAGGTGTGAATACAACCCTCAATAAAAATGGATATTACAGTGATGCCGAGCTCTTCGTTACCAAGATAACCAATGAAGAAGGAAGTATCTCTTATGAATTTAAGAATAAATTAGGGCAAGTCCTCTTGAGTCGTCAGATGAATCTGAATAAAGAGCAAAAAGTCGAAAAACTGGATACCTACTATGTATATGATGATTTTGGTAATTTATGTTTTGTACTTCCACCGAAATTAGCTGATGCAATAACTACACAAGGTGTAATATCTTCGGAAAATATGAACTTATATGCTTTCCAGTATAAATACGATAATTACAAACACTGCATTCGGAAAAAACTTCCCGGAGCAGGATGGAACTATTATATCTATGATAAAGCTAATCGCCTTATTTTTACCCAAGATGCAGAGCAACGAAAAGATGGTAAGAATGAATGGTTATTTTCAATTACTGATGTTTTGGGCAGAAATTTAATCAGTGGCATATGTAAGAATACCGATATAAGCAACGAGAAATATGAAAAACTATTGGTTGTAGCGGAACCCAAAGCCAATGGAACATATCGGGGATATAATATTCTTGTGGATGGACAAGTTACCGAACTGACTTCTGCCACTTTATTAAAAGTGAATTATTATGATAACTATGATTTTCTAGGCAAAAATGGAGTACCTAGCTGGATCTATGAAACGAAAGGTGGTTACGGAAAACGATATGTAGGGGATAATGAAGGATATGAGACCAAGGGTTTGCTTACAGGTATATCTGTAGCTTTATTGGACGACCCAGATATATTCTTGCACACTGTCTCTTACTATGATAATAGAGGCAAAGTTGTGCAAAGCTATGCAAACAACCATCTGGGAGGAATTGAAAAAGAATATATAGCCTATAATTACACTAATCAGCCTACAGCTAAACTGCATATTCATACAGGAAAGGATAATGCAGACAACACGAAGCAAACAGAATTATATACCTATACTTACGATCATGCCGGACGTTTGATTAAAACAGAGCATAGCCTCAATGGGGCTGCCTCTGTAATTTTGGCTGAGAATAAATATAATCGGTTTGGGCAATTAGAATCAACCGTAGCTAATAATAAAACAGACCTTAAAACAAGCTATGCTTATAATGTTCGGTCTTGGACAAAAGAGATCAATAATCCGCTTTTTAAAGAGTCATTAGGCTACACTTACACAGGTAATATCAAGACAATGGTCTGGAAGCAGGCAGACGATACAAAAGACAGGATGTATACCTTCGAATATGACCAATTATCAAGACTTGAAGGAGCCAAATATACAGGTCTGGTAAACGATGACTTTTCGACAACCTACTCTTATGATATGCATGGCAATATGAAAACCCTGACCCGTATGGGCATGATTAACAATAAGCCTGAGTTAATCGATGATCTGGACTTCGAGTATACAGGTAACCAGATGAGAAGCGTAGAGGATAAGGTGGATATGAACAGAACAACTGCATTGTCTGATTTTAAAGATAATAATAAGGTAACAAACAATCCAATTGAATATATCTATGATTTCAATGGGGCAATGACTCAGGATTTGAATAAAGGAATAATGGCTATTAGTTATAATACGTTGAATTTACCTATAGAGATGGTTATCAATCATACAAGTGCCAAAGCTAAAAATTATTATACTTATTCAGCGGCAGGGACAAAATTAAAGGTAGTGCATAAATCGGATCCTAAATTAGTGGCAGATCCTGTAGTTGGGTCAACTATTGCAGACGGTGATCTCACAAATTCAATTACCACCGATTATGTGATGAATAAAATCTATGAAGATGGTATTCTAGATAAAATATTATTGGATAATGGGTATATTGAAGATGGAAAATACTATATTTACCTACGTGATCATTTGGGTAACAATAGATTGGTTGTGGATGCAGCGGCGACCACAAATAATATAATCCAATCTAACCACTATTATCCTTTTGGGATGTTGTTTGCTGAAAGTACCAATCAGGAAAAACAGCAATATAAGTACAACGGAAAAGAACTGGATACAATGCATGGATTGAATTTTATGGATTATTCGGCTAGATACCGTGGTTCGGAAATTCCGAGTTTTACTACGGTTGATCCACATGCAGAAAGATATTACAGTTGGAGCCCATATGTCTATTGTTATAATAATCCTATTCGTTGGATAGATATCTCCGGTAAAGATCCAGGGGATCCGTTTACATCAAAGGTTGAAGCTGCTAATGATTTTGCCAGATATTATAATGGAGCATCTATATTGAGCAATAGAGAATTTGCTTCACAGATATATAGTAATTCGGATGGAACCTATTCTTATAATGTTGCCCGGATTGGTGGAATAGGGTGGTCTGTTCCAAATTTTGATCTGCCGAAAGCAGCAACATTAGAGGGAGCTATCCATACACATGGAGGTGATGATCCTGCATACGGTATTGGTAATAATGAGTTTTCAGATACAGATACGAAAGCTGCTGATAAACGTAAACAGAATGAATATCTTGTAACTCCATCAGGACAGTTATTAGAATATGATGTAGTTTCAAAAGAAACAACAAAACCTGATGGTGCTGCTACGGATATTCCTAGTGATCCCCAATCTAAAGAAAAAAGAGTAAATGAAGTTGAACCAAAAGATACTAAACCTTATTATATTGATATAAAATATAACGATACCAGACCTTTTAGTACATTAGATGAATATAATAAACCAGAAAAAAAATAATTATGAAAAGGAAAATAATCTCACTCTTGGTAGTCATGCTAATAACATTGAGTCTTTATTCCCAAGAATCCAGGGAAATAACTCCAAAGGATACAATAATCACAAATTATGTTCCTGATGAAGAAACAGCTAAAAAAATAGCAGAAGCTATTTGGCTTCCAATATTTGGAGAAAGAATTTTTGAACAAAGCCCCTATGAAGCAACGTTAGTTAATGATATTTGGATAGTCAAGGGACTCTTGCCACCACCTTGTCGTTATATTCCCGATTGTAGAGGAGGAAGTGCTTATATTGAAATACGAAAAAGTGATTGTAAAATACTACTAGTCAAACATGGTAAATAGCAACCTAAGATTTTCAGAGACTTAAAAAATAATAATTTGTATCATAACAGCTATCAATATTTGGGTAGTTAAAAGACTTGTTCTTGAACCTTATCGTAATAATCCGCACTATAGGGGAGGTGCTGCCTATAGTGAAATACGAAAAAGTACTTGTAAAATGCTGAAAGATAAATATTTTAGATAGTATTTACTAAAAAAAATTCCTGCTAGTAAGTAAAAAACTAGCGGGATTTTTGTATTATAAAGAAGTACTATTAAAGAGAGCTAACAATACATATGGAGATGATGATATTATATACAGTTATATTGATATATAATGTCCGAAGGACAAGAGACGTTGTAATTAAATGAAATAAGCCAGAAAAACGAAATAAATAATCATGAAAAAGAAAATAATGCCTTTTTTTACAGTTTTATTAATAACCTTAAATCTCTATTCGCAGGAGTGCCAAGAAACAGTCCCCAAGGATACACTAACTACGAATTATGTTCCAAATGAAGAAACAGCTAAAAAAATAGCAGAAGCTATTTGGCTTCCAATATTTGGAGAAAGAATTTTTGAACAAAGACCCTATAAAGCAACCTTAGTTAATGATGTTTGGAAAGTCAGAGGGCTTATGCCTCTACCTTGTCGTAATGAGCCTGGTTGCAGGGGTGGTACTGCCTACATTGAAATACGAAAAAGTGATTGTAAAATATTACTAGTTAAGCATGGTAGGTAGTAACCTAAGATTTTCAGAGACATAAATAATATATAATTTGTATCATAACGGCTACCAATAATAGGGTAGCCGTTGATAGATCCACATGAGGAAGTTCACATACGGCAAAATAATATTACAAATACAAATTATAACCCTTAAAAAGAGCCAAGGAAAGTAGGGAATAAAGTAATAGATGAATTAAAAATTAAAAAATCTAATTATGATATTTTCAAGAATCTTTGTTCATCTCCTTTTCTCTCGCAGAGATTATCTGAGTTCAATAAACAAAGTTTTTAATCCGATTATAATAAGTTCCCCCTACTGATCTGATTGATTAGTGGGGGATTACCTTAACAGAGTAAGCTATGTTGATCCCAAAGATACTAATCCCTACCATACAAGTGTTGATATTACGAATACCCATTTTTATATCTCTGAAAAAAGATAGATAAACCTAATAATAAATCACATAAAGAAATATTCATGAGAAAGTCAATTTTATTTCTGATCAGTTTCTTTATAATGTTAAGTCTCTCCTCGCAAGAGTCTAATAAAATTATAAAGAATAATGTTGATCTAGAATGTATTTCCAAAGATTCATTATCGAGAGATTATGTCCCGGATGAGCAAACCGCTAAAAGTATAGCAGAAGCTATTTGGCTTCCTATTTATGGAGAAAGGATTCTTAGACAAAGACCATATGAAGCAACATTAATTAATAATATTTGGGTAGTTAAAGGGCTTGTTCCCGAACCTTATCGTAATAACCCACACTATAGGGGAGGTACTGCCTATATTGAAATCCGAAAAAGGGATTGTAAAATACTTAAAGTTACACATTATAGATAGTAGCTTTAAAACTTTCAATACCCTATAAAATAACATTTGTATTAGCGGCTACTTTTTTGAGGGTAGCCGCTATCATTTACAACAATAGATCCAATGGCAGAGAAATATTACTCGATTAGCCCTTATGTGTATGTTATGAATAATCCTATAAGATACATTGACCCAGATGGAAAAGATATATGGGAGATCAACGAAAAAGGAGAAGTGCGGAATCGAATAGAAGATAAAACTCAGGATACCTTTTTTATGGTTAACAAAGATGGAGAAAGGATTGAAGGGCAATCTGTTTCATTCGAATATGGTACAGTTAATCAATCAACTGTTACTATAGAGCATGAACAAGGTACCTGGTCTTATGATAAATATACTGTAAAGGGAAGTGAAAATGCCAATACATTGTTTACTTTCATGGCAGATAATACAGATGTTGAATTTAGCTATGCAGTCTTTGGGAGAGAAGAAGGACAAACATCAAACGTTTTAACAACTATACATAATGTAAAGGCAGAAGGAGGAATGAGAGATGTGCTAATGAAAGAGTATATGGAGGGTCACCCTATGATAGAAAATACACATAGTCACCCTAAACAATATAAAGACCGTGGCAGTTTCCCAAGTGGGTTGCCTGGGAGTGAAAGTTACGGACAAGGAGATATTGAATTTGCAAAACAAGTGGTAGAATACTATAATCCTAACACAACGTTTAAAATTTATCTTCCCTTTTCAAAAGAAACAATCAACTATACACCAAATTCTGTGAAATCTGATTTTAAATATTTTAATAAAACAAAATAATGGGCAGAAATATATTCTTTCTCAAATATTCGATATTGGTTATATTATTTATTTCATGTAAAAGTATATCTGGTCAAAAACAATATAGTATTAAAGCTGATACCGCATGGATAGAATTATCGGGATTGGGATTTTATAATCTATCAATCATACACGGAATAGATTCTTTGATTCTAAAGTATGATTTGCGAAAGGAAAGAACTAAAGATTATGTTTATTTACTTTCTATTGAAAATGAATCTACAGATAATTACCTTTTCCATATTACTTTAATGCCTCGGGCTGTCATAGAAAGACCTAATATATTGGGCTTTATAAGGATCAGAGAGCAACCTTTCATTATAAAAGGAGAAGATTTCTCTTCTTTATTGTATAAAACTACTTACAAGGAATTCTTTTATGTTAGACGAGAATGGGTTGAAGTTAATCAAAGGACACAAGGATGGGATACATTTGGGATAGAGGAATTTACTTCATGGACACTATCTTATAATGATGGGAAAATTTCAATCATAGGCGAATATTTTAACCCGTTTAATCCATCAGGCATAAACTAAATTTGATTGCACATGAGTTATTCTTCCATCATGAGGTGGTGCCCATGATTTTGTGTAGGCGTTAACTACAAGGTTGAATTATTATCATATAAATTCTTTCAAACCTCCCCCCAAAAGAAAATGGGGAGTTTGAGAGAATTTTTCTTTTATAGGTTCACTCTTTTACCAAAGATAACTCAAAAATGATTGAATATCAGTCCCCAATTATGTATGGGCATTGTCCATTTTTCTCAATTTCAGCATAGACAGATAAACAGTCTTTTTCAGTGCTTCATCATACGGACGAGATGGAGGTTCTCGTTCCAAATCTGCGGAAAACAACGATTCCAAAGATTCGGATTTTTTAATGGACTGAGTCCGTTATTTTCAGATTCAAAATTCATATCGAATGAATATTTTCCTAATCTTCTAATATGTTCAAAAGCAGACTCATTGACCTCAAATACTTCCTAGTGAAGCTGCGTTATGATTTTCTAAATATAAACGGTATTCCGCGATAATAATATTAGTAAGCAAATTGAGGCAACGAGCTGTTATTTGTAGCTCATCTTCCTGTCTTTAGCGAATGATCCCGTCCCCTATAAACCATAGAAAAACCCTAAGGGCATACAGGTGTTCCCCTTTGTTTAGCTGGGAGTTTATTTTCTTTCTCAGAGACTGGTCCAACTCTTAAATATTGTATCCCCAGAACAAGTACAATCCAGAATTGGCGATCTATGCCAAGATATGGACTAAATGTAGTATGTACATTTATATCAGCGACATAAAATGTATAAAAATAGGGTATACCCTAAAATAGTACACTAAAATCTACCTGTTTACTCAGTTTCAAGGTGTATATATTTGATACTCTAAAAATATACTTTATACTCGTGGAACTTATCAGATTATCTAAAAGCTGAATGACCAAAGTCAAGTATCTTCGGGTTTCAACTGAAGAACAAAAAAATCAAGGTAGTACATAAATTCAAAAGAATTTACCAAAGTATTACTTGTAGTAGGCAGTGTATTGCCAATCAATTGACTTTGCTTACTAGCCATAAGTAAAAACTGCATCAATGGCTGTAGTTTTTAATCCTTTATTATAACCAACCAAAGCAAATTTATTCTTTATTGATAGAGGTGTTCAGTATGTCTGTAATCAGTTCAAAGAAACCATAAAGAAATATAAATGGATAGAGCAAAGTATGAGTGCAAAGGGTAATTGTTATGATAATGCTGTGGCGAAATCGTTCTTTAAAACTTTAAAAACAGAACTTATTTACCAGAACTCTTACGACTCTAAAATAGATGCCTATAAGTCTGTCTTCAAGTACATAGAAGCTTTTTATAATACCAACAGAAGGCATTCATATTTACAATAGTTGACCATCAAAGAATTTAATGAACAATACAAATTCAAAAACAAAAAAGAAGCCTAACTCCGATTCACTTAAAATTGTACGATAAAAGCTTGCCTAATTAGCAATCTAATTTAAGCAAAGACAGTGAGATAGACTTATTCATGGTAAATCTAGTACTATTACAGGCAATTCAATCCACCCTTCAGGCGGAGCTTCTGACACAGAGTCGCAAACAATTGATTTTATGCCGTTTACCTCCATTTTCATTAGGTCGTAAGGTTGTTGGTTTCCAGCCTTTTATTCAAGATTGAATTTTCATCCAATTGGATTGATTTGCCTCCTTTTACCAAGGGTGTGTGCAAATCGTGTACAATGAGTTTTTTTTCGTTATTTCTTTTTTTATATCTCTGTACCTAATGTATAAGCCATATTATTTCATGGAATGGAATCTAGCTGTAAAAGGATATGATGCAATAAAAAATTACAATTATCTCTTTTATGTGTAGAATTGAAAGTAAATTGATTCCCCAATATAGCATTTTCTTGAATAGATAATAGATCACCTTGTGGAGTAACATTGAAAGGAATCCTCATCTTGTTTATTATTTGTGTTTTAATCATTTCTATGTCTCCTTCGAGCACAAATCCTAGTAGTCCTCCGAAGTTCTGGCCTTGCGAATATTTCCCATTAAAGTAACGATAGACCCCTCCATCATATTTCAAAAAATCAGGTCTATAGGTGTCGTAATAAACATACTTATTTATTAGGTCTTGTTTTTCATTTAAGTTTTTACATTCAAAATGGAAATCTCTATTTTGCCAATAGGTATTATGAATCGTAATGTCATAATAACCTTCTATATCCTCATCATTTGTATTCTCGCCAAATGCTCTAAAATTCAAATAAAAATCTCTACACTTATTGTTTAACCAATTTCGAATATATTTCGCTATGGAATCTTCTATTTTAGAGTGTTTCTTAGCCTTTTCTTTATTGATCAATTGTTTTAATTCTACTCTATCATAGTCCTTATAAAAAGTTAGTAGATGAAAGAATATCCAGCTTTTCCAAAATTCATCATCTAAACTCCTTAACAAATTTGTATTATTTGGGAATGAAAAGGCTGGTCTATTTACTTTGATATATTCTCTCTCCATTCTAATTGGATATTAATTGCTTCAAAATATATTGTCCATCTTCGAAAGCTTTTGTTTCTGTCCAGTTTTCGTTTATATTCCTTTTTACAATATAAACGCAATCTCTCCCAAAGATCCTTTCCTGCCCTGTTAAGAAATTCTCATTTGGATTTTGCTCAAATATTTCGTTTAGAATATATCTTTTTACCTTATCTGATGGAGGCAAATTAGGATTTTGATTTAAGGAGACTTTCATTACGATTAGATCAAAATCAGCTGGTGTGAAATCAATTGAAACGGGATTAATAAGATATGGATTAATAATATCTGCTAACATTAATTTATAGTTATCCAGTAAATCTCTGTACTTACGCCCTATTTTCTTTTTAGATTCTGATGAGAAAGAGTCCCTAATTCGTTGTTTTTCGATATAAGTTAACTCATATAAATCAAATATAAGATCATTCAATTCTTCTTTTTTGGCATCATAACGATACTCTCCAATAGTTAATTTTCTACTTATTTCGGAAATTTGAGATACAATATTTTCATCTAAATACTTAGGAATGGGTATGTTTTTAATTATATTTCCATCAATCCTGGGTAGGTTATCGCCTATTCGTTTTTTATCTCTAATATTGAATATATAATTTATCAGAGTTGAATTAAGCAATGCTGTTATGAAATAACCATAATCTGAATTATGGAGCTTTATACCAAATATATTAACAGAAAAAACAATTGAATTAGGGGTATAAACGGCCTTTATGATATTGCCTACTCTTGTTAGTAATATTTTACAGCCTCGAAATATCTCAGGATTTCTGGCTCTTTGAAAATTCTCATTATTTACTGATTCAATATTTATATAACCATCACATTGATTGATAGAAAATGGGGTTATGTTCGAATATTCATATAGAAAAGGAATACTGATAGAAGAACTTTTCTCTTTCGATAAGTAGTGAGCCAGGTCAAAATCTTTCTGATATTTTTTTCTGATTTTGAGGTTCATTTTCTTAAAGTCAGATTCCGCTATCCCCCAATACTCCGCTATTTCTTTATTACTCTTTCTTGTCAAGCCTTGCAAACTATCCCCTTTTATATTCAATAGACTTCCTAGTGTATTCAAACTATCCAATCTTGCAATCAATGCTCTGTCAAATTCATTTCCAATCAGAAAATCTCTTAATTTGATTTTTTGAATTCTTAATTCTGACTGATTTATTTTAATTGACTTATCTTCTTCAATAATTAAAAGTTCAAATGGTTTTTCAGAAAATAATCCTAAATCTACAGAGTAATAGTCTATAATTTCTTTATCTGTAACATCTTTATTGGTGAATATAATCGAGATAACACTTTCTTTAGCCTTTTCAAATAATATTTTTTTTACTTTTGATAATTCATAAAATTTTTCAATACTATAAAAAGAATAAAAATATTTTTGAAAACTTACTGAATCATTATAAAAGCTCGAACTATTAGACACAAATCCAAATCGGGTACTAAAATTACTCCAATCTTTTATTTTCAGAAAAAAACATTGAGATATTTGATTTTTTTTCACTACACTCCCTGCTTTTGGAGGATTTTCTATATCTTGATTAATTTTATAATTATTCAGGAATAAAATTTCTGTATTATATTCTTTTGTATCTGGTATTTCGAAAAATGGCGGGTTCCCAACGATATAATTAAAAGTTATCTCCTTAAAAGGAATTTCATCACTCTTCGTCTGTAGAGTGTTTGCACATTTTATGTTCTCGAAAAATGAAAATTCACTAAATAAGTCAATTTTATTATTCTCTTCTAATTTATGTGCAATATATTCTTTGATTACCACAGGATCAATATCCCTAAATATTTGGAGAGAAAGCGAGAATAGAGTGAATCTTTGTGCCGTTTTTTCCTTTTCTATACCAAATATATTTTTTGATAGTAACTCTGTCCTAAATCTTATTTTTTCTAAATTATCTATAGGTTCAATACCTTTATTACGAGCAATTTCTAATAATCGTTGAAAAGCAATTATAAGAAACATACCTGAACCGCAAGATGGGTCTAGTACGCTACCCAATTCATTATTAATTATAACATCATCAATAATGAGTTGAGCTAATTTTTTAGGGGTATAGTATATTCCGTTTTCTTTTTGTTTCTCAGATAAAAAGACTTCATAAATATAACTTATAAACTCAATAGGCAAAACATTAAATTGAAAATCAAAAAGCCTCAATTGCTTTGTCTCAAAATTCAAATTAAAGGATTGTGCTATTAAACTACATACTTCTTTTGTTAGGAATTCATCTTTTATCGTAGGATGATCGAAAAGATTATTATTAAATATCGCATGAATCTCTTTAAACAGTTTGTTGATTAGATGCGAATCTCCCTCATTCAATAGCTGTTTGTAATCTAATGATTCGTTATTAAAGTAATATCTATAAAAAGTAGAATTGATAATGTGATTATCCTCTAAATACTTTATATAAAGTGTCCTATCTATTATAGCCTGTACAACCTCATCTCGTTTATGTTCTTCAACAATCAAAGAAAAAAGCAACTTGCTTAATTGATCTTTTAGAGCTTTTAGCGTTGAAGCCAACTCCTTATCTATCCCTTTGTATTTGGTTTTATCTATGAAAGAGTGATAATTTAACCAAAAAGTACCACTATCAAATTGCCAATGCCTAATAGTCTCAATTTTTTCTATATCGGGTTTAGAGGCATTAAAAGTATACAGAATACTTTCTTTAGAGTCAACAAGTGGTGAATATTTCGCATAGGACATCACAATATCATCGCTATTTGGACGAATATAAAAAAGCAAATCAGCGTCATTCTTATTCCATATATATCTCCTTACAATCTTTAAATCCTCTTCTACCAATGAGGTCGCAACAAGATAGAAAGATGTATTGGTATTATTGGGAGAATGGTAGTAGAAAGTCGTATTTTCTAATTGGCTCGTTAAATCAAGACTTTTCTCAAAAACAAGTCTGGTTGATTTTAAATTTCTCTCAAAATCAAAACCTAGGTCAGTGAAAAATCTCCTATATTGTAACATCTATAGTTTTTGTTACAAAGATAAAAAAAATCATTTGTGATAAAACTTTTACATGTAAAATCTAATTTATAAATAATGAGAGATTGAAAATCACAAATCTAATGTTATTGAAAAATTGTTATATTTATCGCCCCCCTGATCTTAGATCGCTGAGATTTACCTATAATATAGAATTACATTCGACTTGAAACCAAGTGTATATACCGATAAAATATTTTCAGATATATTTTCATTGCACGCATTTTTTGCACAAGCCCGCTGAAATAGCTGTTTTAAGAGCAAAAAAGACAATTATAGAGAAATACAGTTCACCTGTGAAGTCAATATACATCTTTTCTCCTGCCTTATGCTCAATATGCATGGTTGGATGTGTTTGACCCGCTTATAGACAGATGAAGTTATTGAAACGGGATCGGGCATAACCATCCAGATATTTGCTTAGATACTCTTTGTGTAATTGTTCTCGGGTGCCCCCTTTGCGTTTTAACTGTTCGCTTATGTAGGGTAACATGGGCTCCAAATCCAATTGACGACTGGACTTGGGTGTTTGGTTAGATGAGATATGAAACAGGTTGGATAACTCGTTGTCACTCATCTTGAAAAAGGTATCGTAGTCAATGCCGAAGTGATGGAAAATCTGTAAATACTTCTTTACTGTGTTACGGGCTCCCCCCAGAGAACTGCCAATGGCTTTGGTGCCTTTTCCTTGCCCGTAAAGACGAACCACTTGTTTTACTTTTTGCATACTTATCGGTTTATTTGACATAATGATCTTTTTGTTTATTTGTTTCTAAACAAAAATTAACTCTTATGCTCGAATATGACAAGTACCTGATTACCTTTTTTTTTTTAGGGGATCAATTTACTTCGGTACAGAGGGATCAATTTGCCTCGGGGGATGGGGTCAGTTTAGACTGGCGGGAAAGGGTCATTTTTTAGCAGATTTTCCAGGTCTCGGCTTGTGGTTCTCCTTTATGATCGGTAGATTGGGTAAAACCTACTTTGAATTGTTCTACTTCGTATTCTTTTTGATCTACAATTAAGTGCACAGTTACACCAGCTTCAACAAGTGGGAAAGTGAAAAATTTACTTACAGTATCTTTGATATTCATGTCATGTGTGTTTATTTATTAACCCATCTGCATTCGAAAACAGTACTTCCGATCATTATTTTCTTAGCACTTATTATTAAGGAGGTTTTAATGTAAGCACTTCCCGTTTGCATATAATTGATTTCCATTAACATACATGCGGAATCGGTAAAGAGAATCTTTTCGAGAGGGGGTGCCGGCATCGTCGCTAAATACGATCATTCCGCTTTCGTATTTACGGGGATTGAGTGCCCATTGAATAATAGCTTTACTCGGTAGGCTAGAAAGCTCCAGTTTTATAATTTCGGCTTTTGATTGTACTTGCCCTTTTCCGTCTATTCCCTTTGCAAAGGTATAGCTGCATTTTGCCAGTTCTTTTGAGTCGTCGAAAAGTTTGCTTGCATTAATACTTTCAAGAGAACCTATTCTTAAATGTGTTTTATGAGTAAACATAGCGTGTTATATTTTTAATTTGAATATTAGTTAGTCATCTTCAAGAATTGACTTTATCTCTGCCTCTATTTTTGGATATTCATCGGTATGTGCATATAGTACTTCTCTCAACTCAGCGTATTTCTCAGCATAAAATTTTATTTCTGCTTGATTCTTTTTATGGTTTCGCCAAACAAATAAGAAAAATACAAGTAGAATACAAAACGCACTAGCTCCGATAAAAAAAACGAAAATAGCATTAGACCTGAATATCTGGGCTTCTTTTTCCTTTTGATCAATATAGAAACTCTTGTCTGCCTCCAATAAAGCAGGAGCATTTTTTTGCTGCTCAATCTGTCCTTGGGTAGCCTTCTCCAGTTTACTATATGCTAAGGCTTGTTTATAATCACCTATATTCTCATAGTATTCAGACAGAGCATCCTGCATTTCTTTAATTGTGTATTTATTACTTACTTTGGGAAGATCCAATACAATAAGATCGGCATATTGTTTGGCTTTTGAGAGATCTTTTATTTCATTATATATTTTCAGAAAAATTAAATTTATTTTTTGAATTTGTACTTCGCCCATAATACCCATACTCAAGGCTGATTGATAATATTCAATAGCCTTTTCATATTCTCGTTTACCATAACAAGTCGCACCCAAATTAAGGTAAAGTTGGCTTTCTTCAAGTTTATAATCCGTTTGTTTGGCTAGATTTAGACCTTTCTTAAAATAAAAATAAGCACTATCTAATTTATTATCCCCCTCGTAGGATCTACCAATATTGATAAATGTTTTTAATTTTCTTTGATCTGTATTTTCCACTTTATTATAATACAACAGCGCTTTTTTATAATTGATGATAGCACTATCCAAAAGTTCTTGCTCGAAATAGATATATCCAATATTATTCAAACTCTTACCAGCTAATAAATCGTTATTTGATTTATCAGCTGCACTCACAGCAAGCATATAGGATTCTAATGCTTTTGGAAAGTTACCACTTTCATCGTATAACTGGGCTGTATAATAATTAGAAAGAACTGTATATTTTAAATCTTCTTTTTTGTTGAAATATCGCTGAGCTTCAAAAATTAAAGTGTCTTTAGTAATATCTGCTTTAGTTTCATATTTTGCCCCTACATAAATTACTATGTATTGCATATAGCTTTCTTTATCCATCTTTTCAGGATTTTGAAGGGAAGCAAGTAAATTTTGAGCAATAGCGGGTTTGCCGATACCTAAACTATCCTGAGCTTGTTTTAATAGTTTTTCTTGCGGATTATCTTTGTGACAAGAGAACAATAAAATACCTGTCAACAGACAGAATAAGTATTTAAGAAGTATTTTCATTTAGTAAAGTTTGAAGTGTGAGAATAAAGTAGCTATCTATCAAGTCATTCATCAACCTTTAAGAGGGTATCAGGAACAAGAGTAGTCTGATTATCATTCAGAGTCGGTTTTGTTGCGGATTTTGCGATTGTATTGGCATCTTCTTTGCCTCCACCGTCTGTGCTGCCTATACCCATTTCCTCTTTTTCACAAGAAGTAAATGATAATAGAACAATACAACTTACGGCCATCAGTAAAAATTTAGTTTTCATTATCTATTTATTTGTGTGTTTAAAATTAAAGCAATCAAGATCACTTTTGAGTTGAACTAATAAAGAAAAGGTATTGCATTTGAATTTTTATAGAGAAAAATTTATTTAACGTTTATTGCGTGAATTATAAGAAAACAATGAGAAAAAGAAAATACTTAAACCCATTTTTACTCAGATAAATAGGCTTATTTTAGGTGATCTCATTACCTTCATTTACTTGATCAGTCCTATCAATATAGTTTATTTTAAACATATCGAAATGTTCATCTTCAGGTAGTGATATTTCGTCAGTTTTCCATTGATAATTGGGGAATTTATCGAAGTGTTCGAAGATAAATACTTGATGGCAGCTCACAAAATCCGTTATTACGTTTTCGAGACTGTAGTTTATTACTCTTGTATCTAATGGGAATAATTCGGCATATGCAATGAATGTCATATCTCCATCCTTATCTTTTTTGTAATTCTTTAACAAGACTCGTATTTCTTTCATGATGTAATAATTTTGATAGTTTTTATTCTATTTAAGAGTTTATGCCTTCGATGTTATTTATTCCACCGTTGAATATTTTATTATCGGAAATGAGAAAAGGAAATTAGACTAATACAATTATTAATAAGTAGTTTTTTGTATCCATATTTATAGTTTTGAATGAATATTTTGTTTGTAGTTCATTCAAAGGGCAACAAAAAAGACGTGGTACTTACAAGTCCGCAGCAGAGGTACTGGTATACCCGACAAACGAAACAAGCAAGCCCACGCCTATTTGGCATGAGCATCGCACATTTCATCTCGCTTGTCTTTGAAATTTACCAGTTTTCTGCTACGAGGTGTATTGTGAATGCTAATCTATATTCTATTTAAAACGACACTACGCTTTATACTATAAGGGCAAAGATATAATATTAAATTCTTTTGGAAAGGAGAAAAAGCTCTTTTTAGAATTTTTATTGAACAGTTTTATTATTTCATGTTTGAATATTTGTCTGAATGGTAGATAAACTCTATTTTGATTCTTTGAAACTAACTTTTAAACCCTTTATTAATAGTTCTTTTTTTGTTTTTATTATACCTAGATGGATCTAAGATATCATCTTCATTTATTTCTGATTGAGAACTAAATGACAGGTTGTTAGGCAAAATAAATCCGATATCCTGTTTCATTTTCTCAACAATCTGATTATTGTTGGCTATAGCGTTTAGTCCATCTTTTGCAGAAATATTAAAACCTATATTTAGTAGAAAATAGTTTTGAATTGTCTTATAGCTAAATTTTTTCGAAATATCTGAAGCCTTAAAGACTATAGGATCCTTGATATTTGAAATAGAAAAAGAGAGCCCGTAAGTACCTGATGTATTACTGTGCTCATTTACTTCTATATCAACTTGATTCAAAGCGACCTTAAAATCATCATAAGACGATGAGTCATTCAATACTATGAAAATTTTATTATAAATAATATGTTTTTGTTCTTCAAGGGCTAGTATATCAGATTGTCTTAGGCTTAAATTACCATATCTATACTTCTGTGGCAGAGCTTTGTCTCTAAGATAAAAAGAAGCACCTACCAGTCCATAAGTATACCCTGATTGTCCTCTGTCTGTAACAAACCTCATATAACCACCTTCATTTTCGAATAGGGATTTAAACTCACTAATTGTACTGGATTTGGAAAAAGCCTTATCCATTTTAGCTATTAGCTCATCCTTATAAAGAGGTTTAAATAAGTTATGTTTTCTAAGTATATCCCCTAATTGATTGTAAATATTAGTCCCTAATAGCATTTCATATTCAGTATTTACTCTTTTAGTTATAGGGTTAATATCTTTATATATAGTATTATTTAAAATTGGATGTAGCATTTTGCTCACCTCTTCTATTTTTAATCCTTTCTTTAATGCATTGTCAAAAAAATATTCTCTTGCTTTTATCTCGTTTAATGATTGATTATCAAATGTATTATAAGTGGTTTCTCGCAAATTATACTCTAATTCAAGATATCTGGATATAGTTTGACTTCTATATCTGATATTCGAATCCTTTATGTGTTTACCTTCTCTGTCAATAGTTGTAAATAAAACATGAAAATGGCTGTGATCTTTATCATTATGCTTTATTATTGCATAACAAGATTTTGAATACCCTAGAAGCTCCATATATTTATTTACTATTGCCATAAACTTATTATCTTCTAGATTATCGCAATGAGGTAAATTGAGACTTACCTCATTAAAATGTTTTTTAACTCTTTTGTTAAGCAGTTCCACCATCAGACAGTCGTTTTTAAACTCAGTTAGTGAATTAGCCCCAAGTGTTGAATATAAAAACTCAGCTTTTCCATTATTTATTTTGGTCTGATGGTATTCAATCTTGCGGTTCAAGGACACTTTTTCAAAAGGAGCAGGATCAAGTTGAGCAATCATTCTTTAAGAGTTTATCTTTTTTATAATATCTTTTAATTCTAAGAAATATCCATCAAATTTATCGAAGATTTCATCAGGTGAAACTACATTCATGGCATTACATAGTCTGGCAATCTGATTAACATTAGTTCCAATCTTTCGCACCTGAAAAACCATTTCAACATCAGTCTTAGTTATTATTTTATTATTTAAAACAACATCGCGTATGTATTGTGAGGATGTACATCCTAAACTCTTTGCTTTAGCTTCAATCTCTAGTTTTTCTTCGGCAGTTATTCGAATAAATATTCTTGAATTTTTATTAAAGTTCATACTTCTATTTTTTTATTAAATTGACCGAAGGGAGTATCCCTTCAATGATAATTGAAGCAAGGGTCTTTGTACGTACAAAGACACACCTTGCATCGGGAATTGAGTGTCTGATTTTAGATCAGTTTCAAAATATTTTTACTGTAGGAAAAAAATGATATCCAAGTTTTGTTACATTGTTACAATATAACCTATATTGTTTTGATATCTTGCTTATTAGATATGTAACAACTGTTTAATTACTTGTTACATAGGTAGCAATCCTTTTTTTGTTACATTGTTACTTGTTTGTTACACTATTGTTACTGAATATAAATAATTGAAGAATAATATATTATATGCATTATAATGTTTATTGTAACAATAGTTTATCAACTAGTTCTTTTTTTATGAGATACGGACGTCCATTTCTTTTTTCCTCAAGTATTTCTCCATTGTTACCGCCAGAAATATAATTATATCTTTGCTGTTTCAATGGATATATTTTCAATTTATTTTGAAAAATATTTCTCAGCTGTGTCTTTGAAACTTCAAAGTCCAACTCATTTAGAAAATGTTGTATATCGGTAGAACAATATAATAATTCATCTTTCTTCGACAGACTAAATAATTCAGAAAACAACTTCAATATCTCAACTTCGACTGTTCCTTGATTATAAGCTATAATTCTTTTTAATGCATCTGTTTTAAGTAATTCAGGAGCAAACCACATTCTCGATTTTTTTATTGTTGTAAATTTCCGATTCTCAAGGAAATGCAAGAAGTGCGGTATTTCTGATTTCATTTTATCGAGAATAGTAGAATCTTTTCTAGATTCTGTTATTTCCTGAACTTTTCTGACCCAATATCTAGTCTCGTGGGGACTTATTTTTATTGCATCCAGATCATTATTAGCACAGAGGACAAATTTTGCAAAAAACTCTGTTTCGTATCGGTCTTTTCCTTTATACTCAACCTTATAGTATTTAGCAGTACTTAAATTTTTGATTCTTTCTGCATCTTCACGTCGATCAAGTAAAGCTTCATCAATAGCAATAATAAGTTTACGAGCCCAATCTCCATTAAAAGGAGAACGAAAATCTTCATTTGTATTGAAAATAACATTGTTCTCAAATATCATTTTCAAGAGATTAAGAAAAGTTGTTTTACCTGTGTTTCCTTCAGGAGAAACTAATAGGATAATGGGTAATTTTTGTTCAGGATGCAAATAAAGCAATTGCATATAATCTAATCCCAGTTCATTCTGTTCTTCAAATATATGGCTGATAAATGAAAGAATATGCGGGCAGTCTCCTTCATTTGGTTGATGTGAGATTAGTTCATATTCATTATAATAGATATATGGAGGCTTGCCAATATCTCTTTTATAATTCACATGGCTTGGAACAGCACAGAAACCATCATATTTCTTAATATTAGGCTTGGCTTTATCTTTGTAATCTTGCTTAAAGGTGTCATATGTCCACGCAATACGAGTTTCGATATATCCTCCTTCAAGTAGTGGACGTTGACTTATTTTGTAAAGAGTAGTTCCTACTCTTATGTAATTCTCGATCTCTTCCATAATTTAATTAAATAGAAATAAAAAGGACGCAATTATTTAGATTGCATCCCTTTAGTTAATATTCGATTAATTTCATTACGGTCATAAAAAATTACACCACCTACTTTAGTATAGGATATTTCTTTGTTATTACGCATTGTTTGTAGTTTTCCATGCGAAATATTAAGCATTGTTTTTACATCGCCAGATTTTAGCCAACGTTCATCTGATCCTCCTTGTTGTTTATGTTCTATGCGATCTAATTTCTCGAAAACTCTTTTTGTAAAATCTTGGAAATCTTCAATTGTAACTATTTGCACCATTTTAAATTCATTTTAGTTCAACAATAATTTGATGGTGCAAATATGAATTGATTTGAGTTCGATTGACAATTAAATAAGGACAATAAATAAATAATAAAAAATAAATATTTTACTTTATATTAGAATAGTGTTTCTTTATTTCTGATATTAAATATTTATTATTCAGTCTATTATTCTTTAGTAGGAGAGAAAGCAGTTCTGTTTGAGAATTAAGAGCTTTACTTAATTCATTTTTGAATGAATCTATTTTTATTTTTTCTTTTTTATCATTATTGGCAATATAAAAATTACTAATGAGAATATCTACGGTTTCTTTCTGAGTTCTCACCAGATTAAAAAGTTTGTATTTTAAATTAATACTAGCTCCTTTGTTTTTATGGTTAATAAATAATGCTAGAATATTAGCCACAGTGGTTTGGTTATAATACGTGTTTAAATTAGAAACAGGCCATTTGATAATAATCTTAGTCAAGGGGCATTCTTCTTGAATTGGTTTTATATATTCAAATTTATACAAGTGCTGGAGCATATTAATAGATATGATATCATCTGTTTTAGTTATTTCATTATTAGCTATAATTGGGGAGTCTGTAAGTTCGACCTTATTCAAAATATTACTACTATTTTGTCTATTTGCTAAATCTTGATGATAAATATCTCTCATATAATTATTTACTTGTATATTGATAATGTATTGAGGTGTAATACTGCTAAAGGCTCTTAGCACATAAATATATTTATCCATTATTATCTCTTTGATAAATAATGGATAAGCTCCAATAAGCATTATAATATAACCAACAAAAGGTAATCCCTTAGAATCGATTAATCCCAGTATTGATAGCTCAATCATAGAAAAGCCTAGTATAACAGGCGAAAAATATTTAATTAGTTGATATTTGGTTAGAGGTGTTTCTTGTTCTGCTTTTTCCATATTTTTTTATTTGAATAAATCTTTTGTTTCGTTTGATATTTTATTCTCTGTAACTTTCGAATAATTTTTTGTCATTTTTATATCTGTATGTCCTAACATATTGCTTACAGCTTCTATAGATACCCCTTTTTCTAAAGTAACGGTTGTAGCGAAAGTGTGCCTTGCCATATGGAATGTCAGATTTTTATTTATACCACAGATATCTCCAACCTCTTTCAAATAAGCATTAACCTTTTGATTAGAAGGAATCGGAAGTAGTACCTTTTTGGTTTCACTAATAGGATGCTCCTTATAATTTTCTAATATTTCTTTTGCGATAGAATGTAATGGTATAGTTGATTTAATATTGGTCTTCGTCCTATTAACAAATAACCAATCACCCCCATCTACTCCTTTTGAAATATTGTTTTTTGTCAATTTTGCAACATCTGAATATGCCAATCCGGTGTAGCATGAGAATATGAATATATCTCGTATAATAGCCAGTCTATCTATTTCTATTTCTTTTTCCCGAAGTAGCCTTAACTCATCATCCGAAAGAAATTCTCGTTCTGTTTTTTCAATGGGACATTCAAAATTTATAAAAGGATTTTTTTCAATCCAATCATTTTTTATAGCATAATGAATAATGACTTTGAACATCTTAATATATTTCATAGTCGTATTATGATTGCATTTTCTCGTTATTTTCATATAAATCTCAAAACCACGAATAAAATCAAAATCCATTGCAGATAAAAGCATATCTTTTTCGCCATACTTTGTCATGATATATTCTTTAATATGTTTCAAGGTTGTAATATACCGAGTATATGTTGCTTGAGCATAATCAATATTAATAAGATTATAAACCATCGCATTATGAAGTTCAAAAACCTCGCAAACAGATTTACTAGACATTATAGTTTTTCCATTTAATATTGCGACAACCTGTTTTGGTATAATCTGTTTTTCTTGCCTTCTGTAGTCATTTCGAATATCCATTACCTGAGCACGAAGGTTATCCATTAAGTCCTTCACTCGTTTTGCAGGTGCACTATTCCCCTTTATTTTTCCTTCATTCCAAATCTGAGGAGTAGTACGTTCTCCTGTTGCATATTCTGCTTTTTCTCCGTTTATGGTAATCCTAAGATAAATAGGAGCCTCTCCTTTTTTATTGATCTTGTCGTTTCTCATGTAGAACAAAGCAGCAAAAGTATTTCTTTCTGGTGGGTTCATTAGCATTTGTTTTAATTCGGATACCTATTTCATTTTAGAGATAAGGGTATTCGAATAGTCATATTAAATAAGAATTTGTTTAAATTAATTTATATCTGTAAAAATACAAAAAGCGTTGATATCAAACAATATCAACGCTTTTAAACTTCTTTAAATTTTCAATCAGTGGAGCTGGAGGGACTCGAACCCTCGTCCAAACAAGGAACTAATTTGCTTTCTACATGCTTATCTTTGCTTTAATTGTCGGGAGTGAGCAAGACCAAAGCCACCAACTCAAACCTTATCTTCTTAATTTCGGACAAGGACCGAAGATTTCCTTATCCTATCCCCGATTTACCTACACCACCGTATCGAAATGCTTCGGAGCAACAGCTTCCGGGTGATGTCTTGTCTCAACACATGTGCCGAGATTAAGCTATATCTACTATACTTCGATTAAGCAGCAAGAGCGTAATTGTTTTCGCCAGTTAAAATTTTGACGTCTGAGATTATAGTGCTAGCCGACTACGCACTGCATGCTTACAAACCACTTCATCTCGCTGTCAAAACCGGTCAGCCCCATGAATCTAATAAGTTATCCAGTCTGAAATAAGAAATATTATCAGCTAGGATATCTATCATACAAAGATAAGTTATTTTCTATATTCTTGGCTAATACATTGAATTTTTATATAAATATTAAGTTTTGTGTTATTTCTGTTTACTCCAAATATTGAGAATTAAGTACTCAAGAAAATTTAATTTGACATTTTACTCCTATTTTAGTAAGCATATCCCGGAATCGATCTTTGTAATTTTAAAAGTTAATAAACACATCAAAAGATAGCCAATAATATTTGATATGTTTTCATAGTATTACAATAAGACTTAGTTAACAGGAATACAGCCTTAAAAGTATATCAGGAAATTGATCTGTTCCCATTGAGCTATTTTAGCCATGGATTTCTTGCCGCAATGTAAAGAAGCGTTGTCAATTAGCTCTACAGTTTTTTCATTTATTTGGAATGCAAATTCATCTGAGATGTCAATAAATGAATTACATATATTCTATATTTTGATTAATTAGTGACTACCAGTAAAGGAATGATAATATATTAAGAGGTTATATTCACCTAAAATTTATATTTTAGACCAAATGAATGCCCCTTTCTTATATTTTCATAGTCAATCTGGTATTGGTACTCAAATCCTATATTATGATAAAATACCCCTCCTCCCAAACCAATAATATCTAATGTAGAATAAGAGCCTGAGATAAAAGGTTGCCATACTTTTTCTTTATATATGGAAGTTTGGCGATATACAGGGGTAAATTCATAATTAATTTCTTCTAATTTATTATATTGAATAACAGGGAATAGACGAAGTTTACCTTTATCCATATCATCAAAAGCGATAACATCATAAGATCGTTTCAATACATAATCTGCTATTATTGCTGCAGTATCAACAATTTGGTAAATATATCTGGTTTCCGTTATCGATTCTGTATTTCCCGTATCCCGGTATTGAATCTCAATCTGTTTCATTGGTAATATAGGCTTATCTGAGCCTTCCTCTTTTAGCGGATTCAACTGAATGTTACTAACAGCCCCTTCATAAGTTTCTCCATATACCGACGTGCTTTCTATCTTGTGTTGCATAGAAACTCTACTCACTAAAAAAGACAATACTCCTCCAACGATGAAAGAGATGGATGCTATATAAATATTCTTTTTCATCATTTTGTGTCAACTGTTCCTTTTGAAAATAAAACTTGCTTTCTGTTTCGTCCCTCATTATAGGATAAATGAAGGAAATAGTTTCTACCATCGTCATATAATATGGATTGATCCCACTCCAAATCGGAATTGATTAATTCTTGCTGAAGTTTCCGAGGATTATCGACTCTAACATCTGCTGCTTTCCCTTCTTTATGCTGAGAGTTAGCAACTCCACCTACGGCTTTATTGGTTTCTTCGCTTCGGAAGCCACTATTAATAATCATTGGTTCTCCCCATATATCCCTCAGGGGTTGTAGAAGATCCACAACTAACTTTTTTAGATGCATAATTTGTGTTGAATTGGGTATATTATCAATTACCTTAGCTATAGCTGTATTGGAATGACATAATTCTTCCAATGTAAAATTTTTACTTATCTGTGTTTTCATTTTGTTCCAGTTTCTGTTTGTCTATTTGATTTTTTATTATTTCGGCTATACCTTTTATCAGATCATCTTTATTATCGAGTATTATAGATAATTCTTCAAGGCTTTTATTCAACTTTCTCTTATCTTTATCATGAGCTTTTTCGAGAATAGATCGCCCTTCGATAAAAATAAGGAAGCCTGCCACTATAAATGTTATATACGGAAGGGGATAAAAAAATGTTCCAATACAATCGAACATAAAAGCAAATAACATCAGTGCATAATATAACACTGATTTTGTTACAGTACGCCTCAATCCGTATGATGTTCGAGCTTCGCCCCGTTCTTTAGCTTTTCTATAACCGCTTATCAGATCTACAACTATTGCAATAGCCACCATCAGCCACATTATTGCTACAATCAGCAGTTTAGATCGAAGCGATTGATAATCACTATTTAAAAATGATTGAATAAATAATATCATATTTTATTTTATTCTTAAGAAATTCTCATTCCTTTTATTCCTCCTTGCATCTGTATTGTCTCACAAAGTCTTCCAAATACTAGATGCGAAAGTTCTCCTTTCGAGTAATATCAGCTCCCGATAGAATATCAACCGGGAGCTGAAAAACTGATACATATTATTAACTCTAAATTAAATCATTAGGGTCTTCAATGTCTACTAACTCAAAATCTTCGGGAACTTCTTTTATTGACTTTCTTAGTTTTTTACCATTCAGAAAATGTAACTCTCCTAAATATACGGCTGAGTAAAAAAGCACTCCATCTGATTTTCTTTTCCATGCCTTACCTTGTGGTGGTGGTGATACATCAGGAGTAGTTTCTACATACTCCTGTTCTTCCAAAATTATTACTATTTGCTTGATTTCTTTTTCTTCCATAATGTTTGTTTTAACCTAAATTACTAATTGGGTATATTTTACTTGCTAACTGATTCCAATTGGTTGCAGATTTATATGTGTTAACAAGTCCATCTGGAACATAAATACTACAATAACCTGTTATTGGATTATTCCAGTTATCAATAGCCGACATTGGTATAAATACAGGAGATCTGAGTACAAATACAGCACCGGGTACAAAAGGAGACCATCCACTATTTGCACCTATTTGCAATGATGCTGGCTGATATGTCTCTGGTAAATCTATTCTAGAAATGAGTCCTGATGTCCCTTGATTATTCCATAATCTAAAAACAGAACCACTCGCTCCTTTACAGGTTAAGTTTCGAATCTCTATATTTCTAAATTTCCCACTTAATAACTGAAAGTTATCTAAAGAATTACCTGTTGTGTCATCAATAATAAGGTTTTGTAACACAGGAAAATCCGCTCGAAAATAAAGTTGATTACCTGTATGCTCAGAGAATCCATTTACCTGAACAGTCTGTAAATTACTAAAGTTTGGAAGATTTACTTGATAGCAAGTATTAATTATAAGTGTAGACAAATCCTTACCCCAATTATAATTAACTTCATCTGCATCTGTCGTTGTAACGCTAAACTTCTCATCTACTGTTATTGAGCTATACCCTTGTAAAGGAAGCCTAAACCGATAATATTCTATAGCTCCTGTCACTTGTTTAGCTAGTATCATTCCTTTCCTTTTAGTTTCAGAGTATCTCCCATTCATAAGGAATTTTTCTATTGAATAACAGTTCTTTACAGTATTATATCCAAAAGTCGGAACAGAATCCAAAGTCTCTTTCTCAGCGTAAACTCCTACTTTTTTCAGATTAGGTAAGTTATTTAATTCGGCTTTACCAGCTTGAATAGACACTTCCTCTAAGGTATCAACATCGTTTATTAGACTTCCAGTTCCACCCCAGTATCTAGCTTCATTAAACTTAACAACACCAGACCCAGTAAATAATCCTGCAGGAATATTCTTATATTGAACCTCATCTATACTTACTTCACCATCCTTATTAGTGTCATATTTCGCTACACAAATAGCTTTTACAATATCATCCTCAAAATCAATAACATTGAGTAACACACCATAAGTAACTTTCAGCTCCGGCATATTGTCATTTATGCGAGTCAAAGTAGCTTGAGAAATTGAATCAATATGAATCTTTCCTGTAATTACTGCTACATTTGTTGGATTACCATTGTCATCTTCTCCGGTCATACTCAGTAAAGCAATCATCACCTTTGCAGAAGTATCTGTAGCATTAATATTAATCAAACGAACTTTACCTAACTTATTTCCATCTGTATTTACGCATTGTTTAACCAATTCATAGCCATTAATGCTAGGAACATTTTCGAGAACAATGGTATTCAGATTTAAATAACCTTCGAGTGTAAGTATTTTTAAGTAATGCTGATTCTTAACATAAAGCGCTGTAAAACTAGCCGGTAAGTTAAGTGTCTTCAAAATACCCGATGAAGGTAATGTCAACCCTGTAATCCCTGAACCTCGAGCTTCTACTTCTTCCAGAGAATAGCATTTGGTTAATTCCAATGACTGTTTTAGATTAGGACAATTAGCGATATTTACCTTTTTGAGCATTTCATTAGAGCCTGTATGGAGAACTGTTAAGTTAGAGTTCTTATAATCTTTTACCAGACTACCGATAATCAACTCTTCAAGTGCCAAAGCATTTGTTATATCAACAGTACCCGGATACTTGGCCGATAGGTCTCCTAACGATTTTACCGCTGATATACCGTATATGATAGTCTCTGTATCGTTAAATTGTATCGAAGGAGCTTCCACACTATAAGTTTGACCTGCATATCCTCTTATAGAATCTGTTATGTAAGATCCATACTTGATTTGGACATAACCGGCTTTAGTAATACCTATATTGAAATCGGCATTAGGAGCTACCCCACCCCATATTTGGGGAGTATATAAACGCATAGTCGCGTAATCTTTCAGGTAATCTCCGGCAGCATATTTACTATCGAGATACATAAACCTGTTTTTTGTCCACCATACTCTGTGTCGGGTTCGACTCCCTTGCAGAGCATATAAATAAGCTCCGTTACCTGAAGATAAGAGAGGGTCTATGTATTTAAAGAACCCATCCCTGTTGTATACTGCCTCACACCATTTATCAGATTGTCTGCTTTCAAGCACCTCTAGTGTTACTGAAGTCGACAATACCTGTTGTTGTCTTATTTTCTGGTACAATGCTGTTAATTCGGCTTTATAGGCTGTTTCAACCAGAGTCCATAATTCAGAGTTCCAACCATTCCAAACGTGCCCGTCTCCATGTGGGTCTTTTGATTCGATATTGAAGTCAAACGCAATCTGTCCTTCATTATTGATACCCAATACAGTATCATTATCGTAGAAAATAAAATACCAAAGCAATTCGCCTGTTGCCCCTCTTTCTCCATAAGTAGTTAACATTTGATTCTTAGCTCTTTGATCGACCATACCGAAGATTTCAGTAGTCAAACAGTAAAACAATAACCAATCTACATTAAAATGCTGGGCACATTCAGCTTTAAACTTAGAAGGATTTCCTTTACACGAAACGATCCATTGAAGTACTTTACTTAGATTAGTAGCATCTTGGTTTCCATCAGGATAACGACCTTCAAAATCGTTCGACCAAGCTGTTCCTGTAAAATCGGCAGACTTAAACAAACATCTGTCAGAAGTATTATTTAAAAATTCCCAACTTTCGCAACCTTCGGTAAATCCAAATACCTGAACTGATGATTTATCATCATTAAAGTTGTATTTTCCTATAAACTCTGTGTTTGATGCTGCCGATTCTTTATGAAATATAAGTATCGGATAACCATAGACTGTGGTTCGCACTCTATCATCAATATTCTGTGGTTTTACTTTGTAGTTAAGTTTCCTTAGAGCCTCATCAACAAGAACAGCTATCCCTGTATTATGAGTACCCGAAGACTCTGCAAAGTCGGCTTTCGTACAGAACACATTTGCCGGTATTTTATTACCCTGCATTTGGTAAGCATCTAGCTGCTGACCTGTTTCGGACAGAATAATACCATCTCGAAGTTTAAACTTAAAGTTTTTTCTAGGATAATATTGCGAGGATGTACCTTGCACATCATTCTGAACATTCGTTGCCGTAAACGAATTGTACGGATTCTGCCTATCTTCATAGATGATATCGCACGTTTTCTTATCTCCTTTAAATGTTGGTAATTCACCTACAAATGTAAGACATGGTAAGAAATTCAATGCTTTATTGTAATCTACACTGCCATAATCGTCTATGACATTATTGAAATCATACTTCTTTATTTTTTCGTCAAAGTCCTCGATATCAAAAATGTAATTTCCAAAAACCTGGTCGTAGTTTAGATTATTTTCATACCAACGTACAGTATAAATCATAGACGTACAACTCTTATTACCTGAAGTTAATTTTAGTCCTTGAGGTGTACTTTGAGAGAAATTATCAGTTGTAGGGTATTGCAGTGATCCTGACATCACTCCATCAATGTATAGATATACAAGCCTGTTTTCTGCTAACTTCTGAACAACAAATGAAATACTCGTTTTGGATGAACTATCTAATCGAGCAGACAATGTTGATTGTGCGGAACTGATTTGAACCGATGATGGTGTTAACTTAATACCTACTCCTCCAAGCATACAGCTAACTACTTCTGCCGAAGCATCTGTAACATTCATAGTAGCATATTCTATGGTAAGGGTCAAACCATTTAATAGTACAGCACTTGAGAAAGGCTTAATTCCTATTTCAACCGATGAATCACCTATCAATCGCAAATGATTATCATTATTCTCATCTTTCTGCCAACCATCTTCTCCCCATAGGAAATTTTTAAAAATAGCATCATAATCTCCAAATGCCCAAGAAGCTCTGTCACTACTATAATTTGATTTACCAATAGCAGAGGCTTTATAACGTAAGTCTCCTTTTTCTTCCGTTATATCGTATTCAGATGCTATAACATTGATGTTTACACTCTTTGTTATTCCTTTACAGCGAATCTCCATTTTTACTGTGCCTTGCTCATAAGCAGCATAGCTCCAATGTTGACGAGATCTGGGAACGGTCAATGATTGTTTAACAACATCATTTATGACCAACTCAACAGTCGTTGTGGTACTTGATGGATCATACACCAAATAAGGTAATTCGATAATTTCGAATTGAGTAACTTCTAATTTTCTATATGAAATTGTAATTACCGGTTTCGTAACCCCTGCATCTGCATAAATAAACTCATAATATAGTTCATTACTTACGAGCTGAGAGCCTTCAATAGAACTTTCTGCCACAACCCTGATAGAATTAGCTCCTGATATAAGACCTGTAAGGTTCTTGGTCAACTGTTTACCTGACGCAGTAGTTGTTTCCGAGTCTATTTCAATATTGTTAAGCCAAAAGCGTATCTTTTTCTCTCCCGATCCTATGGGCGTATATCTAAAAGCGACAGGACTTGTTTTATAAATTATATCATCCGCAAATGTTGATGTAACAACAAGGGTAGCTTTCTGAACATTAAAGGTTATACTTCTGACATTTTCATATCCATCAGTTACTCTTACTCTAACAATATTAGCTCCCAGATTTAGGTGGTCTTTAACATTATATTGATTATCTCCCTGATGAATATTTCCACTAAATGCAGGAATACCATTTACTGTTATCAACACTGTTCCGTCTCCGGTATCATCACTAGTTTCCTGATCTATAGACGTGAAATTGTATCTTATTACAGCATCAGTTCCGTCTCCAACAACTAAGGAAGTTCCTCCTACAGCACGTACACGCATAACGATACCCGAAGGACCGGTGCCTCCTCCGCCACCTTCAGGCAATACTATCGGATCACCAACTACCTCTCCATTAGAGGTTAGATACAGAATATTATCCTCTGTATAGCCTCCATCGATTTTCGCTTTAATATTTGCATTCAACAAAGTCAGTTGAGCCTTAATGCTTTCCAAGTCTGACAACAAGGGAGATAAGTCTCCTATTAATGCAAATTGAACCCAACTACCATCAGACTCCCAAGAACCTGTTGATTCTCCAACAAATTGGTCGAGTACCCAAGTTCCATCTAAAAGTTTGTAGGTTATAATTTGTCCTAAAATACGATCCGATGCTTTTACCTTTTTTCGGGCATCAAGGGAGGTTGAATACGATACGTTATCTTTATAAGTAAGATTTATTATTCCTGAGGTAAGCTCAATTGCATTACCTATATCTTTTCCTTCTGAAGTTAATTGTAACTTATTCTCACTATTTATGTAACAACTATCTGCTTTTCCGGCAATCTTATCCGATAACGTTTTTACGGCATTAGTGATTGCATTATTCAGATTAGATATATCGACATTATTCGCTAATTGTCTCCAATCAGCATTATTTTCCCATGAGCTTACACTATCTCCGGCAAATATCTCAAAGATCCAATTTTTTGAAGCTAGTTTATATATGATAAGCTGCCCCAATGTCCTATCCGAATTCTGTACAGCATTTCTCGCATCAAGAGAGGTTGCAAAAGCATAATTGTTTTTTTCTTCGGAAACATTCAATGCTCCTCCTGAACCAACAACTTTCCAGCTCGAATCAGCTTTCCAGCTATCATCATTATATATATCTACTGCAATAGAGTATTCTATCACAATTTTTTCTTTAGTACGATATACCAAAATTTGATTAATCTCCCTAAGGTGATAAGGAACAGCCAAACGAGCCTCCGATTTACTGTCATAGTCATACTTATCGGTTACTTCCGAGATATTTAGCACATAATTAGCTTCTATACCTCTCCAGTGTGCGTCCGTTCCCCACTGACTAATATCTGTACCTTCAAATACTTCTTTAAACCAGCAATATGTACTTGTACCTGTAACCTTAGCTCTATATATAAGCATCTGTCCAAGCCCCCTAAAGTTAGCAGGCACCGCAGATCTTGCAGCTTTTGAATCTACAAACTGATAATTGCCAACTTCTTGAGATATATTTAGAAAACTATTCTTAGGAGTACGTAATTCGAACGCTTTTGTTATAGCATCCTGAGACATCGAAGAGGTCTTCGAATTACCTGTTTGCTGTAGACAAGGATCTCCTCTGTAAGGTAATTCATTCCATGTATGAATGCCATCTCCTAATTTATGCTGGTCTGAATCTAGTTCATACCCAACTTCTCCTTGTAGAAGCATAGGATTAATCTCTGCCCAACGAGCTTTGGTGTCCCGTCTATGTTGAAATCTATCTGCCATAATTAAAAATTTATTTTATTGTTAATTCTTTTTCCTTTATCCGACTGCATCTCCGCAATCAATAATTCTGGCACCACCATACACGGTATCTGCCCTTCCCCCGTCAAATACTCTTGACGAAGTGCCAAAATCTTCCCAATACTCTGTTTTTATCCAATCTGATGTGTTTTGTCCGGTAAATTGTTGAGCTAGCCAGTCTCCTGTAAATAATCTGAACAATACCACTTGGCCAGGAGCTCGCAAAGCATCTGCAACAGCATTACGGGCTGTTGTTTTATCCACATAATCAAATTTTTTATTTATCTGAGATACGTTCAGAAACTCTTTTCTGTCTGTTTTATCTTTTACCGCTTCCTTTATATATGCATCCGCCTCAGTTCCACCTATGGTAATATTTGTACTACCAAAGAACATGTCAAATGCTATGGTGCCGGCATCAATCTTCATATCAATCTTTGCCTGCCCATTATCCATGGCTAGCCCTTCGGGACCACATGCTATATATGGATCTAGTAATTGACAAGGGATACTCTTTCCGATTTTGACTTCGCTCCCTTTGGTCAGTCGAACTATGATGTTGAATGCTCCGGCATTAAGGTTTCGGGTCTGATCAGCAGTCAAGTCAATTTGAAAAGTATTAGTATCAATATTTGAGATAGTTGGTAATATTTTATTTGAATACGGAGTGAATAACTCTACTAATTTGGTATATCCACTAATATTCAACAACTTCGCCGGATTACTATTGTCATATGCAGCGAATTTAATATTCAACGACTCACCTTTATAAAATTTCAAAGCTGTCATCTGTTTACAATTTTATTGTTATATTCTTTTTTTGTATTCTCACACCTTTTCAAAAACAGTTCGCTTAAAATCTTTTTTATCCACTGACCAAACTGTAATTGTATTCAATGAAAGCTATAGTCGAAAGAGCCAATGGTTAATATACTATAGCATACATCAGATATGACTTTCCTTTTGATTTATTCAATTTCAGGAACATACCGAGTGATATAGGTATTTTTGATTGAGTTTTTCTCTGTACATGAATTTACCTGTGTCTTTATTTATATTATCAAATAAAAATACTTTTTTCGAGTATCTTTTTTGATATCACTTCAACCGATTCACACTATATACCATTGTATTTTAAATATTTATATCAATAAATAATAGTATGTAAGTCCATGCATTTTCAATGTTTCCTGAAAACTACACAACAAAGGAAATTATTTTCAGTTGATAAAACAACTAAAAATGTCATTTTAACAACTTTTACCAGTCTTAATAGTCACTAATTTAAAATTAGCCCTTATATTTGCACTGACAATTGTTACAAACACAACCATTACTTATGAAAGAAAAAATCTTATTACAATTAAAAGATGCTGTAAAAAACAGCACATTCTCAGAACGTACATTTTCGGAAGTAGCAGATGCTATAACTAGGGCTATTACAAATACTGGAATTGAAGAAAATAAAGCAGGGACGTTTTTAAACGATTTGGCAACTATATTCAATACATTCCAAGGCGATGTAAACAGGCAAATCGTTGAAGCTGTAAAAAAGTCAGAACTTTTAGAAAAAGAAAAGATCGGGAATAAAAAAACTTCGGGAAAAAGGAGTAAACCCGAAATCAGCACAAATAAACCTTTAACAGCTAAAGATATTGCCCTTATTGTTACAGAAGCTAATAAGCCTCTATTAGAAAAAATAAAAATAATCGAAGCAGGTTCAAGAAAATTAATTATTACTGAAGAAGTCAAAAGACAGCTTAAAACTCAATACAAGCTTAATGAGGATCTGTGTGACAAAATTATAGGATACTTAGATATTGGACCTGAAAGCACTGTTGAAAAAATTACGAAAAACGTACTAAAGGAATATAACGAATTGGCTACAAGTTTTGGCTTGCTAGAATTAATCAAATAGCCTCTCAATTCAGATATGCCTACAATATTTTTTCAACATTAACAACATTAACATTACCAAAGGAGTGATATGGTGATATTCAATGAATAACAAACAAAATAATATTGATGAAAATTTAGTAACCAACGGAAACTGGTTTTAAATAATTAATTAAAGGCAAGATGGAGACATAAAAAATATAACCCATCTGAAAAAGAAGGATTATAAAGTTCTTAAATATTATTATATCAGACAAATACTGATGCAAACAACTTAACAAGAAAATGAATTACATTTTCTCAAACAATTAATTTATAAACAAATAAAACAAACAAAAATGGCAAATTTAACATTAAAAAAACCAACAGCTACACTTACTGCAAATTTAGGTTTATCAATCGGTCAAGCCGGAATCTACTGGGCTGCAAGAGGCAAAGTTTTAGATTCTACAGAATGGACTCATTTGGGTGTTGTATTAGTAGGAACTGGTTCTATCACAGACGAAGCTCCAACAAAGACAGATATCAGCGTTGAGGAACTGGATACACCTATCCACACAATCTGGGATAAAGCTAGTGGAATGGTATACGAAGGAGATATTCCGGATTTATCTATAGAATCAGCTATAAAGCTTTTAGGTGCTGAACAAAATGCCTCATTCGATAACGTAGTAGGTCTTACAGGTCAAACTTTTGTAAAAGAAGGCATGTTTTGGCTACAATCTCAAAACGGTAAAGGAATTGTATTTACAAATGCTTCGTTAGTAGCTAATATCTCAGGTAATGCTACAAAAACAGAAACATTAAACATACATATCCAAGTAACAGCCAATGCGGGAGGCGGAGCCGGATTTGAAGAAAAAGCAGTAATGCTTATTAACTAACCGGGTACAAATCAAGTAAGAACCTAAACAGGGGGTGGGAATACTCCCACTCCCTGTTTTAATAAAAAAATAATTATGCAAGAAGCTTCAATAGATGCACAAGAACAACAAGGTGCCTTATTACTCAACAAAGCCATCAAAATCAGTGTAGGTAAATACATCTACCGCATTAAACCCATGAAGAAATATACAAACTGGCGTATATCGTATCATCTGGTTTCACAAAAGAAAATTAATCCGGATATCGCAGCTACAGTAGGATCAATGCGTTATTACCAAATAGAACAAGCCAAAGTATTATCGCTCGCCATGCTGAATAACTATTGGAGGATAAAACTACTCCATTGGATTTATTGGCGTATACTACTACGCAGGTTGACCGAACAGGAGTACACTATTTTGTTGTCGGAAGTTGTGCAGAGAATGGATGCAGGTTTTTTTTTGCACAATATCGAGATGGCAGAGAGGATAAACTCATTGATGAAAAAGAGGACTCAGGAGGAAGTCTTAGTTTCCCCAGCAGAACAGAAGCCGGATTAATGGCTTCATTCATCGAAAAATACCATGTAACGAAAAAAGAATATATGAATATGCCGTGTGCTCTCATTTCGCTCATGATGTTAGATGCCCCCAAGGTATTGTACGGAAAAAAAGTAGCAGACCATACTCAGGAAGAAATAGAAGAAATAGCATCAAAGAATAGAAATTTAAAACCAGTAACCATGTCAATGGCTGAAATACTTAAACAAAATGGCAAATAATGATACAGGATCTTTATCCTACTCTTTAAATATAGATACTTCACAAATTTCTAAAGAAATAAGAAATGTGGAGAAACAACTGTCTACAATCAGCATGATTGCAGATATGTCAGTAAATACAGATGCAGAACAGATTATCGAAGCTATTAAAACTGCATTAATGGCCGAAGATTTTAAGCTGAAGGTCACATTGGATGACAGTTTTAATAAAACCATAAATCAAGCCTTTTCAATAGCCGATAGTGCTGCAAGCGGTGCATTAGAAGGTGCGTTATCAAAAGGTTTAAAAGGAGGGATTGCAGGCTTTGCTGTGAATGGAGTAATGGCATTGACAGGTGCCTATATAGAGTATTCAAATGAGCAGGAACGCATACAAATAGAGACTGCCAAAACTATAGAAGGAATAGATCTCCAACAACAGAATGTAAATGGTTTGTTTAGTGAGTTAACGAATCTAAACAATAGTACTGCCGACAATAATACCACCACTTCGGAGCGGATAAGATTATTGAATGAATTAGCAGAGATAGAACCTGCATTAGCTGAATCTATAAGACAGCAGGCGGATGATCAAAATGTACTGAATGCAGCTATGCAACAGTACAATACTTTAGCTGAGTTTAAAAGTTTCTCTCTTTTTCTCGCAAACGAAGATAAAGGATTCTTCTCTGATAATCTCATGGAAACTTTAAATGAACTGGGAGAAGTTGAAAACAAATTAAAAATAGCGGAATTAAAAGTACAAAAAACCTATGATAAGGCATATGAGGTTTTTAATGGTGGAGTAAATGGAAAATATGCAAAAGACTTAGAAGGGCTGAGTGATAAAACTCTAAAAAGCATAGATCAAATATTTGAAGCTAAAGAATCCGAAGCTAAAAAGCTAGAGAATTTGTCAAATATATTGAATAGAAGCACTCAGGGATTGGCTGGAGTGAGTTATTCTGAATCTGCAGCCCAAAAAAAAATGATCAATGTAATTGGAGGTAGCCTCAAGGACGATACATTGAAGGAGTTCCAAGGAATAAGTTATGATTTTGGCAAAGAAAAAGAAGCAGCAGAGCAAGCTATTCTCGAGTTTACCGATAACATCAAAGCCCATATGGCTGTTAAAGGCTTAGATATGAAACAAAATGAAGATGGCATAAGAAGTTATATCAAAACATGGGGAGATCTAAGTCAATATGCTCAAGAAAAGATTCTAGTTCAACTTGGTATTGAATGGAACGACCCAAAGCAAAAACTGAACCAATGGCAAACCGAAATACAAGGTATTTTGGGAAATTCTATATCTATTAATGTAAATACCACAATGCCACAGGTTATTGCAGATATACGAAGTAAATATGCTGTATTGAAGCAATCGATGGAAAGCTTAGAGCCAATCTATATAAAAGCTAAATATAATTTAGAGAACAATATTCCTCTTGACACGGTCACTCTAGCTGGATACAAGCAATACACTGCAAACCAAGAAGTTGCAAACAAGTACAAAACTGCAGCAGCAACGATGCAAACTGACCTCGAGCCACCTAAAGCAACTCCTCCGAATATACCTAGTGGTCCTAAAAAAGACAAAATACTTGAAACTTATAAGAAACAAATAGAACTCATCAAAAAACTGAGTACTGTATATAAACAAAATAAAGAAATATGGAGTGATAATGTTGCTTTGGATAAAACTTTTGAAAGCTATAAAGATCAATTAGATGCTTTGGAATTAAATAAAGATAATCTTAATATAAAAAATCCTAGCGGTTTTTATAAAGATATTCAATCTAAAGTAGCCAAAAACAAGGTGAGAAAAGAAGCTATAGATCCAATGGTACTTGATGACCTGCTAAACATAGAACAGGAAGGACAAAAAGAAGAGTGGAGCAATTTAAACAAAGAAATAGAAAAAACTAAAAAAGCCTATGAACTATATGACAGTCTACGTAAAAAAATAGGAGATGATAAAGCGAAAAAATTTGTAAAATCTGACACCGGAGTAGAAATATCGGCTGACAGTTTTAGTAATTATTTTACAGGAATGATTGCAGCAAATAATACTATGTCTGAGAAAATGAGTAATGATTTAAATGAGAAATATGCTGCAAAAACCAAAGAAACTTTAACGGGTCTGCTTCAAGAGTTTCAGACCGCCGATGACAAGCTTAATGCTATAAATGATAAATACGATAAGTATAAGACTGATCTCGAGGCTGATAAAGCAAAAATAAGTCCTGAGCGATACAATGCCACAGACAAATTAATAAATGAAGGAAGGCAAAAAGAAATATCAGGCTTGAGCGATGGTTTGTTAGAAAAATCCGACACTTATAAAAATCTTTTTGAAGAAGCAACCAAAGCATCAGAAAAAGAGATTGCATATTTAATTGAAAAATTCAAGACGGCTATTGCAGAAGCAAAAGACTCTTTGAAAAATGTAGACGAAGGTGGAGATGGTTTGTTCCATCTCAACATTGATGGAAAAGAAATTATCCGAACAAAGGAACAAGTAGATGATTTTGTAAAAAAGTTAGATAAAGAAGAAAAGAAAATTATAGAGAAAAATCCGTTCAAAGCTCTGGGAAAAAGCTTTAAGGATTTAAGTGAGAATTTAAATTCCTCCAAAGATATCAAAAATAAGATTAAGACGTTGGAAGAAAGTCTTGAGACTGCACCGGCTGAAGAGACTGCAGGTATAAATACAGAAATAGATTTATTAAAAGGAAAGCTGAAAGGTGTTGATGCACAAAATGCCACAACCTGGGCAAATATGGCAACCCAGATAACCAGCGTTACAAAACAAGCCACCGATTTAGGAGGTGCTTTTGTTTCTCTTTTCTCATCTCTTTTTCCTGAAGATACAGATACTGCCGGCACAATGACTGATATCATCGGAATTGTAGGCGGAGTCGGTGAAGCCGGTGCAGGCATTGCGCGCATAGCTTCAGGAGATGTAATAGGCGGTCTTACACAAGGCATTAAAGGAGTGGCTTCTGTTGTGTCCTCAATAACCTCATTAGGGGATCGAAAACATGAAAAAGAAATACGACGTCTTCAAAAAGCTATTGACGAATCTAAAATAGCCTATGAAGATTTAGGGAGGGCGGCAACCAAAGCTTTTGGAGATGCAGCATACAATGCACGTAAGCTTCAAATTGCACAACTAAAATTGCAACAAACCCTTCTACAGCAACAGATAAAAGAAGAACAAGATAAAAAGAAGACTGATAAAGATAAGGTAAAACAACTTGAGGAGCAATATCGCCAATTAGGAATCCAAATAGAAGATGGCTTAGGTTCAATATTGGAAAGTATGCTGGGAGGCAATATAAAATCCTTTGCAGGTCAGTTGAGCGATGCTTTATTAGATGCTTTTATGAAAGGAGAAGACGCTGCAGAAGGCTATCGAAGTAAAGTAAAAGATGTCATCGGCGACATTATGCGCTCTATTATCAAACAAAGATTAATAGAAGATGTACTGGGAAAAACTATCGACAAATATGTCAGCAAATGGGTAGATACAGAAGGAAATCTGACTAAATCTCCTGAAGAAATGCTGAAAGACATGGTATTGATGGGTACTGAACTAGAATCGAAAGGTGATGTTCTAGCCAAAATGCTTGAAAATTTACCTGATGATGTAAAGAAATATTTCCAAAAAGAAGCTGAATCTCAACAACTATCAGGATTATCAAAGGGCGTGCAAGGAATGACTCAAGATACCGCTATGATACTCGAAGCCTATATGAATACTATACGAGATGTGGTTATCTCCATAATGATGAGTAACGAAAATCAACTGACAATATTACAAACTTCACAAATGATACAATCACAAATACTTACCGAAGTATCTGCCATAAATTCCAATACTGTAGCTCTTAATAGAGCATTCCAATCGGTAATAACCCAATCGGGTGGTGATAATGGAGCCGGAATAAGAGTTTACGTAAAATAATAAAGAAAAACATGGAAGACAATAAAGAAATATCAAATTTATTACTGGAAAAAGCTATTGATTTTAATCTTTGCCAACCTTGGCAAGATGCATGGAATGATGATTTTTCAGCTTTAATGAGTATGTATAAACGTGGAATGGATTTTTGTATAGAACACGATTATCCATCGTTAGATATTCTCCGGCAACATTTAAAAGGAAAAACCGAACCTTATAATATATTCATAGATTCGCATAAGGAGGTAGACATTTACTCGGATACAGCAGTAGTTGTAGGTGACAGTTTAGTCATAATAAATATCTCTGATTATGGAGTACTCAATTTATATGTAAGGCATAATTCGAAAGTAATAGTATACAGCGGTGACCATTCCATTATAAATATTGAGACTTATGAAAATTCAGTATTAGAGGTGGAAAATGCTCACAATGTAAATGTATATCAATATGATAATTCGATAGCAACAGGAGAAAGAGTTATAATTCATAAACGAAAACGAAATGCAAAATAATTTTTATATACAGAAAGCCGGCGAAGAAGCAAAAGATATCTTCGCTGAATGGGGCGTTACTATAAATGCGACACAAGGTATGCTTGAGTTACCTGAACTGAAAACACCATTTACCCGAAATTGGATAGAAGAGCAAGGGTTGGATATTTATATTCCCGATAGAGCCATATTTGCAGATAAAGAAGTAGAGATAGAGGTAACTTATCATGGTGTGTATGGACGTGAGCAATTTCAGAAATTCATTTCCTATCTAGTCCAACCTGCCGAAAAACAATATGCCAAAGAGAACAGAGACGGTGTATTCCAATTCTTCTCGTCATACCGAAACACGGGTGCACGTCTTGTATATAAAGGAATGTCATTTTCAAAAGAGCGTTACAGAGGACAATGTTTCAGAAAAGATACAGTACAAGCAACTCTTAAATTTATGTGCCCAAACGGGCTTTCATTTGGAGTATCAACCTATGGAAAGCCTTCAAACTCTTTGACTTTTACTATCGCAGAAGGGGAATCAATAGATGTATTCTATTCGAATGGAGAACGGGATTTTAATAAAACGAAAACTTTTACAAAGCCTGATATTCGTTTTTGTATAATTAATCCAAGCAGTATCAATTCTGTGGTAGTTTCATAATTACAACAAGTATAACCAAACTTAAATTATATCAAAATTATGATACTGAAAATATATAATCCTAAAGGGGAATTAATCTTGGATACAAGAGATTTCACCTATTCCGGTGCTTCAATGGGGGAAAAGACTATATCTACGACCCTTTATTCGGCGCATAAACTAGGCATAACACCCAATTGTTACGTAGATTTTAGAAATGAACGATATGTGATACGCAGCGAACCGTCCATAAAACGCTCGGCTTCTACCGGCTCAACAGGTGATGCTTTTCAAACTACTGTCACATTTACATCAAAACAGTACGAATTGGTCGATTGTGATTTTATGGACTATGTACTAGGGGACGACATGTATTATACAGGAATGGATTCATTTTCTTTCTCGGGTGATGTTTATGACCTTTGCCGAAGAATCCAAGCTAACCTGAATGAGTTAAAGACTAATAGATGGATTATACTAATGCCTGTCAAAAACTCAGATACTCCTCAGCCTGTTGAGGAGATTGGATGGAGTGACAGAATATTGGAAGGAGAAACACTTCAGATCTCTGTGTCAAATGAGAATTGCTGGAATGCCCTCACACGTGCGAATAGCGATTTCGGTTTTTTCTTTTATCTGGACACTTCCTTAAAGCACATCTATGTAGGAGTTGAATATCCGGAGTTTAAAGTCGGAGACGAACTGATTACTCTAGAGTATGGTAAAGGGAAAGGACTGTACGAAATCCAACGTGATGTTGAAGTAAACACTGTTATTACCAAGTTAAGGGTCAAGGGTAGTAACCGTAATATAGACCAAAATTACTTGCGTACCGAAAAATTTCCACGTTTTACCCAAAATCTGCAGTTACCATCCTTTAGGCAGACACTTAGCCAGTCACGACCTGTAGACTATATACTTGCACCTCAATCCACAATAGATTATTTCGGGTTACGCCCCGGCAACAAAACCTTTGATGATATTTATCCATCTATTACCGGTATGAAAGATGGGAAAGGAAATCCTATTGATGAAATTCTTGCTATCGATGAAATAAAAGATGGTATGAATGACAAAAATGAATTAGAGCAATCGCACTTTTATGTTTATCTCTATGATCTTGGGTTTGACCTTAACAAATTTACGACATCCGAGGAGCCGACTATGAGTATGAAAACAGGATATTGTGGTGGTATCGAATTTAAGATAAGAGAAATTTTACCAGTCACCAGCGGTCAAACATATTATACTAATGGTTGTCGTTGGAAATTTCTTTTAGAAAAAGATACCAGTTCATCCAGTAATTATGCTATACCCTCTGGTAAGATTAAGCCTCAGAAAGGGGATAAGTTTGTTCTACTAAATATTTTAATGCCCGAGAATTTCGTTTTACAGGCAGAACAACGTTTAAAAGAAGCAGCTCAAAAATATCTGAGCGAAAATTCACAAAGCAAGGTTAGTTACACTGTAAATCTAGATGAGATATACTTTGCGAATAGAACTTTGGTTGCCGCTGTCCTTAAAGAAGCAGTCAGCCTACGGGTAATTGACAATGAACTAGGTGATATGGTCGCGAATGATGGCTCGAAATATACCGTAAAATCGATCCAAAATTTAGTAATTACTTATAAGGAAGGGCAAGACATACCGTCTTATCAGGTTACACTAGCCGATAAAATTGTGTCAGGGAGATTGGATCGCATAGAATCGCAAGTAAACAATGTGGTAGTGAATAATATACATAACAGCACTCAAAATGAAGAAATGATTCGTAGTGCGGTCCAAAACAGCCGAAATCTCCGTGAACTAGCAACCAAAATATTTGACTCAGAGGGTTATTTCGAATCAAATAGTATCCGCCCCAATACAATAGATACTCAGTTTCTATCCGTAGGAGCAAAAAGCAGTGACTTCACAACTAATAGGATAACCATGAAGGTGTATAAAGAAAATAATACTTTCAAGGTCTCACTTTCGGCAGGATACATCAACCATCGTGCATTATGGTGGGGAGGCGGAGGAACACTGCCTACAGACATTAATAAATTTACTTGGGCTATAAACAATACCTTAATACAGGTATTGCCCGATAATAATAAAGATTATTATATATATGTAAAGGCAGATCGCAATAGCCATCTAGCTACTTGGTTTGTAAGTACCGTGAAGATACAAACAGACGAAGATAGAAGCTATTATCATTTATTGCTTGGAGTTATCTATCCTGAACAAGACAACAGGCGTGATATATCTACTGTCAACGGAATGGCATATCTTTCGGGAGGATCAATATATGGAGACATTATAAAGTCTGTAAATTATGCTGAGAATGGAACAAATGAAGGGAGTATGTATGACCTCAACAATGGGAATATTCGTATCGGGAACGAAAAAAAAGGATTACTCTTTGATAGCTTGTCAAAGCGTTTTAACCTAAATGGTATTGATATCGGCTTGAAAAATGAATTAGGAGAGCTTGTTAGTCATTTAAACGGCGACACAGGTGCTGCCATGTTTGGAAAAGGTTCTCAAATATTCAATGCGGATGGATCTTTTAGTCTGGCAGGAGGGAATATTCTATGGGATCTGATCAACGGACTAAATGTAACAGGAAAATTTGAAAGTCAAAAAAACGGAGATCGAATTTTAATAAATCCTACTTCAAGAGCTATCACTTATATGACTTCTAAAAACCAAATAGTTGGCCACTGGTCATTTTTTGATGCGGGAAGTATTATTCAACTATTTCATAGACCTTCGGATTTTCAAGTTGATGAAACTCAAATCAATGGAAATAATATTTCTTTTAATATCAAAAATACAAATAGCAATTTTTCTCTTTCTGCAAGAGTTGGAATACAAGGAGCTAAATTTGATATAAAAAATTTCCCAACTAAAGATCGCTTAGCGAGTTTAGAAGTAGGCGAATTCTACCGTGATGGAGATATTATTAAAATGAAGATTAGCTAATATAAAAAGTTACTTACACTTATTAAATTAAAAAGCCGCTACTTAGTCTTTTACAGATAAGGAGCGGCTATAATATTTTACAATAAAAAAAGAATCTTTGTATTACAAATATATTAATCACCCTCAAAAAAAGTGAATATAGACACTGATTCAACAAGGGATAATTTAGGAGATATTTATATTACGAAACAATATTCTTTTAACTATAATTATTCTTGACAGGTACTACTTTATACCAAGAAAAAGAAGATAGATTAGCACTACACTCATGCAATCTCCCATCTTCTTGTATATATAGAATTGAATTTTCGCTAAGAATTTTGCAGTAATTACTCAAACAATCCGAATCGGGAACTTTAGCTGATGAACAATAAGCAGTATCGCCTACCTTAAGACTGTCACGGGTACATGGAATTAATTCGCATACAATTCTGAGCATGGGCGAAGAAAATGGAAATATAAGATAATCACTCATATCCATCTGAATAAAATTTCTACCATTATTAAATCCTATTGTAATACCATCTCCGAAATCGCAGGAGTATAATAAAATATTAGCTCCTGATAATATTTTCACATTATCCATATAATTAGTTTTTTAGCATTTCTTTTGAGTAAAAAGGGTATATAATATTAGATATACCGCTTAAAGCTTTTTCGCACCGTTATATTGATTGTTAGCCTATTATATTACTGACAATTAATTTCACTTACGTTATTTTTGTAGTTCATTTAAAAACATCCAGTATTCCTGATAATATTTTGGATGAAGAGAGGTTGGATTAGATGCATCATACTCGGCAAATTTAGCCTCAATAACATCTCTGTTATTCTGATCAGCACTGATAAGCTCTTTAACCCTTGACCTAAGCATATCGACTGTTATAATCGATGTATCACTTTCATTTTTTCCAACTAAAAATGTAGATTCAATTTGTTGTTGTTGTTGTTGTTGTTGTGTTCCAGAACTTTTAGATGAGGCTTGTTCTTTTTGTTTGTGTACTGGGGTTTCTTTACTGGTTAAGTACCCTAAAAAAACCGTTAATAGACCTTCTAACTCGGGAGTTATCCCTAATGTAACTTTTACTTCTGCTAGATTTAACATGTTTTGTAATTAAATTGTGGATGAATAATTAGAGTAGTTTCAGAGATACATCAACTATATTATTGAAGCAGAGTGCATCTCCTCGAAAATATGTACTAGATTTATTTTGTATTGCATCAATGTGTTTATATAAAAATACTGATAAGAACAGTTTATCCGATCGCTTTATTGTTTTTATTATTGATAATTAAATCAAATCTATTTTAACAATTACTACTTATATTCTAAGCAATACAAGAGTAAAGCCTCTTCTACATTTTTGTTTTCCAACCAATGCGAGGACAGCCAGTTTTATACTGACAGAAGAAGCTTTTATGTTTGCTTTATTTAGAGATAAAAATTATGTATTATTTCCTTATGTTCTATTAAAGAACTTATCAAAAAGCCTTCCTAGTAAAGATAAAATTATTCTATACAATCACTTTTTACTCGGCTTTATAAAAATCTATACTTATATTAAAGTAAACGAATGTCTCCCTCTATCAATATTCTATTGCGCACATATTGGCTATCTTATTTTTCAACTTATTATTATAAAATATATAAGCCTCGAAAACAGTGTGTTATTTTTTTATAATTACCAACCCATTTTCTTCTAATATCAGACAATCTGTCGAACTATGATAATGAATCATCTCACACAGTTCATATAAATCCTTCTTGTCCAATTCCTTTTTAGTTGTGCAGCTTTTTATTGCACTGAAGAATAAGGCAATTATAACAATCAGTACTATACTTAATAAAATATCTAATAAATTATTTTCCGTCGTTTTTAATTTACTCATAATATAAGTATTATTTGGTTTCTGCCATCAGTTGGAGGATATACAAGAGTAATTTTCCCCATCAATCAGTCTATGGCTTCTAACTAGTCTAATTTATTTTTGTGCTTTGTTATACTACTTACTTCAATTAAAGGCATATATTATTATCTCAAGCCTCTTTATCATAAAGTTTATGTAATTATCTTTTTCTTTAATTTAGCCAACTCCAACACCTCTAAACAATGTCTTTTTCCACTATTTATTTTTTTATTTACAAATATTTTGCACTTTACAAAATAAGCTGTATCTTTAACTATAGAAAGGATTTAAGTAGATTATAAAATCATTAACTAATAGTTAATGTATTAATCACTTTTACTTCCAACCAGACTACAAATGCAAATATAGTCTATAAATTCACTACATAAAACATATCAGTGTTAATAATCACTGGTTTATGTGTTAATAAATGTTGCGTGTTTAATAATTAAACGAATGTATATACACTATTATGAGTAAGAGTGCAATTGAAAGATTAATAGAATTTCATGATCATCTAAAGTTAGCTGGATATGGCGGACGCAATAAATTTGAAAAAGCCATTGGCAAATCTGAAGGATATCTATCGGGAGCATTGAAAAAAAACTCAGCAATCGGTTCCGACGTTTTATTGGAAATACGAACTATGTTTCCAGAATTAAATATGGATTGGCTTATATCGGGTGATGGAGAAATGTTAAAAACCAAATTAGGCATCAACAAATCGAAGTCTACGGAGACCAGACCCCGAATACCTTTAAATGCGACAGCAGGAACTGTATCAATAGCATTAAGTGGAGTTAAAGCTGAAGATTCAGAAGATATGCCTGTTGTGGTTGCTTTCTCTAATTATAATTATACGCTTATTGTAAAGGGAGATAGTATGGAACCCGAATTTCATTCGGGTGATGAAATAGCTTGTTTACAAGTAACTCAATCCCAATATATCCAATGGGGTAGATACCATGCTTTAGACACATCACAAGGGATTCTGATAAAGCGGATTTATGATGATGGAGACTGTATATTATGTAAATCGGAAGCTCATGATTTATATAAAGATTTTAAAATCCCCAAAAAAGACATTTACAACATAGCTCTAGTTGTCGGTCTGTTACGCAGATATTAAGCAGCTCTGAAGAGATGAGACAGAAATAGCTTTTAACGATCTGTTTCAGATTTATCTATAATAAGATAAGGTTATATTCATCTACATAAGACAAAGAAGTATACATTAATAACTATCAGACTTAATATATACTTCTTTGTCTTATGTAGAAGGCTGATTATTTTTAAATTCCACTCTAAAAGTCGAACTTTCTCCAACAACCGACTTAAGACTGATATTCCCCTTATGTAAAGTTATTACTCTTTTCACCAAGGCTAACCCTATCCCATTTCCCTGAACAAAAGTCTTGTTACTCCCTCTGAAAAACGGAGTAAAAAGATGTTCTACTTCATTTTCGGGAATGCCAATTCCTGTATCGGAAAATTGGACAACTATTTTATTATTATAGTATGAAATGTAAACAGTTGATGTTTTATTGGCTGAGAATTTACAATTATTTTCCATCAGATTGGCAAATGCCATCCTAAGCAGATATTCATTACCTTTAATCGTAATTTCCGAATCATCACCTATTTCCTGATTAAAGAGTAACTCGATATTATAATCGGGGTTACCTTTCAGTACAAGTTCACGGGCATCCAAAAGCATTTCATCTACCCGAATGATATTCATTGATATTTTACTTTCGTCATAACTTGCTTTTGCAAGATCAAGTAAGCCATTGAGTAATCGAATCAATCGATTGGTATCTTGACGAGAGTTAATAAGTGTATCTTTATATTCCTCTGACGAACGGTCTTTTAGCAAGGCAAAATCAATTTCACCGATCAGAGCTGCTAATGGAGTCCTTAGCTCATGGGAAACATTACTGACAAACATTTTTTGAGATTCGAATGATGATTCGATAATATCCAATGCTTTATTAAAAGAAGCAGCCAGCTCTCCGAATTCATCGTTTTCATTATATCTTAAAAGACGCAAGTTTAGATTATTTGCCGTAATATCCTTCATTTTGTCCGATATTTCGGTTACCGGTTTCAAGGCTCTTTTAGCCAAAATATAACCAATAATAAACGATAGTAAAATAGATATAACGCATAAAATGAAAAGAGTTCTGATCAAACTATTTAACTTCGTAAAACCATACCCATCATAGGCTGCTGCTGTTACTATATAATCTGTATCATGGTGTGTAAATAGAAAACCAATAGCCTGATATTTATCTTCATAAAAGCTTAAACCTTTGGGTGTATTTAATATCTTTTCTAATAGTTGAGGGGTTTCTTTTACAATATCGATATCTTTTGCATCGTGATAAAGCAACCCGAAGTTTTCATCATATATAGCGACCTCCACTTCATTAATATACTCAATGTTATTTTTATAGATTGAGTGCATTACCTCAGGAGTTGCTTTAGCCTCAAAATAAAGATTCGCTTTAGAGATCCCTTCTTTTTTAAGATCTTCATAAAATTCCTTTTCTCTATCCTTTGATGAAACAAAAAAGACTATAATAGCAAAAGTCAGCATTAGAATAGCTGTTACAGCTGTATATCGGAGTGCTATTTTTGATCGTATTTTCATTCTTCTTGTTTTAAATAAAACTTCGCTTCACCGACAAATATCTATACACTTTAACGGTTCCTCTTAGAAATTAATTCAATAACCAAACTTCGCCCGATATTGAAAAAGTTTGGTTATGTATTGCTTGCTCTCTACTTCCAATATTCTACTCATAGATAACATGATATAAACAAAGATAAGTTTTTAAAGTTCTATATCCCATATTCCACATGTTTTTTGCAGCTCTATCAATGCACTGCCATATCCCTTAATAACTTCCAGATATTGCTCCTGTATTTCGTTATAAGTCCGTTGGGCAACCAATACTTCCAGAATACTGGTTTCGCCACGTTTGTATTTATATACCATGGCATCTAATAACTTTTGCGAATCGCTCAATAAACCATCGTTATATTGCCTTACTTGTTTTTGCATGGCTTCGTATCCGAAAAAAGCCTGAGCAACCTCTTTTTGTATTTGGAGTTCAACATTCTGGTATTCTGCTTTTGTTTTTTGTATAGCATATTCTGCTGACTTCACAGCTCCTTTATTTGTATTAGAAATCTTAAGAGGTATCGAAACCCCTGCTTTTATGGCATTAAATGCAGGGGTTGGTGCTATTTCGTTTCTTACCTCAGCATTCACCTCATATCCAACCAATAAGCCTAAATCAAGTTTTCTCTCAGCCCTTGTCAGTTTAAGTTGATTGGTTGCAACTTCCGAATTTTTAAGACTCGCAAGCAAATCAACTCTGTTTAACAATGCCTGATTTACCAAATCGGTAAGAGTATACTCTCTTCTGAAAAGCCCCCACTCTCCCACAGGCATATTGAGTTCATTCATGGATTTCCCCATAAATTGACGTAGGGTAACCAAAGATGATTTATATACTGCTTCCTGATTATATACTTCATTAAGAAGTGTTATCGATTCTAATTTAGATTGGCGGGCTTCGGTTTCATTTATTTCTCCCAGAGAAAAACGAATACTGTCCGATATGCTGAACTGTCTCATATATTCATAAGAGCTTTTTTTAACGCTCAACAGTTCTTTTTGCATCATTGCATCCAGAAAAGCATCTGCTGCTTCGGCTCGTAACTCCTGAAAAAAATTATCGACCATCAGACGTTCAAGATCAGCCTGGCTTTTAGCCAGGTTAATCCTTGCTCCACGTTTGTTTCCCAGTTCGAGCATATACGATAGCTCAAATGAAAATCCGTGCCCTAACTCATCTTTACTTTTTCCATTTTTAAATGCTTCGACCGATAATTCGGGATCGGGAAAAACCCGTTGACTCATTACCTCGGCATCGGCTATTTGTATATTATACTTTTCGGCAATATAACCCAGATTATTTTTTCCTACCTGATTCAGATATTCCTGAAAAGAAAGGGTTGCAAACTGAGGTTTATTGTTGATAATGTTGTCGTTTGCACATAGGTGCAATATGTTGGTAAGGAGAATAGTTCCTATTGCTATAATTTTCATTATAGTACTCAATGTATTATTTCTCATCATTTTCTTTTTTGTTATTACGTTCAACTCTAGCCTCTATCATATAATATAAGGCAGGTAATGCAAATAGTGTAATTATTGTCGAAAACATCAAACCATACACTATTACAGTGGCTAACGGGCGTTGCACATCTGATCCGATACCTGTTGCCAATGATGCAGGCAGAAGCCCTAAAATAGCCACAGTGGCTGTCATCAATATAGGTCGGAAACGATGACGTGCACCATCTTTTACGGCTTTCAATAAGTCCATACCATCTCTTCGCAATCCGTTCATATGCGACACCATAATGACTCCGTTTTGAATGGCAACCCCAAATAGGGCTATAAATCCGACTGCCGACGAAACATTGAGTGTCATGCCTCTTGCGTTGAGAGCAATCATACCTCCGAATAATGCTAAGGGTACAATACTTAATACCAATCCAGCCTGTCTAAATTTACCAAAGGCACAATATAATACCATAAACATAATCGCTAAAGCTAAAGGTACAATCATTCCTAAGCGGCTATAAGCACGATTTTGATTTTCAAATTGTCCCCCCCACTTGATATGGTATTTCTCGTGATCATACGTTATATTTTTCTCGATAGCTGATTGTGCCTCTTTGAGAAATGAAGAGAGGTCTCGTCCTCGTAGATTGAGCTTAACGGTCAAATGCCTTTTATTCATTTCCCGTGTAATGGTACTCTCCCCTGTACTTAACTTTATATCGGCCACTTGCGACAATGGAATTTTGGCTCCCGAAGCAGATGTTAACATCAAACCGGCTATTTTTTCGGGAGTATTTCGTGACTCTTCTTTATACTTGCATGTAATATCATATACTCTATCGTTTTGATATATTTGCGAAACTGCTTTTCCTCCGATAGCTACTTCTATCAGATTGCTAACATCCGAAACATTTAACCCGTAACGTGCAATGGCATCTCTGTTCATTTGGATTTGCAGCTGTGGCAGCGGAGGCTCTTGATCAATATCCAAGTCAACAGCACCTTTTACATCTTCTAAAGTAGACAGTACTTCGTTGGCAATACGGCGTGTTTCTTTAAAATCGTTTCCATACACTTTTACAACCAATTCGCTATGAGCCCCTGAGATTTTGTCCATCACGCCATCGATCATCGGCTGACTGAATCCGACTGTAAATCCGGGTAGCGATTGGTACTCTTTAGCCAGCTCATCTATAAGATCTGCTTTGGTTTTTCCGCTTAGCCATTCGCTATAGGGTTTAATCCCGACGGACACTTCGAAATGAGAAGGAGTAAAAGGGTCTGTTCCATCATCGTTTCGACCTGCTTGTACGGCAATATAAGTTACCTCCGGATATTTCATCGTCCGTTGGCGAAGTGTATCCGACATCTCTTTTGACTTCTCGATCGATATTCCCGGGGGAAGATTCACCTGTAACCAAATTGAGCCTTCATCTAATGTTGGTAAAAAATCTTTTCCGACCAATGCTGTTAAAATAACCGCTATACCAAATACAGTAATCACAGGAGCCACTACCCTTTTAGGTTTCTCCATAATACGATTTACTATATCCGAATATTTTTGAGTTAATTTCTCCAACCATTTATTGTGATATATTTTCTGTGGTTTACGATATAAGGCATATCCTAATCCCGGAATAAGGAATAAAGCCACAAGCAAAGCTCCCAACAAAGCATAGCTAACCGTAAATGCCATCGGTGTAAACAGTTTACTTTCTACCCTCTCGAATGCAAAAAGCGGCAAATAAGCTGTTATAATAATAATTGTAGAAAACAAAATGGGTGTGGCAACTTGTTTTACCCGTTTCGAGATCGAAAATTCTTCGAAAGGTTTATCAGGATGATCTTCTCGCTTCTTCAAGATGGTCTCCATCATTACAATTGCCCCATCTACTATAATACCGAAGTCAATAGCTCCCAGCGATAGTAAATTAGCAGGAATATTCGTCATATGCATTAAAATAAATGCAATCAGTAACGATACGGGAATTGTGATAGCTACCAACAATGCCCCCCTCCAGTTTCCTAAGAAAATAATAAGAACAATAATAACCAGAGCCATTCCCTCTATCAATGTACGTGATACTGTATGCAAAGTTGTATCAACCAAATCGGTACGATCAAGAAATGCATGTATATGTACTCCTTCGGGGAGCGTTTCGTTATTAAGCTCATCAACAGCTTTATTTATTCCTTCTAAAACAACTGATGGGTTTTGGTGCTTTAAGAGCAATACGATACCTTCGATACTTTCGGAGTATTCACGAGTTCGATCCGAATAACCTAATACTCCTTTTCTCTCAAGGTTACCGAATTTGATTTTACCGATGTCATTCAGAAAAACAGGAACTCCTTTTTCGGAACTTACTACAATTTTACCTAAATCGTCTAATGAGGTTACCTGACCTATTCCTCTCACCACATATCCCAGATCGCCTCTATTGAGAATACTACCTCCCACATTCGAGTTATTATTCTCGATAGCTTCAATTACATTGTCGAGCGACAAATGGTACTGCTCTAATTTTAAAGGATCTATTTCTACCTGATATTGGGTGGTTATACCTCCAAAATTACTTACATCGGCAACTCCCGAAACTTCTTTTATACGGGGAATTATCACCCAGTTTTGCAGATCGGTAATCTCTCTTAACGAGTGTTGATTGCTCTCAATAATATATCTGAATACCTCACCTGTAGGCGATGTCAAAGGGTCGAGTTCTGCCATTGCTCCATAAGGTAATTCGACTTCGTTTATTCGTTCCTGTACACGTTGACGGCTCCAATAATCTTCTATACCGTCTTCGAATACAATAGTTATCATCGACAAGCCGAATGTACTTTTGCTTCGCATGACATGCATACCGGGCAGTCCGTTCAAAGCCCGTTCGATAGGAATTGTTATTTGCTGCTCCACTTCTTCTGCTGCCAGTCCCGGAACTTGTGTTACCACTTGCGATGTCACGTCGGCAATATCGGGATAGGCTTCTATCGACAATTGCTTCCACGAATAGTATCCGAACAGGGATAGCAAAACAAACAGGGCTGCTATCAACCATCTTTTTTGAATGGTAAGTAGCATTATATCTTTTTTCATAATGGATATTTTGAATTATTATATGGACATATAGGAGAAAGGATATGATAACCTCACTGTTATCATATCTAAATTACTCACAATATATTATTTTACGATATTAAGGAATCAGACCTATTTTAAGTAATAGCCTCCCTCGCTGATTATTGTTTCCCCTTTTTTCAATCCTTTTGTTATAACCGCTTTCTCGTCTTTTACAACTTCGACTTCAACAGGGGTCTTTACATAAGTATCGGGGGCTATCTGAACAAATACATAGCTGTTTTTTTCGTCTTGCAATAATGCTTTCTCGGGAATTATAATACACTCGGCAGGTTTACCCCAAAAGTGGATAGTTGTATACATTCCCAACTTAAACTGATTGTCTTTATTATCGCATATTACCAATACCTTAACCGAGCGGGTTTCTTCGTCAACCGATTCGTCGATACGGTATACTTTACCTTTTACGGGTTCATTATCGGGGAATGCAGGAATATAAATATCCAGATCGTCTCCTTCATGAATAAAACGAATGTCTTTTTCCTTAACTTGTGCTACTACCCATACTTTACTGAGATCGGCAACTATGGCTGCCGATTCGGCGTCATCTTTAATATATTGCCCGGTAACCAAATTATTTTCGATTACTTTTCCCGATATAGGTGAACGAATAATCAAAGGTTGCCCTAATACCATACTCTCGGGTTTGACCTGAAATATTTTAATGGCTGCATAGGCATTTTCATATTCTTTCTCTGCAATTATCAAAGCATTGGATGCTTCTTCGAGTTCTTTTTGAGAAGCTACGCCATTTTTCAGCAGGTCTTGTTTTCTTTTCAAATCGTTTCGAGCCAAATCACGCTCCGATTGAGCCTGATAAAATTCTTTTTGGGCTACTGTAAAATCTGTCGAAATAATTTCGAATAGTGGTGTATTTTGTTGTACATGCTGCCCTAATTTTATATAGGTTTTTGTTACTCGTCCCGAAAAAGGTGGTGCAATGTAAGCAAACTGAGTAGGTATCGCCTGAACGGTTCCGGCAGTAACCACTTCTTTCGAAAATGTTTCTTCTTCGACAGCCGAAGTAGATATCTTACCCGGTAAGGGACTCTCATTATATATATGGACAGTATCTCCACTGATTTTATACGCATTGTTTTCTTGCTCCGAAGAGTTTTGCTTACAAGCAGTAAATAGTAGTGCCAATAAGCTTCCGTAAACTAAAATTCTCTTAGTCATAAGCTCTATTTTTTTATTCGGAAACAAAAGTACAGGCTTTGATTTCAAGACTCGGTCTGACTGCTATTAGAAAAGTATTAGAATTGATTTATGGATTCTAATACTTTTCTAATACTTTTTCGGCAAGGTCTAACAAGGCCTATCTCTACTTTTGTGCCACAATAAAGAGAATAGAGTATGATTTAAAAATCAGTTTAATCATGAAATTATTTAAATCCAAAAAGAAACGCAATATTGAATTCCAATTCAATAGCGAGAAACTTTTTTTAGCAGCCACACAAGACCCTAAGTATGTATATACTTTTCTGGAGTCTCGAAGAAAGGGGCTTTACAGTACTGAAGCTGCAGAAAGGATAAAAGAATTTGGAAAGAATGAGATAGTTAAGGAGAAAAGTAACCAATGGTTTATGTTACTCATCAAAGCTTTCATAAATCCGTTTATTGGAATTTTGATGTTTCTGGCGTTGGTGTCTATTATAATAGATGTTATTCTGGCAAATCCTAACGAACGCGAATGGATGACTGTAGTCATCATTACTACAATGGTAACATTGAGCGGAATATTAAGGTTTGTACAAGAATGGAAATCGAATAAAGCCAGCGAAGCTCTCAAGAAGATGGTAAACAATAAAGTTTCTGTTTTTCGGAAAGGAGCAGACACCATGATCGATATAAATATATCTGATCTTGTTCCGGGTGATGTTATCTTTCTGTCGGCCGGAGATATGATTCCTGCTGATATACGTATAACCGAAGCTAAGGATTTATTTGTGAGCCAATCGTCTCTTACAGGCGAATCGGATGCTGTTGAGAAAACCCCTACCCTTATAAAAGAAACACACAAAACAGGCAGTGTTATCGAACTGAACAATATCTGTTTTATGGGATCCAATGTTATTAGCGGATCGGCTCGTGCTGTGGTAATAACTACCGGAAACAGAACTTATTTGGGAACAATCGCTCAAAACGTTGCAGGTAAACGATCGCAAACCAGTTTCGATAAAGGTATAAATAATGTGAGCCTTTTGCTTATTCGTTTTATGCTTATTATGGTTCCCTTCGTATTTTTCATTAACGGGTTTACCAAAGGCGACTGGTTCGAGGCTTTTTTGTTTGCCATATCGGTGGCTGTAGGTCTTACTCCCGAAATGCTGCCTATGATAGTAACCTCTAATCTGGCAAAGGGGGCGGTTAAAATGTCGAAACATAAAACCATTGTAAAGAACTTAAACTCTATACAAAGTTTCGGTGAAATGAATATACTTTGTACCGATAAAACTGGTACTCTAACCAAGGATAAAATTGTACTCGAACGTTATCTGAATGTACATGGGGAAGATGATGAGCGTGTGCTGCGTCATGCTTATTTTAACAGCTTCTTTCAAACCGGATTGAAGAACTTGATGGATCAGGCAATTCTTTCGCACTCCAAAGAACTAGGTTTCCAGAATTTGGGTAGAGAATATAAAAAAGTAGATGAAATTCCCTTCGACTTCAATCGCCGCCGAATGTCTGTTGTTGTCGAAGATAAAGATGCTAAACGACAAATTATAACTAAAGGGGCAATAGAAGAAATAGTTTCGATTTGCCGGTTTGCAGAATTTGACGGGATACCCACTCTTATAACAAATGAGATCAGAAGAAACTTGTTAAATACAAGTATTGAACTGAATAAAAAAGGGATGCGTGTATTAGGTGTAGCTCAAAAGAGCTGGGTCGAAAAAAGTCATTTGTTTGATGTTGAAGACGAATCGGATATGGTGTTGATCGGATATTTAGCCTTCCTTGATCCTCCCAAGCCATCGGCAGCTACAGCGATAAAGGCTTTGGATGAACATGGGGTTGCAGTAAAGGTTCTTTCGGGAGATAACGAATTGGTTACAAAAACTGTTTGCGAACAAGTAGGTATTGATACTACCCACATACTGCTAGGGCATCAGATTGAGAAAATGAGCGAAGAACAACTGGAACAAGAAGTTGGCAGAACTACCATATTTGCAAAACTAACTCCTCTACAAAAGTCACGCATTGTAACTATCCTTCAAAATCAAGGTAATACTGTAGGGTTTCTGGGAGACGGAATAAATGATGCGGCAGCTCTTCGTCAAGCTGATATAGGTATATCGGTAGATACAGCGGTAGATATAGCCAAAGAATCGGCTGATATTATTTTACTCGAAAAAGATTTGATGGTATTGGAGAAAGGGGTTATCGAAGGACGTAAAATATTTGGCAATATAACCAAATACATCAAAATGACTGCCAGTTCTAATTTCGGAAATATGTTCAGTGTATTGGTAGCCAGTGCTTTTTTACCCTTCTTGCCTATGTTACCTATTCATATACTGATCCAAAACTTACTCTATGATATTTCTCAGACAACAATTCCTTTCGATAGTGTAGATAAAGAATATGTACAAAAGCCTCGTAAATGGGATGCTAGTGATTTGAAACGCTTCATGATGCATATAGGACCTATCAGCTCGATATTCGACATTGCAACTTATCTGGTAATGTGGTATGTATTTAAGTGTACAATGCCCGACAATCAGGCACTTTTCCAATCAGGCTGGTTTATCGAAGGACTTTTATCTCAAACTCTTATTGTACATATGATACGTACACGCAAGATACCATTTATCCAAAGCAGGGCATCACTTCCTGTTATGATAACTACTTTTTCGGTTATGATTATTGGCATTATTATTCCATTCTCAGGATTTGGGGCTTCCATCGGATTAGTACCATTACCCTGGTCTTACTTCCCTTGGTTGATCGGAATATTATTAGGTTATTGTTTCTTGACACAAATGGTGAAGAATTGGTATGTGAAACGTTTTCATAGGTGGTTATAAATTTAGCCTTCCGATTAACAAATATAAAGAGAGCTTTTTCAGGCTCTCTTTATATTTTGACATACTCCGTTTAATAAATTAATTTTCCTCTGTTATTTATGAACATTGTGCAGTATATCAGTGTTTAATCATTTAATATAAAAAAGCATCTGATGGAAATAACTCTTATATTTACCGGTGCACTTATCTTTTTTTCGCTAATATTTAACGCTCTCTTTGAGAAGACAAGAATACCGAATGTACTCTTTCTCCTCTTTGTGGGTTTACTTATAGGTCCCGTTTTCAACCTTGTCAGTCCTGATGATTTAGGCAGATTAGGTAAAGTCTTCACGACTATTACTCTTATTGTTATACTCTATGAAAGCGGAACACGGCTTCACTTAGGAGGAATAGGTAAAGCTATTGGTCCAGCAAGTCTACTTACTATTTTCAATTTTCTAATACCTGTTGCTGTAGGAATGGCAATCGGCTATTGGTGGATCGGATTAGAATTGCTTCCAAGTGCTTTTATGGGAGCAACTGTGGGTAGTATTTCTACTCCCATTATATTACCAATGCTAAAACAATTGAAGCTCGGAAAAAAAGCAGAAAGTGTAGTCTTTCTGGAGTGTGCGTTGAGTGATATTGTATGCTTGGTAGGGGCTTTGGCATTGTTAGATGCAATGGAAAGCGGTTCATTTAGTATTTCTTATACTATAAAATATATGGCTATTTCTTTACTCTTTGCGACTACTATAGGCGCTGTTGTCGGATATTTCTGGACGAGCATACGCCGATTAGTGGTAACAAAACTCAAAAATAGCATGTTCAGTTCTTTTGCTTTAGCGTTTATTATATATGGGGTTTGTGAGCTTATAGGGGTTAATGGGGGGATGGCTGTATTATCATTCGGATTTGTTTTGGGTAATATAGATGAACTTTCGAATGCTCTCGACAAAAGAATTCCGGATAAGAACTTTATCAAACGTAGAAAACCGATGTTATTGATGGAAGATGAAAAGAATTTCTATTCGGAGATTGTATTTATTTTCAAAACTTTCTTTTTTGTATATATAGGTATGAGTATCAGATTATCCGAATATGCTCATATCATTATGGGAATTATATTTATCGTAGTCATGTTTATTGTCCGCATACCATCCATTCTTTTATTCTGCAGAAACGGTTATTCTGCTAGGGATAAACGAATAATGAGCATTCTTAATCCAAAAGGATTGGTATCTGCCGTACTGGCATCACTTCCATTACAGCTGGCCGTAACGGAAGAGCAAATACGCACGGGCGAAGTAATTCAGAATATAGGCTATGCCAGTGTGATGTTCAGCATTATTATTTTCAGTTTATTAATCTTTCTTGTTGAGAAATTTGACAAGAAACCTAATTCTAATACAGAACCAAGCACGATTGATAATTAATATACATACAGTTACTTAGTCGCCTTTAGTTTTGGTATAATCTTTAGGTAAAATTTCAAATTGCTTATAAAAACATTTTGTGAAATAGGAGGGTGAATTAAATCCAACCATATAGCAGACTTCATTTACATGTGCAACGTCTTCTTTGAGTAAACGGGCTGCTTTTTTCAAGCGTTCGAGACGCAAAAACTCATTCGGACTAACACCCACAATTCCTTTGATTTTCCGATAGAAACTTGATCGGCTCATAAAAAAAGTATCTGCCATATCATCTATACTAAAATTAGGATTACTCAGGTTCGATTGAATTATCTCGTTTAATTTGGCCAGAAATTCTTCGTCAGGTTTTGTTATCGCCATTGTATCTGCTGCAACGAATGGCGATTTAGTAAAGGCTTCTCTTACTTTTTCTCTGTTCTGTAATAAATTTGCAACACTAGCCAAAAGATATTCATTCGAAAATGGCTTTTCGATATAAGCATCTGCACCTGTGTCCATTGCCTCGATCTTCGATTGCAAATTGGTTTTAGCAGTAAGCAATATAATAGGGACATGACTATAATTCAAGTCCGATTTTATAGCTCTACATAATTCGAAACCATCCATTTGCGGCATCATTATATCACTAATAATAAGGTTAACCGAGACATTGTCAAGAATCTCTAATGCTTTGACTCCATTCTCGGCAGTAATAACCTCATAATCATTAGACAATACTCTACTTACAAACAACAACATTTCGTGATTATCCTCAACAAACAATATGGATGGCAGATCACTCTTTACTCTATCGACCTTAGTATGAGCATGAACCGAAGAATTACCTGTAACTGTTGATCCTCCTGATATTTGAATCGTATTTTCTTGATGAACAGGAAGCGTCAGGTAAAAACTATTTATATTTAATTGTTCATCCATATATAACCGCCCTTTATGCAATTCGGCTAAAGATCTTGATAATGCTAAACCAATACCTGTTCCGACAGTGGTTTTCTGTGATTCGTTCTTGTTATATCTGACAAAAGGTTTAAAAATTTCTTCTCGCATCTCTTTAGGAACAACAGGCCCGTCATTCATAATATTAATATGAAAAACATCATCTTCGTCTTTATCAATTACAAGTGAGATATGTACATAAGTTTCCGAATATTTAAGTGCATTATTAAACAGATTACTTAATATCTTGGTAAATGCTTCTTTATCTACATGTGCAAAAAAATCATCCTGAGGAATATTTAGTTTAAAATCAAGCTCTTTCTGCTTTTCCAAAGGAATAAACCGTATAGATGTTTCTCTTAATATCTCCGAAATATTACATTCCACGAAATTCATATTAAGCCCTTGTATTTCTGTCTTTCTAAAATCAAGGAGCTGATTGGTAAGATTAAGCAAACGTGAAGTATTTTTACTCATGATATCGAGGTCCAGACTTGTTTCCTCATCCATATTTCCTTTCTTTATGATATTATCAAGAGGACCTTTTATCAGGGTCAAGGGTGTACGTATTTCGTGTGCTACATTTGTAAAAAATTCAATTTTTGTATTGTATAATTCTCTCTCCTTTTTCTGATTAAACAGATTGAGTAGACGACGTTGCTTTTGATTATTACGCTTTTTTATGTATCTTATAAATAAGAAAACAGATACGAGAATAATGAGTATATAAAGAATATATGCCCAAATAGATAAATAAAACGGAGGTAGTATTTTTATATACAGCTGAGTTTCTTTATTATTCCATATACCATCGCTATTCGACCCACGCACTTTAAAGACATAATCTCCATGCCCGATATTTGAATAGGTAATCAACGAACTTTCTGTAACAGGAAGCCACTCTTTGTCAAATCCTTCCAATTTATACATCAGCTTATTCATTTCGGGTGCTTGGTAACTCATGGCTGCAATACGCAGCGAGAAAGAATTTTGCTTGGAGGTCAGTTCTATAGAATCTGAAAATGTGATACTCTTTTTGAGAGGAGAATCGGGTTTTCCTACTTCCACTTTTTTATTGAATAACAAGAAATCGGTTATTACAACGGGCGGAATATATTTGTTTTCGGAAAAAGAATTCGGATTAAATGAAATAAGCCCATCTATACTTCCAAATAGCATAGTGCCGTCATCTGATTTAAAGCCCGACTTATAATTAAACTGATTGCTTAACAACCCATTGGCCACTGTAAAAACACGAATTGATTTATCTTCGGGATTAAATTTTACAAGCCCGTTATTTGTTGTTATCCAGAATAGTCCGTTATCATCTTCCAATATCTGAAAAACAACATCATTGGGCATCCCATTGTGAGAGTTGTATTGTATAAATGTTTCTTTTTCAGCATCAAACTGACAAAACCCACGCCCTTGTGTTGTCAGCCAGATTCGTTTTTTACTATCTTCGAAAATGCTCAGCACTTTATTATAGGGAAGACTGCTTTCATCTTTCTCATTATGCGTATAATGCGTCCATTTATTTCTATTGATATCGTATCTGAAAGCTCCATTAACATAAGTGGCTAACCATAAATTACCTTTTGAATCTTCTTTTATGTCATAAACAAATATATCTTTTAGTTCGGGAATCTCAGTAAACTCGTTGGTGCTTTTGTTATAGCGTAACAGTCCGAATAATGTACCTAAATATATGTCGCCCGTACGTGTTTTACATATGGTAAATACACTATTATCGTTAAGGGAGTTTTTATTATCTCCCTTGAAATAAGATTTTAGTATCTGATTTTGGGAATTAATAACCCTTACTCCCTTTGAGAAAGTCCCTACCCACAAGTTATCACCGTCCATACATAAGCCATGCACATTGGTGAAGTCTTTACTCGGAGCAAAAAACTCGAAAACATTTGTTTTTGTATTGAAATTATATAAGCCATTGTCTTCTGTACCTATCCACAATGTACCATCTGTGCTCTCACATATTTCCCGAACACGGCGTCCCTGCAAATCAGTATTTCTACCCGTGGGATAATACTTTTTGAAATAGGTGTATTGCTTAGGTAAATAATTAATACCATCAAAATAAGTACCGATCCACAGTCCTTCTTCCCTATCAACAAACAAACTATACACAGCGTTATCCGATAAAGAGTAAGTGTCATAAGCCGAGCTACGAAGATGTGTGCTTTTGTCCGTTTTAAAATTATAGATATAGATTCCTGATTCTGTTCCGATCCACAATTCATTATCCAGATAAGGAACAAAATCCCTCACAAATACAAGTTCTTCTGACTTATCGGATAAAGATAAATTCCGAATTTTGTGAGTTGATAGGTCTACCTCTTTCATCCCGCTTTTTTCGGAACCAACATATAAACAATTATAAGGCCCGAGATATGTTTTAGAGATAACCTCATCTTTGAACAGATCTTCCCCATCTTCCCCCTTAAGAGGGTGCAAAGTCTTTAGATTATCTTTCGAGAAAAATAAACCTCCTTCATAAAAGGAAACCCATATTGTTCCTGTTTTATCGATATTAAAGCTTCTGATATTGCTTTTTTTCAATTGATAATTGGTAAAACTTTGTGTCTGTGAATTGTAACAATACAGCCCTTGCATTTCGGCTACAATCCAGATATTACCTTCTTTATCTCCCGATATTATTGTCACCGTTTTCTCTACAATGCTTCCATCGCTGGCTTTTAGTGTAAATGGTTTGAAAATTTCTTCTTTCGGATAATAAATATAAATTCCGGCATCCGTACCTACCCATATATTACCCTCGCTATCTTCGAATAAGGTTGTGACAAAACTATTTCCTAAACTATTTCCTTTTTTAGGAGTATACTTAAATATCTGGAAAGACTGACCATCGAACCGATTGAGTCCATCCTTAGTCCCAAACCACATAAAGCCTTTACGATCTTGTATAATGGCATTGACTGTATTCTGAGATAAGCCATGTGTTATATTAAGCCTTTTAAAATAGTAGTTATCCTTGTTTTGAAAAGAGTAGCTTTTATTATAAAAACTACTTAACAAAATGAAGATAAGAAGTACACCTGTTTTTTTCATATTGGTTATTCGAAATATTCTGATATAGGGCAGATCTTCGTATCTGCCCTTACAACCCACAATATAATAATAAATGTTCTACGTCACTTTAGTGTTGGTATACTATATTCGGGGTTGATTTTCATTTTATCAACACCATTTTCATGCTGAAAATATACATCACTTATATACATCGCTCTGGGATGAATATTACTTTTATCACGATGTGCATGAAATACAATACGCAGATTACCTTCCTTATCGGTAAATGTAGCACTATGCCCTACCCCAACTAAGTCGCCCGGCTTTTGAAGCAATGGATTCTCCTCGTATTTTGTCCACTCATCCATAATATTATCGGTGGTGGCACAACCAATTCCATAAAAAGGGCTTTCGTAGCTATTTGCAGAATAAGTCATATAATACAAACCATTTCTTTTTATTACAAACGGACCTTCGTTTACCCTGGGCCATACTTCTTCCCACGATTGTGAAACATGTATACAAGGATGCATGGTATCTTCTTTAATAGATAACAAATCATCTGTCAGTTCAGCCACCCAGATATTTAGTCCGTCATTAAACCGGTCGAAAAACAGGTAAGCCTTGCCATCATCATCTATAAATAATGAGTTATCTATTGCTTTTTCAGTTGCCAGCATCGGTTTCTTATTTTCTTGTTTAAAAGGACCTAGAGGTGAATCGGATACAGCTACTGCAATATGTTCATCTGCCGAAAAATACATATAGAACTTACCGTTTACATGGTATACTTCGGGTGCCCAGAACCAGCGGCTTGCCCATGTATCGTTCTTCTGCAAAGCTAACTTGTTTTCTTTCTTCCATTTATTCAGGTCGTCTGAAGTATAAACTTCGATACCATCCTCCGCATTGGTTCCGTATGCATAATAAGTATTGTTATACAGCAATATAAATGGATCACCCAGAGGAACTAAGGTTGTTTTAGGTTCTTCTATTGGCACATCTGCTTGAGTACTCTGACACCCGGTGATAAACAGAGCAATAATGCAAAATAATAAAAAATTGTATCTATTCATTTGATTCTGTTTTTTATCTTAAAATATAAGAGAGTCAAGTTTTTATATTTAGCGTCTCTTATATATAGCTTTGTTATTCGGGAATATCGTACCTCATAATTCCATTATAGGTAGGCAAAGAATTTTCTGAAAACAAACCTACTTGAGCAGGAGTTGAAAAAGTTTTCACACGACAAATCTCTTTTCCATCTACAAAAATAAGTAAGGAATCTTTCAGCTTCACACATCTTAGATTGTATGAATCTTTAAATTGCTCTTTTACTCGAATTTTATATACATAAGAGTTCAGGTCGGTAGCCTCTTTATTGATAAAACGCAAACCCTCAGCTTTAACTTTGTCGAAAGACATTTGATTATAAGCAGCATGTTCGGCTACTCCATTTTCTGCATTGGTGAATGAATGCCACTCTCCATCTTTAAGGTATTCGGCAGATACTTTATCAAACATATTATCTATAAAAACATTTTCATTGTAAAAAGCCTGTCTGCTTAATTGAATTGCATCTATCCATGTAGGGGTTGCAAATGAATATCCTTTTTCAATGAAATCTGTATATTTAATGTCTGCGTAATGAGTTTGCCACTTATCAAGAGCATAGTCGTTTTGTAGTACGATTTTACCCTTAATAACCCTTGTTACAACGAGCTTTTGACGATTGTAATCGAATACCACTTTTACATAATTATCCTTATCAATAAAGACAGGGTATATACCTGCCATTCCATTATCCGAAGAATTGGTTATTTGCGTCGAAAATTCATATTGAGAAAGAAAATCTCCTTTAAAAGCTTGAAATTTAGCATCTATAACTTCCAATCCTTTTTCTGAAACATTGTATTTACCAAGAGCTTTTTCACCTGATTGTGAATATTTCCATGAGACAATATTAGCATCAAATTCATCCCATCCAATTGTATATATTAATCCATCGAAAGACGATTTACCTTTTTCTGAAAACAAACCGGGAACTCCTTTATCTGATATGGTTGTTTTAATAATAGGCAACTCAGGTGCGGGAATTTCATCTATATTTATCGAGAATGTTTGATTATTTCGCTGTACAGTAATTGTATGATACACCCCAAACTTAAAATCAATAGGTAATAAATAAGTCTTAGTATCTATCAATCCATTCGTGTTCATTTGATAATACCAACTCTTAGTAGATGAATCAAGTCCTATTTTCAGCCAATTGTCTTTATCTTTCCACCATCCAATTACTCCTGCTTTATCAGTTGTATTTATGCCTGCTTCGAAATAATAATCGGTTGCTTCGAAATTCTTTTCTAATATAGCGGTTTGTGAAATTTGATCATTAGCGGTGAATTCTCCATTTGTTACAAGCCATTGTTTATCCGAGATCACCCATTTATTTTTTGATTGATTATCATCATCAAATGTATCACCATAAGTGGGTTTTGTTGGTTCTGGAAAATAGCCATTCGTATTTGAACTTGTTATACGGTCAGAGTGCATTGTTTTATCAAAGAAATGTATTCGGTTGACATATTGGCTGCGGATTTCCTTATTCTTATTCGCCATATAAATCAGCCACCATTCGAAACCGTTTAATCCTCTTAAGATATTAGGTTGTCCGGGAGAGAAAAGAATATCGTCTGCTTTATCTTTTTTCATGTCAAAAAGCGAAACATTTACATAGTTCTCTTTTCCTGCTTTGCTTTCAACAGCCAGACAGTTATCTCCATCTTTTAATGCAGACTTTTCTTTTGCTGATAGATTAATCATCCTATAATCAACACCGGATTTATCATATATCAAATTACCATTCAAATATATTTTTGTATCACCATCGTGAGTTACACGCAGTGCCAGATTACCTATATCCGATTTTTTGACTGTAAATGATTTCCTTAAGTAAATCGTTTCGGTATTCCATACAGTACCTTGTTTGCGAGCAGTAGAGCCTTCGATTTTCTCAGAAGCAAAACCACCTTTTCCTTTTTGCCATGAAGAATCATTGAACGAAGGAGATTTCCAATCTCCTTGAGGGGATGTAGTTGTGTAAGAAAAGAGAGGATTATACGTTTTATTGAATTGAAGCAAATCTACATACTCCTCATCTACCTTGGTTTGGTTAGACATTAGTAACGGATACGGATACTTTGTTCCGTGATTAAACGAGGTAGGCGAATCGGCTTCGGCTACTCCCAATTGATAATTTCCCCATTCGGTAGCCGTATGATTGGCATTATACATCATATAATAGCGATTGCGGTATTTCATCACCCAAGGTCCTTCGGCAACCCGGTTATCCATTGTTTCCCATGTTTGGGGCAAGGATGCAAACTGATAAATGGGTGCTCCACTAAAGGTAGACGGATCTTTCATCAGACGAACCCAAATCGTATTGCCATCGGTAAAGCGAACCATATACATATACAGTTTTCCATCATCGTCTTTAAATACTTTCGGATCGATTCTGTTATCCATCCAAGTATTTTTCACAGGCTCTATGTATGGACCTAAAATATCATTGGCTGCGGCATGTGCTATATGTACAATGTGTTTATCTTTTCCCCAATAATTGACTGACCAATACAAATGGAATTTACCATTCAGATAAAGCATGTCGTTTGCATGAATCTGATCGTTTCCAGCACCCGTTCCTTTTGTCCATTCATTATTCATATCCATAACATGAACAGGTCCTGTCCAATTCACCAAATCATCGGATATATAATAACTGCCATGGGTAAAAACACCGCCAATGTAATATTTTCCATTGTATTTTATGGCACCTGCATCGGCTACATGTGGTAATACCGGATTTTGAATGTTTTGTGAAAAAAGCGAACTCATTTCTACAAAAAACAAGAGAGTAATTAATAGTATGTATCGTTTAAATAGTTCATATTTATTCATAACTCTGCTTTGATTTCTAAGGTCAATAAACCTGATAACAGACAGCTATCAGGTTTATCGAATCTATTTTGAAAAGTATTAAGGTCTCAGACCTTTTTATGTTGCTTAATAATTGACATTCTGTGTCAATTGTCCCTCACTGTTATCGACCTCTATTTGAGGAATCGGTAAGCGGTTATGTTTACCACTGACAAAATTATTGAAGTCTTCGTCACGACTCTTAAGTTCTGTCAATCCTGCCTGATTATCCAGCAATCCCCAACGTTTAAGGTCAGCCCATCTCCATCCTTCGAAGCAAAGTTCAAGTGATCTTTCCATTTGCAAACGTTTCATAAAGCTTTCTTTCGAATTAAGAGAACTTGCATAAATACTGTTTGCGAGTTTAGACAGTCCTACTCTGGTTCTTACTTTATCTACATACACTGCCGCCTGAGTTGTGCTTCCTCCTGTTTCGACAATACATTCGGCATAGTTAAGAAGAATATCGGCATAACGCATAATTCTATAGTTATTCGGTGCAAAGTAATCTTCTTTGTCTCGGAAATAAGCAGTATTGTATTTACGTATGTAACAAGAGCTGCCCCACCCTTTTTCGTCCCATTGGGTAGTTGCATTTACCGAATAATACATTGGATTACCATTGGGGAAATCTTTTATAAAATCACGATAAAGAACACTGTTATATAAACGAAGATCATTGGCTCCATCGGTACGTTTTTCTTTCAGGAACTCATCAACCAACCATCTTCTGGCTTTTCCGTCTGCCCAACCAATACCTTCGGGTGCGTAAAACTGGGTGCGTTGAAATCCGGTTGCCATACTGGCATCATTTCCTGTTCCGCCTTTATTGGTATCATCAAACTGAATTTCGAATATACCTTCTTTATTATTTTCATCCAAATGAGTAAAGTTGTTTACCCAATTATCAATCAGACCATATAGAGAGCCTTCTTTATTGATAAGCCATTCGAATTCGGACTTTGCCAAATCATATTTTTTTTGTTGTAAATAAGATTTTCCGAGTAGTGCTTTTGCTGCTCCAAATGTTGCTCTTCCGACATTAGCTTCATCCCATTTTTCAGGTAAAGCATTGTCGGTAATTGCCGATTTCAAATCGGCTTCTATCTGAGCCCATATTTGTTCTTGACTCGCCTCCACCGGTACATAGTTTGCATCTGTAGGCTCTAAAATAAGAGGGCCTTTTTCCCACAAAAGATTAATTTGAAAATACCACAATGCACGCAAGAAATGAGCTTGTCCCAATATACGTGCTTTCTTTTCGGCATCCATTTCTATATTTGGTACATATTTCAAAACCTGATTACAACGAAATATAGCCATATAGAAATGTTCCCAATGTACATTATTTCCTTCGTAAAAGTTATAATTTGTATATGAAAATTTAGTCCAGTTGGCAAGCTCTATCCACGGGGAATTACTGACTCCTTCGTCCGAAGCTAAATCGTATCTGAAAGAGAGCCAACGCATCCATGCTCCTTCTTTATAAAAAGCACTGTAGCAAGCATTTATTCCTGCCTGAGCGTCATCTGCTGTTTTCCAAAAGGTAACCGTAGTACCTTGGTTTGGATTATCTATGTCTAAAAGACTTGAGTCGCATGCTGTAAATCCCAGCATGGCTCCGATTAGTAATATATATAATTTTTTCATCTTGGTATTATTTATAAAAATGACACAATATTTAAAATGTAAGATCGAGTCCAAACATAACCGAAGGCAAATTAGGGAACGCAAAATTGTCTGTTCCTCTATCCCATACATCGTTGTTGATAAATTCGGGATCTAATCCGCTATACTTAGTAAAGGTTATCAGGTTGCTACCGGTTGCATATACACGAAGTGCTTCTATACCCAGATTTTTTATAAATTTCTTATCGAAAGTATATCCCATTTGAATATATTTTAGACGGAAGAACGATCCATTTTCCAAATACCTGTCACTATCGTACACATTACGTGAATCTCCGTAAATAATGCGTGGAGTATTTGAATTTGGGTTGATTTGATAAGGCTCTTCTCCTTTTTTGAAATTCAAATAACTCGAATTATCGGCGAAGTAAGTTCCCTGCCATTTAGGTACATTGTATATATCGTTTCCGAATTGACCGTACCACATAAACGAGAAGTCGAAATTCTTCCAGTTACTTGTATAGGTTAAAGCCAATTGAACCTTTGCCCAAGGATTACCCACTATTTGACGGTCGTTGGCTGTTATCGAACCATTGTCATCAGTATCTACATAAATAACATCTCCCAGTTGAGGTCTTTTATCTCCGATAAGGATAGGCGTTCCATTCGATGTTACATAATTATCGATCTGATCTTGTGTTTTAAAGATTCCCGCCGTCTTATATAAATAATACATAGATAAGGGTTGACCTATCTCAGATTTTGTCTTTCCCGAATAATAAACATCTTTACCATAGCCCAGGTCTAAGACTTTGTTACTAAGCGTAGTTAAGTTGGCTACTACTCCATAATTAAAATCGCCTACTTTGTCTTTCCAGTTGGCCGTAAACTCAAATCCTCTGTTTCTCAGGCTTGCTGCATTTGCTAAAGGTGCTCCTTCCTGATTACCTGTTGATATGGCAATAGGCATAGAGGTTAGTACATCTCTGGAGATCGCATTATAATATTCGGCACTTAAAGCAAAACGTCCGTCTAAGAAACCTGCATCAAAGCCAACATTCACAGTTTCTTTAGTTTCCCATTTCAAATTCGAATTGACAATCTTAACTTGTGAAGCCCCCGAAACTAATTGCCCTCCAATTACAGTAACCATACTTTGATTGATTGTTCCTAAGTAATCCCAACTACCAATAGCTGCATTACCTAAGCGACCCCAGTTTCCACGAAGTTTTAAATCGCTAATCCAAGGTATATTAAAGAACTCCTCTTGAGATATTCTCCAAGCTCCCGATATGGATGGGAAGTTGCCCCAACGATTATCTTTTGATAAACGTGATGTACCGTCTCTACGAATAGTACCGGTCAAATAATATTTGCCGTCATAGATATAATTAAATCTACCCAGATATGAGATCATCGAATTTTTATTGATCCCGTTAAAGTTTTGTTGATTAGATTGTCCCGCATTCAATACGGTCAGATAACCTCCTCCTACCAACGGGAAGTTAAGACGAGAACCTCCTACATTTTCCCAGCTATAATTTTGATAGGTAAGACCTGCTAAGGCATCAATATGGTGTTTTCCAAAATCTTTATTGAAATTTAAAGTATTCTCAACCAGCCTATTGTATGTATTAGCTCTTTCTTTAAGACCTTCAGGATCACGATGCTCTTGATTACGCTGCCAGTTGCCTTCGCCTCTGAACCACGATTTTTCCCAGAAATAATAATCGATACCTGCATTCAGTTTATAAGAAAGGTAGGGAAGCGGTTTAAATTCTAACCAAGCTGCTCCATTTAATCTATGCTGAATTTCTCTCTGACGCTCCAAGTTTTCACGAGCGATAGGATTTACTCCAAATGTATTTGCATTGGCATCTCCATATCCGTATCCTCCGGGATTATTTTCATCATAAACAGGAATGGTAGGAAGCATTCTCATCACATCATTGTAAGGATTTGTTTGTAAGGGGTCTTTATCGGTAGCGGAAAAAGCAAGGCTTTCGCCGAAAGAAAAGAAACCTTTCTTTCCGTCTGTATTTACCCTGAAGCTATATCTATCAAAACTATTTCCATAAGAAACTCCTTTTTGATTGAAATAACCGCCCGATACATAATAACCGCCATATTCGCCTCCACCTGATAGCGAGACATTATAGTCTTGAACTACTCCGGTTCTGAATACTTCATCCTGCCAATTGGTGTCATAATCGGAATGTTGTTGCAAACCACCTTTCCAGCTTCCGTTAGCAATACCTTCAGTATATGCCAGATCGTTGTATTTCTTATAATTGGCTGCATCCATCAAATCGTAACGGGGTGTCCACTCTAAAGTTGCTTTTGCATTGATTCCGACTTTCATAGGTCCGGATCTTCCCTTTTTAGTAGTCACAATGATAACTCCATTAGCAGCACGCGAACCATAAATGGCTGCCGAGGAAGCATCTTTCAATACTTGAATTGTTTCGATATCGGCAGGGTTAAAATCTACTCCGGGATTCATAATCATACCGTCTACAATCCAAAGGGGACTACGGTCGCTCAAAGTTCCTACCCCTCTGATTTCTATAGCTGCATCTTCACCTGCCCTACCTGTAGTACGAACGTTTACTCCTGTAGCCAATCCCTGCATCTGACTGGCAATAGTTCCGGCAACACTTTTCCGCATTTCTTTGGTATCTACCACCGACACGGCTCCTGTGAGGTCTGCTTTCCGGATCGTTTGATATCCGATAACAACTACTTCATCTAAATCTTCCGCATTTTCTTTCAGTGTAATATTGAGAGGCGCACCGTTATAAACTGCCTCTTGAGTGGTAAGACCCAGAAAAGAAAAAATAAGGGTTTGCCCTTTTTCTCCCGACAGACCGAATTTTCCATCCATGTCGGTTACCGTTCCGGTCGTAGTTCCTTTGATCTTTACATAAACACCGATGAGGGGGTTGTTTTCTACGTCTACCACCTTTCCGGTAATGTTCACATTCTGAGCACAAACGGCCAGTGTAAACATACTTAGCATAAGAATTAATAATTTTTTCATCATCTGATTAGATTTTATTAGATAAACAAAGGGTACTTACTGCCCAAATTACATGGGTAGCAAATCATAATTAAAATAGAGATTAAGATTAAGGTCTCAGACCTATTTCATTGCTTCGATGTAGGGGCCAAACCTATGTCTTCGCCCACAGAGGACAGACACATCGCTCTGCCCCTACAAACTTACTTGGTTAAAGAACTACATATTTCTTGGTTAACTTTTCGGGTACGTGCTTCATCTAATTTAATAACCTTACGGTCATAAGTCATCAATCCATTTACTTCGCCTTCCACATCAGTAGTTTGAGTATAAACAGCTGCAGAGAATCCTGCTTTTATCAACTTTTTCAGAGCTTCGGCATACTTAACGTATTCGTCGGTTACTTCTTTCGAATTCTTGAATTGTACATATCCCCAGTTTTTATCAGGCTGCCATAAGTGTCCTTCGAGTGGAAGTCCTATACCTCCATATTCGCCTAATACAATTGGTCTTTCGGCATCATACAAATAAAGTTCAGGTCCGGGATAGTTATGTAAATCGAGCATATCGCCAGCACGGTAGTGATTACCTCCACTTGCAGGATTTACCAAACGTGAAGGATCGTAGTTTTTAGTCCATTCGGCAGTTTCAACTGTTTTAAATTGTCCCCAAGCTTCATTAAATGGAACCCATGTAACAATAGACGGATACGACACAAGATAATCTATTATATCTTTCCATTCTTTATAATAGTTTGCTTCTGATTCGCCAGAACGGATCAATTCACTGCCATTAAAATACTGACGGTTTTGCCATTGTGGAGATTTATCGCCATTGGGCATATCCTGCCAAACAAGTATTCCCAATCGGTCGCAATGAGTATACCAACGGGCAGGCTCTACTTTTACATGTTTACGAATCATATTAAATCCAAAGTCTTTTGTTTTTTGGATATCATATACTAAAGCCTCATCTGTTGGAGCGGTATATAATCCGTCGGGCCACCAACCTTGATCGAGCGGACCAAACTGGAAATAGTCTTTGTTATTCAATTGGATACGTACAATCCCGTGATCATCTCTTTTGGTCGAAATTTTACGCATCGCAGCATAACTGTTCACTTTATCCACCAATTGTCCGTTGCTATACAAGTTTATTTCAAGATCGTATAAGAAAGGTGATTCGGGTGACCATAATTGCATGTCGGGAAGAGGAATATTCAATTGCTGCCCTGCTGATCCTTTTGCTTTTGCTACAACAGATGAACCGTTTTTCAATACAACTTCAACAATATCAGCCGATTCCGTTTTCTCGGTAGCAACATCTATGGATAGTTTTTTAGTATCAATATTAGGAACTGTTTTGATAGAAGATATATGTTTTGCATTTACAGGCTCCAACCAAACTGTTTGCCAAATACCCGAAACAGGCGTGTACCAGATACCTTCGGGTTTAGAATTCTGTTTGCCTACAGGTTGATACCCCTCGGTTGTAGGATCTGATACTTTAACTACCAATTTTTGATTTCCAGATGTTAAGAAAGGAGTTATATCAAACGAGAAAGGAGTATAACCACCTGTGTGGCTTCCGATTTTAATATCGTTTAGATATACTTCGGTTTTCCAATCTACTGCACCAAAATGTAACAGGATGGTTTTATTTTTCCAGTTCGCAGGAACAGTAAATGAGCGTTTATACCAAAGTTCGTTATCTTTTCCGAGTTCTTTTTGAACTCCCGAAAGGCTCGATTCTACGGCAAATGGAACAAGTATATTTCCATCGTATTTTTGAGGCTCATTTTGCCCCGCAGGTAATATGGCGTATTCCCACAATCCATTCAGATTAGTCCAATCCTGACGCTCCATTATAGGGCGTGGATATTCGGGTAATACATTATTTACATCGATGGCCTCAGACCATTTCGTCTTTATTTTGTCTCCCATCGGTTTCCACTGTGCAAAAACCCCGATGCAAGAGATCATCATTGAGAGTAATAAAAAACTTCTTTTCATGGTTATCTTATTTCTAGTTATAAGGTTTATTTCATTATCACTTTTGTATCGAGAATTTATAGATACATGTTTGTGTATATGTTTCTCCCGGATTTAAGCGTGTTGTGGGGAAATTAGGGTGATTAGGACTATCCGGAAAATGTTGTGTTTCGAGAGCAAAAGCTTCTCTGTATTTCAAAGGCTTGCCATATTTTCCTGAGACTGCCCCATCAAAGAAGTTACCGCTATAAAATTGTACTCCGGGTTGATCCGACCATACTTCCATCTTTCTTCCGCTTACAGGTTCGTAAATCGAAGCTACAAATTCTACGTCTTTATCCGTTTTTCGGTCTATCACCCAATTGTGATCATAGCCTGCTCCGTTTTTCAATTGCTCATTTTCGGCATTTATTCTTTCACCGATAACAGTTGGTTTTCTGAAATCGAAGGGAGTACCCTCTACACTTGCTATTTCTCCTGATGGAATCAATACACTATCAACAGGAGTTGTATTACTTGCATTAATCGTTAAGATATGATCTGTGATAGTACCGTTTCCTTCTCCTTTCAGATTAAAGAGTCCGTGATGAGACAGGTTGATTACTGTCGCTTTATCCGTAGTTGCAGCATAAGTTATTTTAAATTCGTTTTCGGGCGTAAGCATATACGTCAGACTTAATTTCATAGTTCCCGGAAAACCTTCTTCTCCATCGGGCGAAACATACGACATTTGTATTTCGTTGTCGGTCACTTTATCTACATTCCAGACAACCATATCGAGACCTTTCAATCCTCCGTGTAATGTCTGACCATTATTATTGATTGGTAATTGATATGTTGCTCCATCCAATTCAAATTGTCCTTTTGCGATGCGGTTGGCATAACGTCCGACAATAGGTCCCAAGAAACGTTCTCCTTTGTTATTAATATAGCGGTCGATAGTTTCATACCCGAGTACAACATCTTCGTATTTTCCATTCTTATCGGGAACCCAAAGCGTAACTACTCTGGCTCCTAAATTGGTAACCTGCATAGTTAATCCGCTTGCAGATTTCAAGGTATATAGGTTAACAGCCTTACCATCTATCTCAGTTTTAAAAGCTGACTCGCTTAGTAGAAGTAGTTCTTGGTTTGGTTGCTTATTACATGACAACAAACCGATTAAGAGACTTAAATAAATAAATGTTTTCATGTTTTTTATTGTTGAATTTCAAATACAGGTTTTGATGCTGATAAAGAAGGGCTTCCTCCTTCGACATAAGGCCAGTTGCTACTATCCCATTTCACTTGGTCAAGTAACAGCACCCTACCCTGAGGATTCTTCACATCCACGCCATGATAAAATATCCAATCGTTACCTGCCTCATCTTGTACTATTTCGGAACAGTGACCGTTTCCGACAAAGCGGTTGTTACTATTGACTACTATATTATATCCATTATCGAGCATACTTTTACCGTCTTTGTCTACATAAGGTCCCATAAGAGATTCCGATCGTCCGACAACCAGTTTATATGTACTGTTAACCCCTTCACAACAAGTGCCGATAGAGGCAAACAGATAATAGTAATTGCCTTTTTTATAAATGTAAGTACCTTCAAAAGCTGTTCCTGCAATGTGTTTCTTTTCGGCACCTTCTTTCAAGGTAAGCCCATCATTGCTTAATTCTATGCCATAGATACCTCTGAAACTACCCCAAAACAAATATTTCTTTCCGCCATCTTCGATATAGAAAGGGTCAATTGAGTTTGTCACACCAATTTCATTACTTCTGAAAAGCTTTCCTTTATCAGTAAAAGATCCTGCGGGACTGTCAGCAACTGCAACTCCGATTCCGCAAGTTTCTTCGCCTCCCCAAACTGACATAGAATAGTACAGCACATATTTACCATCTATATAATTAATATCGGGTGCCCAAAGTCCTCCTTTTGGTTCAAAATCGGGACGGCTACTGTCTGTAAAAACTGTTCCGACAAAACTCCAGTTAATTAAATCTTTTGATTTATAGATGGGCATATTACGTACATCCTCAGTTGCATACAAATAGAAATATCCGTCATTTGCCTTAATGATAGTAGGATCGGGCAAACTTCTCGCTATCACGGGATTCGAGTATGTAGTTTTTTCGGGTGCAGGAGCGGGATCATTGTTATTCGCTGAACACGCCGCCAGACTAACTAGGGTAAACAGATATAAAATAGTTTTTCTCATAACATTAGAATTTCTTTTTTTTATTGAAGTAATTTTCCACTCGGTCAGGACTTAGCATTTGCCATAACGAAGCTACCGTCCAACCCGGTGCAAAGATATCATTATAGAAACCTTTTCCGTTCTTGCCATAATCCCAATTGGTATGTTGTACAACTTCCGGATAATAACCCACTTTAGCGATATCAAACATATGTCCTTTAACGGGCATTAATTGAAGCATAGAACTTTTGATTATGGATGAAAACTCGGAGAATCGAGGTTCGTTACGCTCTTTTGCCAACCAATCCAAAACGGTTGCAAATTCAAAGATAAAGACATCAATGTGATTGTTTTCGACCGAAACATTTCCCCAACCTCTCGATTTGAAACCGACATCGCCCAACATTTGACCTTGTGCAAAAGGTACATCCCACATATAGTACCACGAAAGGCTAAAATAGGCAGCTTGTTTACTCAGGTCAATATAGTGCTGTTGCTCTTTTCCTTTCGATACCATTGCCAGATAATACATCGCAGTAGAGGCATATAGTGATGCTTCCTTATCTTCGCAATTAGCATCTAATGTTGACGAAAAGTAGTCTGCTTTAGAAACCAGTTCTTTTTCGAGATAAAGAGCTGTCTTTTTTGCACTTTCCAAGTATAATTTGTTATTGAAATAGGCATAAGCCATTGTTAATGGTAGAGTTGCCGATGGTGTACTGCCTCCCGAAGCATCTACTATTTTAAAATCGCCTTCAAATTTACGAGGAAAACTTCCGTTCGCTTCCTGTAATTTGAGGAAATTATTCAGCAGTGTTTTAATTTTGGCTTCCCACTCCGGATGCTTGCGCCCTTTTCTTTTTTCGTATTCCAAATAGTTCAGCATCGCAAAAGCTCCTTCCGATTGACGGCGTATACTGTATACTTTTGTTTCGTCATTATCATCATAATTCACAAACTCTCTAAAGAATCCCGAAGGAGTAAATCCATATTGCAGATAACTGTCAAATATAGAATTTGCTTTTTCGACTAAATCGGGTCTGTTATTGGCTTCGCCATACTCCAGAGCATTGAATGCATTCAATAAAACACGACCAACAAAACCTACTTCTACTGAGCCTGTACTTTTACAATCGTCGGTACGCATATGTACTCCCGAGAAATATTTCAGATCGTACTTATCAACATAGCTTTCGTGAAAAAAATTAGAAAGAATTTCTTTTGCATCGGCTGTCGATAAATGCTCTTTTAGCTCCTGAGGTTTTAATGTATCGTATGAATAATTCCAAACCGAAGCCACAAATTTAGAAAAATCGGGTGCTTTACTTTTCTTAATCACCCAAACCAATTGGCGTGTTTCTCCTTTTTCCAGTTTGTCGAAAGTCTGTACAGCAGGAGCTAAAGTCAATTTACGGATATATGTTTTAGGGGCTTCGCTATACGGAAAACCAAAGACCAAAGACGATTTACCGCCTTGATTACGAAATCCTGTAAATCCTAAAGATGTTTTATCAGACAGAATAACTTCTCCCTGACTATGGCAAGCTAAGCTTTCGTTCTTAAAATCATCTAAACGCAATACAGTATAATAAATTCCTGTTTTCTCATTAAATATACCGGTTAGAGGTGTGCTTAAACGATCTTCTCTCACCTGCCAGCTATCGCTTGTATAAAACGATGGTGCTTCTTTGGGTGATCTTAGGTTGCGTCTATACCAAAATCCGGGCATATAGAACTGACAGTCATCGTGGTTCATCATTGTATTATAGCTTTCTTCGAAGTTATAATACACTAAATCGTTAGCTTTAAGGGTAATTATCAACTGCAAGACAGAATCATTCTCAACAATCTGCTCCTTTATTGCAACAGGTATATTTTCTGTTGAGGTCAGCATCCCGTTTTTAGCTTGCAACGGATAAGCTATTGCCGGATTTCCGGGAGACTTTAAGGTGATTTGGGATCTCAGGTTATCAGCCATATCGGCTGCCTGAATCAATCCGATAGAGGAAATAAATAATGCAATTAGTAATAATCTTTTTTTCATATTATATATATCTTTTCTTTGATTAGTAGTTCTATTTTACTTGCTGGGTTGCTATAATATTTCCACCTATTTTCATTATTGGTTTTTCATCATCCGAAAAGGAGACATCTGTTATATACATCAATCGTGGATGTATATTTTGGTTGTCATGATGGGCGTGAAATACCATACGGAGTTTACCTTCTTTATCTTTAAAGATGGCACTATGACCAACTCCTACCAGATCGTCTGGTTTCTGAAAAACTGGATTCTTATCATATTTTACCCAAGGTCCCATAGGAGAAGAAGCGGTTGCATACCCTACCCCATAATTCGGACTTTGGTAGTCGTTAGCGGAATAAATCATATAATAGATACCTTTATGCTTTACAATAAAAGAGCCTTCGGTTACACGTCCTAAATCATTTTCCCATTCCTCCGTTACATGTATACAAGGTTTCATTGTTTCTTTCTTCATTGTTTTCAAGTCTAACTCCATTTCTGCAACCCAGATATTATTACCATCGGTGAAACGTACAAACGAGAGGTAAGCTTTACCGTCATCATCTATAAAGAGTGAATTATCTATACACTTCTCATCTTCTATGATCGGTTTTTGAATGTCCTGACGAAATGGTCCTGTAGGAGAATCGGATGTAGCGACACTTATGTGTTCGTCAACCGAATAATACATATAGAATTTCTTTTCCTGAGGAATATAGTATACTTCGGGAGCCCAAAACCAACGGTCGCCCCACGAATCGTCTTTGTGCATTGCTAAAGCGGATTGTTTTTGCCAGTTAACCAAGTCATCCGATGTATATACAGCAATACTATCCTTATCGTTAGTTCCGTAAGCATAATAGGTATTTTCATGCAACATTATAAATGGGTCGGCTAAAGCAACGGGGTGTTTTTCATTAGTTGCAACCTCTCCTTTTCGAGTTGCAAAACTATTATTAAAGGAAGTTATAAGCAGAGTCAGTAGAATAAGAATTGTGTTCTTAGATATTCTCATGATTTCAGGTTTATTTTTCAGGTTCGATTTCTTTGGTGAATCAAACATATTAAAAAAATAAACTAAAAGATACTGTCAAGTGTATTCTGAATAGTATGTGCTATCCTTTGACATAATTGTGCTATTTTCTTATCCGGAAGGCTATTCCGGGGAGTATAGAGGCTCTGACAATTATTTTACAACATTTTGACCATCCAGTCGTATTTCTTTAAAATATTTGCCCGTTTCATTCGTCATTAATTATAGAAGGAGATATCGAAATTTCGTTAAAACAACATTAATATATTTAATATGGTGATTACCGATAAAACATTTCGACTTATAAAGCGTATATATAGATATACTCTATATTATGTAAGTTTAATTCTGATAGGATTGCCAAAGATGGTAATAATAAAATTATCGGTCAGGGATTGTCCGACGAGAGATACGAATTAAATATATTAGAACTCACACACCCTTAAATAAAATATGAGATTATGAATAAGATTATAGCAATTTTGACTAAGAAAGGGCTTTTAAGTAACGGTATTCAAGAAGACGCCGACTTAAACATATTTAAATTAGAGGAGAATAAAGTTGTCGGTTACGAGAAAGTTAAAATAGAAAATAAAGAACAGTCTTATTTTTTCACTTTGCTGAGAAGTAAAAAAATTAGTCTATTATATATGGACACGTTAGCGAATGATTTAAAGAATCTGATCGAGAAATTTGGTATTACAATCAGATTTAAGGACGAATGTGAAGACGATAAATTCTTAAATGCATTTATATTTTCATAATTAGGAATTTGGGCTGCAATTTATACTCAAGAACAAATATTATAATAAAAAAGCTTCTCATAATGAGAAGCTTTTTTATTATAAACCCAATATAGTTTACAACTGAATTTTATATAAACCAAAAGATTGGGGATTAGCTGAAATTATCAATGTATTATCGTCAAGTCGGGCAGTCGTTTTCTTTGGAACTATATTCAAGGGCGACTCCAATGAATTAACCTGGCTCAGGTTATCAGACTTTAATTCCATACACTCACCAAGTGACAAATGACTATTCTTTTTCAATCCCAACAAAGTTATTCTTATATCTTTTGACTCTTTTGCTGTATTAATCACTTTTACGACATAACAGTTCTGATCTTTGTCATATACTGCCGATGCATATAGGTTGTCTTCACCCGCAACAGAAGCATTATTACGTGTCAAAGGCATTACATTTGTTCCTTTATTCTGTGCATAAAGTTGTTGTACATAATAATTAGGAGTTTTTACGGAAGATAGATTATCAAACCAAATCATATCGGGTTTCCATTGCCATGCATCTACATGGGCAAGCAAAGGAGCATAGGTACACATATGTACAATATCGGCATTACGCTCCAAGCCTGTCATAAAAGCTGCTTCGTAGAGTGCCGACTCAAAATTATTATCACGATTGGGTACATGGCAAGCATATTCTCCGGCAAATACCGCAGGACCTTTACGGTCGTAATTATCATATCGTTTTGCACTGTTTAGAAACCATTGAGGATCTTTATAATAATGCTCGTCAACTAAATCAACTTTCAATCTTTTCATCTCAGGCCACAAATAATCAAATTTATCTCCGTCTGCAGATGGTCCCGAGCTTCCTATAATCTTTATATCGGGATATTTGGCTCTGATTGCTTTTACAAATGGTTCGAGACGCACTACATACTCATCGCCCCATTGTTCGTTACCAATACCTATATATTTAAGATTAAATGGTTCGGGATGCCCCATATCGGCACGTACTTTTCCCCATGTAGAAGTAGGCGATCCATTCGCAAATTCAATCAGGTCTAAAGCATCTTGAATATACGATCCTAAATCTTTTACAGGAACATGGCATTCTTCTTTTTCATTCTGATACTGACACGCTAGTCCGCAACTTAATACAGGTAATGGCTCGGCTCCCATATCTTCCGATAGCAGAAAATATTCATAAAACCCAAGTCCATAGCTTTGATAATAATCAGGAAAGAAACGATGTGCAAATGTATAATGCCATCTGTTTTCATTTACAGGTCTGTTTTCGACTGCACCGATTGTTTTTTTCCAGTCGTAACGGGTATCCAGATCAGTACCTTCGACAATACATCCACCCGGAAAACGAAATACTCCCGGTTTGATATCGGCTAATGCTTGAGCTAAATCCGTTCTCAATCCGTTCTCACGACCTTTCCATGTATTTACAGGGAAAAGCGAAACATGTTCCAAAGCAACCTCACCTTTTGAATCTAAGAATATCCGTAAACGGCCTTTTGCCTCTGTGGATTTAGGCGTTAAAATAACCTCGTATTTTTTCCACTCAGCCGAATTTATAGTTAGTTGTTGAGTAATAAGAATATCATTTTTCGAATCAATCAAGTCTATGCGTATTTTCTGTGGATCATTGGTATTTATAGTCTTTGCCCATACCGAAAACCGGTATTCCTCATTTTGTTTGAAACCCATTCCTCTAAATCCTTCATTCTCTATTCCGGTACGTTTATGGGGATGACCTGCATCGGACAGTACTACGTATGTTGGATTCTGATCGAATAATGGATTATCTTTCCTTACTTCCACTTTTCCGAAAGTATTCCACCCCATGAGATTCTGAGGGAAGTCGAAAGAACGATTTTTCACTAATTCAGCATATAGCCCGCCGTCTGCCGCAAAATTGATGTCTTCGAAAAACAAACCATACATCGTGGGCTGAATCGGTGCACCTATTTTCTTTGTATCTAAAGAAAATTCGTATATCTGTTTTTGTGAATATCCGAATTGTGAAAAACTCAGTAAAACTACAATGCTTAAAATCTTATATACATTTTTCATGTCTCTTATAAATATTGGTTAACCTTAAGGCTTCTGACCTTTTTATTTCTTCGATATTTTGTATAATCCACAGGCATGGGGGGCTAACTTACGTGAAAATGAATTTGTAAATACACCTAATTTTTCACCGTGCCACATATCTTCGATTGAAGATACATTATTTATTCCTATATCAGCAAATGATACTCCTACATCATCCGATTTATCGTCCTGTATATTAAATAATGCCAGATAAATCTCACCTGTGTTAGGATTTCGTGATGTTATAGCCAGTTTCCCATCTCTCTGATATACCTGACGCACATCTGTACTTTCGCGATGCATTTTCAGGACTTCCTCATTTGTCAATAGAGACAGGGTAAAAGCGTCATTACTTGGCATATCGCCTCCAAACATCAAGGGAGAGCGAAGAATGGTAAAAAATGTCATCAATGAGTACTGCTCATCTTTAGTCAATCGTGTCATACGATCTTCGCCTCTCTCGCCACGTACCGATATTCTACCTAATGGAATCATATCGCAATCAGCCCAAGTTCCGGGTGATGTATAGGAATACCATCCCTGAGCGACTTGCATCAAATGGGTTAAATGCCCCCATGTATCCCATACATCATCGACCATACGCCACATATTGGCATTTTCTTTTACATGGTATCCTTTATTTATTGGTGTTTCGCCCGGAGAAGTACTTAATACAATAGGACGACCTGTCTGGTCTATTGCTTTGCGTATCAATTCTATTTCTTCTTGGTGATATGGTCGTGAAAGATCATCAATTTTGATAAAGTCAACTCCCCAAGATGCATACAGATCCATGATAGAATTGTAATACTCCTGTGCTCCGGGCTTATGGGCTGAAATGGTATAATTGTCACGCAGCCATTCGCATTGCAGGTCGGTAGAGTATATCTGATCTGCGGTAATGCCGTTCGTTCCTTTTATGGGTAGTTTTCGTTCTACCGCTTCTTTAGGAATACCACGCATAATATGTATACCGAATTTTAATCCTTGCGAATGAATATAATCCGCCAGTTTTTTAAATCCCTCTCCATTGGCAGCAGATGGAAATCGATTAACGGCAGGCTGATAACGTCCGTATTCGTCCAATACATAGATCGGGTCTGTCTGGTTATAGCCTCCTGCCTTATCATTTTCTACAAACCAACGAATATCGACTACGATATATTCCCAGCCGTATTTTTTCAGATTTTTCGCCATGTAATCGGCATTGGCTTTTACTTCATGTTCTTCTACTGTTGGCCCATAACAGTCCCAACTATTCCATCCCATAGGAGGAGTGAGAGCCCATTCCTTAAAATTACCTTTTTTGTTGTCATTTATTGACAGTACAGATTTTGTCGAAGCAAATACATTACTTCCGATAAATAGAATACCAATAAGTAAGGTATTAATCGTTATTTTCATAGTTTTTTAAGATAGCTTAAGTTTACAAGTACAAAAAAAGGGGATTTTACGCAGAATAGAGGTCTAATATTCGGCTTTAATGGTAGACATTTAGGTCGTATGTATGAAAATACATTCTTTTTTCCATTTTTTACATGGATCAAGATCTTCGAAGGATCTTTCTTTAATAAAAAAAACGAAGGTTGAAGCTTTAAGTTCCAACCTTCGTTTATAAATTATATGCGGGTTCTTTTATTGAACCTGAGTTAACTCTTCATTATAAAGAGCTTTTACTTGTCCTTCAACCAAAGCTATATTATAGAATTTGATCTCGTCCATCGCTCCTTGGAAATGATCCCAAGAGGTTGGCGTATTCCACCCTGACCAATTCCATGCCGCCAAAGCTTCCTCATAGGTAGTTGCTGCACCAATCATCAACGGTAGTTGTTTATTCAATGGCGAAGCATAAGGAGCCATTTGTCCTCCTGCCAAATTAGGTTTATTGGTCGTAGTCCACTCCTTAGTCAAGCGTCCGTTTACATAGAACGATAACTTTTGGGTGCTAAGATCTAAAACAACTATTACATGCGTCCATTTGCCAGGCGCTACAGATTGATCGTACTCATTGTCGGCATCTGTAAATCCTTGAGTTGTTTGAATCGTAAAGAACGCCTTTCCTTGTTCTTGTATCTGGAATTTCCAATTGTTCCAATAGTTTAATGAAGCAACATAATTTCCACCTTTTGTTACATCGGGTTTTAACCAAACGGCAATACTTAATTGTTGTCCCAAGAAATCAGCTGGGGCGTAATTAGGAATTTCAAGATGCGAACCATTTTTGAAATAAATAGCTTTCCCTTTTACTCCATCCACAAACTGAGGTAATCCTGTTGTCGAAAATATTTCAGACGGACCGCTTGTAAGATTAGCTGTCAGTTTTTTCATTCCATCGCTTACCAGAGAGACTCCTTCTCCCTCATCAAAACTCCAGCCTGCAATAAGGGCTTCGACCGGAATGCCGATAAGTTTCGAACGTGTAAATTTACTCTTAGCTTCATTCAGGTGTATAGTCAGATTTTTGACTTCTTGACTCGAAACGATGTCATTATCTACTACATTTTGAATAACGTCCAATATTTTTTTGAATTCGTCGATGCTTACTTCCTCATAATCAACCGTAGTAGCCGAATTTAAAAGAAGATAAGAGTCTGCCAGTTCTACTTTAAGAGCAGTGGGGTCTCCGGGTTCGAAGACTTCGTTGTCATCGCTGCTACATCCAACCCATAGAGGTAGTGTAAGCAATAATGAAATTGCCAATACACCTATTTTAGTTAATTTATTCTGTTTCATAATCTGTTTCTTTCTTATTTGATACCATGATTAGAATCTACTTCTGTTTGAGGTAGAGGGAAATAATAGCGGGGCGATTCCCATTTGAAGTTAGGTCCGAGAGCTGCCGTTGCTACTTCTTGCCCCCATCTCATTAAGTCAAAGAATCGATGAAATTCAAAGCCAAACTCTCTGCGGCGTTCTGTATAAACTGCCGATCTCATTTGCGATTGGCTTACAGCTTTTACTTTATCAAGACCTGCTCTGGCTCTTACTTTATCCAATGTGGCAACAGCATCCGAAAGATTACCTTTTTCGGTATAGGCTTCGGCTTTCATCAGAAGTATATCTGCATAACGCATATAAATATATGGAAGTCCGCCATCACCTTTAGTTCCTGTTGGTACCTCTGTTAATGGTTGATTATGCTTTTTTACTAAATAACCGGTTACACTCCAGGTAGGATCGAAAGGCACTCCGTTGACCCAGTCGTGACCGTCACGACCTATCGAAATATCAAGGCGAGGATCAGTTTTACCATCCACAGTAGTTTCGTCAAAAGATGCAACGTAGCTGGCAGTAGGGGCATTGAAATAGTACCCATTTTCCACCAGAGGGGCAAACCATTGATTTAACGAATTACCTACTCCCGGATTTTTGTTACTCATATGACGTACGGCAAATAAAACTTCTTTGCTATTTTCTGCTCCCAATTTAAACAGGTTGGCATAATTCGATTCCAAAGTATATCCTAAAGGTTCAACATTATTTGTGATTGTCTGAATACACTCATCCCATTTTTTTTGGTATAGCTGAGCTTTAGCCAACAGACCAAATGCTGCTCCTTTAGTTATCTTCCCTTTATCAGCCGAATCGTAAGTGGCAGGTAATACTGCTGCCGACTCTTTCAGGTCTTTTTCGATTTGAGCATATATATCTGCCACTTCACTCAATCCCAGATTTACGTTTGATGTAGAAGTCGGCTCTAATCGCAACGGCACTTTCCCCCAGATGTTTACCAGATTAAAGTAATGGTATGCTCTGATAAATTTTGCCTGTGCAACCATCTGTTGCTTTGTAGCATCGTCTATTCCCGAATTATAAACACCGTTGATAACATTGTTGGCACGGCTTATTCCTTCGTAGGTAAATTGCCAATAGGTAAGTAAGATACCGTTAGTCGATTTTACTTCGAAGTTATCAATAGAGCCAATATCTGCCTGATCGCCGGGATTACCTCCTTTTACAGCATCATCGGATGCAACGTCGCCAAATACCCAAATCATATTTGAGGAAGTGGTAAAACTTAAGTTATTATAAACAGCTGTCAAGGCTAAATTAGCGTCGTCAACATTATTGAAAATAGTTTCGGATGACTGCTCACCTTTCAATGGCTCGTCGAGAAAGCTTTCACATGATGTGAAAAAGAAGCTCCCTGCTAATGCTAATAGTAATATCGTTTTTTTCATGTCTCTTCTTTTAAAAAGTTAGATTAACACCTAATGTAAAGGTCTTAGCTACAGGATAAGTACCCCAGTCGATACCATTTGCTTTATCACCTTCACTTGCCGAGTTGGCACTTACAGTCATTTCGGGATCAAGTCCGCTATATTTAGTAAATGTCAATAAGTTGGTTGCACTTCCGTATACTCTAAGATTGCTGATCAATTTTGATTTCAGAGCAAAAGTATATCCTAATTGTACGTTCTTAAGCCTTAAATACGATGCATCTTCCAAGAAACGTGACGAAACCATTACGTTATTAGACTTAGCACTCCACGAAGCTCTCGGATGTGTATTTGATGTACCCTCACCTCTCCAGTAATTATCATAATAGTCTTTAGAGACATTAAAACCTCTATAGAAACCTTCTGTTTCGTGACTTATCTGATTATATACATCATGTCCGAATGCACCTTGGAAGAAAACCGAAAGATCCCAATTATTCAGATTACCTTGCAGATTCAGACCCAATGTTTGTTTCGGAATAGAAGTACCCATATGTTTTCTGTCTTTTTCGTCAATCACACCATCTCCGTTCAAATCTTTGTATTTAACATCACCGGGTTGAACGTTTGATCCTTGATAAGCTGATTTTACAATCTCGGCTTCGTTTTGGAATATTCCATCCATTTCATACAGATAGTAAGAACCTAAAGAATGACCTTCTTCGATAAGTTTTGCATAGATACCGTTATCCACACGTCCTGCTTGAATAGGTGCATCAAGTTTCAATACTTCGTTCTTCAAATATCCCCAGTTTAAGGATGCAGAAAACCCTGCATTTTTATATTGCTTTCTGATATATAGTTCGACATCAACTCCTTCATTTAGTACTTTACCGCTATTAACCCAATAAGGTGCAGCATTTCCTATAGATGGAGGAAGCGGTGCTTTTATAAGCATATCTTTAGTCACTTTATGATAATAATCTACACTAAAACCATACTCGCCTTTCAAAAATGCCATATCCAAACCTAAGTTCAATTGGTTACTGGTTTCCCATTTCAGATCGGTATTGCCTAACTGTGTTTGAGCATAACCTGTTGATGGATCACCTCCACCGAACGGATAGTTATAATAGGGCATGTATTTATCTGAGTAAGCATACAGGCTTACATCTTGATTTCCGACTGCTCCCCATCCTGCTCTAAGTTTCAATAGATTTACAACGGGAGTAAGCGGTTTGAAAAATTCTTCTTCATTTACATCCCATCCTGCCGATATAGCATAGAATGTACCCCAACGGTTTCCTTTAGCAAAACGAGAAGATCCGTCTTCACGTATCAATGCCGATAAATAGTATTTATAATTGTAGTTATAATCTACTTTACCAAAAAACGATAATAAAGAAGATGCCCAATCGGCACTATATCGTGTATCTCCATTAATTGAAGATCCGAAGTTCTTATTTGTTCCGTTATAGCGGATTGCTTCGGTACCTACCATGGTGGTCAAACGATGCGATTCGTTAAAAGTATGGCTGTTACTGAATACCGAATTAAGAGTCCATCCTAAATTTTCGCTATTATCACGGCTTTGGCTACTTGGGTTATTGATACGATCGTTTGTACCCCATGTATGATTGTAGGCTTTAACTTCACTTTTCGAGTAATCGATACCAAAGTTTGTATTCCAAACCGTATTATAAGGTAATTGTACTTCGACATTCACCTTGCTGAGTAATGTTGTTTCGTCTCGTTTACGGTCTGCCATCTTCGCTACTCCTATAGGATTATATCCATCACCAAAGAAACTGTCATAAATAGCATTACCAAAATATTCGCTTGGTTTATCTACCAGTTTACCGTTCTGATCGTAGGTAGGTATGGCCGGGTTACGCATGAATGCGTATCTTACAACACTTCCGCCATCGCTATTACCGTATCCGTCGCCCGAACTTGGAACCAGGTCGGTTGTGGATTTTCCTGCATTTGCCGATAATCCGATTTTCAACCATTTGGTAGCCTGATAACTCAGATTAGTACTTCCTGTAAATTTCTCGAACTTACTGTTTTTAATAATACCTTCCTGATTGTAATAACTACCTGATGCCAGATAATTGAATTTATCATTTGCACCGCTTACCGATACATCATGTATAGTCATCAGAGCTGTTTGGAAGATTTCTTTCAAGTGATTTACATCTGCAAAATCATCTCTAAGCCAACTTCCTTCAAGAAGCTCTCTTCCATCATTTTTAGCGGCTGCATTGTATATATTGATATACTCGCCAGTATTTGCCATTGGAGTTAAGTGACCATGTACCTGAGCTCCAAATTGTCCATTGTATGATACTTTTGCTTTACCTTTTTTACCTTTTTTTGTCGTGATCAACACAACTCCGTTATTTGCACGAGAACCATAAATAGCTGCTGCTGAAGCATCTTTAAGAACCGATATATTTTCAATATCTGTAGGTATTACTGAGTTCAAGCCATTGGTTGCCGGAATACCGTCAATAATATACAACGGATCATTTGATGAGTTAATAGAACCAGCTCCTCTGACCCGTACTGATGCACCTGCACCCGGAGCACCACTGGCAGTAGTTACCTGAACACCTGCTACACGACCTTGCAGAGCTTCTGCTGTATTTGAAACCGGTAATTGAACCAGTTCTTCTGATTTCACATTTGTTAGGGCACCCAAAACTTCACGTTTCTTTTGTGCTGTATATCCAACTACAATCACTTCGTCCAATTCCGAATTCGAAGCCAGCTTTACATTAACTGTGCCTGCATTCTGAACGGTAATTACTTGCGATTTATAGCCTACATAAGAGAAAGACAAACGGTCTCCTTTTACATCCAGAGTATAGTGTCCATCCAAATCGGTTGCTGTACCATTGGATGTTCCCGGCTCCATAATTGCAACCCCAATGAGGGCTTCTCCGGTAGCTGCATCTGTTACAACTCCGGATATTGTTTTTATCTGCTGTGCCAATAAGGTAATACTGGTGAGCGATAGAAACATTATGAATAATGCTTTTTTTAACATGGTTTGTTTAATTTAGATTATTGGTATGAAATTGTATATTTTCCATCTGCTATTATTTTACCGTTCTCTACTGCCAATTTTGTTCCGGCAGGAAGAATAACTAAAACACGTGCATCATTTGCTCCAATTTTGAAATCGGATGCCGATGAGATATTTTTAGAGACATATTCTTTTGCAACAATATCAAACAGGTCAACAGGTTGCTTTGTCTCGAAACGTACCGCTTTTTCTTCGTTATGAGGATTATAATACAGATAAGTAGGGAATTGACGTTCTGCATAAAAATCGGTTACATTACAGTTCAATTGTAAAATTCCTTCTACATTGGTTTCTCTCACCATGGCTCCGAAAATACCCATAGGAGATGAACTGTAAACGCTGAACATACTTTCGGTTGGATTGCCTTTCGCCCATTTTGGACCGTCGCCAATCGCTACAGGCGATACCCCTTTGAGTTCGGGTTTACCGTAATCATCTGCCTTACGTAATCCTTCGTACGAAATATTATTATCTGTCAAGTTTTTCAACTCAGGAGCCCATTGGTGTTTATCATCAATATCCTGAGGAAAAAACAGACGACAGGCATTTACATTGTTGAGCATCCATTTACCGATTGCTTTTGCATATTGAGGTTGGTATTTTACCATTGGAACAAAAGGCCAAGCGGGTTTAATGCTGTTCATGCCGAAAGCATAGCCTCCACCATCGGTAATACTTCCTTGAAGACCGTTTACTTCATAATCACCCCATTTACCTACGATAATTCCCCAGCCATAGCGTCCGTCAGGATTTGTACAACCGTCAAAAGTCCAGTTAAGTAACTTTTGAACATCGTAGTTAGTTCCTTCTGTTGCATTCAGATAAGCTGCCGTATAGGCTCCAAGTGGTAATAGTATTTCGTAAAAACGGCTTTCTTTTTGTGCCAATAATGCTTCAACTGCACTTTTAGCATGTTTCAAATAACGTGGATCGCCAAATTTCAGATAAGCACAAAGCAATACATAGGCATGACCTCCCGCTGCATCTTGTTGCAATGGAATGTGGTTTACCATACCTTTCATTTGTGCATAGTCGAAGTACGAATAGTCGTAATTACCATTCAAGATAGAGTCGGCTTTTACAAACTGCTCGGCAACTGTACGTTGAATTTTTTCTGCACCTTCTACATTGGGGAATACATCCGAAACGGCATAAAACAATGCATTAGGAAACACGTCGTACCACCAGTCTCTGCCATATCCGCCACCCAGCATACCTACACTTGGTGTTGTGTTGTTCATCACAATATTCCATCCGTTATCGGTATTGAAATAGTTCTGAATCATTTTCACATAGTTATAGCCATCTTGATTTGTTTTGTCAATTCCGACAAGTCCTGCTCCAAGAAGTGCAGCCAAAGAGTTTAAACTCTCGTGAAATTCTCCGTTGTTGACATCTTTGCCCTGACGTACATCTTTTACGGCAGTATATAATCCGAAGGTAGTTTGATCTACATTGCGTCTGCTGTCGTCTAACCAGATAAGGTTACCTACATCGCTTTTGTTATTCCAATCGAAAACAAAACTATCGAAAGACTTCGATTTTGTTTCCCAATCAAGAATCTTGTATGGACTAGGCATATTGGGCATAGAATCGACACGTGCAATAGATACCTGTGCGACTTTCTCGCCAAACGATTCGTTCTTGGTACTTGAACACGATACAAACGCGGCCAAAACAAATAAACCTAATAGATACTTAGTTTTTTTCATTTTCATCAATCATATTAGTTTGCTTAATAATATTCTTTGCTAAAGGATAAGAGATAAGCTGTAATGCGGCTACTATTATAAGTGCATATTTGAGGGCAAAATCTTGCGATACGCCGTATGCGAGAAAAATAAATAATATTAAACCTGATGCTCTTCCCAAAAACAACCCAAACTCGTGGCTAAGGATATAGGCATATTTGTTTCTGCCTTCTATTTTAGATACGGTATCAATTGTTTTCATCATAATAGGGAAATATGCCAAATCGAACAACGGTTGGAAGATTACCTTACATAGCACAAAAACAATTACTCCTACTGCCGAAAATAATACTCCGTTAAAGAGTGTACCGGCGAAAAATATAACCAGTCCTCCTACGAAAATTTTAATTCGATCCTCGGGTTTAGCAATTCGTCCCAGTATATATACCAGAACTGCTGTTAAAGCACCGCTCAAACCCTGTATAAGTCCGAGTGAACCTTCATCACCAACCAGTTTCATTATTAGGATAGCCGGAGCCGTAACCAAGAAACCCTGTACCATTCCTTTTAGAGATGATAACACTAACATCTTTCTCCATAGAACATTAAAACGGAAATAGATGAAATCTCGTTCGATGGGATTTACAAATTTACCTCTCCACAACACGATTGTTGCCAAGATGGTAAGTGCAATTACACCGATTGTTACTACCTGATACGCCAAATTAACATCAAAAGTTATGCCTAAAACATTTACCCCGTCTATCTGACTAAGGAATGCTCCGATAACAAGCGGCACTGATATAGAGGCTATTGAAAAGAAGAAAGACTCTAAGCCGAAGAAATAATTTCGGTTTTCGTCAGTCGTATTATTCAATGTCAATAAATACCTGTTTGTCCAGAAGAAACCGGCAGCCGCACCCATCGAAAAGCCTGCAACACCCAATTCCATAAATCCTAAGGACTTGATTGTCATCATTGCATACATAGATAGACCACTTACCAATATACCTGCTGCATATAATACCTTGACATTAACAATACGTAACAAATATCCATTAAGGCAAGAGGTAAACACAATACCCACATACATAAACAATTGATAGAAAGCTACCGATATAGGGTCGCTTGTATTACGCATAATATAAGCACCTATAAATATTTCTACCACAGGCAGCACGAGGGCATAGAGCATGTTTGTCATCAGCAGGGTACGCATATTAGGTTCCTGCTGCTTGAAAAACAAATATTCTGATTTTAATTTATTCATTATGCTTGTTTAAGTGATTTTAAGATCTCAGAAATCGAAAATTCAGCACCACATATTACCTCATCACTAGCTCCGTAATACATTTTGATTGTATCACCTTCTACTACGTGACCGTTTGTGAATACTACATTACCAAAGAATCCTGTTTGCTCATACTCTGCAATAGGTTCCATAATAGGTTCTTTGCTACGGGCAAGTACTTTTGATGGATCGTTCAGGTCTAATAGTAATGCACCTAAGCAATAACGATGATTGTAATCAGCTCCGTGATAAATTTCCAACCAGCCTTCTGATGTTCTGATCGGAGCAGCTCCTGCTCCTACACGGGCACAATCCCACATACCTTCGCGGGTGGTTGCAATACATTTGTGACCTCCCCAATGTAAACGGTCGGGCGATGAGGATATCCAGATATAATTACCTCCTAATTCGGGGCTACTTGGACGGTGTAAGGTGTAATATTTATCACCTATTTTTTCTTCAAATAATGCACAGTCTTTGTTATGTGGAGGGAAAATCATTCCATGACGGGTATAGTTTTTCCAGTCTTTAGTATGGATAAGTCCTACACCTACGGCAACAGAAGATACTTCAGTGAATGTCAGGAAGAATCCGTCTTCGGTAGTTGCTACACGGCAATCTTCGATTCCGAAAGCTTCAAGGTCTCCTTCTCCGAAAATAGGAGGATATTCTGCTTCTTCCTTAAAGTTAATACCGTCTTCGCTTGATACTAAACGCAGATAAGACATAGTTGTCAAATAATTCTTGCCATCGTATTTAATGACACGAGGATCGGATGCATCCAATTTAGGATCGTCTTTTCCGAATGATACAACTTCTATTTTACCTTCTTTATTATATACAGGAAAACTGATAACATCGTCTTTCTGTGTAGGACGTTCTGCTACACGAAGCAACAACCATGTTTTACCGTTAAATTTAAAAACTCCGGGATTTAGTAGACAGGTTATCTCCATTCCATTAATTCCGGCTTTCAGATCTGCTGGTCTTAACAATGGGTTCTGAGTAAATCTTTTTGCAATATCCATTTCTTTTATTCTTTATGTGGTTAGTTTATTTTGTTATTCTTGAAACAAAGCTATCGTGAACGCTATTTCATAAGGTGTACTATATTCTCAAAAGGGTATACACGTGCTTTACAACATGTTTTCCCGAGTTTTTTGAGTTTTAGTTCTTATAAATAATAAAGCTGTTTGATTTGAGTTCTTTACTTCCCATTAGGATAATAGCATCTGCCGGTAACTCTATTTCTTTTGGCAAGCCGAAGTTGATTATTACCGTAATTTTATCACCTTCGAAAGATCTGGTAAATGAAATTTGGTCTTCTTCGTATTCCAGATTATCGTACGTTCCATATTGAAGTGCCCTTTCGCTGTTTCGAAGTGCTATCAACTTTTTATAAGTATTGAGAATCGAATTCTTTTGCGGAGTAAGTGCGGCAACATTGACCGTTTTATAATCCGGATTAATTTTAATCCATGCTTTTTCAGCAGAAAATCCCGCAAAAGCATCTCCACTCCATTGCATGGGGCTGCGTGATTTATCTCGATTATGCTTATTTCCGAAGATAAGTGCATCTTCGGGACTTTTACCTTCGTTCAATGCCAATTGGTATTGAGTTCTGCCTTGTATATCGACCATTTCGTCTAAGCTTTGGGCTATAATATTGTGCATCCCGATTTCTTCGCCATAATAAATAAAGGGTACTCCTTTTGCGGTAAGCATCAAAGCAGCCAGTGCGGTAGCACGATCCGGATCACCATCTGCCAGCCGATCTATCATTCGGGGCATATCGTGACTGCCGAAAAACAGAGTCGGATAATTACTCATGTTCTTTTCCATGCTTTGCAGTTCATCAAAGATTCGTTGAGCAGAAAATTCTGCGATGCTTCCAAAATTGAAATTGAAAACCACATCCAATAAATCCTGAGACTGGTATTGTTTCAAAACTTCAATTTTATCGCTTCCTATTTCACCGACTATGAATCGATCATCGTATTCGCTTACCGTAGATTTAATAATACGCATGGCATTTTTTACACCTTCCTGATTAATATCGTTTATGTGATCCTGTTCTCCGTCTTTTGTGGGATTATCGGCTGTTATGCCATCGGTATTCAGAAAATTGATTACATCTAGGCGGAATCCGTCTACTCCTGCATCGAGCCAAAAGCGAAGTATATTCTGAACCTCAGCTACCACTTTGGGGTTTGCCCAATTGAGGTCTGCCATTCGTACATCGAACTTGTGATAATAATATTGATCGGTCAGGCTGTCTTTCTGCCATGCCGTTCCTCCGAAAAATGATTCCCAATTGTTGGGTTCGTCTTTCCATATATAATAATCTCGATAGGGATTATCTTTCGATTTTCTGGACTCTTGAAACCATTTGCAATCGGTAGAAGTATGATTGAGAACCATATCCATAATTACTTTAATACCTCTTTGATGTGCTTCTTTCAGAAAGAGATCAAAATCGGCTTTTGTACCATATGTAAGGTCTATTTCGTAATAATCGGCAATATCATAGCCGTTATCTACTTTGGGCGAAGTTAGAAAAGGGGTAAGCCAGATGCCTTTTATGCCTAACGGTTGTAGATAATCTAACTTTTGAGTCATTCCTTTAAAATCTCCATAGCCATCGCCATTACTATCGGCATAGCTGGGCATATATATTTGATAAAAAACAGATTCTTTCCACCATTTTTCGTCAGCTGTTGTTTCTTGGGCAATACCTGTATTGACGTTTATCATCAATAGAAACAGGATTGTACAATTCAATAAGATCGATTTCATAAATAAAATTTGTTTTGGGCAAAACTATAGCTAACACCTGCGAGCAGGGTATACTATATTATCAAAAGAGTATACAGGTGCTATACAACATGTTTTCAGTTATTTTTAGTAGTTTTGCATAGACTACTTTTGAGCAAATTATCAGAATCGTACCTATGGAAAGTTTATCTAAAATATTTCCCTTAAAATATATCCTCGGAGTGTTATTGGTAACACTCTCACTGAATACATATGCAGCGAATGTTGTGAAATACCTTTCGAATATCAACGGACTATCCAACAATTCGGTAAACTGTATCTTCGAAGATTCGGAGCACATTGTATGGATTGGTACATGGGATGGATTGAATGCTTATAACGGACGCGATATTAAAACGTTCAGATATAATAAAAACAATAAGTATTCGATAAGTAATAATATTATCAGGCAAATTGCAGAACAAAATACTGATTACTTATGGATATCAACCGATTATGGGGTCAACAGATGGGATAGAAAGACACAAACTTTCACCAATTACTTTTCGGGACCCGAATATAAAGTTCCGAAACAGGAAAAATCGTTTATGCTGGGATTAACTTCATCCAAAAAGATAATCTGTTTTGTAAAGGAGCAAGGTTTATTTTATTTTGATGATGAAGCTCAATTATTCAAGCTAATAGATATTCATGTAAATGGTGAAATAAAAGATTTTCTGGTTGACAATAACGATAACGGCTATTTCCTGCTTAATAATGGTAAGATCAAACAATATAAAATAGAGCAAAAGAGTAATAATAGTATTTCGTTTACCAATCGTAAAGAGATAAAAAATGATGTGTTTGTTGACAGGATCTTTTTTTCGGAAAATAAGCTGATTTTGACCTCCTCCAATGGATTATCGATATTGGATGAATCGTTATCAACAATAAAACACCTTGATTTTAATCTCTCGAAAGCTATTTCACAAGCCATATATCATAAGAATATATTGTACATTAGTTTTTATGAAGGCGGATGTTTAAAATATGATCCGAAAGAAGACAAGCTATCCGAAGTAGAAGGGGTTTCGGATCGTGTGCCGATATTTACCATGTATTTCGGCAATCAGGATATTTTATGGATAGGCAGCGACGGGCAAGGGGTATTGCAGGTATACGAATATGCTTCTCCTTTTAAAACGATAAAAACGAATCACCCGGTGAGAAGCTTTTGCCAAAATCCGGATGGGGATATATTGATCGGAACTAAAGGGGATGGCATAAAGCTGTTGAACAGACAAACAGGTAAGATATCTGATTATAAAAATATTGCCAATGGTTTAATTTCCAATTCGGTATATGCTATTAAAAAAAATAAGGCAAACGATATATTTATCGGGACAGAAGGCGAAGGTATTAACATTCTCCATACCAAAAGCAACCGTTTGCAAAAATTGAACATTCCTTCTAAATTTCCTGTTTTTAAGGCTGTTTACAGTATCTACTTTTCGAATAACGATTCGCTGCTTTGGCTTGGGACTTCGGGTTATGGTTTGATCAGAATCAAACTTAACAAAGTAAATGACGAATATGTTGTGGAAGATGTAGAGCAGTACATTTCTTCGGATCAACGGAAATCGCTGAATAACGATGTAATTTACACTATTATTCCTTCGAGCAATAAAAATGAGCTATGGTTCGGAACAAGAGGAGCCGGTCTTAACAAGGTAAATACTAAAAGCGGTACTTTTGAGAACTTCGAAGACATAAACAGTGATATTTCACTCACCAACAATGATATATTGTGCTTACTGAACAGTAGTGACAATAATTTATGGATAGGTACCAGCTACGGATTGAACAGGGTAGAAACAGAACGTATTCCGAAAAATATATTTCAATATACCGAAAATGAAGGTTTAAATAACAATACGATCCATGGTATACTCGAAGATAAAGCGAAAGATATATGGGTAAGTACCAATCTGGGAATTTCCAGAATATATTCTTCTTCCGGAAAAATTGATAATTATAAGCTTATTGATGGATTGCAGAATGACGAGTTTTCGGATGGGGCTTATTTTAAGGACAACGACAACAACCTTTATTTTGGAGGTGTAAGCGGTTTTAGTTATTTCAATCCCGAAAATATTCAACTTCGTAACTTCGACCCTATTCTCAGCCTGAGTAGCCTGAAAATTTATAACACAGCACAAAATATCAATGAAAGAATACAGGATGGTGTTTTACACTTATCTTATGATGAACGTTATACCACATTTTCTTTTATAGCCAGTGATTTTATAAATAACGAAAATTGCGAATATGCTTACCGTCTCTCGAATTACACCGAGGGATGGATTAATAACGGTAACAACCCGAACATTGTATTTGCCAAACTTCCTCCCGGAAAGTATAAACTCGAAGTTAGAGCGACTAATGGAGATAAGGTATGGAGTAATAATACGTATGAGTTGGAAATTAATGTATCTCATCCTTGGTGGTTGAGTACTCCCGCTATTTTATTTTATATTCTATTGGCGGTAGTTATTCTTTATATCGTTCAATCGGTTATTAAGAACCGTATCAGACTCAACCGTGAGCTGTTCCTGAAAAAAATAGAGAAGGAACACCAACAAAAGGTGTACGAGTCGAAGCTAAATTTGTTTACAAATGTGGCTCATGAGTTTTTCACTCCGCTGACTCTTATTTATGGCCCTGCTCAACATTTATTAGAAAGTGTAAAGCTCGATAGTTATACTAAGAGATATATCCAGATTATAAAGAACAATGCTGAACGGATGCAAAAACTCATCAATGAGTTGATGGAGTTCAGAAAGACTAAAACGGGACATACCCCTTTACATCCTGAAAGTATTGATATAAAATTACTGACTGACTACGTTTCGGATAACTATATTGAAATGGCTCAGGAAAATAAAATAGATTATCTGGTGACTGTGAAGGATACTTCAACCATCAATACCGATAGGGATTCATTAGAGAAGATATTTTTCAATCTGTTTTCCAATGCTTTTAAATATACGCCCCGAAATGGTTATATCCATGTAGATGTGTGGCAGGATGGAGAACACGAAAATGTATTGAATATGACGATCCGAAATTCGGGAAAAGGACTTACCGATAGTCAGATGGCTGAGATATTCAATAAGTACAAGATATTTGACGATACTCCTAAAGTACAAAGTGCAGTAAGTACGGGTATCGGCTTGAATCTAACGAAAGGACTGACCGAATTACTTGGAGGAAAAATCTCGGTATCAAGTAAATTGGGAGAATCGGTAAAGTTTACGTTGACTATTCCTCCTTTACTGAAGGAAACTCCAAACGTAGTGAACGAAGAAGCCTCTACCCCACTTCAAAGCAATTATTTGCTGAATATTCAGTCGAATAAAAAAGTATCTATCCTTATAGTGGAAGATGAGAAAAATATTACCGAATTACTGAAAGATATTCTTACACCCTATTACACGACACAAGAGGCTGTAGACGGTGAAGATGCTTTAAATCAGATAGAAATTAATCGACCAGATATCATAATCAGCGACATTATGATGCCCAATCTGGATGGAATTGCGCTTATCGACAGATTGAAGTCGAATCCGAAAACGGCACATATACCTATCATCAGTATTTCGGCAAAGAATACAATTGAAGATCATATAAATGCTTACAAGCATGGAGCCGATTTGTATATCAGCAAACCATTTCATCCGCGTCATGTATTGTCAACGATCGAAAACCTTGTAAATAAACAAGCTACTTTAAAAGAATATTTCAATTCGACTATGTCGTCCGAAGTGGTACGTGATGGAGTAACCATGCATCAGGAAGGTGAAAAATTTCTGGAAGATATAATTTCGTTTATCGAAAACAGTATGGATGATGAGTCTCTCAATCCTAATGCCATAGCCGATTTTCTGGGTATAAGCAAGGCAACTCTATACAGAAAACTGAAAGAGCTTACGGATAAGACTCCGAGTGAATTTGTTCGGACTATACGCCTGACTCATGCTTCAAAATTACTCAAATCGACACGATTGACTGTCTCGGAGATTATGTTTAAATCGGGGTTTACCAACAAATCTTACTTTTATCGCGAGTTTGCAAAGCAATACGATATGTCTCCTAAGGAATATCGAGATGCCAATAGTTCACCTGCATAATATGTGGTTTAACATCCTCATATTTTATCTATTACAAAAGAGAAGAGTCTCTTATGAAGTAAAAGAAAAAGTATCAATAAAAGAAAAGCAGTAGTCAAGTGTAACTTTTGTCACTTTTGTAACCTTTTTAGACGTTACACACTCATAAACAGACATTTAATCATTTAACAAAAGTGACACTTTATATTCTATATCTGTAACCTTTTGTGTACCATGTGTAACTATTTCTGATCCAGAATACGCACTTCGGCAATTTTAGAGACTCTGGATTTCGGTTGTGCTACAAGCTTTACAACTAGTATATCTTTAGATAATTCACTTTCAGGAATAGGATAAGTAATCGTCTTTAAACTGTCACCTGTGTCACCTTTTAAAGTGACTGATGCTACCTGCTGATTGTTAATTAAGATATCAAAGTTACCGGAAGATTCATCAAGATATTTCAGATAAAGGTATTTAGCCTGTCGATTGGTATTTTTCAATTGGTAACTAAACCATCCGCGTGCGTCACGCCAATGTATATCTTCGAAAAAACCGGTATTGGAGTCTTCAAACTTTATAAAATGATCCGATTCGGGTTGCTGTTCACCACAGATAACTTTATCAATTGTTATGGCATCGAGTTTTACCCTTTCGCGTTCTTCCTGATCGATTCTCTTTTGGATCTCTTTTACCTCATAGGCTGTTGCCTGTGCCCAATATAGGATGTATCGGGATTCGTGCAAGCGGAAAAAAGGTATAAGCTCCATTCCGTCTCTATACTTCTCAGGATACAATCCTGTTAATTCAAAGGTCAATGCCTTGCCGGATACAGGCTTTATCAGAGAGGTTATTTTGTCAGGGTCACTTACTATTACAGGCATGTCTTTCAAAGGGATTTGCCTTCCCGATGCAATATGCCCTCCCCTGCTATCATCGGCAAACAGTCCTTTCAGGTCTTCGTCTCCCGATTTGGCAGCCAATACAATGGGACCATAAAGGATTGAATAATAGTTGGATCTGTCGGGTAATTGCTCCACTGTAATGTGCATTGGCATATCCATGATTACGGTATCGCCTTTTTTCCACTTTCTGGTGATAGACACATAACCTGCTGAACTTTCAGAGACCGGATAATCTTTACCGTTAAGAGTTACCCTTAGTTCTCCTTTAGTAACCCATGCTGGATATCTCAGATTTAAGGTGAAAGCAATTGAATTTTCAGGATTAACGATGAGCTTAGTTTGTGCCTTATCCGGAAAAGAATTCTCCTGTATAATCTCGACCTTTTTCTCCTGCCAATTAAGATGAGAAGGAATAAAAAGATTTACATACAATTCGTTATCGGTATGAGCATAAATCATTTCTCCATACTTTGCATGATTTTCGAGACCCGACCCTACACAACACCAGAAGCTTGTCTGAGGTTGCGAATAAACCCGATAATGTCCGGGACGCATTTGGGTGAAATATACAAAGCCTCCTTGTTGAGGATTTTGAGTCGACAGAATATGGTTGTATAATGCCCGTTCGTAGTAATCAATATATCGCTCGTCAGCGGATGTTCCATAAAGCATTTTAGATAACCGAAGCATATTATACGTATTACAGGTTTCGGGCCCCTGCTCTCCGTTTATCATACGCGAGAAATTGTCTGTCGGATGAAAATGCTCGAATGCACTATTGCCTCCAATAGAAACCGAACGCTGTTCAACAACAGTCTCCCAGAAGAAACGTGAAGCTTCTGACCACGATTGGTTCCCTTCAAGATCGGCTATCCGTTTAAAGCCAAGCACTTTGGGTATTTGTGTATTAGCATGCATGCCCGTTAACTTATCTTCATGATTTAGCAATGGATTCAATATTTGTTGATGAGAAAACTGATGTGCCAATGCCAGATACTTTCCATTTCCCGTTATGGCAGCTACATCTGCAAAAGTTTCATTCAATCCACCATGTTCGCTACGCAGCATATCCTGAATTTGCTCTTCCGATAAACTGTCTACCAATAGAATAGCCCAATCGGTCATCTTCACCAACATTTCTTTGGCATCCTCATTTCCCGCATATAAATACGCATCGCGTAATCCTGCATAGGTTTTATGAATATTATACAAAGGCACCCATTTACCGTTAAGGTCAAAATTTCCGGCTCTTATATCTCCCTTAGCAACTTCTTCCCAGATAGCTTTTCCACCGGGTACACCACCGATATATCCATTTGCGTTTGCATTCTGACATCGTTTCAATTCACTTATCATATAGTCAAGCCTTTGCTTTATTTGCACATCTCCCGTTGACGCATACATAAGCGAAAGAGCCGATAGGTAATGCCCTCCTATATGCCCATCTAAACCTGTGTTTTCCCAATTGGTATAACTTTTGGCTTTAGGGCCGAGTCCGGCTTCACGCAAAAAAGGAGCCAATAACCTATCGGGATTTAATTCCATGAGGTACTGCCTATCCAGATCTTCTGCATGCTTAAACGGACTATCTGAAAGCCTTACATCATTCAGATCGAAATAGTGGACTCTTGATGGTAATTGGGCACATAAACAGGCTGCATATATGATATAGCAAACTAAAGTGGATAATCTTTTCATTTTAGTCTTAGATTATTTTATCGCAAGTACGACTATCGATTTGGCTGGCAATTTGATATTAAGCTTTCCATTTATAATCTTGGCTCCATCAAAGGGCTGAGGTTTCACGGCATTCGGCTTTTCAAATGTATTATAGTCATTAATTGTATTTGCCGTCAATATCTCACCACTTACGCTGGTAATATTCAGGTTTGAAAAGTCAACACTTACATTTCTTTCTGCATCCAAATCAATATTAGCCAGAGTAATATGAGTTACTCCGCTTTTCTGTGAAGCTGATGCATTAACCAAAGGAATGTTACGCCCTCTTATTTCTTTTGTATCCGACAGGATATCCATTGGAAGATAAGTTGCATCCTGATGTACCTTGTACATATCGAATATATAATACGTTGGAGTAAGCACCATCTTATCGCCTTTCGTCAAAATAACAGATTGAAGTACATTCACTATCTGAGCTATATTTGCCATCTGAATACGGTCGCCATACTTATTAAATACATTCAAGGATAGAGCAGCAACGAATGCGTCACGCAATGTGTTTTGTTGGTAAAGAAATCCGGGATTAGTTCCAGGTTCAACGTCCCACCAAGTTCCCCACTCGTCAACCATCAAACCGACTTTCTTTTCTTTGTCATACTTATCCATAATAGCCATATGCTTTTGGATTACCTCTTCTATTTCAAGACATTTACCAACTGTCCAGTAATAATCGTCCGACGAAAAATCGGTAGCCGAGCCTTTACTTCCATTCCAACCTTTTACAGTATAATAGTGAAGTGATAATCCGTTCATTTTATTTCCTGCTTTTTTCATAAGCACTTCTGTCCAGTTATAATCATAATCACTGGCACCACTAGCTATTTTGAACAGTTTATTTCCGTCATAATTGCGACAATAAACCCCGTACCGTCTAAACAAGTCTGCATAATATTCGGGGAGCATATCTCCACCACATCCCCAACTCTCATTTCCAACCCCAAAGTATTTTACTTTCCAAGCTTTGTCACGACCATTCTTACGGCGTAGATTAGCCATTGGGCTATCTCCTTCTGAGGTCATATATTCTACCCATTTAGCCATTTCTTCGACAGTACCACTACCTACATTACCACTTATGTAGGGTTCACAATCGAGCAGTTCGCATAAATTGAGAAATTCATGTGTTCCAAAACTGTTATCTTCAACTGTACCTCCCCAATTGTTATTGACCATTTTAGGTCGATTCTCCTTAGGTCCGATTCCATCCATCCAATGATACTCATCGGCAAAGCAACCTCCGGGCCAACGAAGATTAGGTATCTGAAGTTTTTTCAAAGCCTCCAAAACATCCGTACGATAGCCTTTTGTATTAGGAATAGAAGAATTTTCGCCCACCCATAAACCTCCATATATACATGAACCCAAATGCTCGGCAAAGTGTCCGTAAATATGCTTACTTATAGGTTGATTACCTTGCTCGGGGTGAACACGGATTATTACATCTTTTGTTTGAGATAAAACTGACAGAAAAATAAATAAAGCTGACGCTATAAGGAAAATCGTTTTTTTCATAACATTTAAATTCAATAGATTAATGTCACTAAGATAATCATATTAGATAATACACAATACTCAATTCCAGTTCATTTTAGGGGTATAAATTGGTCATCTGCTGTATTATTGTACAAAAAATGCTTATCGAAATAATCACTAGACAATTATTAACTATGCTTATCCCAATTTTAGCAAGACAGGCGTATAAAAAAAGACCAGAGGAAATTCTCTTTAAGAAGTAAAGCTATCGAAAATACAATACTCTATCCATTTCTGAATTTAACTTAAATTAAATTAAGTGGTTTTATTTTCAGCTTTAACGAACAAAAGATAACAACAAAATGTTAATTAGTAACATCCTTTAATAAGCAAACATTATGAGATTTTCCATTTTTATCCTTTTGGGCTTTATAGCTACGTCCACTCTACCGATTCTAGGACAAACTATAAAAGGTAAAATTATTAATCTCAATGGTAAACCTATCGAAGGAGTTCAAATCTTCAATATTAGAACAGATCAACATACCCATACAAACGAGTTTGGTATATTTACACTCGAAAAAACTCAACACAACGACATTCTTTCAATTGGAGGACTAGGATATAAAACCAAAGAAATTAAAGCCAATTTATCGGACCCGGAACCTATCGTACTTGATGAAGATGTTCTTCGACTCGAAGAAGTAGTTATACACCCTAAACTTGCAGGCTTAAATTTCATTACAGCTATAGACCTCAAAGTAACACCCGTAAACTCTTCTCAAGAAATATTAAGAAAAGTTCCCGGTTTATTTATAGGGCAACATGCCGGAGGGGGTAAAGCCGAGCAATTATTTTTAAGAGGGTTCGACCTCGACCATGGAACAGATATTGCTATCTCAGTTGATGGTATGCCGGTCAATATGGTTTCTCATGCACACGGACAAGGTTACGCCGATCTTCACTTTTTAATACCCGAAACAGTAGAACAAATAGATTTTGGAAAAGGTCCTTACTATGCCGACAAAGGAGACCTTGCTACCGCCGGATATGTTGCGTTTAAAACAAAAGAAAAACTCGATAAAAGTAGTGTAGGTCTAGAACTTGGACAATTCAATACAAGACGTATCATTGGGATGTTCAATATTCTTGACCACAATAATGCCAATCAGGACGCTTATATTGCCACTGAATACTTATTAACTGATGGACCTTTTGATGCTCCTCAAAACTTTAAACGAATAAACCTTTTCGGAAAATATACCTCCAGATTCAATGATAACAGCAAATTCTCTTTAACCGTATCTCACTTCACCAGCAAATGGGATGCATCCGGACAAATTCCATTGAGGCTTGTTAATGACGGTACCATTTCTTGGTTTGGAGCAGTAGATGATACCGAAGGAGGAAACACTTCGAGAACGAATATCAATGCCGCTTATTACAAGGCTATTGATGATAATACATACTTCAAAGCAAATACATTTTACAGTAAGTATAAATTTGAATTATACTCCAATTTTACCTTCTTTCTCGAAGACCCAATCAATGGAGATCAAATCAGACAAAAAGAAAATAGAGACATATTCGGACTTAATACCGAATGGGGAAAGACGCTTAACTTAGGAGATGTCAAAACATCTATACAAGGCGGAGTAGGCTTTCGCGCTGATGCAACTAAAGGCTCCGAACTTTCGAGAACCAAAGAACGATACATTACTCTTGATCGTATAATGCTGGGGGATATAGATCAATCGAATCTGTTTGCTTATATAAATTCGCAATTTGAGGTAGGTAAACTTACTATAGCACCTGCTTTACGTATTGACCAATTTCAATTTAATTATCAGGATAAACTAGACAGTGTATATAAAAATCAAGGAGTAAAAAAGACACTAGTTTCACCTAAGTTAAATTTTATCTATTCAGAAAGCGATAATCTTCAATTTTATCTAAAATCAGGTATGGGATTTCATTCGAATGATACCCGTGTAGTGGTTACCGATAAGAATAAAAAAACAGTTCCACGTGTATTTGGTTCTGATCTTGGCAGTATATGGAAACCTATTCCTCGACTCATTGTTAACAGTGCATTATGGTATTTATATTCTGAGCAAGAATTCGTATATGTAGGAGACATTGGTATCATAGAACCAAGTGGCAAAAGTAGAAGAATGGGGGCAGACTTGGGAATACGTTATCAATTAAACAATTGGATATTTATAGATGCAGATGCTAATTATGCTTTTGCACGTACTATTGACGAACCTAAAGGTGAAAATTACATACCTCTTGCTCCCGATTTTACGAGTACAGCCGGAATTGGATTAAATAACTGGAATGGTTTTTCTGGTAGTTTTAGATTTCGTTTTATGAATAATCGCCCCGCTAATGAGGATAATTCAATTATAGCAGATGGATATGCTATATTTGATCTGAACTTGAATTATCAATACAAGGGATTATTAACAGGAATAAGTATCGAGAATTTATTTGATACTAAATGGAAAGAAACACAGTTCGCAACAGAGTCCAGATTAAATAACGAACCAACCAGTGTAGAAGAGATACATTTCACGCCGGGTACTCCTTTCTTTTTCAGAGCACGCATTGGGTATAACTTCTAAGCAAGAAAGCAACATTAATTAAAAGAACAATAAGACAACGCATTCATCTATTTGTTAAAGTATCAACTAGTATATTAATCAATATTATCATATATGGATTAAAATCGGTGTGTACTATCCACTCTCCTCAAATTAGCAAATTAACAGATTTCAAAAAGTGTTACGATTTATCAAAAAGATAGCACTATCAGGAATAAAACGACATTATAAAAATATAGCCAATACAGATACAACAAATCCTAAAACAGAAAAAAAAGGAACAAAACCCCATAAACAACTATAAACAAACAATATAAAAACACGGAGAAGAACAAAACCATACATATCCACAACTCGCTCCCACAAACAAGAAACCTCAAATTGACATATTTTAGCATTAAAATAAAACAATACCCATAAAACATTATAACACAACAAATGTTATAATGAACAGTAAAGAGCGAATTTGAAGTTATCAAAATTTCACTCTGATTATCCAATTAAAAAAATACCCTATTATGCATTTAACACCAAGAGAAACTGAAAAACTACTACTACACCTGGCAGGAGAAGTAGCAGCTAAGCGTAAGCAACGCGGGTTGAAATTAAACCACCCCGAATCTATCGCTTACATCTCGAGTCATTTACTCGAAGCAGCACGTGATGGAAAATCGGTTGCACAACTGATGCAATACGGAGCAACCCTGCTCACTAAGAATGATGTTATGGAAGGGGTCGCAGAAATGATACCCGACGTACAAATTGAAGCCACATTCCCTGATGGAGTAAAACTAGTTACAGTACATACTCCAATACGTTAAACAAATTAAATTCGAAAATTATGATACCTGGAGAATATTTTATCGCAAAAGGGGACATTGAATGTAATGTTGGCCGTAGAACCGCAAAAGTAAAAGTGACTAATACAGGCGATCGCCCTGTACAGATAGGCTCTCATTTCCATTTTTTTGAAGTAAACCGAGCTATGAGTTTCGATCGTGCCAAAGCTTTTGGTATGCGTCTAAATATAGCTGCAGGAACAGCCGTTCGATTTGAACCGGGAGAAGAAAAAGAAGTAGAACTGGTTGTCTATGGAGGCCTGCGCCGTGCGTTTGGCAATAACAATTTAGTAGATGGAGACACTTCACTCGAATACAACAAACAACGCGGTGTTGAATTATTAAAAAGTAAAAACTTTAAAAACAAATAAGCCATGGGTCTGAAAATAGATAAAACCAAATATGTCGGAATGTATGGTCCGACCACAGGAGACAAAGTGCGCTTGGGCGATACTGAAATAATTGTTGAAATAGAAAAAGACTACACCGTATATGGTGAAGAAAATAAATTCGGTGGTGGTAAAACTATCCGTGACGGAATGGCTCAATCAAGTGTAGCAACGCGTGATCAAGGGGTTTTAGATATGGTAATAACCAATGTTATCATCATAGACCACTCAGGCATTGTAAAAGCTGACTTGGGTATCAAAGATGGTAAAATTGTAGGCATAGGTAAAGCAGGAAACCCAGACACAATGGATGGTGTTGCTCCAAATATGATTATTGGAGCTTCGACTGAAGTTCATGGAGGCCAAGGTCTAATTGCTACTGCAGGTGCTATTGATACACATATCCACTATATCTGTCCACAACAAGTAGAACATGCTTTGTATAGCGGTACAACTACGATGATAGGTGGTGGTACAGGTCCGGCTGACGGAACAAACGCAACAACTGTAACTCCGGGACCATGGCACATCGAGCGTATGCTTCAAGCATTGGAAGGTCTGCCTATGAATTTCGGTCTATTCGGAAAAGGTAATTCATCAACCGAAGCCCCACTAATAGAACAAATAGAAGCCGGAGCTTTAGGCTTAAAACTTCACGAAGACTGGGGAACATCTCCTGCAACTATCGATACAGCTTTGAAAGTAGCTGACAAATACGATGTTCAGATAGCTATCCACACAGATACTCTGAATGAAGCAGGATTTTTGGAAGATACAATGAACGCCATCAACGGTCGTGTAATACATACATTCCACACCGAAGGTGCGGGTGGAGGTCACGCTCCTGATATTATCAAGATTGCTATGTATCCTAATGTATTACCTGCATCTACTAATCCTACACGTCCTTATACAGTAAATACAATAGACGAGCATCTTGATATGTTAATGGTTTGTCACCACTTGAAACGTACTATTCCCGAAGATGTATCATTTGCCGATTCACGTATCAGACCCGAAACTATTGCTGCCGAAGATATTCTTCACGACATGGGAGTATTCAGTATCATGAGTTCCGACTCACAAGCAATGGGACGTATCAGCGAAGTAACTATACGTACTTGGCAAACAGCTGATAAGATGAAAAAACAAAGAGGCCCATTAGCTGAAGACGACGGTAAAGGAAATGATAATTTCAGAGCAAAAAGATATGTAGCAAAATACACTATCAATCCGGCTATAGCACAAGGTATTTCTCAATATGTAGGATCAATTGAACCCGGTAAATTTGCCGATATCGTATTATGGAAGCCAGCTTTATTCGGTGCAAAACCTGAGATTATTATCAAGGGAGGTATGATGATTGCTGCACGTATGGGTGACCCTAGTGCATCTATTCCTACACCTCAACCGGTTATGTATCGTAATATGTTTGGTGCATACGGCAAAGCTCTTAATAAAACATGTATCACTTTCGTATCAAAAGTATCTTACGATAACGGAACTGTACAAGGATATGGTTTAGAAAAAACACTTCTACCTGTTTCAGGATGTAGAAATGTATCTAAAAAAGATCTTATTCATAATGACAAGACACCCGAGATTACAGTAAATCCCGAGAACTACGAAGTAAAAGTAGACGGTGTTAAAATCACTTGTGAACCTGTGGATACAGTTCCATTAGGACAACGTTACTTCCTTTTCTAAAATAAGGAAAATTCAATAAAGATAACCGGAATGAAACTTAAAACATTCCGGTTATTAAAAAACTAAGCAGACAACCTCAAAACAGAAAGATATCATGGTAATAGAACAAATCATAGGCAATCTGAAAGATATAGAAATAACAAACCGAAAAGTTGAACTAGTTCAAATTGAATGGTTTGAAGCCAATAAACGCATCCAACGCCGCAAAACAAAGGAAGGAACCGAAGTTGCCATACGATTTATAAAAGAAGGACAACGACTTCATCAGGATGATGTAATTTACATGGATGAAAACAAAATAATAGCAATAGATATATTACCATGCGATGCCATAGAGGTTACACCCCATACAATGCAAGAAATGGGTAGTGTATGTTATGAAATAGGCAATAAGCACTTACCAGTATTTATTCAAAATGATGCAGTACTTATTCCGTACGAAGAACCCATTTTTAAATGGTTAGTAGCAACAGGATACCATACACACAAAGTACACACGAAGCTGCTAAATATAGTTAATGCTAGTGTACAACCACACAGCCATGGACATTCGCATGGAGAAGGAAGTTCTATTTTTTCGAAAATAATGGGATTAGGTAAATAAATAAAGCCATACAACTATGAATGCTTATCTGGGGAAATTACTACACCTATGCGATCCGACCTTACCAATTGGAGGATATTCCCATTCGAACGGATTGGAAACATATGTACAAAACAAAATAGTAAAAGATGATGCCTCTACTGAGGTATTTGTACATAATATGATTACCAATAATATACTATATAATGATGCATCCTTTGTAAAGTTGGCGTATGAAATCGCTTTACGTAATGATATTCGAGAACTTATAGCCCTCGATCAGGAATGTGCAGCATTAAAAGCCCCCATAGAGATAAAACAGGCCAGCCGCAAATTGGGTATAAGGCTTCTGAAAATATTTGACAGGCAAACCACATCACCTATTATAGCAAAATATCAGGCAGCCATTACGACACAAGATGCCGAAGGGCATTACTCAATTATGTTTGGATTATATGCTGCATTGTTTGAAATCCCTATCTCTGAAGCAATATATGCATTCTTATATAATGCAGCAGTAGGAATGGTAACAAATGCTGTCAAACTGGTTCCTCTAAGTCAACTTTCGGGACAAGATATTTTATATAAAATGCAAGATGTTATCCAATCAACAGTATCACAGGTATTAATCCTAGATAGGAGTCTTGTCGGACTATGTAATATTGGATTCGATATCCGCTGTATGGAACATGAGCGGTTGTATTCGAGATTATATATGTCATAGGTAAACAATAACAAGGAAAACAAATAAGTTAAGATATACCATTTATTAAAATTCAATAAAAAACAAAAGGATATGAACAAGAGAAAATATATAAAAGTAGGCGTAGCAGGTCCGGTTGGATCAGGTAAAACAGCACTATTAGAACGCCTTTCACGTAAATTAATGCATGAATACAGTATAGGCGTTATTACAAACGATATATACACAAAAGAAGATGCTGAGTTCTTGACAAAAAACAGTCAGCTTCCTCAAGACCGTATCATCGGAGTGGAGACCGGAGGATGCCCTCACACTGCCATACGAGAAGATGCCAGTATGAATCTTGAAGCTGTTGAAGAAATGGCAAACCGATTTGATGATATTCAGATCATCTTTATTGAAAGTGGAGGTGATAACCTTTCGGCAACTTTTAGTCCTGATCTGGCAGATGTTACCATTTTTGTAATTGACGTAGCCGAAGGCGATAAAATACCAAGAAAAGGTGGTCCCGGAATTACCCGTTCAGACCTTCTTGTTATCAATAAAATAGACTTAGCACCCTATGTACTTGCCGATTTGGGAGTAATGGAACGCGATTCTAAAAAAATGAGAAAAGGTGCTCCTTTTGTATTTACAAATCTTATGACATTAGAAGGCTTAGATACAGTAATTGCATGGCTGAAAAAATATGCATTGCTTGAAAATATCGAAGAACCTGCAAAATTGATTCGATAAGTCCTAAATAATCAAACGGGCAATTCTTTAAATAAAATTGCCCGTTTACTCAAAAGATATACCAGAACCTCTTTACAACGTTTATACCATGATCAATAAGCTTGATTTAAAAATAGGATACAAAGAAGGGAAAACGTATCTTAAAGATACATACTTTACCCGCCCATTCAGGTTAGCAAACGTTGGAGAAAACAGACCCGATCCGGCTCTTTATCTGATGATTATGAGTTCATCACCGGGCATTCTTGATAACGACTGCTACGATATCGAAATAATTACCGAACCAGATGCCAGACTTCAGCTTCAAACACAGTCTTATCAACGACTCTTTAAGATGAAAGACGGTGCCAGTCAGAAGATGGTTATTAAATTACATGAAAACAGCGAAATAAGTTATATACAACACCCGATAGTTCCTCACGAAGCATCGATATTTAAAGCTCATAATAGTGTGTATATGGATAAACGAAGCATATTCACTTACGGGGAGATAATTACTTGTGGACGAAAACATTCGGGAGAGGCATTCTTATTTAAGCAATTTCAAAATCTGACCGAGATATACTACAACAACAAACTAATTATAAAAGATAACATACTGATAGAGCCGGCATTGATGAATATACATTCTATGGGACAGCTCGAAGGGTATACACACCAAGCAACTTTACTGCATGTAAACACTCGCAACGAAGATATTAGCAGTCACGCCGAATATATACATGACTTGTTGTCTGAAGAAGATAACATCATTTATGGAATATCTCAACCGATTGGCAATTCTATAATAATTAGAGTTTTAGGAAATGGAGGGGAACAACTTCTTGATTTATTTAAAAAAATCGAAAAGTACTTATGGGAATTAAATACTCCTGCTTCTCACCCTATAGAAAAACCTCTGATCGTAATTGAGAAGATAGTTTCATCTCTAAATTGAAAAGTATATGAATGCAGAATTATTGACTCTCCTCTTAACAACCATCGCCATTAGTTTTGTACATACAGCATCGGGCCCCGATCATTATCTGCCTTTCATTGTTTTTTCGCGTGCAAAAAAATGGTCAATCTTTACTACAGCTATGTGGACAATCGCCTGTGGAATAGGACATGTGTTAAGTTCCGTACTTATCGGACTTATTGGTTTAGTACTAGGCTGGCAGTTGTCAAAATTAGATTGGTTTCAGGGTGTCAGAGGGAATATAGCAGCCTGGGGATTTTTTATTTTAGGAGCAGTATATCTTTTATGGGGACTATACAAAGCATATACAAACAAGCCTCACAAACACTTCGATGTATATAGTGGCGAAGATATTTATGTGTATTCGCATAGACACGGCGAAACAACATATCCGCAAAACAGAGTTAAAGTTACTCCATGGATTCTGCTCGCTATTTTTGTAATGGGCCCAAGCGAACCTATTATCCCTCTTCTTTTCTACTCGGGAGTGACCCGTTCGGTTACCGAAATATTATTAATCATTGGCACTTTTACGCTTACAACTGTATTCACTATGCTAAGTATCGTTTTATTAGGATACTACGGTTATTCGATGCTAAAAACAAATGTACTCGAACGTTATTCGTATGCAATTGGAGGTGGAGTTGTTACAATTTGTGGTGCCGGAATGTTGTTCTGGAACTGGTAATTTAAACTCTTAGCATTTTACAAATAATATACTTTTAGGACTGATTACAAACATTAATACAAGATTTTATGAAAAAGATTATTTTAATACTTCTCAGTGTCCTATTGTGCAACTACACATTTGCTCAGGATACAAATTCGGAGTTTGATCCCGGTGACACCCCGAATCAACCTCTTATTTCTTTGAATAAGGGAAAATACTTTAAGAATGTAAATATGATCGCAAATATGCGGTTTGCATTGAATAGTAATTTCACCAATAGCAATTTTGAAAATTCTAAATTTCAAATGAACGAGTTTCGCCTGGAGATATCGGGAAAAGTTACAGATAAAATTGGTTTTACATTTAGAGACAGATACTCTAATAACTCCAGTGATCCAAATACAACAGACGGATTGAAACACTCTATTGATTTGGCTAATGTTAGCTACGACGTATCTCCCAACTTCTCACTTACTGCAGGTAAGATGCTATCGGAATGGGGTAGTTATGAGTTATTCTTGAATCCGGTCTATATGTATACTTACAATGATATGGTACAATATGGAGACTTTTTCTTATCAGGTGTGAAAGCCAGTTGGGATGTTGTTCCCGACCAGAGCCTAACCGTTCAAATTGTAAATTCCAACAGCCGCTCATTCGAATGGCGTTATGGAGATACTCCCGGAGTTGAGGCTGCCAGAGCTCCTTTAGGAGGAACTTTTAACTGGAAAGGTAACTTTGCCGACAGCAAGTTCAGTACAATGTGGAGTTATAGTATATATAACTTAGCAAAAAATCAACATTGGAATCTACTAGCATTAGGTAACCAACTTAAGTTACCAAACTTAACGCTGCAATATGATTTCAAATACAGTACCGAAGATTTAGATAATACGGGAGTTGTAAGTAATATACTAGGATATAATTTTGCCCACAGAGCGCAAGATGTAAAATATATGGAACATTGGGTGAGAGCCGAATATTTCTTCGCTCCAAGATGGAGTACTACGATTATGGGTATGACAAATTCCAATTATTGGGATGGAAACCCTGATAACAGCCCCGATAAAACCGATCGCATCAGAACTCAATGGGGTTTTACTGCAGCTCTTGAATACCACGTATATAAGCCCTATAATGTAAAACTTTTTGCAGCCTATGTAGGGCGTTATAACAATTTCACTGATTATGCTCAAAACCATCTTAACCAATCGAATTATAATACCGGACAAATACTTATCGGAATTATAAGCCCACTTGTTTTATTCTAGTAATAAATATTCGAATCTCACCTTTAATAAACACAACAATGAAAACTGATAAAGTATATTTCTGGGATCCCTACCTTAAAGGTATAGGACAAATTATGCTACAAAATAATGCGCTTACCGGTTTACTATTTCTTATCGGTATTCTTATAAACTCGCCTTTAATGGCGGTTGCGGCAGTAGTTGCTGTTTTAGTAGGAACATTAACTGCTAAAGTTCTAAAATTTAATGAAGATAATATCAACTCGGGGCTTTATGGCTTTAATGCTACACTTGTGGGAGTCGCACTCATTGCATTTTTTGAACCAACCATAACTATTTGGATTTCAATTATTGTATTATCTGCTGTAAGTACACTCATCATGAACTTCTGTCTGGAGAAGAAAATTCCGGTATTTACCTTTCCTTTTATAGTTCTAACCTGGATATCATTATACGTATTCCATAGTGTAGCACCTATCCCTGATGCTGCTCCTGACTATCTAGAAGAGCTTATTCATTACCATCCATTCTCTCTTCTCGACTATGGTCTAGGGTTTGGTGAAGTTATTTTTCAAGGCAGTCTTATATCCGGAGTAATATTCTTTATTGCTGTATATATGAGTTCTCCTACTGCTGCATTATATGGATTATTTGGTGCTTTATTTGGAGTTATAGTAGCCATTTTACTAAAAGATCGTATCGAAGACGTAAAACTGGGGATGTTTAGTTTCAATGCAGTATTATGTGCAATAGTATTCTCAGGACCAAAGAAAATTAACGGACTCTATGTCGTTATTGCCGTCCTGCTATCGGGTATAACCGAAGAAATTATGCTACGTCTCGACTTGCCTGTACTTACTTTTCCATTTGTAATGGGTACTTGGCTAACTCTGGTTATTAGAGACGTATTAGTAAAAAGATTTTATCCTTCTACCAATATAGAATAAGTATCTTCTCAACATTCGGAGAAACAGACTACACCACTTCAAAATGTAGTCTGTTTTTTTATTTAAGCCAAATCAGAGGATTTCTTACAGGAAGATTCCTCTCTACTTCTTCAACAGCAGGGCTGTGGTCTAAAGATTTCCACAAATCAAAATAAGTTTCGTCATTATAAGCTTTTGCCGCAAACAACAATGATGGCTGTGCTACCGGCCAATTATCCCAATACATCACATCCTGAGGATAAGTCCAGCTAGTTTTGTCTTTGATATATGGATACATAAAATCAATCCCCTTTTTCATATTTACCCCTTCAGAAGTAGTGTATTCCCATAAATTGTCATCGGACGTAGATAATATTTGACATATAGTCGTCATTACATCCAAATTGAACAAGGAATATCCGTAAGGCTTTGTTCGGGCTATTTCCTGTGGAAAACTTCCATCTTCCGCCATTTGTTGTGGTAGTAATATATTCTTATATCGGATTCTACAGAGGTCTAGTTTATCTTTATCCTCGGTCAATTTAGCAAAAGCAGCCAATTGCATTACCCAACAAGCCCCATGATTATTTTGTGCATTCATCTCATCAATACCATTCTCATGCGTAGTCATCCAATTTGTATATTCCGAAAACCAGTTTTTGATTGCTCTGAGATTTTCTTTATCTACACAAGCAGCATTCTCCATACAGATAATACCTTGTGCAACTTCCATCAAATGAATAGTATCTATAATTCCAATTCCTCTTCCGGTGGTAACTCCCTTAATGGCTTGTGCATACAATAAATTAGGATTCATTCGAGTTAAAGAATCGGTAAACCATGCATTTATGTGCACAAAAGCTTGTTTTACATACTTTTCGTCTCCTGTCACTAAATAGGCAGAGGCCAAAGCTCCTACTATCTTATTGAAACGAATCATTGCCAATCGGTGAGCCACAAAGTTATCGGGGTTAGTCTGTCCATCTTTCCGAATATAGGGACCATCGGGATCTTCAGAATTAGGCCACCAATAATCGCCTTCGGAATAAAAATCATGTATACCTCCTGCACTCCTGTCACATCTAAAATCTGTGATTGTTTGAGGATTCTCAGACATTGCCCATTCTGCATTCTTTAAAATGTCATGATGAAGTATCACCTCTGTTTTATTCGCCCAGTCGATAGTATTTGAACAAGATAAAAAAGCTAAAGATGAGACACATACAAATAACAATTCTATATAGTATTTTACTTTCATTATTCTAATATTGAGCATTGTAAACTATGTATTTCTACTTACGACCTCACTGCACAAAAACTATTTTGAATCAGTCTGATTTTACAGATATTACCGATTCACCTTTATTTTTGACCAGCTTTCTTTTAACACCATCATTATTGAGCCTGCACTTTATTTATTTTACGGCTTGTATTCTAAAAGAATAACCAATATTGGCATTAGCAGGAATCATATATTCTGACAATGGAAGAGGTCCGCAACTGGCATTACCCAACCCTTGCTGAATAGCATCCAGACTCAAATAAATTTCGGGCTTGCGTAGCTCATCCAATTTAAAATCATGTACTGCATCCCATAGTGTTTGATCTGTAAAATGCAAAGCTGCAAAACCAAGTTTGTCTTTTGAGGATATCTTTAAACCTTGCTTGTTCTGATTAGTTATCTCAACCCATCTGATATCTTCGCGGTTGCCCATACTTTGCGAACGTACATAGTGCTCTGCTTCCATTCCTTTAACTGTTGTAGCATATTCGCCTATAAAAGCAGCATGTTTCCTGTCCGAATAATTTTCATGAGGTCCATGTCCATAATAACGGATATTCTCCATACCCGAAGGTAAAACTATTTGCAAACCTAATCGGCGAACGATAGAACCCATTGAAGCCGAATTAAAAGAGGCATCTACGTCGATTGTTCCATCAGAATAAACAGTATACTTTATAAGATAAGGTATTTTTACCGGTTTTTCACTGGCAATAGTGGCAACAGTACTAGCTATAATCGTTACTGATTTTTTATCATTAGCTACCTGATAACTAAATATCGATTTATCATTGGTTGTTGAATGATAGCTCTGATCAGTATATTTATCGTTATTTACACTTCGATACCAATTCAAATTAAATCCTTTCCCACTATAGATCATTTCTTGTCCATTATATTGCAAAGAAGTCATGCTTCCCTGAGTTATATCAAAGACAGTTTTAAATCCAGTACCATTAATATTTAGATTATTCCCCTGTTCTGTAACCGCTATCTCCGGCATGGAAGAAACATCTATATTCGACAAGGGCTGACGGTCATTCAGAGCAAACTGCTCACTTGCAACAATATGTCCAGACTTACCCCAACTAGTTTCATTTTTAAGACTGAAATATATATTCAGAAAATATTCGCTGCCTGCCTCTAGATTTTTATTGTACGGAAATGTAATTACAGTCTTCTGATTGGGAGAAAGATCTAGAGATTCAATCATACCTGATTCGGATTTCACTCCATCTTTAATCACCTCCCAAGTAATATTAAAATCACTCAAATTGGTAAAGTCATATTTATTCTCAATCTCAATTTTGCCACTAACCAAAGACAGTGGTCTGAACTTAACATACTGATATATCTTTTTCACCTCTAACAATTTGGCTGTAACTCTACGGTCGGGGGTTGTAAGACCATTACAGACAAAATCAAAATCATTGGGTTTATCACCAAAATCACCTCCAAGGTAATACTGGCTTTGAGGTTTTCCGGGCATATTAATACCTTGATCTACCCAATCCCAGATACATCCGCCAATCATACGTTGCGATTTATTTTCGATATAATCCCAATATTTAGCCAAATTACCAACTGCATTTCCCATCGCATGAGCATATTCACACAAAAAATAAGGCTTATCTGATGTTTGCTGATCAAATGCGGCCATTCGCTCCAATGAAGGATACATATGTGAATCAATATCAGCCGATTCGTTTCGCCCTTCATAATGTACTATACGGGATGGATCAAGAGTTCGTGTTAATTTACATACTTCATCAAAATTTTTACCATTTCCGCCTTCATTACCCATTGACCAAAAGATAACAGATGGATGATTTTTATCGCGATGAATCATACGCTCTACACGATCTTTAAATGCAGGCAACCAACTAGGCATATCACTGATCGAATGATTTCCGTGATTTTCCAGATCAGCTTCATCTATAACATACAGCCCATAGTAGTCAAACATCGCATACATACGCGGATCATTCGGATAATGGCTGGTACGAATAGTATTCAGGTTGTGTTGTTTCATCAAGACTATATCCTGCATCATAGATTCAATAGGTACGGCTTTTCCATATTGAGGATGGATATCGTGCCTGTTCACTCCTTTGAAGAAAACCTGCTCATTATTTACATACACACGTTTGTTCTTTATCTCTATTTTTCTGAATCCGAATTTAGAAGACATTGCTTCCAAAACTTTTCCACTATCATCTTTCAATGTTACGATAGCAGTATATAAATTGGGTTTCTCAGCCGACCATAAAGCCGGATTATCGACCTTTGTCTGTAAATCGTAATTTAGCTCTTGCCCATTCTTCAATGCTCCAATAACCTGAGTGAGATTAGCCACTTCCTTACTTGAACCATCTAATAAAGAAATATTCATTGTGGTAGCCTGCGAAGCTTTTTGATCATAATTTTTCACCGATGCTTTTACCCTAAAAATTGCTGAACTATAATCGTCCCCTACAAATTCTGATAAAAGAAAGTAATCACGCACATGTACTTTAGGAGTAGCATATACAAATACACTTCTGTGGATTCCACTCAGACGAAACATATCCTGATCTTCGATATAACTACCATCTGTCCATCGGTATACCTCTGCCGCAATTGTATTGTCGCCAACTTTTACATAATCGGTAATATTAAATTCGGCAACATTATTTGCACCCTGACTATACCCTACTTTTTTACCATTAATCCATACATAAAGCCCACTATACACACCATCAAAGTGTAGGAAAATCTCTTTTCCATCCCAATCCGAAGGGATTGAGAAATTACGGCGATACGAGCCTACGGGATTAACTTCCGTTTCATTTGTATATCCTCTTTGAGGTTGAATAAATGGAGGATTATTTTTGTGAGGATAAGTTATATTTGTATAAATAGGAGTTCCATACCCATGCATTTCCCAATTAGAGGGTACAGGAATTTCTTTCCAAGAAGATACATCATAATTCATTTTATAAAAATCCGCAGGACGTTCCGATGGCTGTTTCACCCAATTAAACTTCCAATTACCGTTCAATGATTGATAGAACGATGACGAAGGTTCCAACCAAGGCTGGTCAAAGCTTTTATCAGCTTTCAAACTTTCTACGGATGGAAAAGGAACATAAGTCACATGCCCCGGTTCTTTATTGATAGCAAAAATGGTTTCATTTTCCCAGTCATTTTTACTCCGTTTTACTTTTATCTCTTTTGGAGCTTTGAGACTTGTCGGAACCAACCTCCATAACTGAGATGAGCTTGGTAGCTGATATATCTTTGATCCCTCGACATCCTCTCCTGTAAAAGCTAAAGTCATTCCACTATTTTTGTGCGTAACAGCATAAGCCCCCGTACCTGTTACAGTAAATTTCCATTGCTGATTTTCATTCGAATTGCTTGCATCCCATTGTACAACAGCATTGCCATTTCCTGAAGTAACATTATCGTTATCAATATTCTTGTTTATAAAAGGATTAGTTATTGTATAATAACCATTTTCGAGTTTGGTAATTTTCCAAACCTGTCCCTCATTTCCTTTTTTATCTTTAGACAAGTACAACTGAGCACTATTAGTCAGAGTACCCGTATTATCTAATACCAAGCCGGAAGGACTCACTAATTTATACAGCACATCAGAATTTATTTGCTGAGAAGATAGGTTAACACTCAAAAAGAATAAACTGAGGAAAAATAAGATAAACTTAGAAGATTGTCTTTGCATGTTATTTTAGAATTATTTCGGTTATAATCTTTTAAAGATAACAGTTATTATTATTTTTAGAATAAGAGTTGCAGCCGAAAATAGGAATTATTCTAAAATAAAAAAGGGAACCTCTTTACAAAGCTCCCCTATTATACTAATAATGAATATTTTACTTCACAGCAGGCTGTACCCATTTAAATATGTAAGAATCAACAGGAACGACCAGTCGCTCTGAGATTTTGGCCATACGAGCAGGTAATTTCATTAGAAAATCACGAGCACGTTCTGCCTCATCTGTCAATCCTGATATTTTATCAATTTGCCATTTGTCTATCAGCTTCTGCATAATGTCTACATAATCGCTGGCAGTATAAACCCCCATGCGTTGTGCTGCATTAGAAAACTGCTCAAATGCCGTACTTATTTTTTGACCTGATTCTCTCAAAAAGTGAGCAGGCATAACTATTTTTTGTTTCATCATATATTGAAAAGCAAGCATCATTTCACTTGGATCAACTTCAAATATACTTTTTACAAACTCGCTGTATGCATAGTGATGCCTCATCTCATCGCTGGCAATACGCTTACACATTCGCGATAATTTGTCGTCTCCGACTTTTTTAGCCAGCTCTGCTACTCGGTTATGCGATATAAAAGTCGCTAATTCCTGAAAGCTGGTATATACAAAGTTTTTATACGGATCACGTCCTGTACCTATATCAAAGCCATCACTTATCAGGTGTTGAGTAGTTATCTCAACTTCTTTCATATTTACCCTGCCCGACAGGTATAAATATTTATTTAATAAGTCTCCATGACGATTCTCTTCACTAGTCCATTGCCTGATCCATTTTGACCAGCCATTGCGCTCTACATTATCAATACCATCTACCTCCATTAACCACGATTCGTACGTGGGTAAAGCCTCTTCGGTAATGGTATCTCCAACCAATACTACCCAAAAGTCATAAGGTAAATCTTTCGCCAACTCACGTAGCTCCGTAACTTCATCAAAGAAAGTTTCCTTTTGTGAATTGGGTAGATAATCTGTCGGCTGCCAGATTTTTTCAATTGGTATTAAATATTGATCGATAAAAGTATCGACATTTTTTTCCAAGAAGCGCATAACTTCGAGGCGAATATTTTTTATAGACATTATAATATATATTAGAAATGAATCTTATTTATTAAAAACTTCCTATTTTCAGATCTAATAAATAAATTGTAAAAAAGGAAGATTTAGAGTAAAGTTAAGATTATTTCCAAATTACCATAATGAGTACTCATCCCGAGAAAAAAATTAGATAAGCTTACGAAAAAAATTAGAAATGACGAACAAAGATTCAATATAAAATAAAATGAAAGAATGGGTCTTAATACAGTTGGTTTCCAAGACTTAATTTAAGATTACGCTATAAAAGGAATTGATTGATAATAAATATATGCGGTAGCAATACCTTTTTCACTTTATGAAACACCTATATCTAAGACTCATATATTTTATCTATATCACGGAAAGCAAAAGTATAAAAACTACAAAGTAATTGCTTCAACAACTTCTTTTTCAACCCTTTCGAAGGCTTCCGAAAATGGAATACCTTTCACTGCGAAAGGCTCATGAATTGTAAACGTCAGTCTATTCCCTAACCCCATTGGGAAAGAACCCCATTTCGTCATTTTCCATGAATTATTAATGGTTACAGGTACAATATATGCTGAGGGTGCGTATTTACAAAGTATTTTCAACCCATTTTCGGCAAAGGGACCCGGCTGACCATTTTTACTCCTTGTTCCTTCGGGGAAAATAACAGCCGTACGCTTTGTAGTTTCGATATAATCCGCCATTTTTTTGATTGCCGATAATGATTGTTTTGCATCTTTTCGATCAATCAGTACCGAACCTCCATGATTCAGGTTATAAGATATACTGGGAATGCCTTTTCCTAATTCTATTTTACTTATAAACTTAGGATGCACTTTTCTCATAAACCACAAAATTCCTGAAATATCGTATAAACTCTGATGATTAGCTGCTATAATAATAGGTACCCCCTGTGGTAGACGTTCCAAATTTTCGACTTTATATGTTGTTCCTAGGATATACGTATTGAGCGTTAAAAAGAAATTTAAAATATCCACACTCTTCTTATGAGCATCGTAACCAAACCAATTAAAACATATCCACTGAATAGGATGAAAGATTAATAATGTCAATAAAAAAAGCAGATAATAAATAACTGAAAGTGGGTATGATATTAGTTTTTGCATAATTTACAAGTTCAATGATATTCAAAATTAGCAAAAAAAATGTTAATTAAAAATATAAAAATATTTAAGATTCGGCTATAATAAATGATCAAAATCTCTCTAAAATATCATCTATATAAAATCCTGATAATATTTATCTGAAAACCAGAAGTAAGTGACGGTTTGCTGTTTCCCCTCTTGCTACTATTGACATCACAACACAAAAAACATTCAGAGCAACCAATGGTTACTCTGAATGTTTTAATTTAAATTCTATTGAAGTATAACTATCTTTATTTAGCTGAACTCTTTCTTTAATTGAGCAACCCAGTCAGAAATCCGTTTATCCGTTTTATCTGCTTGAGTATCTATATCAATAGCTAATCCGAGGAACTTATCATCTCTCAGAGCTTTCGATTTTTCGAAAGTATAGCCTTCGGTAGAAGTAAGACCTACAATAGTAGCTCCTCCTGCTTCGAATGTTTCAGCCAAAAGCCCGATTCCATCCACAAAATTCTCAGGATAATCAACTTGATTTCCCAGACCGAAAATGGCTACTTTTTTACCTTTCAATTTTAAATCATCCAGATCTGGAAGAATTTCATCCCAATATGTCGGCAATTCACCATCAAACCAGGTAGATGTTCCCAGAATAATATTATCATAGCCTTCGAAGTCTTTTCTCCAAGCTTCTTCAATAGCTACAACTCCCATTGTAGTATCTGCGAATGCAGCTTGTATCTTCTTAGCTATCTCTGCTGTTTTTACAGTACTAGTACCATAAAATAAACCTATCTTTTTCATTAGACGCACACGTTTATAGTTAGTATTCTATTTCAGTTTTTCTTTTATCAAAACTCCAATAATTCTTTAGCTGCTGCATAAATACGATCGGTGTTGGGAAGTATTGCTTTCTCCAATATCGGATTGAATCCTACAGGAGTAAATGTTGATCCCACGCGTTGAACAGGAGCATCTAAATAACGATATAGTTCGGTTCCGATAGATGCTGCTATTTCTGCACCAAATCCTGAAAAGACTTTATCTTCGTGTACAACCAATACCTTACCTGTTTTCTTTACAGATTCGGCAATTGTTTCTTTATCAAGAGGTATAAGTGAACGAAGATCTATCACTTCCACCGAATAATTATTATCTTTTACCAAACGTTCGGCAGCGTCCAAGCAAAGATGAGTCGTATTACCATAAGTAATGATGGTAATATCGCTACCCTCAAGACGAATACGTGCTTTTCCGAAAGGTACTTCGAAATCGTCCGGAACTACTGTCGAAGACTCTACTGCATTATAAAGTGCCTTAGGTTCGAAGAACAAAGTAAAGCCTTCCGATCTTAGACTTGTACGCAACAATCCTGCTGCATCATCTGCAAAAGATGGATATACAATACGTGCTCCGGGCAGAGTAGTCAATGCACCTTCCAAGTTTTGAGAGTGGTAAAGACCTCCTCCAATATAACCGCCGGCAGCTAAACGTACCGTGATATTCGGAGAGAACTGTCCGTTGGTTCTCCAATACTCGTGAGTACATTCTACGTATTGGTCGATAGCCGGCCAGAAGTAATCGGCAAACTCAGCACCTTCTACCACAACTCGAATATCTTTTCTAAAACGGCTCATACCGTTTGCAGTACCCATTATATAATCTTCGGCAATAGGAGCATTGAAAACTCGTCCTTCACCAAATTCGGGTTGCATACCTTTAGATACGTTGAATACCCCACCCTTTTCTTTGTTTGCAATATCTTGTCCCCAAAGGAAAGTATTGGGATTCAATCTGAATTCAGCTTTCAACGTTTCGTTAATAGCAGTAACCAGATTCTTTACTTCTCCGGTTTCATTATGTGTTCCATCCACATATTTTACAGGATGATACGGTTCCGGCAAAACAAAATCAAAAATGGTTGCAGGGTCGGGATCGGGAGCAGCGATTGCCTTTTTATTAGCTTGGCTTAATTCCTTTTTAGCATCTGCCTCTATTTGTTTCAATTCATCTTCTGTAAAACGTTTGTAACGCAACAGCATACGACGAAATTTCAATAGTGGATCGGCTTCTTTTACATACGCCAACTCATGCTCATCTCTGTACAATGTTTGTTTGTCAGAGTTTGAGTGTGATCCCATACGCACACAATTAGCCTGTACAATAACAGGATTACTTGTAGTTATAGCATATTCACGGGCAGCAGTCATCGCATTCATCGAATCGAATACATCTTTTCCGTTACAGTGAATAATTTTCAAATTTTTAAAACCTACAAAGTTATCTGCTACTTTACGATTAGCAGTTTGTTCATGCTTAGGCACAGATATACCGTAACCATTATCCTGAATAACAAATATTACAGGTAAACGCTCGGTACTAGCTCCATTAATAGCTTCGTATACATACCCTTCGGATGTAGATGCCTCTCCGTGTGAAGTATAGGCAACACCTTTGTGTTTATAGTAAACCATAGCACGAGCAACTCCAACTGCATGAAGGTCATGCGAACCTGTTGCTGACGAAACGTTTTCTATATTCCACTCGGGTTTAGCAAAGTGATTCGACATATGTCGACCGCCACTAGCCACATCTGTAGCTTTAGATATACCATTCAGAATTATTTCTTCGGCAGTCATTCCTGCTGCCAATACTGAAAGCATATCTCGGTAATATGGAAACATAAAATCTTCGCCTTTCACAAATACCTGCCCCATAGCCAGCTGAATACCATCGTGCCCTGCATAGGGTGCATGGTATGACCAGCCTAATGATTGAAGCAAATATGCGGGAGCTTTATTATCAATAGCACGTCCTAGTGTCATCAGATAAAACCATTTATGGAGGGTGTCTTTATCTGTGGTTTTTATATCAAATAATTTTTTCATTATATATTTTTTTTCGGTTGCAGAATTGTTTTTTCAACAAATCATGCTTCCCAATTTTCTAAATAATCGGCAATACGTTTTACGAAATTTCCTCCTAATGTACCATTAATCACACGGTGATCGTATGAAAGCGATAAGTACATTTTATGACGGATAGCAATTACATCTCCATCAGGAGTTTCAATAACTGAAGGCTTCTTCTCGATAATACCAACTCCTAAAATAGCAACTTCAGGTTGATTTATAATAGGCGTTCCGATAATATTCTTGAACGAACCAAAATTGGTAATAGTAAATGTTCCACCTTGGATGTCATCACCCGAAAGTTTGTTATTACGAGCTTTAAGAGCCAAAGCATCTATGCTTGTAGCCAATCCTGTAATATTCATCTTATCAGCATCTTTAATTACCGGAACAATCAGGTTACCATCAGGCAACGATACTGCAATACCAATATTTATACGTTTTTTCTCAATTATATTATAGCCGTCTACAGATGAATTGATTCTTGGGAAATCAATCAATGCTTTAGCTGTAGCTTCTGTTATGGCAGGAAGATAAGTTAAGCTTATACCCTCACGTTTTTGGAAAGCATCTTTGTTTTTAGCACGCCATTTCACCAGTTTAGTAACATCTACTTCTATAATAGTAGTTACATGTGGAGATGTTTTCACTGATTCTACCATACGATCGGCAACTATTTTACCAACAAAATCCATTGGTATTACTTTATCGCCTTCTGCTACCGGAATAGCTGGTTTGGGGGCAGGTGCAGCAGCTGCGGCAGGTGCACTTTGCTGTGTTGCAGCAGTTGCAGCGGGTTTAGATGCTCCCGGAGTTGGAACAACTCCATTTTTGGTTTGGTCAATATATTTTGTAATATCTTTTTTGCTCAAACGACCTTCATAGCCTGTTCCGGCAATTTTATCAAGTTCGTCTTGAGATATTTTAGCCTCTTTCGCCAGTTGAGTTACAACAGGTGAATACCATCGGCCTTCTTCCTTGCTTTGTTTTTTAGTTGGTGCTGCTACTTCGGGAGCCGGAGCTACGGCTTCTTTTTTCTCTGGTTGAGCTTGAGCCTCTTGTGCTTTAGGTGCTTCTGCTGCTGAATCTCCTGCATCTTCACCCTCTAGTTCAACTTTCGCAACAACTGTTCCTACGGGTACAGTGTCACCTTCTTTAAAAAGAATTTCTAAAATTTTACCGGCTACAGGCGAAGGAATCTCTGCACTTACTTTAGCCGTATTTACCTCAAAAAGGACATCATCTTCTTCTATGGTGTCTCCTACTTTTACAGACCAAGAGATGATAATTCCCTCAGTAATACTTTCGCCCAATTTGGGCATTTTTATTTCAAATGTTGGCATAACTATTAATTTAAGAACTCATACTTACTAAGGATCACTTATGTATGGTGTAATATTTAACAATATAACGCATTTCTAGTATAGAATGTTGACATCTGGACATAGCAAAATGAACACAACAATGACACTCCACGGTAACACTCTATCTATATGCAACTTACAAAAGACAAATCAGCATTAGAACTTATCTATCAGAAGGCTCATTGAAATTCCATATGGGAGTGGCATATTTCTCATCCTTTAATACTGATATGGCAGCTATATCTAATTCGCTGAACTTGTACTGCTTATTTCCCGGATTACTATCTATAAAATCATTCAGTATTAATGCTTTTAAATCCTCTATCGCTAAAGGATTAGATATATGCTGACTGATATTAGTAACCGGACTTTTTACTGATCTTACATAAATCTTTGATTGTAGATTTTGACTATTTTCAGAATAATCATGCCCACTTTCCAATGAAGTTGTAAGATATTCCAGATTAGAAGAATAGAGTAATGTAGCATGATACATTACCCTATTCTTATGTATAGATTGAGCACTTCCCGAAATTTTGAGTCCGTCGATGTTTAATCCGCGGCGCTTATCTGCTTGTGCATTAACTCCCATTCTGGACAGAATATCTAATGTCAGATTGGTATATTTATCAAAGTCAAGAGTATTGTTGCGTTCAATAAAGGTCACATTGATATTACCCAGATCGTGGTATACGGCACCACCACCCGAATATCGGCGGACAACTTTAATATGTTTATCACGCACAAAATCAATATTTACTTCCGCCCATACATCTTGATGTTTTCCAAGAATAATAGACGGCTCATTTTGATATACCATAAAGACATCTTCTGTAAAATTCTTCAGTAGATATTCTTCTGCTGCAATATTAAAATAAGCATCAGTACATGTGTTGTTAATACAAAGCATAAGATCGTTTTCTCAGGTTCAGGATTTGGCAAATAAAGTTTCACGGATAATTTCGCTCACTGTTGGGTGAGGGAATACTATCTTTTGGAATTCTTCAACGGTATAACCTTTTTCGATAGCTACCGTTGCCAGAACAATAAGTTCTGATGCGGGGTTACCCAATATGTGACATCCTATTATCTGATCGTCTCCGTTTACGATAAGTTTACATAATCCGCTACCTCCTTCATTTTCGGCTAGAAAACGCCCTGAGTAAGCCATCGGCAATTTTAGAACACTATAAGGTATTCCTGCTGCTTTAAGCTCTTCTTCGGTTTTTCCTGCTCCAGCCAATTCGGGATTAGTATATACTACTCCGGGAACAGCTTTGTAACTCATTACATCGTCAATACCCAGGATATGATTAATTGCAACTTCACCTTCACGGATAGCCGTATGAGCTAACATCGAATAGCCTGTTATATCACCGGAAGCATATACACGTGGGTGAGAAGTCTGCATATATTCGTTTACTTTTACTCCATTTCTCAGAAGTTCGACTTTAAGACTTTCTAAACCTACGTTTGTGATATTGGCTTTTCGTCCTACACTTACTAATATTTTATCAGTCTTTACTTTTTGTGTTTTACCATCTTTTTCGATAGTAACTTCGGTAGCTGAAACTTCAATAACTTTGGTATTCAGATAAAATTCAATTCCTCTTTTTGCATAGTCTTTTCTAAGCATAGCAGAAGTCTCTTTATCCATAACACCAAGTATTTCGGGCATCATTTCGATAACACTCACTTTTACACCCATGCTATTGAAGAAGGATGCAAACTCGATACCGATAACACCTCCACCGATAATGGCTAGAGAGGCAGGAAGTTCTTTTATCTCAAGAGCTTCTTTTGATGTCCAATAGCTAATTTCAGATAATCCTTTGATTGGAGGAATTACTGTTTCGGAACCTGTACAAACCAAAAGGTACTTCACCGAGTAGGTTTGTCCTGCGGATGTAATCTGAATGTGTCCATTCGCTTCGCCTTGTATTAGTGCTTCACCTTCTACGATAGCGACTCCCGCTCCGGTTAATTTCATTTTAACACCTGCGGTCAGTTGTTTTACAACTTTGTCTTTACGACCAATAACTTTACCCAGATCGAAACCTGAGTTACCTTCAACGGAAATTCCGTATTTAGATGCACCTTTAATATTATCTAAGATTTTTGCCGAATACAGTAATGTTTTCGTAGGGATACATCCCTCATTAAGACAAACTCCTCCTAGAGCTTTCTTTTCAAACAAGACGGTTTTTAATCCTCCTGCAACGGCTTTCTCAGCAGCATTATATCCTGCCGGTCCTCCTCCAATAATAGCAATATCGTATTCCATAATAAATTTGAGATATAGTTAACAATAAAAGAACATATATCTATTATTGTTATAAAATGTTATATAAACTAGTTTATGCTGAGCAAGATAGAAATAAATATCACACAGCACCTAGTAATAAACAATAATAGAAATATTTAGTTCTTAATTAAGGTAAGTATTTGAGTTGTGTTACTCTCTTTGAGATGATTATAAGCTAGTAAAAATGGTTAATGACTTATAGAAATTATCAATATAAATAACAATATAGTCATTAACCATCAATAAGAGTTAAGGTCTGAAACCTTTTTATTGTTTCGGTAAAGTAAGTATAACCTTAAAGCAAATCCTTATAAATAAGCATTGGCTTTTTAGCTGCTGTAGTCTCATCTAATCTCCTGACTGGAGTTGTATAAGGAGCATTCTTCACCATTTCGGGATCTTCTTTTGCTTCGACAGCTACCTTCTTCATTACTTCAATAAATGAATCGAGTGTATCCAATGATTCTGTTTCTGTTGGCTCAATCATTATAGATTGAGAAAACAACAACGGGAAGTAAACGGTTGGTGCATGAAAACCATAATCGAGCAATCGTTTGGCAATATCCAAAGTAGTTACTCCTGTCGATTTATCAAGCAAACCATCGAAGACAAATTCGTGTTTGCAAATTCCCTCAATCGGTAAATAATAATGTTGCTTCAAAGACTCTTTGATGTAATTTGCATTTAAGGTTGCCAATGGTCCTACATTTTTTAGATTGTCTTTTCCTAATGAAAGGATATAAGTATATGCTCTTATATACACCGAAAAGTTACCTAGAAAACCAGATATACTGCCCAAAGAATCATCACCATTATCTATATAATACCGATCTCCGTCTTTCTTCACACGTGGATTGGGCAAATAATCAACCAATGCTTTAGTCACCCCAACAGGACCGCTTCCGGGCCCTCCTCCACCGTGAGGGGTAGAGAATGTTTTGTGCAGATTGATATGCATTATATCGAATCCCATATCTCCGGGACGGCATTTACCTAACAATGGATTAAGGTTTGCTCCATCATAATAGAGTAATCCTCCAGCTTCGTGAACCAGATTAGCTATTTCAAGAATCTCAGTTTCGAAAATACCTAAGGTATTAGGATTTGTCATCATAATTCCGGCAATGGTATCATCTAACAAAGGTTTCAAATCCTCAGCACTGATAGTTCCCTTTTCGTTTGAATGCACTTCTACAATATCAAAGCCACATACTGCTGCACTTGCGGGATTAGTACCATGAGCACTATCGGGTACAATTACTTTGGTACGCTTCAGATCACCCCTTTTCTGATGATACTGACGCATTATCATTAAGCCGATCAATTCGCCATGCGATCCGGCATAAGGGTTTAATGTATATTCTGCCAATCCCGATATTTCGGATAATGATTGTGCCAATTTATAATAAACCTCTAAAGCTCCTTGCACCGTTTCATCGGATTGAAGCGGATGTAGAGACGAGAAAGCAGGCAATCCGGCTATTTCATCATTCATCTTCGGATTGTATTTCATTGTACACGAGCCTAGAGGATAGAATCCTGTTTCGACACCAAAATTCTTGTTCGACACATTTGTATAATGACGTACTACATCCAATTCGCTCACCTCAGGCAATTGTGCTTTTTCTTCTCTTAATAAAGATGATGGAAGATCATCAACCGAATATTTACTCAATTGGTTCTCAGGCAGTGTATAACCGTGACGTCCTTCTTTCGAGATTTCAAATATCAATTTATCGTAATATTTCATAACTCACACCTCCTTTATTAGTGTAACCAAGTGATCTATTTCTTCTTTGCTCCGTTTCTCCGTTACGCAGAAAAGCAGACAATCATCCATTCCCGATTTATATTTACCAAGTTGAATACCTCCCATTATATTATTATCAAGTAATTTCTTACTCAATTTTTCAATATTTAAAGAGGTTCTTACAGCAAATTCTTTTAGAAATGGTTTATCAAATACTGAAGTAAATTTACCCGTCGCCAACAATTGATCGTACAGATAATGTGCACCGCTATATGATAATTTGTTTACATCACGAAGACCTTCTTTACCCATCAACGACATATAAATAGTTACATATAATGCCATTAACGATTGATTGGAGCATATATTACTGTTCGCTTTTTCTCGGCGAATGTGTTGTTCACGAGCTTGTAATGTCAATACAAAAGCACGTTTTCCATCCACATCGGTAGTTGCACCTGCTATACGTCCGGGTAATTTACGTACCAAATCTTTCTTAGTAGAAAGGAAACCGATATAAGATCCGCCAAAGTTAAGAGGCATTCCTAATGATTGCCCATCGCCACAGGCAATGTCAGCCCCCCATTCTCCGGGAGATTTTAACACAGCCAAAGATGATGGATCGACATTCATTATCAGGAGTGCTTTTGCTGCATGTACAGCCTCGCTATATCCTGTATAATCTTCGATAATACCATAGTAGTTAGGACTGCTTACAATAACACCTGCCACATTACCCGAAGCTAATTTGCTTTCGAGATCAGCTTTATCAGTAAGTCCATTATTTTCCGCAATTTCTTCAACATTAATCCCCTTGTATTTTGCGTATGTTTTTACAACTTTCAAAACATTGGGATTAACCGTCTGCGAAATAAGTACCGTATTTTTCTTTTTAGCATTGGCTACTGCCATAAACATAGCTTCGGCTGTGGCGGTTGTTCCGTCGTACATCGAAGCATTGGTGCATTCCATACCCGTAAGTTCGCATATCATACTTTGGTATTCAAAGATATATTGCAACGTACCCTGAGCTATCTCCGGTTGGTAAGGAGTGTAAGCCGTCAAAAATTCAGAACGAGATATTAGTGGAGTAATTACAGAAGGTGCGTAATGATCGTATGCTCCTGCCCCCGCAAAAACGGTAAGCTTTTTATTCTTTTGTCCGAGTTTTTCGAAGTACTTTCTTATTTCGATTTCGGATAAGGAAGATGGAAGATCATATTCTTTTTTTAAAACAACACTTTGGGGAACCTCGGCAAACAGATCGTCTATCGAATTTACCGAGACCCTTTTAAGCATTTGTTCTATATCAGCTTCTGTATGGGGAAAATATTTATACATAGCTTGAAGATTTTAAGGTCTAAGACCTTTTATTATTTTAATTAAGAAGAACAGCCTTAATCGCAGATTTCAGCATACGCTTTGCTATCCATCAGGCTCTTTAATTCAGCAGCATCTGACAGTTTTACTTTCAGCATCCAGCTGTCAAAAGCATTTTTATTGATCAACTCAGGTTCATCCGTAAGTTTCTCGTTTACTTCAACAATTTCGCCGCTTACCGGAGATAATAAATCGCTGGCAGCTTTTACACTCTCAACGGCACCAAACTCTTCTCCTTGTTTTATTTCATCACCTACTTCGGGAATGTCTACATATACAATATTACCAAGTTGATGTTGTGCAAAATCGGTAATACCAATATAAGCATATTCTCCTTCGACTTTCACCCACTCATGTGAATCTGTATACAACAGACCTTCGATAACTTTACTCATAACTTTATGTTTTTATATTAATATTATATGATGACTTATTTTTTATAATGTTTTTCGTAAAAACGCTTTTTCACAACATGTCCTTTAAATTCCTTTTTGCGGATACGAACATCTACTTCTGTATCAAGAGTCGCATATTCACTATCAATCAAGGCAAGGCATACACTCTTTCCTGTCGAAATAGAATTATAGCCTGTAGTTACATAGCCAATTTTTTGACCGTTAACCTCTACATCATAACCATTACGGGGTATTGCTTTATCAACTAATTCAATACCTACTATTTTACGTTTCACACCTTCGGCTTTTTGCTTGGCAATGGCGTCTTTACCTATAAATTCTTCTTTATCGAATTTTACAAAAACTCCTAAACCCGCCTCGAGAGGGGTAATATCATGATCAAGTTCATGCCCATACAAAGGAAGTCCCACCTCGAAACGAAGTGTATCACGACATCCCAATCCACAGGGTAGTACTTCTTTCGATTGAACGAGCAGATCCCATGCTTTGTTTATAAATTTATGACTTCCATATAACTCAAAGCCATCTTCTCCGGTGTATCCTGTTCGTGAAACTATTATCGTCTCACCCTCATATTGAAGTTCTTTGAATGTATAAAATTCAAGATCGTTTACCTCTATGCCTATATATTTTTCTATTGCTTCAAATGCCTTAGTACCTTGTACTGCTACCTCACCATAATAATCGGACTGATTGATAATCTCAACATTATAACCTTTGCTATTTTCGACCATCCAATCGTAATCCTTGGCGATATTGGCAGCATTAACAACAAGAAAGAACTCCTTATCGCCTTTTTTATACACCAACAAATCGTCTACAACACCTCCTGTCGGATAAAGCATCATTCCATAGAAAATTTTGCCGATGGCTCCGCCCGAAATATTATTGGTGAAAATATGATTAATGTATTTCTCGCTGTCTTCACCCTTGATAAGTATTTCTCCCATGTGAGAGACATCAAATATTCCGGCTGCATTACGAACAGCATTGTGCTCTTCAACAATCGAAGTATATTCTATGGGCATATCAAATCCGCCGAAAGGCATCATTTTAGCACCTAAAGCAAGATGTTTGTCGTGTAAGCAGGTTTTAAGTGTTTCCATATTTATATTGGATTTATGTTTATTCTGTGTCTTCTTTAAACAATATGTCAATAAAATGGTTCTTATCGAGATTGAAAATATAGTCTTCGAGTTTTATATCTTCTAATAATTGTGTTATAAATTGTTTTTCATAAGGTTTATTTATCAGCAGCTTAAATATACTACCAATATCGCCAACCAAAAAATAATCTCCAACAATATTGATATCTTTAATTATATTATTCTTTATTTCTAAACGAACCTCTATATCGCCGGCAGTACTATAGTCTTTTTTAATTAAGGTATAACGTGGGTTATTTCCAAAAATAAATTCTTCGCTTAAGTACTCTTTTTCGATTTCCTCAATTTTAGCAATTTCATCCTGCGAGAGTGTATATTCTTTATCACAAAGATGAGTTCTCACGAAAGTTTTAAAAGTCTCGATATCAACATCAAAATGCTCGGATAGATTAGTTACTCGTTTTCGTACCGATTCGATACCTTTCGATATCAGTTTCTGATTATTGGGAGTTATCGACAAAACCAACTTCTCCAGATCAGTGTTAAATAACATTGTACCATGCACTATACTTTTTCCGGCTGCCCGATAGAATGCATTCCCTGAAACTTTCTTTTCATCTACTGTAATATCATTTCGCCCCGATGCAATAGCATTGATTCCCAATTGCTGCAAGGTATGAGCTACCCTTTGCAAATATTTATGAAATGTAAAGCTGACATTAAAATCAGTCGTGATATATGAAAACATTATATTACTGAAATCGGCGTACACACATCCACCACCCGATTTGCGGCGATAGGTTTCAATACCATTTGCTTTGACATATTCGAGATTTACTTCATTCTCCATCAATTGGTTTCTCCCGAAGATAACAGTGGGATTTACCTGCCACATAAAAAAGCACTCTTCTTCATTAAGAAATCGTGCTACGTATTCTTCCATCGATAAATAAAAAGAAAGCCTTCTTATTTTGTCTTCCGGTAAAGCTATATATATCATATTATAAGATCTGAAACTTGTAAATTATTCCTAAATTCTAAATTTACATAAAGTTTTTATATATCCTCTTTTTAAAAGAATGCTATAGGGCATTTTATGAAATTAATCGTTACTCCATCCTTTTTATTGATTTTTAATGACAACTTATAAATACAAATAAACAAGCTTAAATTAGAACAAAAAGACAGATTTAGATTTCGAAATGGTTATATTCTTCAGAGAATCTTTCTCCTAAATCATTTAATATAAGAAAAATATCAATGTGTATATAAATCTAAACATTCTTAATTTGTCAAAGCAACACATCGGTTGTATATATTTGAATTTCTTTAATTATCTTTGTTTATCAATCAAATCTATATTTCATTTGTTATAATAATTGGCATCGCTGGTCTACTTATTTTTTATAAAGATTCAGAGATGGGACATAACAGATATAGTTTATAATTGAATTGTTGTATTATAAGAAGTTGCATCAATTAGTTGTTTGATATATATCTTTTTGAGAAGTTTTTCGAAAAGATTTAATTAGATTCTGAATTCATCCATTATGGAAAAAAGATATTGGTATGTCATTTTAGGGCTTATTGTTTTTGAACTATTTGCCCTAAAGATAGAGGCTCAGCAGGTAGTTATCGGATCTACTAATACGAGTCAGACAGGTGCACTACTTGCCTTAAAAAGTGAATCGAACGGTACTGCCAAACAAGGGATATTATATCCACGCGTTGCCTTACAATCGTTAACCGAATTAGAACCATGTGTTGCAAATGCAACTGATATTGATAAAAATAACCATATAGGACTATTGGTATATAATGTAGCAGAAGTAGGATTGGATATTCAAAAAGGTACATATCTATGGATCGGTAAACGATGGGTTCCTTTGTCTATCATATCAGAGGATAGTAATTAATACAACAAGAGAAAATTCTTTATGAAAACAAAATATTATATATTCTTACTTCTCTTTTTGGGATTAATTCTAAATATAAATGCACAAGTTGTTATTGGTCTAGGCAGCACTACACTAATTAAAGAACCTCAACCCGGAGCATTACTTGAACTCAAAATGCAGGATCCCGATAGCCAGAATATTACTTCGACAAAAGGTTTTATGCTACCACGTGTTGCACTGATAGCAATAGACAATCTGGCTCCATGTGTCGTAGGTGCTACAGACGCAGTAAAACTTTTGCATAATGGTCTCACAGTTTATAACACTACATACGGAGGAGCTTTAATCCCTGCAATGTATTCATGGAACGGACAAAAGTGGATGTTAATCGATAATTCGATTAATCCATTATATAACCCCAATTCATATATAGTAAAACCGGGGCAATTTGTTGAAATACCTGTTAGCAAAGCCTATGCTTTCTGGGAGTCATATTCAACACCTGACTTTGTAAATGAAAAACTTACTGGAGCAGTTACCGCTGAATTGCTATGGCAAGATACTCAAGACTTAATATCAGCCGGTAACATTACTTTATTAGAGGGCGATCAAGGATATAATACAATTATCAAACTTAGTACCGATGCTGCCAAAGGATCAGGAAATGCTGTTATCGTAGTAAAGATAGGAGGCACAATCCGTTGGTCATGGCATATCTGGATAACCGGATATAATCCCTTAGTTAATGCCAAAACATATAAGGGACTTACTTTTATGGATCGTAATCTCGGTGCATCAAATACCACTATCGGCGACCTCGGCTCACTGGGGTTATTGTATCAATGGGGACGGAATATGCCTTTTCCCGGAGCAAACCAAACTATTGGAAATGGAGTCACATTAGAGCCTGTAATCTATGGAAATGTAACAACAATAGACAAAACCGTTGTTGCTGTTAAAAATAACTTGGCAAATGCAGTACTAAATCCCTCGACTTTCTATTTATCTACAGGGAATTTTGGTGATTGGTATAGTAATGTTCTTGGTTTTAGAAACGACAGTTTATGGTTAAGTACCAATATAACAAAAGGAATTTTTGATCCCTGTCCCGCAGGTTGGAAAGTACCATGGACAGCACCGGAACCTGCAAGTTCGCCCTGGTATGATCTTGGAAATCCCGGTTTTGTTGCAGGTACAGGTATTATGTGGGCTGAACTTGGATATTATCCCAGTCCGGGATATAGAAACCAACTCAACGGAGTTTTAACGAATGTTGGATATATGGGTACATACTGGAACTCGATAGGTAAGGGTGGCTCTGATAATTTGGCTTTTACCACCGTCTTCTATAACAAAGTTTATGGCTCAACTGATATTATAAGTTATAATTTCGGCTACTCGCGTGCTATGGGTAATTCGGTACGATGTGTCCGTATCGAATAGTCAACCTATTCCACGCTGATAATTCCTATAAGCAATCGGAGTAAACCCTGTCTTTTTCTTGAAGATAGAGAAGAAATGTTCTGTTGAATTATAATTCAGTTCGAAAGCAATCTCTTTGACCGATTGTGATGTTTCAGCCAGAAGATGTTTTGCCTGATTGATCTTCAACTCCTGAAAATATTGTGTAGGGGCATATCCTGTATAATTCTTGAATACTTTACGAAACCACGAATAGCTGACATTCAGTTTTTCGGCAATTTGCTGGGGGGCAACATCCTTGTAGATATTCTCAGACATGATAATTTTAGCCCGTTCTATTTTCTGATAAATCTCGGCATTCTCGGTTACTATATTTTTCGATACAGATAACACCTTACCCAAAATATGCAACACAACGCCTGCCAGATATTGCTGAGTAGCAATTTTATCTTCTTTGGCTGTTTCGATAGCACGGGAGAAAAGGTTCACCAGGTTATCCTGAAAACCAACTTCCAATACAGGATTCTCTTTCGTAAAAAATGATGCCTGAACAAGGTTATCGATTATAGGACCTTCGAAGCCAATATAATATTCATTCCATCCACTATCGGAAAGCGGACTATAGGTATGCCATTGATTGGGAAAAAGCATAATGAGGCAACCTTTTTCCACTTTTCTTTTCTTGGTAGAATCAGACTCGAAAAAACCTTCCCCTTTCGTTATATAAAGTAATTGGTATTCACGGAGAACCCGACCTTTAGCCGTATTAAAAAAGTAGTCGGAAGGATGGTTTGTCAAAGGGTATTTTCCTCCTTTTGGGATAGGCTGAAATCCGACCGTATTTACCCATAAGCCAAATTGTTTATCCCGCTCACTAACCAGTAAGTATTTAAAGTTAACACCAAAATCATTAAGGCGCATCATATGTAGATAGATTAAGGGCTCGATCCAACAATGAATCAAGCTCTTAAAGGTATTATTTTTTTATCACAATTTTACCATACTGATCATCTGCTGATATTTCAGAATATTTAATCGCATCCGACATTTCGACTAAAGCACGCAATACAGGCCCTTCTCCCATAGGGGCATTCTCTTGTGTTTTCCGGTTATAATAAAATGATAATGAAGGCATAATACCCGTTCCCACACAAATAGCAGTAACATCACCCTCATCAGTCATTTTTGTCATCATCCCCTTCAAACCCTGCTCTGCAACATAAATAAAATCTTTATCTATCCAGCCTTCTCTTACTCCCCGGGCAATACCGAATACAAACATAGCAGTACCTGTTATCTCTTCATACGAATCGGTTTTATCCAATATCTGATACCACAAACCATTCTTTCCTTGATAACGGGCTACCCCACTCACTTGTTGTTTGAAGTTTTCGATCAAAGCCTGTCTCTTAGGATGATTTTTTGGTAGCATGGTCAACAGGTCGGCTTGTGCCATTAAAATCCATCCATTGGCTCTAGACCAATGTGCAACACCATGTTCCTTGGTATCTGTATGGTAGCAATGATAATGGATTTGCTTTTCGGGATGCCATAGATAGTTTGTATAATTCAAGACCTGATTGGCTGCATCGTCAAAATATTTTGTATCTCCTGTCATTTTACCCATACGGCAAAGAAAGGCGACTCCCATAAATAAGTCATCTGCCCAGATTGTATTTTCGTGAGGCCAAAGTCGTGCTATCGTTCCATCTTGTAAACGAGGTTCTGCATACATCAAATGATCGTTAGTCTCATTTATATAATTGAGAAATGCCTTGTTCGGTTTACGCATTTGAAGCTCAATCAGACTTGCACCCATCGGACCGTTGTCATCAAGCCTCTTGGCTCTGAATATCATGTGCCATGTCAGTTTGCGAATAGCCCGCCAGCCTCCTTCGCTAAATGCCTGATCGTATTGTTTCTTGAAGAAACCGAGATTATTCTCATCAAAAACAAAATTCATATTCTTGAAAACATAATCTTCGTATTTCTTTGATTTGGTTTTATCTGCAAGTTCCAACAGAGCAATATTCAAAACTCCATTTGTATAATGCCAGTCGTTATATTCGTTCTGAACCTTAATATCCATAGAAAATGGAACATTCTTAAGGTTGGTATAAGTTTTCTCTGTCTTTGTATCAACAAAGGTGTAAGGCGTCTCCGACATAATTCTGTCGGCAATAGCTATTGCTATTTTATCTGCCGATTGAGTTGCCTGAGAATAAGCAGCCAGTGCCGTAAAAAGAGCAAAAGCAACTATTAGTGATTTTCGGTACATAAGGTTAACTATTAAAAATTTGAAAATGATTGCCAATCTGCGATCGAAATAATTCTACAATCAGGTATCATTCGTTACAAAAAGTAATCAATAAGGTGACAAATACTTCTACAAAAGTGTCACTTTTCGGTTTTCTCTAAAATACTATAAATCAACAAACAACAAATAAAAAGGTTACAAAAGTAACAAAAGTGACACTTTTTATATAAGTCTCTTTTTCTATTTTATGGTGTTACTTTTTTCGTTGCAGAGACTGATAAATATGTTATGCTATATACAGCCAAATAAATAAGGCTATCCCAATCGGCAACTAATTTATAGATAGATAAAACCTGATAAATATTGCTTTAATATAGAGATGAGACTGCCCATCCCTACACGAAAGCATATATACATTATTTAGGTAAATTGAAAGCCTCTTTTAAAGCTTGCATATCTGCCATCGAAGTACCTTCGGGCTCGAAGCCCATCGACTTAGCTGTCAGATATATTTGCGCCGATTTCGAAAGAGTATCCACCATATCGAATGCTTCCATGATATTTTCGCTAATGGAACACACTCCATGCTTTTCCCACATTACCACATCGTAATTTTCCAGTGCTTTTACTGTAGCCTCCGCCAACTCTATAGAGCTAGGCATTAGATAAGGTATAATACCTAATCCTTTGGGACAGAAAGCTCTGGTTTCGGGAATCATACTCCAAAGAAGATAAGTAAGCTTATCTTTTTCTAAAAATGCTCGGTTATGAGTCATAGCTATCAAATCAATAGGATGCGTATGTAACGCCGCCTTATAATTAGAACCGCTACCGATCATATAATCGTGCATGGATAGATGCGATGGAAGTTCAGATGTCGGGCGAACGGGATTATCCGCTATAATTTCGTAGCTGTTACAATCGTCTCCAATACGAATTACTGAACCGTTTTCCATAGGCCAACGAGCCAAATCACGCATACGCATATTGGTTCCCTTACAGAAGAAATAGCACCCTTTCAAATTAGGAAGAACTTTTCCAATTACATATTTCTCACTGATCGGTTTCATGTTTCTGATTTCATCATCCACTAAATCGGTGATATTTATGGTAATATTTCCGCCATTGCGTTCAGCCCATCCTTTTTGCCAAAGGTAGCCTGCTACTTCTGCCACTTCCCATACTTTTTTGGCTAGTTCGGGACGATTATCTAATATTGATTTCATTTCGTTTTCAGTTTTAAGGTCACAGACCTATTTAAGTAATACTTTAATGTTATATTTTTAAGTTATAACTAATGCCAATTGGTAGTTGATATTATATGTTCTATTTTATTATTTTACTACGCGCAATCAGAGATTGCTTGTATTCCTTTTGCCCAAAGCCGCAAAAGGAATCAAAAAGGCTTTGTGCTGCGTGTCTCGCCTGTCTGACCTAAAGCTTGCAGGCTAAACTAAACTTATTGCCTTTCGGCACGTTTAGTTTTACGCCTGCTTCGCTTGTCAGCCAACGGCTGTGCCACTGATGCACCGGGGCTGACGCCTGCAAAAGGCTTTTGTCCGTCAGGCTCTACGACCTTGCTGGTTGCACGGGGTACCCGCAGGATGAAGAAAGCGTTAAGAAACAAAAGGGTATCAGCCTCAAATGTTTTTCTTTTGTTTTAGCTTTCGAGTCCGTAGCGGGTCGGGCAAAGAGGCATAGTCTTGATCTTTTGTTTCGTTTTGCATCAAAGCAAAATGAAAAACAAACCCATAGGGTGCGTTAGTAAAAATAGAACATTAAACATACACATCTCACAAAAGGTTAGGCAGCACTAATGAAAATATAAGTATAGCCATACCCAGTATGAGTACCATAATTGTTTTCTGACCTGTACCTTTCCATTCTTTCAGTACAATACCCCAGATATTGCTGCATATTACATTGAGCGACATAAGTATACTCCACGAGAAAGCAATCATAATACTGCCCGGTTCGAAGAAGCTTTTACCCATTCCCAATGCAAAAAACTGAGAATACCATAATATACCCGCCAAGGCACAGAATAAAGTATTCCGCACCAATAAACCCGAAGGAGTAGTAAATATTTGTCCCGAAGTACCATTCTTTTTATTCTGCCATACACAATATATAAGGTTAGTCAGAAATCCTCCGATTGTCACCAGAAGAGTTACGGGATTCTGGGCAAAGAATGAATTTGCTCCAAGCTCCATTACTCTTTGCTGAATAGGTTCACCCGCATTCAATCCCAAGCTGAAACAGGCACTCATTACACCTGCAAGCAGAGCTACAAGCAATCCTTTTTTCAGGGCAAAGTCTTTGACAGCTTTCTTCTTTTCTTCTTCGGTCATATCCTTCGATCTCAAAGAACCTGCATAGCCAATCGTTGCAATACCTGCCAAAGTGATACAAACACTTATGAGTAGAATTACTCCATCGCCCGACAGTAAATCGTTACCGCTAAGCACAGCAGGAATAAGTGTTCCGAAAGCCGAGCAAGTACCCAAGGCGATAGATTGACCTAATGCCACTCCCAGATAACGCATACTCAAACCGAAAGTCAAACCTCCAATGCCCCATAAAACACCATAGAAAATGGTTTCCAAGGTAGCCGCAGATTCTATCGAATATACGTCAATTAACGACTGGAAGTTTGTAGCCAATAAAGCTCCCAAGAAAGGGAATACTAACCATGCAAACACCCCTTGTACCAACCAGAAATTTTCCCAAGACCAATCTTTGACCTTATTAATGGGAACGTATGAGCTGGATTGACCCAAACTTCCTATCGCTATTATAACGAGACCTATTAATGTATTCATCGTTTAGATGTTACGTCTTTTTCGTATTGTTGAACCAAAGGAATAAAATCTTCACCTACGGCAACATTGTTTTTCAAACAGAAATAATCCCAAACAGCATTCCAGGGAAGACCTTTAGATTCTTCAAGAAGTGCAAGCCTTTCGAAATATTGTCCTTTCGACTCATATTCACGAAGGATATTAAGCGGTTCGAGCAACGCCTGAAGAAATGCTTTTTGAGTAGCTCTGATACCGATTACATAAGCACCAATACGGTTGATAGAAGCATCGAAGAAATCGAGACCGATATGTACTCTCTTCAAAGCATCTGCTCTTACTATTTCTTTAGCTAGATCGATAGTTTCATCATTCAAGATAGCCACGTGATCCGAATCCCAACGTACAGGGCGGCTTACATGAAGCATAATCTCAGGAGTATAAAGCAATAGAGACGAAATCTTATCGGCAACACTTTCCGACAAATGGAAGTGACCTGTATCTAATGTTACCATTTTTTGGTTCTTCACACCATATCCCATGTAGAAGTCATGAGAACCAACCGTGTAACTTTCCAATGCAATACCAAACAATTTAGATTCGATGCAATCTTTCATGTTTTTATATTCGGTAGAGAATATATTATCTAACGATTGCTCTAATATCTGACGGTATTTATAACGATTTACGGTAATATCTTTACTTCCGTCGTGTATCCATAAATTCATAATACAAGGGTCGTTTTGAAATTTACCCATTGCCTCCGATATGGCACGTGAACGTTTTGTATGCTCGATCCAAAATTCACGGATCGAATTATCAGGGTTAGCAAGAGTTAAATCACCACTCTTAGGATGTCCGAACGAGCTTGAATTGAAATCCAGTTTCAGATTCTTTTCTTTTGCCCAATCCATCCAGCTTGTAAAATGCTCGGGTAGAATTTGGTCTCTATCAACAGCCTTTCCACCAAAATCTCCATATATGGCATGTAAATTGAAACGATGGTTACCACCTACATATTTCAACACTTCTTCAATATCGGTACGTACTTCATCTATATTACGAGCTCTACCCGGATAGTTTCCGGTCGCCTGAATACCACCGCCGCCAATATTTCCCAAATTTTCGAAACCAACCACATCGTCTGTCTGCCAGCAATGAAGCGATATGGATACTTCCTGAATTTTCGCCAAAACTTTATCAACATCCACACCAACTGCTGCATAACGCTCTTTTGCGATTTCGTATGCCTTTTCTACTAATACTTCTTTTTTCATGGTTATTTATTTTTTAAGGTCACAGACCTATTTGTTATTCTTTCATTTACTTATCTGTAAATACTTTGCATATGCTTTATTCCAAATCTCAACATCCTGAGGTAAGAATATTTCGGGATGTACCGAATTTTTTATTACTTTTCTCATATCCGATAAACTATTCACCAGATTCAAAGCTTTTGCCTGTAACATGATATTACCAATAGCTGTAGCTTCCGATGGTCCTGTTATAATAGGCACATTCAACGCATTGGCAGTAAACTGATTCAACAAGTTATTCTTAGAACCACCTCCAATTACATGCAGTTTTTTGATCTCGAAAGGTGCTAATTCCTGTAGATGATCGAATATCTCTTTATATCGTAATGCCAGACTTTCTAATATGCAGCGAACATATTCACCGATAGTTTGAGGCGTTCGCTGTCCTGTATTACTGCAATAATTACTTATTGCTTTGGTCATTACTGTCGGATTGGAAAACACATCAGCATCGGGATTCACCAAACATTTGAAAGGTTCGCTTTTCGATGCCTGCTCAATCAAATCAGGATAAGTGAGATTGGCATCCCATTCTTTACGGCATTGCTCCAAAAGCCACATTCCACATATATTTTTCAAGAAACGGATTGTACCGTCTACCCCACCCTCGTTTGTGAAATTGAGATTGTATGTCTTTTCGTTTATAATAGGCTCTTTTAGCTCGATCCCCATTAATGACCATGTTCCCGAACTCAGATAAGCAAAGCATTCATCCTCAGCAGGCACTGATGCAACCGCCGAAGCTGTATCGTGTCCTGCAACAGCCACAACAGGAATACTTTCGAGTCCTGTTTGTCGACATACAGATTCTGACAAGTTTCCGATTACTGTTCCGGGTAGGACGAAACGTCCGAATTTGTTTTTATCCAGACCTACTTTTTCGAGCAATTCACTATTCAGCTCTTTTTTATAAGGATTCATAGCCTGAGATGTCGAAGCTATCGTATATTCCATTACCACCTCACCTGTAAGCAAATAGGATAAAGCATCGGGCATGAATATAATCTTATCAGCCTCTTTCAACAAAGTGGCTTCATTTTTATTAAGTGCAAAGAACTGAAACAACGAATTGAAATTCATTATCTGAATCCCTGTTGCTGCATACACATCCTTACGGGGAATAAGCTTAAAAAAATTCTCAGGAGCATCTACTGTATGAGGATCACGATACGCATAAGGCATCCCTATAATTTCCTTATTTTTATCAATGGCTATAAAATCGACGCCCCAAGTATCTATACCTATCGACGATATCTTGATTCCTTCCTGAGCGACCTTCTTCAAACTGAGAAGAATCGACTCGTAAAGCGATAATATGTTCCAGTAAAAATGACCGTTTACTTCAATCAGAGGATTAGCAAAACGGGTTAATTCTTCAATTTTGAGGACTCCGTCATCGAGAGTACCAAGTATAGTGCGTCCGCTTGATGCGCCTATATCAACTGCCAGAAAGTTTTGTGTATTCATTTATTTAGATTTAAGGTCTATCATTTTAAGTGAATAGATTTTATTGTGTAAAGCAAATGTAGTGTCTCTTCCCATTTATACCGATAGTGTATTTGAGACAAAGACTACAGGTTTTGTCACTTTTTTTGTATCAAACTCACTACTCCCGATTTAATATCTGAGCCTATTTTCAGCTGATTGGCTTTATAAGCAGATGAAATGACTATATTTTTTGATCTTAACCCCGACACTTCAAATACACCGGGCAATTTTGCATCCGTAGTAAAACCATCCACCTTCACATCACTTACGTTTCTTAAGATCAAAGCTGATCCTTCTTTGGGATAAATATTTACATTTTTCAGTGTAATATTTTTTGATTCCATGATTTCCGCTCCTAATTGTGAATGAATAACCACATTCTCCACATTAATATTATCAATATTATGTTCAGGCAATCCATAGAAATACATGGCCTTGCGTGCATTACTGCATGTTACATCTTTTATAAAGATATTGCGGAAGGTCGGTGTGGTAATATCCACAGGAGGTATCACTTCGGTTACAGGTTCAGCATCATTATCTTCGAGAGTTTCTACTACGGATTTTCCTCCATAATAAAGATTGAAGTGAATGGGTTCGGTAGAAATATCCATCATACTTACATTAGTTATATAAATATTCTCAACAACTCCGCCACGCCCTCTGCTGCTTTTGAATCTCAAACCCACATCTGTTCCTAAAAACTGACAGTTGGAAACGGATATATTCCGCACTCCACCTGACATTTCACTGCCGACTACAAAACCGCCATGCCCTTTAAATACGGTACAATTATCTACAATTACGTTTTCGCAAGGAATATTTCGTCTCAAACCATCTTCATCTTTACCCGATTTTATACAAATACCATCATCACCTACATCGAAAGTACTGTTGACAATGATCGCATTTTTGCACGATTCCAAATCCAAACCATCCCCATTTTGAGCATAAGACGGGTTTCTCACCTGAATCCCATCGAGAATAACATTTTCGCACATAAAGGGATGAATATTCCATGCAGGCGAATTTTGAAAAATTACTCCTTGCAGATATACATTTTTACATTGCTGAAAACTAATCATCACAGGGCGAAGAAAGTCCCGTACAGAAGCCCATTCGGCTTCGGTCTTTAAATTTCGGGGTACATTCATATTACTGATAGTATCGCCATGCAAGTATTGAGCCGAAGGCATCCAATAGTCATCACGTTTAAATACTCCTCCTTTAGAAGTTTCTCTCTTCCAAAAATTTTCGGAAACTTTTTGTTTTTTGAGAGGTCTCCAATAATGACCGTTCCCATCAATCGCACCACTTCCTGTTATGGCAACATTTACCAGATTTCTACCCGTAATTGGTGATTGACATCTGCGCGTATCCAAACCCTCGAAAACAGTTTCAACTAAAGGATACAAGTCTTTATCAGGCGAAAAAAGAATAATCGACTTATCTTCTAAATGCAGATTAATATTACTCTTTAAAACAATAGGCCCAGTCAACCATACACCCGGAGGTATCGTCAATTGTCCACCACCTTTAGCCGCCAAAGCATCTATCGCCTTTGCAAAAGCTTCTGTATTTAATGCTATTCCATCGCCTATTCCGCCAAAATCTGTAATGGATACTTTGTTGGCAGGAAAAGTCGGACGAGCCAATTTAGGCATCTGAAAAGGTAGATTTTCATATAGATATTCATATCCTCCCTCTTCTTTCGCAAAGAGATTAGAAACAGATACAACGAATAAGGTTATTATAATTACATGTTTTTTCATAGTCATTTCAAGCTTTCAATAGTCAAAGGAGTTAAGGTTACAGGACCTAGTAAACCCGAAGGGATTGTTTCCCATTCTGAATAATCTCCTTTTTGATAATCGATTTTTACAAAATTTATTTCCTTGAATATTCGCCAATCAACTTTTTGTCGGTCATATTCAGCAATACGATTTGCCGGTAGATTAGTTACTTCAATTTCGATTCGGTTATTACCTTCTTTCAGGTATTTACCGATCGTTATTTTATACGGAACAGCCCAAAGAGTTGCTACATCCTGACCATTTATTCTTACCCGAGCACTCTCGCGGACATCGCCAAGATCTAGCTCCCATTCATCACTCTGCATCAATGGTAAGTTAACATCCGTTGAATATAAGGCTGTTCCCATATTTTTTTTCAGATCAGGATCATTAAGATCTGTCCATGATCCCAGTTTTTTCAATTCAAATTGGTTAGTAATCACAGGACTACTTTCCAAAAACTTCATCGTCCAACCCCTATTAAGCATTATAGCCAGTTTTTGAGGAGTGTAATAATTCCAATCGGCAACATTCGTTATCTTCTTATCGAATGTTTTCAGTATAATCGATTGCCCTGATTCGAGTTGCAGATATACTTGGGTTTTATTTCCTTTTTTACGAACCTTAGCCAATCCCGATTTTCCATCCATCGGATTGAATAACATCGCACTTTCGGCATCCACAGCAAGCGTTATCCAATCTTCTGTATCTTCGGCTTTGAGTGCTGAAATAAAATAATGATAACCATCGCTATTGTTTCTTCGGATATATTGCAGACCGTGTAAAGTTTTCATTTCCTCTTTCGGAATATGGCACGCCTCTAATGTTTTAGCATAATCTGAACCGGTAATTATTTGTCCTTTACCCAATGTTTGGATATTCACTTCTGCAAATAATCCGGCCTTAGATATCTGATTTATAAGCTTTACTAATTCTGCTCTTCGTTTGTCGAAATCTTTAAATCCGGGCACATCATTCGGGTATTTTTCTATGAAAACAATTTTGGCTCCGTCTTTAGCCAATTTCAATAAATGTGACAATGTTTCTATCGGCATCTTATCAGCAGAAGGTACAATTATAGCTTTATATGTTGTATTGCCTGATGTCACAATCTTATTATCAACTACCTTCGTAGACAGTAAATAATTATCGGAAATATAATCGACATCGTATCCCGAACCTACAATATTATTTACTGCTGATATAAACTGAGGTGCACGTTGCTGCATCTTATGAATATCAAACATCAGCAAGCGTCCGTCCTGCTCGTGCCACATATCATATACGGGAAAATAGAGCAGAAAATCATTGTCAGGTTTACCTTCTTGCAGAAAAGACTGGCATCTGGTGATATACTCAAAAAAGGCATCTGCATCTCTCCAAATACTATTGGCGGGCGACATATCTACCGAAGCATAAAACTTCCAACCCGGCCATTTAGCTTCCTTGGGCGAATAGGTTGTTCCATGAAAAAAGACGTGATTTACTCCCGAAAGGAACAGTAAATCTAAATCGGGTTTACACTGAGAAAGTGAAGTTCTGAAATGCTCGGTCAACCATGTAAATGTTTCGGAGCTGGTATACGGTTTTCCTGTAATATGCGCTCCAGAAGAGGCATATTTAAGCATTGATAAATCAGAATCATTTATCTTTTTTATCGAATCTTTTCGAAGTCCTTTTATATGAAAATCGGATATACCAAAAGACTCAGCTTCGGGAATATCTACTGTCGCATATAAATCGATCAGATTTCCGGGTGATCCGTGTGCCTGATTTCGGGTGGTACTTCCATGCTGATGCGCCCAGTTTGTCCATTGACGTGTAAAATTTTCCAGAAGCAGATCAGCTAGAGTTTCTCTATAATCGGCAATTATACGTGCTGTTACATCCGTTCTTTCTTGGGAGATAAATTCGGGTAAATAATTTTCCAATTTATATCCTCTTCTTTTCTCGAATTGTTCGAATAGGTCAGGAGTCCAATCACCACCATATACTTCATACGAATCGTTAAAGAAAGAATTAGGATAGCTGGCGTTATTATCCTGAAAGGCTTTAGATAGTCGGGTAAGATAATTAGAAACTGCTGTTTTCGAAAAATGATTCATTACCAACCCTTCACCTCCGGGAGCAGCACGCTTTACCTGCTGCAATGTTTTACCATTGAAAACAGCTATCAATCGCCAATTTCCTTTGGGTGCAGTCCATGAAAGTGTATTGTTTTTTACTTTTGATGTAAGATCTAATCTGTCTCCTTTATCCGAAAAAGCCATCAAACGATAGAAGGTTGCGATTGCCTTTTGTTTTTCGTCTTTTACCTCTATCTTTTCATTTAATTGTTGTGCGCCTTGCAACCTATATTCCTCAAATATAACTTTCGTTGCTGCATCTTCGATGCTTACATGAGGTCCTCCGAAAGGCCAGCCTGTGCCACCATTCATATCTATCTTTAAGCCGAGTTGATTGCCTTGTGCTTCCGTATATTTAAGCATCTCCATCCAGCGAGGCGATAGATATTGAATTTCATTTGCCTCATTGTTCTGCACACCATATATAGGAGTGATTTCGAGTCCCCCCATACCTTTACGGGCATATTCGCTCATATTATAAGCAAGATTATCTTTATCGACGGCACTCCCCATCCACCACCAACGTGCTGCGGGTTTCATCTCAGATTTTATTTGCGGCCAGCTTTTTTGTTGTGCGAATAAACACAACGAAAGTATGCTGAATAAGCAGAGTATAGTGTTTTTCTTTTTCATTCGCCTGAATTAAGAGAGACCTTTATTTACCAAGTTGTAAACATCCCATGATAAACGGACCTGTAGCTTTTGCATCGTTATCACGGATACGTTCGTTCACATAATACTCGAAACTTCCGTCACGATATGGATTACCTCCAAGACCCGATACGGCACAACACTTCGTTAAAGTCAATGTTCCGTCCGCATTTTTCACAATCAGGTTTTTCATCAATCCATCGTATGCTTTTTCGGCAACAGCTTTGTACTTTTCATCGATATATCCTTTGTTAACAGCCTTAGCGTAAGAATACATAAACATAGATGATACGGATGCTTCAAGGTAGTTCCCTTGTTTATCTCCTTTGTCCAAAACCTGATACCAAAGTCCTGTCTTGTCCTGATACTTAGGTAAAGTTTCAGCCAAACCGTTTATTATTCTAATAAGTTCGCCTCTTTGAGGATGTTCTTGTGGAATGAAATCTAAAACATCCACTAAGGCCATGTACCACCATCCGATGCTACGTCCCCAGAAGTTAGGAGACTGACCTGTAACTTTGTTTGCCCAAAGCTGATTTTTACTCTCGTCCCACGCATGGTAATAAAGACCTGTTGCAGGATCGTAGGTATGTTTGGCACAAATCAGGAATTGATTGATAACATCTTCCGTCCATTCGGGTTTATTAAATGTGATGCCATACTGAGCCAGAAACGGAGATCCCATATACAACCCATCCAACCATATTTGATGCTGATAAATCAGCTTGTGCCAAAATCCACCTTCGAGCGTTCGGGGATGAACACTCATTTGTTTTACCAGCCTGTCCATAGCCAGTTTGTATTTTTCATCTCCTGTTTGCTTATAAACATCAAACAGAACTTTTCCAGAATTGATATAATCGATATTATAAGTTTCAACTTTATATAGGTGTATCTCTCCTAAATCGTTGATAATAGTATCAGCCCATTGAACTACATAATCGAGGTATTTTTTATCGCCTGTTTGCTTCCAGACATCAAGCATCGCTAAACATCCTAACCCTTGTGAGTAACCAAAGTAAAGGCGTTGTCCATGATCTAATTGCCATGCCTGAGGGAAACGTTTCATTTCAGAATCGGCAAAAAGGATTCCTGTTTTTTGCGAATAAGCTAATTGTATTGTAAATAAAGCGATCAATATTAGGAATAAGGTTCTCATAAATATTTTATATAGGTTACAGTTTATAAAACTACAAAATGCTTATTCTTTCAAAATAAGCATTTTGATCTTTATTGTATGACTTTTGACTGTTCGCGTAAAAGGGTTACAGCCATAAAACCGATTACAACTTCGTTGGCTACCGCCTTTACTTCGATGTTCTTTAATTCCTTTTGAGGATTTAAAGGTAGATCAAGAATTATTCCTGCACCACCGTCAATAGTGCGACCATAGACCTCAGTAGGACTTATTTTCAAATCGGTTTCCATATCACGAGTCACCAATGCTGTTTTAAAAGCAACACGATAAGGGCGAGGAACTTTAGATTTGAACGCTTGTCCATCTATAAAGAAATCCTGTTCTATAGGTGCCCATGTTTCAGGGTTTATCAATTCCAAAACCTCTTTTGTTCCATCCTGATAATTTATAGTTACAGTTCCGTTTACTACATGACATTGCATATGGTTAGTGCTTCCTGCCATCATCAGATAGGCATGGGATGCTTTACCCGTCAAAGGTGCTGATAGCTGACTAGGGTAATTATCCCATAAAGTGGTGAAAGCAATATTATTAGCCTTAGGTTCACCTTGAGTCCGAAATGGAACACCGAATGGTGGCATAAATAGATTTCCGGTAGTTGCTTTCCGCAAACCTGAGTCATCTATATTAGCTGTCATTGTCGGGTGACACCATTCGCCTATTCCTTGTTTAGGCACTTGCAATGTTGTATAGGGTGAACGGGGTGTCAGATATTCATTCTTAAAAATCTGAGTAACCGAAGCATTCAGAATATTATCAATATTTACAGTTTCATATTGAGGTGATAGATTCTTTAGATTCCAATTGGTTAAATTAGTTTGAAAAATAATCTTTCCATCTTGGGCTAATTGTAATCTGTTTGTTCCCAATCTTGCATTCTTTTCTGGAATCGTAATTAAATTGGACATTTCTCCCTGTTTTATAGTTAGCGGCTGAACTGAATTATTTATAAGCAATTGTACATTCAAATCGTGACTCAGATTATTTTTTACTGTAAATTGTAAATTGGTAGCTTCGGCATCATAATCAATAGAAACAGGTTCTTTTATTTCTATATCGATAGGTTGCCACCATGTCATTTGTCCTTGTTTTAGTTGAGCAAATAATGTACGATGTCCTAACTCCCCATTCAATCGGCCAGTTACACTATTAGCTTTTGATTTTGTACTCAATAATACATTTTGAGGATCATATATCTTCTGAATTTTTGCTTTAGTTGATAGATTCCAATTCTCACCATTTACACCGTTTGAGATATACGAGGGCTGATCTAATTTACTTCCGCCCCACTCTATTTCTAGTGTATAACTAGTTGATGGTTCGCTTTCAATCTTAATGAGAGGCTGTCCAACACTTTCTTCTAAAGACCACTTTTGAGGTTTACCATTTACTTTTACAGACAGTATATTATCTCGTTGAGCTTTTAAACGTAAATCGAGATTCAATGATTTTTCGAACTTACTATTGATAATATATGTATCAAAATTGCCTTTTCTTTTAAAATCAAAATCTATATCAGGAGTCGAAACAGAAGCATACTCCCATGCAGATGGAAAGCCCGGTCGAATTTCCAAACGATTATTCATTGCATCGGGTAAAATTCCGAAAAGCCCTTGAATAAGTGTTCTTGAATATACTCCTATGGGATCGCCAAAATCCCGATAACATTCGCCACGTGCAGCATCATAAAAACTTACCTGCCCTATATTTCCGGGACTGCCTCCAAGATACATACCATCCAAAATAGAACTTTTAAAGAGTTTGAAAGCCTCATCGTTTCTGCCCGATTGCCAATAGGCTAAACTGGTATGAGCCACTTCGGCAAAAGCCACATTATTAATAGACCACGAATAAGGCAACCAATTGGTTGTAGAAATAGTCTGATAGCCCTCATCATCCAGTCCTCTTGCCAAAACAGGAATGTGGGGAATTTCGTTATCAATATATCGTGTTGCCTGATAAGCCTGAAAAGGTGTATGAATATCGGAATCTATGGCATGATAAACCGTCCAGATTGCAGCATTGGGATGTATCATTTTATTGCCCATAAAGTCTTTATACTCTGCCCACCATCCTTTATTATCCATCCATAATTGAGAATTGATCGCTTTGAGAATTTTATCTGCCTCATCGGCATAAGGCTTCGGATCTTCACCTAGTTGAACTGCAATTTGAGCAGCCATCTTATTGGCTCTGTAATTATAGGCAGAGGAATGGGTTACACTTCCGCTATTGTATTGCAGTGCATCACTCGCCCAAATACTGGCATAAGCATCATAAAGTCCATCGTCATTGGGGTCGAAATTTCGTTTCTCCCAAGCTAAATGGCTTTTCAGAACAGGCCACATTTTACGTATATAATCCATGTCACCCGTCCAATTGAAATGCCAAAGTAATTCATCGATATAACAGAGATTCATGTCATAATGATGCATCTGGCTCGTGCTGTACTGATTACGTGTAATATAACCATTACTATACATCTGTGTACCCCAAGTTTTATCGGCTCGTGCCAAATTGAGTTTCTGATCTTGCGTAGGATGCGGAATAGTCGGTTCAACGTTTGTAATCTGTGAGGCAGCATATCCATCGAAATGCTTTCTGGCTCTCTCGTGCCAACCAATAGCATCCCCTACGTAAGCCGCACGCCATCCATTGAGAGGCATACGCCACCCTACCGCTCCGTGTTGCCAACAATCGGGATCCCAAATACCATCGGCAGCAATACTCAAGACACCTCCTAATGTATTAAAATAAGGATCGGGGGTATTTATTTTTACCGTCTCTGCTATTGATTTACGTTTAGTTTCGGCATCTTCAAAACATTTCTTTAGTTCGGCATAAATAAGCTTCTTCTCCTTATTATTTTGAATAGCGAAATAATAAGCATTAGTTAAGTTTAAAGCAGTTTTAGAAAGTACAATTAGCTTATTTTCAACGACAATCGATTTCCAAGCATTCACAGATGTTGTCATGGCATAAGGAGAAGCCAATTTCAATTCGGAACGTTCGGGATATACTCCTACTATTTTTTGTGTTCCACCTTTTGTACCCTGACCATATTCTAAAATAAATGAATTCCCCCTTATTGCAAACTCATTATTTAAGCAGGCATCGGGTTGCAAGCCAAAAGCATTGGGATCATCTACACCTAAATCGCCGTTTCTAAAAAAGCGTTTATTGCTTGCTCCACCAAACGTGGTAATCAGTTCCACATTGGCAGGAAGATTTTCTGATTCTATTTTCATTACCAAGCCTTCGGCATCAGCCATTGCTAATACTGAAATCGTTATCTTTCCCAATTGTATAAATGGATCTTTTATTTCATAGATCCTACTACCTGCACGATAAATAGACTTTATATATTCGGCGTCATTCAGCCAAAGGCTCTTACCGTCTTTGATTAGTCCCAACTGCATATTTCCTCCCATATTGGGCATGAAGAAGCCAAATTCGGGTAAATCGCCTGTCTCTATACGAAAAGCGGTATTCGTTCCATACAGAGCCCTGTTGAACTTCTTATCTCCGTTTACAATAACAAAGTCTTCTCCTTCTGGAGTATATCTTAGCTTTCGTTCTTTTCCATGCCAATATCCTTGAGGTTGTCCCAAGATATTTATGCAAGAAAAAAGAAGTAAGGAAAATATCAGTATAAGGTGTCTCATGTTATATATTTTAAGGTTTCAATAGAGGCGAACCTACCTGTTCGTCCGAAGAGGGCAGACACATAGGTCTGCCCCTACAATGAAAATACTCTACCCTTTACGGCATTGGTTTTAAGTCTTCCCAAACCACATTCCAAGTTCCGTCTTTCGGAAATCCGGGAGTTTCTACTTTGTTTCCATCCCATCCGGCACACATCATAGCTACCGCCGTTAATAATCCACCATTACCGGGAAGATATACTCTCAAACGTGAATCCTGATAATTATGACCATTTATCAAATATGTATTTGTTCTTTTGTCCATCAACAAAGCCTCAACCGCTTTTTCAGGTTCACCCAAACGTGCAGCACACATGGCTGTCATCGGATAATCCCACCCCCATGTTTTACCCCAGTTCCAATTTTCCAGAATCCAGTCTAATGTATTTTTCATGTAATCGGGGCGTATCAGTTTGTTTTGAGGCAAGACACCCATAGCTCCCAACACAGCAGGATGATCGGATGTAAAACGAATATCTTTGTATGTATCTACTGCATCCTCAGCAGCAAGATACAAGCCATCTAAAGCTGCAAGAGGAGATAATTTGTCGATCAACTCATCCCATTGAGGTTTTCTTTTCTCTCCCGACCGTTCTCTCCATTGTTGAGCTACCGACATGGCATAATGCCAATAAGATAATTCGAAAGGAGGATTAATCGTTTCCGATGCTCTTAAAGATTCCTGAGCAGGAATCAAACCTTTCAACACATAGCGACCTTCCAGTTCTTCATAAGTGGCAAACGATGCCATAAATTCGGCTGTTTCCTGTACTAGAAAGTTATATTTCTTCAAAACTTCAGGAGAAGGATTGTTTCTGTAGATCAATTCAGCCATATAAATAAAGTGAGGCTGTTGCCATGCCAAAAAAGAGCCGACTTTCGAAGGTGCTTCTATTCCCGAAGGGTCTGTCATCTTCATCCAACGCACTCCTTTGAATCCTTGTCTCTCGGCAATAGACTTAGCTATAGGATAAGCCGTAGAATACCAATCCATACTGCGTTCCAATAAATCGGTTCTGTTCCATAAGGCAAACTGAACGGCATGCCACCAATGCATCTCTAAGTGAAATTTACCAAACCAACTATTATAGGTCAAACCGGTTTCCTGTGGTGGATACATTCCTGCTGATTGAATAGCTATCAGGTATTGAGACAGAACAACTCGTCTCTCCAATTCTTTAGCTCTGACATCAGTACATTTCGAGAAATCAATAGCACCGCCTTTTTCCCAAAACGATTGCCAGTATTTAGCTGAAACATCGAAAGCTTCCTTTGCAGTATTTTTTGTTTCTGCCGGATTCTTATCTGTAAATTCACAGGTGAAAGAAAAGTCTTTACTTTCGGGACTTAGCACAAAATAGTGCGTTTCTTTTTGACTGACAGATGCTTTACCCTCCCATTTAACCGTCACATAGTAAGTGGTACTATCTAGCGTACGTTTAAATACTAAAGATTGATCATCCTGAGTCAATATTTCAGTATTATGTTTCTCAGGAACCGACCAATCCGAAGCATCATCCGTATGTTTTCCTGTGGGATAGGCAAACTTGAAATTGACTTTCATAGTGCCTTTCGTCATCAAATCTGAGTTTAAAGCTACTGCAATCTGGTCTTTATCGGGATTACAAACCGTTTGAACCGATACAGAGTCTGAATCTAATTCAAATCGGCTTATAACAGTTCCTTTCCAAAGATCAAGTGTTTGATTTATACCCTTTATTTCATTTGCTTTTACATTACTTCCGTCTGCATGAGTAAGCTCTAGTCCTATGTTTCCTAAATGCAAGCGATGTGCATTGACACGATACCAATCGGCAGCCTCTTTCGGTCTTCCCTGTTCATTGAACTGAACGGCGTAAGGTTCTTCCCATCCTCTGAAATTATAGTTTTTCAGTGTTTCTTCGTGCCTGAATTTTTCAGGATTAGCAAAACTGTGCCATCCCCATTGAGATTGAGTGCCTAAAGGAACTCCGGCGGAATACAGTTCAGGGTAAGTTTGTAGTCCTGTGGCATCTACCGTAAAAGCAAAATTACCGTTACCAACCGATAAAGAGGATAACTCCTCAAACTCCGTTACTTTCGGATTGTTTCTCTCTACAAGTGCATATCTGTCTATCTTTTCCTGTTTTCCTGTGCTACAAGCAGCTAAGAAACCAGCCAAAATAATAAAACTCCATTTTTTCATAGTAAAACGATTATTCATTTGTACTGATTTTAAAGACAAAACCGGAGGATGTTCCGTACTGCCCCCCTTGCATAGCATTAAAAAGGTATGCAGGTTTTCCGTCTTTCATTAATAACTGAGGACGCTCAAAACGCCCGTATCTCTTTAAATGTGATGGTGCAGGTGGTTCTTCCAAATAGGCATCGGCTCCAAACCAAGCTATCTGAGGTTCCGACCAATTGATTCCATCCGTAGATTCAAAAATCAAACCGACTTCATGGTCAAAATATCCCATATCCCGCATCAACATTTTAAATTTACCGTCTTCAATATATACATAAGCATCTTCGACCTGCTTATTATCTCCGTATTTCGAAAAATCTACTACGGGATTATTCTTATATCTTTTATATTCACCTTCGATATTATCGGCAATAGCCAAACCATATTTCCGATTGGCTCTTATTGGTCCTGTTTCATTTTGATAAGCCTCCTTATTCCACGATTTATAATATAGCCATGCTTGCCCGTTAGGGTGAAAAATGAATGCCGGATTCGTTGTATTACAATCGTCCCAAGCCCCTGTTTTTCCCGCTTCCAAAATCGGTTTATCCGATCTGATCCAGGGTCCGTTTACAGATTGTGATTTCGCTAAACCTATTCGTTTCGTATAAACCGTACCATCGCTATTCCCCATATAGAATAAATAATACGTACCATTCAAATATTGTATATGCGGATTGTGGCAAGTAGTTGCATCAAAATATCCCTCACGAGGTGCTAATACTGTTTCTACATAGGTATAAGGTCCTTCGGGTTTATCTGCTACCGCATGAGCGATTTCGGATTTATGTATCCAACCTCCCATTTTGTATTTTTCAGGCCACCGAGAATAAAACACATGCACTTTACCATCTTCACCATAGATAGGAGCACAACACCAAACATAGTATCCTTCCGATTCGAGAATCCGCCCCATAGGTTGAAGATTTTTACTGAAGTCTGAAATTTTATCCTGTGGATATTTTTGCAGGATATTTTTATTCTGCTCTTTTCTAAGTACAGAAAAATAATGTGCATCTAAATCTACTAAAGAATTCAGATAGACTTCAATATTTGTATAATCCTTACTGAGATTGTACATATTTCCATCTTTACTATTATTCGGATTCAATTTATGCTTAATTTCCCACTCATCGGGAATACCATCACCATCGCTATCTTGAGGATATTTCCACTGTTTTAGTTGAGGCCATCCTCCAACTGCATTTTGAGAATCTATAATACCTCTGTTGCCTCCACCATAAGTTTCACCTCCATTAGCTGTGCCTGTCCTGACTTCTTCGATTACACGGGCATCGTAACTATCTCGATGTAAACTACAACCTGCCTCAGCTAATACCCGTTGATAAGCGACTTCGGGTGAATCCTGATTAATAGAAACAAATGGAAACGGTTCGTTTGCACGAACTCTTTTTGTCACACCTACTCCTTTCCAATTATCAGAAGTGACAAGTTGGCTTCCTTCCATCACATTATCGGACAGATAGTAAGAGCCTGTACCATCTTCGGCAGGATCTAGAAACCAAGCTCGTTTATCCTCGGATGTTGCAGGACCCGGTTTATAGTAATTAGCTACAAAATTTACTTTCCCCGAACGTCCTCCTCCATAAGCTGACTTGAATCCCCAATTGTAAACAACATTGTTTCGGAAATCAACGGGTGAACATCCATCCGATGCAAAGCGAGGATTACGGCTACTGTGATGAGCCATCAAATTGTGATGAAAAGTAGCTCCGCAACCTCCCCAAATACCACCAAAACCGTGTGCCCCTTTGGAGTGTGTCGATTTAGACAGGCTATGGGTAATCATACACCATTGTACCGTTACATTTTCTAAATTGTAGATAGAAAGGCATTCGTCAACCGACCAAGAAGCGGAGCAATGATCGACTATTAAATCTTTTACTTTTATAGCTCCTATAGCATCGTCTTCCACTCCGTGAAGGTCTCCCATCCGTGAACGGATATATCGTACAATCACGTTATTGGCTCGTATGTAAAAGGGATATCCCTTCAAACAGATGCCATCACCGGGCGCACTTTGCCCGGCAATGGTTATACTGTCATTCGTTATGATAAGTTTCGACTTTAAATCTATCGTTCCGTCTACTGCAAACACAATTATACGTGTTCCTTTTTGCTCAATAGCATCACGAAGACTCCCCTCTCCCGAATCATTCAGATTTGTAACTACAAGCACTCTCCCTCCACGTCCTCCGCTTGTGTACTTGCCATATCCTTCAGCTGTAGGAAAAGCCAACTGTTGTGTATACAAACCAAAGGAGCAGAATATACCTAAGAGTATAGTTATATATCTAAACATCTTTTTAATACAAGGGATGTTGCTGACCTTTCAGACCAATATTGGTATCAATAGTCTCAGAGTTCAGAGGAAGAAGTTCGACTTTATTTTTTTCCAAGCCTCTGAAAATTCCTTGCACCCATGTTGCATTAGCTTCCAACTTTTGTGTGTAATGCAGGGATACATTGCTATACATATCAAGAAGTGTATATCCGTCAGACTTTAATTTAGCTTTCTCATCAGCAGTTGGTTCTGATTTATAGCCAATGTAGGATACGACAACAACAGGATCTTCGAAAGATGTAGCTTTTTCTTTTTTATAGGCTCTAAAACGATCAATATTGGCATATTTACCTGTGTGGTTGGCCATATCTATCACATTTTGTTTGGCTTGGGTTAATGCTTCGAAATGAATTCCCCAACGAACAAGGTCTGTTCTGCGCATTCCTTCAAAGCCAAGTTCCAATTTACGCTCATTGATAATAGCATTTCTGAATGCCTGATAACTTGTCGGAGTAGTACCTATTTTAGATGCATCATTTTTGAATCCACGCAATCTCACTTTTTCATATGCCCATTTTGCAGTAGCTGTGACCCCATTGTTAAACTCATTCTCAGCTTCGGCATACATCAGCAATACATCCGAATAACGAAGAAAAGTCCAATTGATATCACGTTTATTTATAGCTGTACCCTCTTCTTTTTTCCATGTAACACGAAATTTACCGATACTCATACTCGAATAAGCACTCATCTGACGTGTATTATCGGCAGCTATACCATAGTTACAAAGCGTAACGTCGCGACGAACATCTCCTTCTTCAAAATCATACCAGTAGGTAGGTAAAGCAGTCATAGCAGGACCGGCCTTTTGGAACATTGAACTTGTATGACAGAACATTCCATTGGTATATCCTATTGCCGAACCATTTACATCGGTTCCGTACTGACCAAATTCTAGCATAGACTCCTTATTGTATCGCCCATTCACTAAATCACGGAAAACAGTTTCATAGTCAATCAAATCATTTTCGCCTCTGTCAACAACTGCTTTACAGGCATCTCGTGCTATTCCATATAATTCTTTAATACGGGTGGCATCTTCACGTTGAGCCATTTTAACTGATCCGGGATCATAGGTATTTAAATCCCACCGTAAAGAATAACCTGCGGCATATAAAGCTATACGAGCCAGAATTCCATAAGCCGAGTTTTTGGTGAAACGTTCAACCGAAGTAACCATCCCTTCACCTTGCCAAGGCAGGAGTTCTACTGCTTTTTGAAGATCTTCAACAGAGCCATCCATTATAATATCGCGGCTTACACGTGACGAAAAGAAGGTGCCTGCATCTTCAACCGGTATTGTTGAATAAGGAACATCCCCAAAGAAGCGAACGATATTCAGATAGTTCATACCTCTGATTGCATAGCATTCACCTAACAGCATGTTGATCTTTTTCTTTTCTGCCTCTGATGAACCTTCCATAGCCGATAGTTTCTTGATGCAAATATTGGCATACTCTATGCCTGCATACATAGCAGTATAGGTTGAAGTCGGTATATTGGATGTATTGAATACGTAGTTGGCAACCTGATTTTTCGAATTAGTATCTCCTTCGGTAGAAATACACTCATCCGTCCCCATACCTAACTGATAATACAATTCTCTATTAAAAATACTTGTATAACAACCGATAACAGCCATTTCGGCTCGGTCTACATTTTCGAAAACAGTTTCATTATCAAATTTACTTTCCGATTCCATATCCAGCCAGTCCTGACATGAACTGAAGCTCATAGCTGTGGCTAATATTAATACTATATTAATTATCTTTTTCATTCTTGTTTATTCTTTAAAAGGTTAGATTTAAGCCAATAACATAACTTTTAGATCTGGGGTAAGCCGAATTATCAACCCCTTTCGTCAATAAGCTTCCTGTTGATGATACCTCGGGGTCATAACCTGAATAGTTGGTAAAAGTATGGATATTGTTTAATGTGAAATATATACGGGCATTGCTGATCCAAGCTTTCTTTAACAATGGTTTAGGTAGAGAATAACCCAGTGTTATTGTATTTAAACGAAGGAAAGAGGCATCTTCCAGATAATAATCAAGAGCATCGGTGATAGCAATTTTATTATCGGAATGTATGCTCCATAAAGCATCACTTGCATATTGATTTGGATTCAACTCTGCCAAACGAGCCAAGCTGGTGGTTTCTTTACCTGTAGCCGGATCGATTAGTGTAAAACGTTCATTCATTATTGCCAGTGAATTCTGATTGGGTAAATACGGACCTATGAAGCGTTGAGCATTCATATTAAAGACTTCGTTACCCGACGAAAATGTAAAGAATACGCTAAGATCAAATCCTTTATACATAAATGTATTCACCATACCTCCTGTAAACTTGGGTTCTGAACTTCCTATTACCGTACGATCGTCGGTAGACCAGACCGGATTTCCTTTTGCATCTGTTTGTCCGGCAGTAGTTTTATACTTTACATCACCGGGTTTGATAGTTGAAGTATTTTTACCTTTCAGATAAGGAATTCCATCTTTTAGAGTATACGTTCCGTCTGCATTCTGTTTAAAATCGTCAGTGGTATATACCCCATCGTATCTATAGCCATAGAATTGTCCCAGAGGTTTTCCTTCTTCAATCCAAAAATCCATGCGTGACTCGTAATTCTTTCTCCAATAGCTAATATCATCCGAAAATAGTCTTAAGACTTTCGATTTATTGAACGATATATTAAAGTCTGTAGTCCATGTAAAATCTTTAGATGCAACATTCACTGTATTTAATACAAACTCGAACCCTCTGTTACGAATAGATGCTGAATTTTGAAATTGAGTCTTATAACCTGAAGAGGTCGGAATCTGGTTTTCAATCAATAAATTATCAGAAACATTATTGTAATAATCGGCAGTAAGACTTACCCGCCCTCTAAGAATCGATATATCCAAACCTATATTGGTCGAAGTTGTCTGTTCCCATTTCAATAACTTATTTCCCAACTTATCTCCGGGTTTCAGTCCATTAACTATACTATTATTCATAGCATAAAGAGTCGATCCGTAATCCGTCCTAAACATATTATCATCAATATTGCAGTTACCTGTAGTACCGTAACCTATACGCACTTTCAGTTGGTCAAATATATCTAACTCTTTCATAAAAGCTTCTTCCGAAATACGCCATGCAGCCGAAGCCGAAGGCAGCATTCCCCATTGCTTTCCTTTTATAAATTTGCTGGTGCCATCTGCACGGAGAGTTCCTGTTACCAAGTAGCGGTCTGCATAGTTATACATAACACGTCCAAAAACCGACACCAAACCTTCGCGACCTTTATCGGAGCTATAAGTCGATCTTTTGGCCATATTCACATCATTCAAACCAAAATTACTTTCAGGAAATTCATAGTAAGAATTATCCAATTTCATGGTTTCGATGTACATAGTCTCCTGTCCCAGCATTGCATTAATATTATGCAAACCAAAATTTTTCTTCCATGAAAGCGTGTTTGTTATCTGCCAATTCAACTTTTCAGCATTATTACGTTTTCCCCACGGACCTTTATTGACTTCTGCAGTACGAGTACGGCCATCATCCCAATAATCGTTGCGTACTTGTCTCCAATAATAACTTCCGGCTGTACGGAAAGTCAAATCTTTTAGAATATCTATTTCTAAACCTAAGTTTACTGTAGCTTCTCTAGTATATTTATTCTGGGTTATTGCATCGTTCGTGATAAGAGGATTAGAAATATCATATTGAGAATCTATCGCTAACATCTCATCTCCAAGATCGGCATTCAACATCTGCTCATTTGTAAATCGGATACCTCCTGTCACCGGCTGCAAAATAGACATTTTAAGCATTCCGCCTAAAGAGCCTCCTCCTTCGACATTAGTGGCTTGAAGATTAGCTCCAAAATCCATACGAATGCGTTTACTGATCTCATGATTTATTTTAGTACGTATACTATTTCTGTTATAGCCCGATTTATCCAATAACCCATCTTGTCCTGTATAATTGTAGCTAAGCATAAACTTCGTTTTTTCGCTACCTCCTGTAATACTTAAGTTGTGATTTTGAAGAATAGCTGTCCCCCCGAAAACTTCATCTTGCCAATCGATACCTGCACGATTACCATATTCACTGGCAATACGTCCAAAGGCTCCTGTAAAGAAATCAGGATCGGAAACATTACCTCCAAACATACTTGTCCATTTTTCTTCATTTCCGGCTAAAGTTTGAAATTCGTATTGGTACTTTACATATTCGGAAGTATTAAGCAGGTTTAATTTCTGACCCAATTTTTCAAAACTTACAAATGTATTATAGTTGACTTCGGTCTTTCCGCTTTTACCTGATTTAGTAGTAATAAGTATAACCCCATTCGATCCACGTGCTCCATATATAGCTGTAGCTGATGCATCTTTCATAACATCGATCGATTCAATATCATTGATGTCAACCATTTGCAACCCATTCTCCATCTGAAAACCGTCTACAATATATAATGGAGTTGTAGATTGAGTAACTGAAGTACCTCCACGAACAGTAATATTAATATCTGCACCGGGTGCACCACTTTGTGTTACAACATTTACCCCTGCAATTTTCCCGGTAATGGCTTGTGCCGCTGTAGTTACAGGTATTTGTGCAATTTGAGAACCTTTAACCGATCCTGTAGCTCCGGTCAGATCTCTCTTTCTGACAGTACCATATCCAATAACAACTACTTCATCTAATGCTTTGTCATCGGACACCATTATAACATCCAATTTGCGAGCTCCTCCTATAGGAATAGTTTGCGTTTCATAGCCTATAAAAGAGAAAACCAACACAGCTTTGTCATTAGGCACCGAAAGACTAAAGTTTCCGTCAATATCAGTAAATACTCCCGATGTACTGCCTTTTATGGTAACACTTACACCCGGTAATTCTCCTATATTATCTTTCACTGTTCCGGTTATGACAATACCATTCTGGGCATAAATCATATTTCCCGTCAGAGAAAAAGAAATGAAGAGAAGTAAAAATTTAAAACTGAAAAGTTTCTTACACTTTTTCACACATCTTTTCATGATATTACAATTTATAGTTAAGGTTTAAAAACTATTATTAGTAGGACTATAAAAAATCTCAGGTTAACATTATAACTCAAATAGGCTTATACACAGAAAAGCGTACATGAAAATATTTTCATGCACGCTTTTCGATATTTATACAACACAATAAATAATACCACACCTTATAATATAAGGGGGTAATGGTATTACATTCTTTTTTATTATATTTAAGGCTCTCTCTCTCTCTCTCTCTCTCTCTCTCTCTCTCTCTCTCTCTCTCTCTCTCTCTCTCTTAAAAATAATCCTAACTTCCAAATTTTCAGCTATAAAATTTAGAAAAATATTAGATATTTGTTGGGATAAGTTTAACATAAAAAGTTCGGATCTTAAGGTTAATAGAGCCGATTACACATTCAAGAATTTCTATCTGTAGACTTTTCAGAATGGAGTTCCAGCATCTTGGTTACAAATATATAGTGATCCCAACCCGGCATAATTATATATATTGAGATTAATCATTAAGGATTTGATACTAATAAACGGAATACATTTTAAAGCCTCAGACCGTCTTATGCTTTGGCAAGTATTACAATTATAGCAGATTATATTTGAAAAAAGATCTTTTAGGACTTGTGTCATTCAACCAAAAACAATCTTATTTTTCGTTATATAATAAACAGAAACAGCTTAGTAATAAACTAAAGAAAATAATAATTGTTATATTTATATATCTTATGCCAATACTAAGTTCGCAGAACTATTTATTGCTTTGGTAAGCAAAACAGCAATAGATTATTATGCCTTTAAAATGTATCATTAAATATTTTCTTTTACTTAAAAAAGTAAGCAATTAGTACATATATAATTACCTTATTTTAGCACGCTTTATATATCGAACTTACCTAAATAACTAATAGGTCTGAGACCTTAACAGTAATATATATGAAAGAATTTATATTAAACAATGGAGTAAAGATACCGGCAGTAGGACTCGGTGTATTTAGAGTGAACGATGCGAATGCAGCATATCAGACAGTAAAATCGGCTTTATCTGTTGGATACAGACATATAGATACTGCTATGATTTATGGTAACGAGGAAGAGGTGGGTAGAGCAATTAAAGATTCGGGAATCTCTCGTCACGAAATATTCCTGACAACTAAACTTTGGAATGATGATCAACGGTCTGGGAAAGTAAGAGAAGCTCTTGATGCTAGTTTAAAACGATTAGGCACAGAGTATGTAGACTTATACCTTGTGCATTGGCCTGTAAGAGGAACTTATGTGAGTGTATGGAAAAAAATGGAAGAGATTTACCGGGCAGGAAAGGTGAAGGCGATAGGTGTAAGTAATTATCACTCGCACCATTTGGACGACCTGCTGGAAAGTGCTGAAATAGTACCTGCAGTGAATCAGATTGAGTGTTATCCTTATCTGACCCAAGAACCTCTCATCAAATATTGCAAAGAAAAAGGCATATATCCCGAAGCATGGGGTCCATTGGGTGCCGGACAATCGGATGTATTGGTTAATCCCATAGTTACTGAGATAGCCAAGAAATACAATAAAAGTGCTGCACAAATAGTACTTCGTTGGAATTTGGAACGTGGTGTAATTGTAATTCCTAAGTCCGTAGATAAAAACAGACAGATAGAGAATCTAAGTGTCACCGATTTTCAATTAACAGACTCAGAGGTTAGGCAAATCAGTTCCTTGCATAAAGGCTTACGTTTAGGCTCCGATCCCGACAATTTTAATTTCTAGGATTGTAGACTCTTTTCATTGCTTTGGTAGATATAAAAACGAAAGACAGCTATGTAAACAAATAAAGGCTACCTCATCAAGGTAGCCTTTATTCATTCTTATGCTATAATTATATTTAGGAGAGAACACCTCTGATACGATCTTCAAAGGCTGAAAGCGAAGCTTTTGCACCTTCTCCCATCGCTATTATAATTTGCTTGTACGGAACAGTCGTTACATCACCCGCAGCGTATATACCGGGTATATCTGTACGGCAATGAGCATCGACTTCAATTTCGCCAAAACGATTCATACTCACTAATCCTTTGAATACCGAACTGTTGGCAGCCAAACCGATCTGAACAAAGATACCATCCAGTTCAACAACACGTTCCTGTTCAGTCTTACGGTCTTTTACTCGAATACCTGTAACCTTATCTCCATTCCCTACAACCTCAGTTGTTTGAGAACTTAGTATAATTTCTACATTAGGAAGACTTCTGGCTTTCTCTTGTAAAACTTTATCAGCCTTCAATTCATCCAGAAATTCGAAAACTGTTACTTTAGAGCAGATACCTGCCAAATCAATAGCAGCTTCTATTCCTGAGTTTCCACCCCCCACAACGGCTGCATGTTTTCCTTTATAAAAAGGTCCATCGCAATGGGGACAGAAAGCAACACCTTTTCCTATGTATTCGGATTCTCCTGTAACATTAAGCTTACGCCAGCTTGCCCCTGTAGCAATAATCAGGGCAGGAGTTACTAATTTTTCGCCTACATTGGTATATACAATCTTACTGCCACCTTCGTTTTCAACCTTCTCTACCAAGCGATGCTCCAATACATCAATTGCATAATCTTTTATATGCAACTTCATATTGTTGGCAAGTTCTTCGCCCGTAGTTTTAGGTATAGAAACCATATTCTCGATACCTACAGTTTCTTTCACCTGTCCGCCAATACGCTCGGCAAGTAACGCTACAGTCAAACCCTTACGAGCCGAATATATAGCTGCGGCTGCACCTGCAGGACCTCCACCAACAACTACTACATCGTAGTTTTTAGTAGTACCGGTCTCTATCTTTTGGTCGTCTGAACCATACTGGTTTTCAAGCTTCGAAAGCAATTCGCCAAAATCACCTCTCCCGACATGGAGCAGTTTACCATCTGCAAATACGGCAGGAACACCTTGCAATTTCAAAGCATCTACTTCTTCCTGATTTAATGCACCATCTACCATTTCATGAGAGATGTCAGGATTAAGGATAGCCATTACATTTAGTGCCTGAACAATATCAGGACAGTTTGTACATGTCAACGACACATAGGTAGTCAGGCGAACAGGTCCTTTTAATGCTTTTACACGACCGACAATAAAATCATCGGGAATATTTTTTCCTTTACCATCGCTATTCAATATAGCTAATAGCAATGAGGTAAATTCATGACCATTGGGAATACCACGAAATTTAACGCCTGTTTTCTCCCCATCTTTCAGTAGCGAGAATTCCAAACCATTGCCTTCGTTTACTTGACTTGTTATTTTATCCGAACACGAAGCAACATCTGAAAGCATTTCGAGTAATTCGCTACGGCTTTCATGTTGATCAGACACGGCTATATCAAATGTATATTGAGCCTTAAGATCGGCAAATACTGTACGTAACTGTTCTTTTAAAGAGGAATCTAACATATCTAATTTTTTATTTTCAGTTTAATGGTCTTCGACCTAATAGTTATTTAAGCGGATGATATCTGAAAAATCAAGACCGGCAGTTGCCGGTCTCAATGTACTTTTATTAGATCTTTCCTACCAAGTCAATGCTAGGTTTCAAAGTCTCATCGCCTTTTTTCCATTTAGCTGGACATACTTCACCATCATGAGTAGCTACAAACTGAGCTGCCTCAATTTTACGTAGCAATTCATCAGCATTACGTCCGATACCATTGTCATGTATTTCAGCAATTTTGATTTGTCCCTCTGGGTTAACCAAGAATGTACCTCTGTAAGCCATTCCTTCTGATTCGATCATCACACCAAATGCACGGCTCAACAATCCTGTTGGATCGGCTAACATAGGGTATTTAATTTTGCGAATAGTTTCTGATGCATCATGCCATGCTTTGTGTACGAAATGAGAATCGGTACTTACCGAATATACTTCAACACCCATCTCTTGCAATTGATCGTATTTGTCTGCAATGTCTACTAATTCTGTAGGACAAACAAATGTGAAATCTGCCGGATAGAAAAAGAAAACAGCCCATTTTCCTTTTACATCTTCGCTTGTTACTGTTTTGAAAGCTCCATTGTGATAAGCTTGTACTTTGAATTCTGGTGATTGAGAATTGATAATTGGTTCCATGTTTTATATTATTAAGTTGATAAATTTCATTTATAACACTACAAAGATATATAGTTTTTATTTATAAACAAACTATCACTTATAGATTATAACTATATGAAACCGATCATCAAAAAACAGTTACATTCCGCTTGATAATACAAAAGCAAGTAAAAAAAATAAGTTACAAAATACACATTAAGGTAACAAAATAAGCACTATAATAAATGGATATGTATCCAGTTGTCACTTTCATAAAACACTGTTAATCTGAAACAAAATCACAAAAAGGTAACAAAGGTGACAAAAGTGACACATTTCTTCATTGTTACCTTTTTAGTAATTTTCAGAAAATGTGTTTATATCTTTCTTATTATTATAGATAAAGAAATGCAATCGACTCTGTAATGTAACCTGATATTTTCCGAAAGCAATTCTTTGTATTTTGAGTCACAGACTAAACGTAGCTATGCTAAAAAAAGAGGTTTGAGAAAACTTCATTCTCAAACCTCTTTCTATATAGAAAACACTTTTATTATTATAAAACTAAACTAATCTAATCACCTTTATCGGCTTCGTCATCTAGCATAGAAGCTATTTCGGCTTCTATATCTTTATATTCAGCTGCCATCAAGATTAACTGATCTTTTATATTACGATATTTCTCGGCTTGTAATCTTATCTCCTCTTTGTGGCTCTTGGAAAGTTTAGACAAGCGTATCGATAAAATTAGTAATGAAAGAAAAACAACTCCACTAATAAGTAGCCAAAAAACAAGTTGAGAGCGAAAATAATCGATTTGCTTATCCTTTTGCTCCAGAGCATATTTTTTATCGGCATCAAAAAGTTCTAATAATTGACTTTCGGCTTTTATAGTTTCATTCAATTTTAACTCTAATTCAGCATAGCGTAATGCATCGATATAATTTCCTAATTGTTTGTTATATTCTAAAAGCGAAGCATAAGTCCCCTTAAGAATTCCACGATCGGTAGTCTCCGGTAAATGTTTTTTCAGTAAATCTGTATAAAAACGGGCAGAATCAAGCTGCTCTGTACAATTATATAGGTTCGAAAGATTAAGATAAATCCGCAAAGAATCTATTGATGATGTTGTTTGAGCCAGCGATGAATGTAACTTTATAGTTGCTTCTTCATAATTTCCTCTTACCCGATCAATAATACCTAAATTCTTAGTAAAAATGCTTTGATATGTTTGATCATTAGTAAGTTTAGCTAGATCCAATCCTTTATTTAAATAATAATAAGAACTATCTAAATCGTAGTTGGAATAAAATGCAGTTCCCATTGAATAGATGGTTTGCATCTTCAAGTTGTCAGTATCTTTTATTTTATCAAACAGGTTTAATGCTATTTTGTAATGCAATAGAGCACTATCCATCACATCCTGTTTATAATACTGATAACCAATATTGTATTGACTTCGTGCTATTAATATAGTATCTTTAGATAAATTCGCATAATATTTGGCCTCCATATAACTTTTAAGAGCCTTACCTACTATATTTTTTTGGTAATATACATTCCCTGAATAAAAATGAGCTAAAGCTGATTGGGCATAATTTCCTTTACTTTCAAAATAATCGCGAGCTTCAAAAATTAAAGTATCGTTAGCTATACTCTGTTTATTTTTAAATTTTGCCTGTACACAAGTCACAATATAGAGCATATAATCTCCTTTATCAAGACTTCCTGCCTGGATAGAGTCCAATAAGGCCAAAGCTTCTACAGGATGACTTTCTGCTAACTTCTGAGCTTGAATCAATAATGCGGAAGAAGGATTATCATTCTCTTTACAGGAAAATAATGAGGCAAAAATTAAGACTAAACAGGCTATTCTAAGAAAAAAATTATTCATAAGTGAGTATTAATAATATTGTATAAAATGTTCGAGGACATATTTCCTCGAACATTTTTACGACTCAGCTTAATCCACTGTAAATTTTTCACTACTTATAGTAGCCCCTTTATTATCTGTTAAAATAAGAGTATAAGATCCTGTTGGTAAATTAGCTATATTAATATACAGATTAGTATCCAACGATGTATCTGTTTTTGCTTGACTAACAGTTATACCTATGTTATTTTTTATTATTGCATTAACAATACTAATATTTGCAGTAAAAGTAATCTCAATATTATTTTTAGGAGTAATAACTGTTGTAATAGGAGAAACAAAAGCCATTTGAGAAGATTTCATCAGTCCGCCATCTCCCATACCATCATCACCCTGCTTAACAAAAGAAAAAACTGAACCAACAGAAGCTATTATAGCAACTGACAATAATGAAGCTTTTATTTTCATAGTATTTTTATTTTTAATCATTTTGAGTAGATATTAAATTAAACCTCAAAATATGAGATTATACAGAGCCCTATAATAAGGATCTAATTGCAAAATAAATCGAAATACACGACTATACATACACTTAGAAGGGCTTTTTATTCAAGCAACACGCCTTTTAACCAAGTTTTCTAGAAACATTATAAAAAAATGATAAAAACAAAAGAAGCACACTCTTATTTGAGTGTGCTTCTTTTACTAAATAAAATAAAACCTATTCGTTAAGCTTAGAGCATCTATCACATAAACCTTTCAAAACAAAATTTATACTTTCCAATAAAAAACCTTGAGGTAATTGAACCTTAGGTATAGAGATATTCTCCATACAAAAGGTCTTTTTACATTCATGGCAATTAAAATGAACATGCAGATCCTGAATCGAACAGTTACAATCGGAACTGCAGACCGAATATTTAACCGAGCCCGAACCATCGTCAATACTATGTATCAGAAGTTTATCATGAAACAAGGATATGGTTCTGAAAAGGGTCGATTTATCAACAGTATCAAGACTTATTTCAAGATCTGATAAACTAAATGCCTGAGGATATTCTACCATTGCTTTAAAAATCAGAAGCCTGACTGCTGTAGGTTTTACCCCCCTTTCTTCTAATCTTTCAATATATTCTGCATTCATTTTTTTCTCCTTTCTTTAAATTTAGCGATCCCATTGTTGAAGCTCAGATAAAGCCAGTTGATACTCTTTTTCCTTCTCCATATATTGGTCAATGGTTTCGTAATAAACAGATAATTCCAACAAATAATTAATCAAAGATAGCTGTCCTTTTTCGAAAGCTTTCTTCAATAAAGTCCTATTATTGGATGTACTCAAAATTTCTTCGTAATCACGCAGCAAACCAAATAATGTACCGGCTCTATGGTATTGATTTTTGAGGGTATTATAAAACTGAAGTTCCGAATCTTTTTGCTGCATCTCCAAAGCCACAGTCTGTGCCTTTTGATGTTTTACAGTATTTCTGCCCTCCCACAAAGGAATAGATACTCCAAGAGTAAATCCCTGATGAGTAGTTCCTAAAAGACGCTCACTCATATACCCCGCTGTTATTTTAGGAAGATTAAGAGCCTTAGTCAGCTTCTCTTGCTTTCGGCTAAGCTCAACCTCCTTCATCGCCGATTCAAGTGCCGGATTATTCATCTTTGTCTCATTAAACCATTGATCGAAGCTCAAAGGTAACGAATAAGAAGAGTAATTACTCAATAGATCAAGCATCGGTTCGCCTCCATTGAGCCGTTGCAATTCAGCACGCAGTGTAGCGATCTCCACCTCAGCTATCTGCATGGCTTTTTCCGAATTCAGCAAATTCAGCTTGGTCTTATTGTATTCGATAATATTGATATCTCCTTTATCGAAACGGGTCTGATATGCTTCACTCAATTCCTTTGCCAGTTTTACCCGTTCATTTAGTTCTGCATATCTTTTTGTTTGATAAACAAGCTCCACGCAAAAGACTCTGGCTTGTTGTAAAATCTCTTTTGCCTGTTGTTGGTAAACTAAATCAGCTTGCACATTTTGCCCCGATACTACTTGCGAGCGATACCCGTAAGCTGTGGGAAAATCAAATGATTGGGTAATATTCAAATCTTTCCGATTGCCCTCTCCACTTGGACTACCCCACAGATAACCTACTTCGACTTCGGGATTTGCCAGATTCAAAGCTGTTTTATTTCCTATTTTATCTGCTTTAGTCTTTTCCAGCAAAGCTTTGAGAGTCGTATTATTAGATTCTATACGATTCAATACCTCCTGAAAATTATCCTGTGCATTTACCGTAAACAGTACGCCTGACAGTCCAATTAGTATATATATAAGTCTCATAATTCTACTCTTTTTCTATTCAAATTTCGTTGCTGCATCATTTTGTAAATAATAGGAACGATATACATATTCAACAATGTAGATGTCAGCAATCCACCTAAAATAACTTTTGCCATAGGACTTTGTATTTCATTACCCGGAAGATCGCCTTGCAGAGCCAATGGTATAAGAGCCAATCCCGAACAAAGTGCTGTCATAAGAATCGGATTCAGCCGGTCAAGTGATCCCATAACAATACTGTTTTCAAGAGATTCTCCGCTACTGTGCAGGTCATTATAATGAGCCATCAACAATATTCCGTTTCGGGTAGCAATACCAAAGAGGGCAATAAACCCGATAATAGCCGGAATGCTTATTTCGCCCGTAGTAAACAGGATAGCATAAATACCACCTATCAGAGCCAATGGCAGATTCAATAAGATAATGACGGACTGCGATACATTTTTAAATTGATTATACAACAAAAGAAATATAACCAAAATTGCAAAAATGGAAGTAATCAATAATGTTTTAGAAGCTGCCTGCTCACTCTCGAATTGTCCTCCATATTCGATATGATAACCTTCGGGTAATTGAATCTTTGAACCTACAGTTTCCTGTATTTCATTTACTACACTACGCAAATCTCGATCAGCTACATTTGCCGAGATCACTATTTTACGCTGAACATTTTCACGGCTAATCGAATTAGGTCCCTCCGAAGATGTTATTTCAGCAATGTAGTCAAACGGTATTTTAACACCATTGGCATCAATCATCAGGTTTTTAATTTTCTCTGCCTGATCTTTGTATTGATCGTCCACCTTAAGAATCAAATCAAAGGTCTTTCCTTCGCTATACACCTGGGAGATAACTGCTCCTGAAAGCATTGTCGATACCATCTCCGAGAATTGAGGCAGTGTAATACCATATTTAGCTAACAATTCTCTACGAGGTGTGATTTTCAGTTGCGGACGGTCAACTTGTTGCTCCACATTCAGGTCGGTAACTCCATCTATATTCTCAATAGCATCTTTAATCCGGTTACCCTGTGTAAACAATTCGTTCAGATCGCTTCCGAAAAGTTTAATGGCAATATTGGCTTTGGTTCCCGAAAGCATATGATCGAGACGGTGAGAAATAGGTTGCCCCACTTCGATACTTATTCCCGGAATGGCGTTTAATTTCTCTCTTATTTCGGCTAATAGTTCATCCTTAGAGCGTCCATCCAGAATAAACGGAGCTTCTATTTCCGAAGTATTTACACCTAAAGAATGCTCATCCAACTCAGCACGTCCCGTTTTACGCCCTACTGTCTGTATTTCTTTGATGCTAAGCAGTTCGGTTTCTACCAATCGCCCTATTTTATCAGATTCCTCCAATGAAATTCCGGGTATTGTATTTACCGTGATTGTAAAAGATCCTTCATTAAAAGGAGGCAGGAAATTTCGTCCTAAAGTAAAGAATATTACCATTGCCGAGATCAACATGAGTCCTGTTACCACCAATACTTTTTTCTGGTTTTCCAATGCCCAATGCAGACTCTTTTCATACCAATACTTTAAGGTCAAAACCATGCGAGGTTCTTTTTCTTCCTTATCGCCTTTCGTTTTCCCCAACAAATAACTACACAAAACGGGAGTTATAGTCAGAGCCACAACAGTAGAAGCAAACAAGGCTACTATAAATGATATACCTAGAGGTACAAGCATACGTCCTTCCATGCCACTCAGAAAAAACAGAGGCACAAAACAAGCTACTATAATAAGTGTAGAATTAAGGATCGGCATTCTCACCTCTTTCGATGCTTCGAAAACAACATCCAGTATCGGTTGCTGCTCTCCTTCGGGTTTCATTCTATTGAGGCGCAAATGCTTAAATACATTTTCGACATCTATTATGGCATCATCCACCAGTGAACCTATCGCAATTGCCATACCCCCCAAGCTCATTGTATTGATGGTTAACCCCATTAATTTAAGGGTAAGTATAGATACCAACAACGATAACGGAATAGCCATCAACGAAATGAATGTTGTACGTGCATTCATCAAGAATAAGAAGAGTACAATCACCACAAAAACAGAGCCTTCGTAAAGTGATTTCTCGACATTGCCTATCGAGCTTTCGATAAAACGCTCCTGACGAAAGATATCGCTCGAAATCTTCACATCCGAAGGAACATTCTTTTGCAGATCGGCAATCGAAGCATCCAGTTTTTCGGTCAGTTCAATTGTATTGGTATTGGGTTGTTTCGTTACGGTTATTAAAACTGCCGGCTTTATTTTTTCGGAAGCAAGTCCCAGTTTAGGCTGTTTGCCTCCGATTTTAATCTCAGCAACATCTCCAATTAAGACGACACCATTACCTTGTTTTTTCACAAGGGCTTTTCCTAACTGGTCGACATCGTTTGTTTGCAGAATTCCCCTTACAATATATTCGTTTCCATACTCATAAAGTACTCCCCCCGAAGCATTCTGATTCATATTTTCGACAGCAGCCAGAACTTCATCCAATCCTACTCCGTAATGCTTCATCCGTCCCGGATCAAGTAATATCTGGAATTCTTTTATATCACCACCGATTACGGTTACCTGAGCTACTCCACCTGTCGAAAGAAGGCGTGGACGTATCACCCAATCGGCAATGGTTCTTAAATCCAATAATGAAGTTGAGTCGGACGAAAGCCCGATAGTCATTACCTCGCCCATTATTGATGATTGAGGCCCTAGTGTAGGTTTTCCGACATTTGCAGGCAGATCATTTCCTAGTGCCGCTAATTTTTCGGTAACTACCTGACGAGCTCTGTAAATATCTGTTCCCCATTCAAATTCGACCCATATAACCGAAAATCCTGTGGTAGATGACGAACGTACCCTACGCACATCCGTTGCTCCGTTTACAGCGGCTTCGATAGGAAAAGTGACAAGACGTTCGACCTCTTCACTCGCCATGCCGTTAGCCTCGGTCATAACAACCACAGTGGGAGCATTCAAGTCGGGAAATACGTCTATCTCCATATTTTTAGCTGTGTAAAATCCTCCTAATAAAAGAAGAAGTGCAGCTACAAGTACCACTGCCCGATTATGAAGCGAGAAGTGTATTATTTTATTTAACATATATAATTTCTCCTTTCATTAGTGAGTATGACCTTGAGGTAACGTTCCTGATGCTGCAGCCAATTTTATATGATAAGCTCCTTTGCTTACCACTTTATCTCCGATCTTCAAGCCCGATAAAACTTCTACATTCTGCCCATCACTGGCACCTAGTTTAACCTCTTGCTTTTTGTAATCGTCAGCATTTAACTGAATATAAACAAAGTATAAACCTTGTGATTCGATTAATGATGAAACAGGCACGGAAAGAACATCAGCTCGTGATTTACCTAAAAGATAGACTTCTACATATGAACCCGGAACAATATTTCCCACATTATTAAATTCAAAACTTACAGGGATATAAAATCCATCGCTACTTGTCGACTTTCCATAAGAAACCAACTTTCCACCCAATTCCGACAATTGATAAACTCCATCATAATATGGAATGCGGAAATTAGCAGATGTAATATTTTTAAGGTCTTTATAGTAGCGTTCCGAAATATCTGCACGAAGTTGTAATTTCTGACTTTGGGTAATTGTAAACAAGGGCTGACCAACTTCTACATACTGCCCCTCGTTTACCAATCGGGCTTTAATATATCCACTAATAGGAGCAGAAATACCTGCACCGACATTAGTCCGTCCTTTAGCATACGATTGATAAGAAACCTTTGCATTTTCATAATACAATTTAGCTTCATTGAACTCTTTCTCGGAAATCAATTTATCACCAATAAGAGATTGCGCCCGTTGGAATTCTTTTTCTGCCATCTCGTAAGTTGACCGGGCTTTCACCCCGGGATCACCATCCGGTAAATTCCGTGAGGATATAGATAGCAACGATTCTCCCCTACCTACCGATACACCTTCGTTTATAGAGCTTTTATTAAACGACACGATTCCGCTTGCAGTAGCAGAAACAGTTACCTCATCACCAGGAGGCGATAATATTTGTCCGCTTGTCTTTATTACTTCGTGAAATGAAGTCGGTTCTATTGAAATAACCTCCAAACCTATATTCTTGGCTTGCTCGCTTCTAAAAACAATCTCATTTGAATGATCTCCCGTTTCGGACTGTGCAGCATCGTCGTGCGAATGTTCTCCTTGCCCTGCACAACTCCAAGAGAGAGCCAGAACACCGAACATATATATAATCTTTTTTCTCATTTTTCTTCTTTTGAAGGTCTCAGACCTATTTTTGTCATAATAAGAGTGTAACAGCAATAGCGTGTAATAGCCTTAAAATATTAGACACAATATTTTAAGCAGCTAAAACCACTAAAGCATACTGAATATGTCAAACCTGTGTTGACTTCAATAAATTGTTATTATCCTAAAAAAGAAGGAGGGGCTCTCAGGCTCTTGATGGAACCCGTGAAAGGTGAAGTATAAGTATCTTTATAAGGTATCTGATTCCGTTCAGTAGTAGAATCAGGGAATTCCAAATACAAATTACTCAACGGATATACCAGACAGTATAACGAGAGTAAGTTTATCGGATTAGTCGTATCTAAGTCATCATTCAAATCATTCTGACGAATAACAATCTGCTTGATATCGCAAGCATCGAGATTTTGCGAACAATGATTTTTAGCATGGTTATGGCCTTGTGCCGAATGACATCTAAGACAATCGGTACTACTTTCTTTTGTAATACAAACGATTCCATCGTGGTGAAAATGAGGTAGAATAACATGAGCTTGCAGCAATACACAAGCTAACATTAAACATATTTGTATTATAAACTTTTTAGTTTTCATAAATGATTCTACCTTTTTCTGATTGCAAATGTAGTAAATACTTGCTGCAACCTGGTTGCATTTTTCGATTTAAGGTTTGAAACTTTTTCTATTTGGAAGAAAAATATAAGCTATTCACGGTAGGGTTGCAAGATACGGCATTAAGGTAAACAAACAAAATTCAATTCTAATAAATCATATAAAAACGACTACAAATCAAGTATCCGCCATAAATATTTTATAACTTATTAGCTAGATAAATCTATTTTATTTTCTGTATATTTGCGGCTTAATAGTAATAGGTACTCTTTAACATAATATATTGGTAAGCATCAAATACAGCATTATTTCATAATAGAAATCGTTTGTACTTTAGACTTACTTATTAAAGAAAACTGTTCTAACAACGTCATTTATGCTTGCTTTTATAACATGGGATATTAGTCCCGAACTAGTTAATATTTTTGGACGGGAAATCCGTTGGTACGGATTGTGTTGGGCAATAGGTGTACTCTGTACATCTTATGTGGTACAAAAAATGTATCAATCGGAGAAACTTCCTGAGAAATGGTTCGATTCTCTTTTTGTCTATGTATTAATTGGTCTTATTATAGGTGCCCGACTAGGGCATTGTCTGTTTTATGACCCCGAATATTACTTATCTCACCCCATCGAAATCTTAAAGATATGGGAAGGTGGTCTTGCCAGTCATGGAGGAGCTATCGGGATGACTATCGGAATATGGCTATTTTGCCGTAATGTCAGCAAAAAAAGTATCATCTGGGCACTCGATCGCCTTATAGTAGGGGTAGCCATAGGAGCTGCTTTTATCCGTGTAGGTAACTTGATGAACTCTGAAATATATGGAGGTCCGACTACCATGCCTTGGGGATTCAACTTCGTGAGAGACAGAAGCTGGCACTTGCCAATCGCAGACGGAGGAGCGGGTGAATTACCTTGTCATCCGACACAGATATATGAAGCACTCATCTATTTTGCGATATTTATTCTGACGATGTATATGTTCTACAAAACAGATGCAAAGAAAAAGCAAGGTCTGATATTGGGTGTTTCTCTGATCGGAATATTTTTATCCAGATTCTTTATCGAGTTCCTGAAAAATGTACAGGAGCCTTTTGAATTACAAATGAGAGCAAGCATAGGTATTAACATGGGGCAATTATTAAGCATACCATTTATTATATGGGGTGTTTGGCTAGTATACAATGCTCTGAAAACGAAAGAACAATCTATCAAAAAATAATATATTACTTGTATTATGTTAAAACCTATTCAAATAAAAGAAGACTTATACTATATTGGCGTCAATGACCGAACAAAGGCTTTATTTGAAAATTTATGGCCTCTCCCTAAAGGAGTTTCGTATAATTCTTATTTAATTGTAGACGAAAAAACAGCACTATTTGACACTGTAGATATATGTTATTCTGACATTTTTTTACAGAAACTAGAAACAGCATTAGACGGAAAATCATTAGATTATCTTGTGATTAACCACATGGAACCTGATCACTCGGGCTCTCTAAGATTACTTAAAACCAAATACCCTAATATTCAAATCGTCGGTAATAAAAGAACTGCTGATATGGTAAGCGGGTTTTATGGTATTACTGATGGAGTAATGATCATTGAGGATGGACAAGAACTGAGCCTAGGTAAACACAATTTGGTGTTTTATCTGACTCCTATGGTACACTGGCCTGAAACGATGATGACTTATGAAACAACCGAAAAAATGATTTTCTCGGGAGACGCATTCGGTACATTCGGAACACTTGATGGTGGTATAACCGACAAACAATTACATCCTGAACGTTACTACGACGAAATGGTACGCTACTATTCAAATGTAGTAGGCAAGTTCGGTTCTCCTGTACAAAAAGCATTACAGAAATTAAGCCACCTTGAAATCAATTATATTTGCTCGACACATGGTCCTATCTGGACTATTCCGGAGCAAATTAATAAAGTGATCTCGATCTATGACAAATTAAGCAAATATCAAGGTGACGAAGGTGTGGTTATTGCATACGGAAGTATGTACGGAAATACCGAGCAAATGGCTGAGACAATAGCTTTAGAGTTGGCTCAACAAGGTATTAAGGAAATCATACTTCATAATACATCGAAACGCTCGCATTCGTATATTATCCGCGATATATTTAAGTATAAAGGTCTTATTATCGGATCGCCTACTTATAATAATAAATTGTTTCCTGAGGTAGCTACTCTTCTTGCAAAAATAGAAGAAAGAGATATGAAAAACAGATATTTCAGCTATTTCGGTTCATATACATGGGCAGGTGCAGCACTTAAACGTATCGCTCAATTTGCAGAAAGTACCAATTTCGAAATTATAGGTACTCCTGTAGAAATGAAACAATCGATGAGCATCGATACCTACAACGCATGTGTAGCACTGGGCAAGACTATGGCCGACAGACTTATCCAAGACAGATAAGTCATAGTATTTTAATGATTTGCTCTTACAAAAGCAACAATAACTTCATAAACGAGACTATTATAATAGTCTCGTTTATCTTTAGGTATCAGACCTTTTTATTACTTTAGCAAGTAAATATCATTTAACGCTTCATTTACTTAAAATATGGAATGGCAAAAACTACTATCGTCTAAACGTTTTGGAATGGAAGAATTTCACGATGAAAGACAACATGACCGATCCGATTTTCAAAGAGATTATGATCGCCTCATCTTTTCATCTCCTTTCCGCAGACTTCAAAACAAAACACAGGTATTTCCACTTCCGGGTAGTGTATTCGTACACAACCGATTAACTCACAGCCTAGAAGTTTCCTCCGTAGGACGTTCAATCAGTTTGATGGTATCAAAAGCCTTGCGTAACAAATACCCCGATTCTCCTGCAGCATTCGAGGAAATAGGTTCTATTGTTGCCGCAGCTTGTTTAGCACACGATTTAGGTAATCCTCCATTTGGACATTCGGGCGAAAAAGCCATTGCCACTTATTTTTCCGAAGGCAAGGGACAACCTCTTTATCACGATATCGTAAAAGGTGACGGGCGCTGGGAAGATTTCATCAACTTCGATGGTAATGCAAACTCAATCCGTTTGCTTACACATCAATTCATAGGACGCAGAAAAGGCGGCTTCGCCATGACCTACTCTATGTTGGCTTCTATCATTAAATATCCTTTCTCATCGGAACTGGCACATGGTAAAGGTAAATTCGGATTCTTTCAAGCCGAAGAGCCTGACGTTATAAAAATAGCAGATGAACTAGGAATACCTAAGCTACAGGAACAGCCTCTTAAACTGGCTCGCTATCCGCTTGTATATCTTGTGGAAGCTGCCGATGATATCTGTTATAAGATAATGGACATTGAGGATGCTCATAAATTACATATTCTGACTACTGAAAGAACCATTGATCTTTTCATAAACTTTTTCCCTCCCGAAAAACAGGAAAAAATGAGAAGAACCATGTTGCTTGTAAATGATGTAAATGAGCAGTTGGCATATCTGCGATCGAGTGTAATCGGTCTACTGGTTAATGAGTGTGCGCAAGTTTTTATAGATCACGAAGAAGATATATTAAATGGAACTTTTAACAGTCCTCTAATCAAACATATTCCTGAACTTTCGAGCAATGCTTATAAGGTTTGCACCGATTACAGCGTCAAATACATATACAAAGCTAAAGATGTTCTGGATATCGAACTTGCAGGACACCGCATCATCGGGCTACTCTTGGATACTTTCATGGAAGCTATACGCAATCCCGACAAAGCATATTCGCAGCTTTTACTAACAAGGGTTCCTGAACAATATGAAGTGCGAGATCCTTCTCTATACACACGTGTATTGGCTATACTGGATTATATATCGGGAATGACCGACATTTATGCATTGGATTTATATCGGAAGATCACCGGTATGAGCCTGCCTGCGGTTTAAGGTTTTCTGATGATCGGTTTCATTTCTTTTATCAGATAAGTATCATCAATAGCAAAATAAGGCTTATTTCGAATACTACCCGTTGCTTTTATCAAATTGCGATGGGTTGATTTATTTATAGAAAGAGCTATCAACTCTGTACAATAGACTTTATCATCTGAGGTATTATCAAAATCAAGATCGAAAGGTGTTTCTTTATTTAAATATTGGGTAGCAACGTAAACAATAGAATCACGCACTGTTTGCGTTGTATCTAATCTGTAAACCGCCCAAGTGGATATATCCTTAAGAAAAACGTTTAACGACTCTTTCCTAACTCCTCCTACCCCTGTCAATTCACTTGCCTCAGCATGTATGACGTATACCTCACTATTGTTATCTATAGCTATAATACCGCCATGGGAATATAATTTTTCTCTATTTGATGATTTTCTAAAATAATCAGAGAAAAAACCATTTCCATGGCGGTATATAATATCTCCATTCCGGAATTCTTTTAAATCCCATTCACTGGAAGATGAATTCTCATTGCTATGACAACTCACCAATAAAAGAAAGAGACTTAATAAAAATATCTTAAGTGTATCCAACTAGATTGTACTTACTAAAGGTATAAAAAGGCTGTGACCTTATTTACCCATTGTAACTTTCCACTGACCGTCTCGTTTTACCAAGTTTAACTCTTCCTGACTTCCCAGAGGTGAAATATAGGTAACCCAAGCAATAGTATCACCTACAATAGAGTCTTTGATCATTTTAAACTTAAAGTCAGGGTATTTAGGAATGGAATCGCTTGACATTTTCATCGCCATATCCAATAACGATGCCGTTCCGGCTGTCATATATTTTTTGGCTTCTTCCATATCACCTTTAGCCATGCTTTCAGTAAATTTTTCGGCTGTTGCTTTAGGTGAATTGGTATCGCATGATACAAATGCAACAGAGATCAATAGCAACACTAGTAATTTTTTCATAATTTACTTTTTAGTTTCATATACAATAGCATCAATAACAGCCACAGTAGTCAAATTTATAATATCTCGCACAGAACTCTCTATATCTGTAAAATGCACAGGTTTGTTCAGTCCCATTTGAATCGGTCCGATAGTCTCACCCGATATTCCCAGATCAACAAGTAATCGGCTTACCACATTTGCGGAACTTAAATTGGGGAAAATTAAAGTATTTACATCTTTATCTTTCAATGTATTGAACGGAAAAGTAGTATCTCTTAATTCTTTATTCAAGGCAAAATTAACCTGCATTTCACCGTCAATTACTATTTCCTGATTATTCTTGTGTAAATAATCTACTGCCTGAGAAATACTATAAGGACTACCATCCTTTTCTGCACCAAAATTTGAAAAAGATAACATAGCCATTACGGGATCGGTATTGAAAAACTTCACGGCATTGTGAGTTAATTTCGCAATATCAACCAAAGCATCCGTATTAGGCCACCTGTTTATAAGAGTGTCGGCAATAAAGAATGTACCTTTCTTGGTTTGAAGAATATGCATTGCCGCAAAATGTTTCGTATCAGGACGTAGACCTATCACCTCTATTGCCTTTTGAGCAAATTCCTGATAATGACTGTATACCCCTGTAATCAAAGAGTCAGCTTCACCTGTTTCGACCATCATCATTCCGAAATAATTACGGTCGTTCATTTTCTCAAAAGCTTCAACATAGGTAATACCTTGTCTTTGTCGCTTTTCGGATAGTAAACGGGCATATTTATCACGACGAGCATCTTCAGACAAAGCTCTATGATTTATAATTTCAATCCCCTCTAAGTTCAGGTTATTTTCCTTAGCAATCCGTTGTATACGTTCCGTATTCCCTATAAGGATAGGAAAACATATCTCCTCATTCTTAGTTAATACAGCAGCCTTTATCATATTGATGTGATTACCTTCACAGAATACAATTCGTTTAGGATGTTGTTTAGCTAAGTTTGTCAACTGTCTCACCAACTTATTACTGTATCCCATCATCTCGGTCAACCTATTTTCATAAGCAGACCAGTCGTCAATAGGCTTACGGGCCACACCCGATTCTATTGCAGCCTTGGCAACAGCAATAGACACGGCTGTTAATAATCTTGGATCTAATGGTTTCGGTATGAAATAATCCCGTCCAAATACAGTACGCTGAAGACCATAAGCTGCATTTACAACATCGGGAACTGATTCTTTTGCCAGATTAGCCAATGCTTTTACCGCAGCCAACTTCATCGCCTCATTAATACCTCTGGCTCTCACATCTAAAGCTCCTCGGAATATATAAGGAAATCCTAACACATTATTTACCTGATTAGGATAATCAGATCTTCCGGTTGCAAAAATCACGTCTGCCCTAGCCTCAATTGCATCATCATAAGCAATCTCGGGATCAGGATTAGCCAAAGCAAATACAATCGGATTGTCATTCATCGATTTCAGCATATCAGCTGTAACAACACCGGCTTTCGATAGTCCTAAAAAAACATCAGCACCTTTCATCGCTTCCGTTATGGTCGAAATATCTCGATCCGTTGCAAAGAATTTCTTCTGTTCATCCAGATTCGTTCTTTTAGATGATATAACACCTTTACTGTCACACATCACCACATTCTCTTTGCGGACGCCTAAGCTCATATATAATTTAGTACAGGCAACAGCAGATGCACCCGCACCACTAACAACGAGTTGAATATCCTCGATCTTCTTTCCTGAAATTTCCAAAGCATTCAATAAAGCCGCCGAAGAAATAATAGCTGTACCGTGTTGATCGTCGTGCATAACAGGAATATCAAGTTCCTCTTTTAAACGTCGTTCTATTTCAAAGCATTCGGGAGCTTTTATATCTTCGAGATTGATTCCTCCAAAGGTTGGAGAAATAGCTTTCACGGTTTGTATAAATTTTTCAGGATCTTTTTCATCCACCTCAATATCAAAAACATCTATTCCTGCAAATATTTTGAAAAGCAATCCTTTTCCTTCCATCACAGGTTTTCCTGCTAAAGCACCAATATCGCCAAGTCCCAGTACAGCCGTCCCATTAGATATTACAGCAACTAAATTGCCTTTAATGGTATAATCGTAAGCTGTTTCGGGGTCTTTTTCTATTTCGAGACAAGGATCTGCTACACCCGGCGAATAGGCTAATGCCAGATCGGTTTGAGTACTGTAAGGCTTGGTTGGAACCACCTCTATTTTTCCGGGTTTACCCTTCGAGTGATAAAGCAAAGCTGCTTCTTTTGTAACTTTTCTCATAATGCCAATACTGGTTCTTGATAGATTGTTTTACAAATTGAATTCTTTAAAATATAAAGAATTATACCAGAAAAAAAATAAATTCTGATATAAAAACGAAGTTAATGAAAAAAGTGCGATTAGTAGTTTATATTAATAAATTAAGTTCGCAGAACTATTTATTCCTTTGGTAAGAAAAAAAGCGATAGATAGTTATAGTTTTAAACTATATCATTAAATAGTTGCTTTTACTTAAATAACAAAAGGTTAATGTTATAAAAATAGAAAGTCCGCGAAATCACTTCGCAGACTCTCCTTCTTAACACAAACTTTACAAAACTACACAATAGAGTTGATTGCGGTCTGATAATTAGGCTCTTGCGTAATCTCAGGAACCAACTCAATGTACGATATATTTCCTTTAGGGTCGATGATCACCACTGCACGGGCTAAAAGGCCTTTAAGTGGTCCGTCTGTCATCAACACGCCATAATCTTTTCCAAATTCCGGGCTTCTAAAAACTGACACCGGAGTTACATTTTCAATTCCTTCTGCTGTACAAAATCTTCCTGCAGCGAAAGGTAGGTCTGCTGATACTGCCAAAACAACTGTGTTGTTTAATTTAACAGCCTCCTGATTGAATTTTCTAACAGAAGCAGCACATACACCAGTATCTAAACTTGGGAAAATATTTAAAACAATTGTTTTCCCTTTATAATCAGAAAGAGACACTTCCGCTAACTGACCACTTACTAATGTAAAATTAGGAGCTTGAGTACCAACTTTAGGTAGATTACCTATCGTATTTACCTCACCACCTTTAAAACTTATTTTTGCCATAGCTTATTGTTTTATTGATGCTCTCTAAATTCAAGAGCAAATTTATACTGTTTTTTGTTATTTATCTAACTAAAATCTAACTTTTTTATATTTTTAACTCTATTTTAAGGAAATTCGCAGTAATACCTACATTTTTCCTCACTAATTCTTCGGGGGTACCCTGCATCATCAACATTCCGCCTCCTGATCCACCTTCAGGTCCCATATCTATTATATAATCGGCACACTTAATTATATCAAGATTATGCTCTATTACAATAACGGTATTTCCTCTCTCAACCAATTGATTCAGCACATTTAATAAAACCCTTATATCTTCGAAATGAAGTCCGGTAGTAGGCTCATCCAAGATATAGATAGTATTACCTGTATCTGTCCGTGCTAATTCTGTAGCTAGTTTCACCCGTTGCGATTCTCCTCCTGACAGCGTTGTAGAGGGCTGACCCAATTTAATATAACCTAACCCCACATCCTGAAGAACTTTAATCTTATGTAAGATATTAGGTGTATTTTCAAAGAACTCAACTGCCGCATTAATCGTCATATCTAAAACATCGGCTATAGATTTCCCTTTAAATCTTACTTCAAGAGTTTCTCTATTATAACGTTTACCATGACAGTCCTCACATGGAACAAATACATCGGGCAAGAAGTTCATTTCAATCGTCTTATAACCATTGCCTCCACATGTCTCACAACGCCCTCCTTTTATGTTAAAGGAAAACCTACCAGGCTTATAGCCTCTTATTTTAGCTTCGGGAAGACTTACAAATAAATTTCTTATATCCGAAAATATTCCTGTATATGTTGCCGGATTAGAACGAGGGGATCTTCCGATGGGCGATTGGTCTACACTAATCACCTTATCTACAAACTCCATTCCTTTGAACGATTTGTACGGAAGGGGATCTGCCAGCGATCTAAAAAAGTACTGGCTAAGTATCGGCAGCAAAGTTCCGTTCAACAAACTTGATTTACCACTACCCGATACTCCGGTAACACAAGTAAGTGTACCTAGAGGAATTTTTATGTCTACAGATTTCAGATTATTGCCTGTTGCACCTTTCAGTTCCACAAAATGCCCGTTACCTTTTCTTCGTTTCTTAGGCACTTCTATCATTTTTCGCTCATTCAGATAGTCGGAAGTCATGGTGTCGGCTTTAAGCATCTCTGCCGGAGTTCCTGCAAATACCACTTCTCCTCCTCTACGACCGGCAAAAGGCCCCATATCTATAATATAATCGGCTTCGAGCATCATATCTTTATCATGCTCTACAACAATAACCGAATTACCTGAATCTCTTAATTTTTTCAGAGATTTAATCAATCTCACATTATCCCGTTGATGAAGACCAATACTAGGCTCATCGAGAATATAAAGAACATTAACAAGCTGAGAACCAATCTGTGTAGCAAGTCGTATACGCTGACTCTCTCCACCCGATAAGGATGCAGAAGCCCTATTGAGTGACAAATAACTTAATCCCACATCGAGAAGAAAAGTCAAACGCGAAAGAATCTCTTTTTTTACCTCAGCAGCAATATGTCTTTGCTTTTCAGAGATATGCTCGTCCATATTTTGTACCCAGTCATAAAGCTCCTGGATATCCATAACCGATAATTCTGCAATATTTTTATCATTGATCTTGTAATGCAGAGCCTCAATATTAAGACGCTGACCTTTACAGTCAGGACAAGTTCGGGTCGTTATAAACTGATTTGCCCATTTCTGAGCTGTAGCTGATGCTTCGCTCTCTTGTTGCATGTTGATGTATTTTGCAACACCTTCGAAAGTTACGCTATATGTAGAACCTCCTAAAGTCTCGTTTTTTATTTCGAGTTTCTCGTCAGTTCCAAACATTATTTCATCCAGAGCTTCTTCTGGAATATTTTTAATCGGAGTTTTTATAGTCACTCCGTATTTTTCACAAATAGCTTCGATCTGCCAGAAGAACAAAGAGTTCTTATATTTACCAAGAGGTGCTATACCTCCGGCATGTATACTTTGTTCGGGCTTTGGTACAATCTTATCCATATCGATCTGATTGACAACTCCCAAACCTTTACATTTAGGACATGCTCCAAATGGCGAATTGAATGAAAAATTATGCGGTGCAGGCTCACCATACGACAAGCCCGAGCTGGGGCACATCAACTGGCTACTGTAATGACGCATTTCTCCTGATTCAACATCTTGAATCATAATCAGTCCATCACCTTGCTTCATCCCCACCCGCACACTATTCTTCAACTGATCACTGAATTTATTGGATACAGCCATCTTATCGACCAGAATCTCGATACTGTGATTCTTATAACGATCGACACGCATTCCGGGAAGAATCTCTCGAATCTCACCATCGATACGCACATTCAGATAACCTTTTTTTCTGATCTGCTCGAAAAGTTCTTTGTAGTGTCCTTTACGGTTTCTTACAACAGGAGCCAATATATATATTTTCTTACCCAAATAACGGGTCAAAATAAGCTCAAGTATCTGCTCTTCGGTATATTTAACCATCTTCTCTCCGGTTAAATACGAATAAGCATCTCCTGCCCTTGCATATAGAAGACGTAGGAAGTCATATATTTCGGTCGTAGTTCCTACTGTAGAACGAGGATTACGATTTGTGGTTTTCTGTTCAATCGAAATAACAGGACTTAATCCTGTTATCTTATCTACATCGGGACGCTCCATTCCCCCTAAGAAGTTACGTGCGTATGCCGAAAATGTTTCGATATAGCGTCGTTGACCCTCTGCAAATATTGTATCAAACGCTAAGGAAGATTTTCCGCTACCACTCAATCCGGTAATAACAACCAGTGAATTACGGGGAATATCAACATCAATATTTTTCAGGTTGTGTACACGCGCTCCGTATACAGATATTAATTCAGTCTCTTCAACTTTGTGATCCATTGTTTATCCTAAGGTCTCAGACCTTTTTATTGCTTTGATTGTAGGGGCAGGCCTATGTGTTCACCTTCAGTTTACAAGTAAAGCAAACCCTTACAAGCAGAAATGCGATATTTACTATTTTCTTTTACTTAAGGTCACAGACCTTTTTATTGCTTTTACTCCGTAACCCATCTTTTATCATATACTTTTATTTTTTCGCCTCTCTTATAATAAAGAGACTCGCTATTAGGTATAAGAATAGTATACGAACTTTGACTTTTGGGGGTTATGGTCAATTTACGATCCCTTAACCAGGAGTTGAAATCTTTCAACTGAGCATAAGTTACACCGTTATCTTTGGCGAAAGAAGCCAGATCGGGTATGCTTTGAGTAACCTCAACCGAGGTAAATTGAATAGGCTTATACAATTGATCGGCAGATATTACATAGCCATATTTATAGGGATTCTCAAAAATACATTTGAGTGCCAACATTCTAAAATAATAACGTGAAGTTTCTTCTACCAACCACAAATCTAAACTATCTTCAGCTTGTTGTTTATCCAATTCGCCGCTGATACGTCCCATGCCTGCATTGTATGACATGGCTACGCTCGACCAGTTTCCATACTTACGATAAGCGCTATTTAGATATTTACAAGCCGCCTGAGTCGATTTTTCGATAGAATATCTCTCGTCAACTTCACTGGTAACCTCCAGCCCGAATTGAGTAGCAGTGGCAGGCATCAGCTGCCATAAACCCGATGCTTTGGCTGATGATACCGCCCGAGGGTCGAGCGAACTTTCAATTGCAGCCAAATACCTGAAATCTTCGGGTATACCGTTCGCTTTCAATATAGGGTCTATAATCGGGAAAATACGGTTAGCTCTTTTGATAAGCAACAGCGTAGTTGAATGAAGGTATGCAAAACTATTTATCTCACGATCGAAACGCTCATGAAGATCATATCTGTCAAGTTTCAAACTTTCACCTGCCAGACTCACTTCATCGGGTATTTCGATAGAGGTTGTCATTGCCAAAACTTTAGGATTCTTCCGTTCTTCAAGAGTGGCTTCCGAAGTGGACAGCAAAAACACACCCAATGAACATACACATGCAATTGAAGCAGTTAGTATTATATATTTCTTCATCATATTTTTTAGTTGTAATAGTTTCAAAGCGAGTCAATCTATTAGCCCCCCCCTAATTCACACATTTTTATCTATGAGATCGTTCTTTTTAACTTCTTTCACCATACTTACTTGTATTGTAAGTCTTTTATGACTTTCAACACATCTTCTCTATTCTTTGCTTCTTTAATAAATTGAGGCAAATAAGCAACCATCGTCCTTGCATATGAAGATTGCCTTTCTCTTAAATCAGCTTCTACATAAGTCCGTATCTCTTCCAAATGTTCTCTATTATATGCCCAGAACAAATTTCCTTTTACAGAACTTTGAAACCATAGAGGAAACCCAAAGAAGGGATCTCCTTGCATTCCATTAAGATTTTTCTTAGGAGAATACGCTGATATATTAGGAGTATATTCTGCTTTAAAACCACAGCTAGGACAAATTATACTCATTTCTTGTGGTGGATTTTTCAGATTACTCAATTCTGCTGAAATACTTTTACCACAATCGGGACAGTTTCGTTTTACATTTGCCTTGTATAAGGTAAGTTCTAAAAATGCGGCTTTGTGCATACAGCAACTACATTTCAGCTCTACATTATTCCGCGCCCAATAACTCCCTGTAAAAGAGACAATAGCCGCTTTTTCACATTTAGGACATTCTACTAAATAATATTTAGGATAGTGATATCCTGTGTGTTTATATCTCTTTTCCATTATATTATTCCTTAGATAAAAAAGTCAGTAAAAATTTTCATTTATGTATACGTTCTGATTTATCAGTCTTACCTACAGGTTGATTTAGCAGCTCCTGTAGTTTTTCGGGAGTTATATTAGGATATATGTGTCCTCTACTCATAAATGAAATTTTACCCCTTTCCTCGGAAACTGTTATAACCTGTGCATCTGTTTCCTGACTAACACCAAGCCCTGCCCTATGCCTCAATCCAAATTGTTTGGGAAGGTTCGGGTTTTGTGATATGGGTAATATACAACCGGCAGCAGTCACTTTTCCTTTCGAAATAATCATTGCCCCATCATGAAGCGGGCTATTCTTGAAAAATATATTTTCGATTAAGCGTGTACTGACATCTGCATTTATAATCTCACCTGTTTGCTCATATAGTCCCAACGACATCTCCTGCTCTATAACAATTAAAGCTCCGGTATAAGTCTTAGACATATTCATACATGCCAAAACAATAGGCGTTACAAAATTATTTCCGCCGGTATCACGGCTTTTACCGCCAAAAAGCTTAACCAATGACCGGAATACACTATTGGCACCCAGTGTCATAAGGAAGCGCCTGATCTCGTCTTGAAAGAGAATAATAATGACAAACATTCCGATGCTTACAAACTTATTGAGGATAGCCCCCATCAGTCTCATTTGCAATACATGCGAAACTATAATCCAGAGTATAATAAATGCTATTATTCCTTTAAATATAGTGGTAGTTCCCGATTTTTTGACAAGATTATACAACTGATACATTACAAATGCCACCAGTAAAATATCAATAATGTCTTTTATTCCGAAATTCTCCAAAACTAAATATCTTTAAGGTCTCAGACCTAATTTATCTTTACTTATATCTCAACTGCTCTGTGATTTTAACAGCTTCACAAGCTTCCTTCACATCATGAACACGCAAAATATTAGCACCGTTCATCAGAGCATATGTATTAAGAACCGTAGTACCATTAAGTGCCTCTGAAGATGCCACTTCGAGAAACTTGGTTATCATCGATTTTCGTGATATGCCTACAAGCAAAGGTAATTCAAAATTTTCAAAAAAATTCAAATGCCTCATCAATTCGTAATTTTGGGATACGTCTTTCGAGAATCCAAATCCGGGGTCGAGAATAATATCATTGACGCCCAATTGATGTAAACGAGCTACCTTTTCGGAGAAATAATAAGCTATATTCTGAATTAAATCGTCATAAGTATTCAGCTTTTGCATGGTCTGAGGAGTACCCCTCATGTGCATCAAAATATACGGCACATGAAGATCGGCAACAGTCTGAAACATATTAACATCAAGACTTCCTCCAGAAATATCGTTAACGATAGCAACTCCATAATCCTGCACACATACTTTGGCAACATTCGCATGAAAAGTATCTACGGACAAAATAACATCGGGAAATTCCCGATTTATAGCTGATAAAGCAGGCGATAAACGTTCGATCTCTTCTTCTGATGAAAGAAATTGTGAAGATGGACGAGTCGACTGCGCACCTATATCAACAATAGTTCCACCTTGAAGAATGATCTCCTCTACCCTCTTCAATATGTCAGCGTCATTTTGTTTGCGACTTCCTTCATAAAAAGAATCAGGTGTAACATTGAGTATCCCCATCACCAAAGGGGTAGACAGATCATGTAATTCTCCTTTAATATTTATCGTCTTTATCATACTTTTATTCGCCAAGACTTTATGAGTCTAAATCAATTATACCTTCTTCTAAAACAGTCAGATTCTCAATATTATTATCATGAACCAAATAAGTATTTTCAACACCTACTGCCCCTACATTCGGTATAACAAATTTAGGTTCAAGTGCAAAAACCGTATTACTTACAAAAACTTCTTTCGAACGAGGTGTAAGTACTGGCGGCTCGTTTATTTCGAGACCAACGCCATGACCTACAAATTTAGCCTGTAATTTTGTTCCCATAAAATAAGCTTCCAGATCATTCTTTTTGGTAAGATCCATAGCTATATTATATAAGTCGGCACAAGGCGTTCCCTGTTTAGCAGTCTGCTTAATTACTTCATGTATCTCTCTCGAAACCTCATGTGCTTTATAAGCTAAATCAGATAATTTACCTACTGAAAAAACACGGGTCATATCGGTCATCCAAGGTCCATAATTACCGGCCATATCTATCATGATGGCATTACCTTGTTTTATTTTTTCGCCACAAGCACCAAGAGGCAAAATAGCATTTCCTCCTTTTCCACCTAAAGCAAAATCAAATGGAGAGGGACTTTCGGCATTTTCGCCTACCAGCAAACTGCCCATGTAGATATCCATATTTGCTCCGTAGCTTCTGAATATACCTAATGAACCATGCTGACGCATAAGATGTTCAATCTCGAATTGTAATTCAAGATCGGTCATGCCATTTTTATATAGATTGGGGATTTGCTTATATACCTCTACATGTTTTTTTGCACATTCTCTAACCTGAGAAATCTCAAAATCTGATTTTACGGAACGTAACTGACGCAACAATACTGAAGCATTTGCCGTTTCGGTTATTTGCATTGAGGATATCAATCGAGTGCATTCCGAGAATGACAATGTATCTACCTCCAAAAGTACTTTCTTAGGTAAAGCTAAACCCTGCTTTTGCAGTTCTTCAACTATCTGCTCGGGTTTACGAATAAAAATCGCATTCTCTAAAACCGCATCAGTAGTTCTTTTTAAGAAATGAAATGCTTCTCCCTCAGCAGGTAAATAGAAGTATCCATTGTAGATACATCCTGCAACGTAAAACACATTGACCCCTGTTGTCAGGATACAAGCATCCACTCCATCTTTTTGCATTTCGGCTTGAAGTCGTTTTTGGCGTGCCTGCAAATCGTTGAATAAAGATGTATTGAAATCCATATCTTTTATATTTTTTCTGGTCTAAGACCTATTCATTTTCTTCTTAAAAAAAGTAGAATTGTAGCTTAGCGCAACTATACCTTAGCGGTATAACTCTTTTTCTTTGATATATTGATACACACTTTCGGGTAAGAAAGCATGCATGTCTTTTCCTTTGGTAAATCCTTCCCGAATAAAGGTTGATGAGATCTCTATAATAGGAGAATTAAGAGCCTCCACATTCTCTTTCAGCTTCTTAGATATAGATATACGATACCCTAACCGAGGATAAACATATATTCTATATTGCTCTAATATCCCTTCGAAATCTCTCCATCTATCGAATGACTCCCAATTGTCCGCCCCTATAATTAAAGCAAATGTATTTTCGGGATAAGCCTCACTTAATGCTTCTAACGTATGCACTGTATAAGATGGTCTGGGGAGAGAAAATTCAAAATCGGAAGCTTTTAATTTCGGATAATTCGCCAGAGCCCGTCTTGTCATTTCAAAACGAGTATTTTCGTCCAATAAAAGAGTATCTTCTTTCAGAGGATTCTGGGGTGTCACCAAAAACCAAACTTCATCAATATCCGTAAATTCGGTGATGAAGTTCGCTAACACCATATGCCCGATATGAATTGGGTTAAATGATCCGGAAAAAATTCCTATTTTCATTCTTGAAGAAATTTAGAAACGACAGCCAAAACCTCAGCTTTTGCCACTTCGAGATTTTCATTGTGAATAATCACATCAAAACGGGGTGCAAATGTTATTTCGTATTCGGCTTTTGCAATACGGTCTTGGATTACTTCGGCACTATCCGTGCCTCTTTTCTCCAGTCTATATCTCAATGCCTCAATTGATGGTGGTTCTACAAACACCGAAAGAGCCTTATCGCCGTAATGCTCTTTAATATGGCAACCTCCTACAACATCAACATCAAAGATAACATTGCCTCCATTATCGGTAATACGTTGAATTTCGGATTTTAAAGTCCCATAATATCTGTCAGTATAAACCTCTTCGTATTCGAGGAACTCATTATTTTTTATTTTTTCCCTGAATTCATCAGGAGATAAAAAATAATATTCTACTCCATTTTGTTCGGTTCCTCGCGGAGGACGGCTGGTGGCAGAAATAGAAAAAGAAAGATTCAGATCCTGCTCCAATAAATAATTTACTATTGTCGATTTTCCTGCTCCCGAAGGTGCGGAAAAAATAAGAAGTTTACCCATTAAATTAAAAAAGTTTACGAATTTACAAATAAACGAGTAAACAAGGCTTACTTACTTGTCAACTCGTTTACTTTTTTGAAACTTTACAGTACGTTAAGTACTTGCTCTTTGATTTGCTCTAATTCATCTTTCATCTGTACAACCAATTGTTGCATCTGCACATGATTGGCCTTAGAACCTGTTGTATTTATCTCACGGCCCATTTCCTGAGTTATGAAGCCAAGCTTTTTACCCTGACCCGATGTGTCGTTCAGTGTTTCAAGAAAATACTTAAGATGGTTTCTCAAACGGGCTTTTTCCTCATTTATATCTAACTTTTCGATATAATAAATCATCTCTTGTTCGAAACGGTTCTTATCGTAATCAAAATTCTCGATTTTTTCAAGAGCCTCAATAATACGGGCTTTTACCTTTTCAACACGCTCTCCTTCGAAAGGCTCTATAGCTGTCATTAAATTACCGATATTAGAAATCTTCTGAATAAAGAGGTCTTCCAACATTTTCCCTTCCTGCTTTCTGAATTCAACAAGTTGATCTAATGCTTGATTAATGGTATCTGCTACAATTTTCCATTCTTCCTCATCTGCATCCTGTGCTTCATATTTCAAAACATCGGGTAATCTTAATAGTACTTGAAACCAATCCGATGGTACATCAATTCCTAACTTTTCAGAAGAATTTTTGATTTGGTTGTAATACGATTCAAGTACATTCTGATTTATCTGAGATGTAGTTTCCTTACTTGTATTCTCGACATAAATAGCAAAATCAACCTTACCTCGTTCGAGACGACGAGCTATCAGGCTACGCACGTTTAACTCCTGTTCTTTATACACACTAGGAATACGCACTGATAGATCAAGCTGTTTACTATTCAAAGATTTAACCTCAACAGTAATTTTCTTATTCGATAATTCGGCTGTTGCTTTGCCAAATCCTGTCATCGACTGTATCATATAATTTGTTTTAAGGTCTCAGACCTATTTATTATTCATTGGCAGGCATAAATGCAACTGATGGTTACCTTATAAACAAGGTTGCATTAAATACTTACTACTATTTATTCTTTCACAAAAGTAACCTTTTTGGACGAAACTATAATCAATATTTGATCTCCAAATAATAATGTCAACGCTTTATTTCGTCTATATGCTGCCCTCTCTCATGTGTGTATCTTCCGAATTTAGGTTCACCCACCATCTGTTTTCCATAAATCCCTGTATGACCGGATATTAAATATGAAATTACGCAAGCGATTGCTGCATACACACCGCATCCTCCGCCAAATAATTCAATAGCCATTATCGAACAGGCTATTGGTGTATTGGTAGCACCTGCAAATACGGCAACAAAGCCTATTCCGGCTAACAAGCCCATAGGCAAAGGGATAAACAGCGACAGTGCATTTCCTAAAGCTGCTCCTATAAAAAACAGCGGTGTAACTTCTCCACCCTTAAATCCGGCAGCTAGTGTTACGATTGTAAATGCTATTTTCAATAGAAAAGCATAGGGTACAAGTTGATGGTCAAATGAATCGACAATAACAGGGATACCCAATCCAATATAATCGGTGGTATCCATTGCCCAAACAGCAATAATAACGATCAAACCTCCCACAAAAGGACGGAAAGGAGGATATTTTATTTTCGATTTGAAAAGTGCTGTTACATAATGTATGCCTTTACTGAAAAACACGGCACAAAGTCCGAAAGCCACTCCTGCAAATATTGTATACAATAAAGTTTCGGCTGAAATTTCAGGTACAAACGAAATTGAATAATGTGTATGATGGGCTTGCCATGCTTTAGTCGCTAAATCGGCGATAACAGACGATAAAAGAGCCGGTAACAGGGCATTGTACCTCAAACGTCCTATCAGAAAAAACTCAAGACCAAATATTGCTCCTGCCAAAGGTGTTCCGAAAACAGAACCAAATCCGGCAGCTGTAGCAGCGACTAATAAGATACGGCTTTCTTCGGCAGTTAATCGAAAAGGTTTACGAAACACATCGGCAATGGCTCCTGCCATCTGAATGGCTGTACCCTCCCGTCCTGCCGAGCCTCCGAATAAATGAGTAACTACTGTACCAATATATACAAGAGGAGCCATTCGAAAAGGAATCCTTTGTTCAGGCTTATGAATCGTATCGATCAAGAGATTATTTCCTCCATTGGCTTCTTTTCCATAATAATGATACAACAAACCAATAAATACTCCGGCGATGGGTAGAAAAGCCATAATCCAAAGATGCGATTGTCTGTAATTAGTTACAAAATCGAGAGAATGCAGAAACAGAGCCGAAGCCGAACCAATACAAATACCGATAACGGTACTTATTGTTATCCATTTAAGAATATACAATATAAAGGGGTAATTTCTAAGAATTAATCGGAAATGGATGCTGATTTTTCGCACAAAAAAATGTTTTTGTTTCTTTATTAAATTGCTTCAGACCTTTTCTTATTACTTTCATAGGTAAAATAGCAATCGCTCGCTATTATCCTTAAACACAGTAATAATATTAAAATCATTTTAATAAGGCGTCATCAGCTTGTTGAAGGCGGTTGGTTAAGGAAGACACCATTTCCTTTAAGATCATAAAGATAATCACTTTATATTTAAAATAAAAAAGGAGACATTAAAATAGCCAATATTTTATTGCAGGATTTATAACTCTTACATACTTTTGAGCCCGAATTAAAAACATCCTATTCATGAAATCAAAATATACCTCTTTATTGAGATTCGAAACGATCATTATTATATTTATTCTCGTGGCTTTTTCTTTGACCTGGATAAGCTGGGGTAAGCTCATTGTTACAGGGTGGGATCTGCCTTCTTTGTATAAAAAGACTACTAAAATTTCGAATACAATCATGTTCTTCGCTAAAAAGGATTCTCCACACCTAGCATATGTATTTTACATAGTACCGTTATTGAGTTTAATATCGGGTATTTTTTTGTTTAAGATGAGATACCGAACCGCAAATCTTATATTATTACTCGCCTCTATACTGGGAATATTTGTTTCTATATATATGTATATTTATTTTATTACCTCCAAGATGTTTAAACTCTCCAATGCAGGAGGAGGTATACACCTCTTACTTTTGGTCAGTAGTATAGGGTTGACATGGTCGTTTATATATTGTATCAGAAAAAAGAAAAATAAGGATATTCCTTTAGAAGCAATTTCTGAAACCAACGACCTGCTTTAAGAAAATATACTAACTGAAAAGCATTTAGCACACTATAAATGACATAAATCGAAGTCTTTTTTTTGATTTTTTCGCATTCTTTTGTGGTAGAAGTACAAAGTATTCCCTATTTTTGGATTTACAGACTAGCAATCTTTAACCAATTAAAAATACTATTTGTAACGCCATGAAAGAATTAAAAATGTTCATCGATGGGAAATTCATCGAAAATACTTCAGGAAAGTGGATCAATGTCCTAAATCCTTCAACAGAAGAAGTAATCGCAAAGATGCCTGACGGCACTCTCGAAGATACAAAAAAAGCCATCGACGCAGCAGACGCCGCTCAGATACAATGGGAAAAAACTCCCGCCGTTGAAAGAGCCGGCTACCTCCTTAAAATTGCTGCGGGCATTCGTAAAAGGGAAAAAGAAATAACAGATATTATTGTACAAGAAGGTGGTAAAACACAAGGCTTAGCAAATGTTGAGGCTCTGTTTACGGCCGATTATCTGGAGTATATGGCAGGATGGGCACGCCGTTACGAAGGCGAAATTATTCAAAGTGATCGTCCTAACGAAAACATATTCTTATTTAAGAAAGCTATCGGTGTAACAACAGGTATCCTGCCCTGGAACTTCCCATTTTTCCTTATAGCACGAAAAGCTGCTCCGGCACTCGTTACAGGAAATACGATAGTAGTAAAACCAAGTCAGTTAACACCTATCAACGCATACATCTTCGCACAGATTGTCGAAGAAGCAGGTGTACCCAAAGGAGTATTCAATCTGGTCAATGGACGTGGTTCAGTCATCGGTCACGAATTGGCAGCCAATCCAAAAGTGGGTATGGTGAGCCTTACAGGAAGTGTTTCAGCAGGACAACAAACCATGGCTGCTGCAGCTCCTAATATCACCAAAGTATCTCTCGAACTGGGAGGAAAAGCTCCTGCCATAGTAATGGACGATGCCGATCTCGATTTAGCCGTTAAAGCGATTATTGCCTCAAGAGTAATTAACACAGGGCAGGTTTGTAATTGTGCCGAACGTGTATATGTCCATAAGAGTGTTAAAGAGGCATTTATGACTAAATTGATTGCAGGAATGAAAGCCGTTAAAGTGGGAGATCCGAATAAAATCGCTGATCTTGATATGGGACCATTAGTAGAAGAAAACGCTCTGAAATCGGTTCAGGATAAAGTTGAAAAAGCAATTAAACAAGGTGCAAAATTAATCTGCGGAGGAAACCGTATCGGAAATAAAGGATATTTCTTCGAACCAACTATTCTTGATAATGTGACCCAGAAAATGGACATTATCAAAGAAGAAACATTCGGTCCTGTTTTACCGATTGTAGAGTTTACCGATATAAATGACGCTATTGCTTGGGCTAATGACTCCGAATTTGGCTTAACCTCTTCGGTATATACTCAAAATTTAGACACTGCATTCAAACTGGTGAGAGCTCTTAAATTTGGAGAGACATATATCAATCGTGAAAACTTCGAAGCCATGCAAGGATTTCATGCAGGATGCCGCAAATCGGGTATTGGCGGTGCTGACGGAAAACATGGATTGGAAGAATATCTACAAACTCATGTAGTTTACTTAGAAACAAAGGGTTAATCATTCGTTAATTAATCATAGGAGGTCTCAGGAGCAATGCGTTCCTGAGACCTTTTTGTTAAAAACTACTTTTCTTCATTATTGTCAATAAAAAAATCTATATTTGCGGCAAAGAGGAACAACGAAAATTCTAATATTTAAGAAATAAAAGGGTACTGCAAATGTTAAATTTCAGTACGTAATACATTCGCAACATACCTAGTGCTACGAGTTGTATATACCTATAATCTAATTTTGCCTAAAAAATGAGAGTAAAAATTCTACTATTAAACTTTGTTTTATCGTCCCTAGGCTTATCTATGGCTCAGGTTGGATTAAACACCGAATCGCCTAAAGCATCCTTACAGGTATCGACAGCCACAGACAATACTGTAAGCGAAGGGATAATCGCTCCAATATTAACTCGAACTCAACTAATTGCTAAAGATGCACTATACGGAGCCGATCAGACCGGAGCAATAGTATATATTTCAGAAACTTCGGGAACACCCTCTCAAAAGACTTCTCTTATCGACTGGAAAGGATATTACTTTTTTGATGGGACAATATGGAAACAGCTTGGTACCGAACCTTGGTATCGAAAAAACGGTGGACCGGCCATTGCAAATTCCGATTCAATTTACCTCAGAGGAAAAGTGGTTATAAATGGGACTGAGATAGCAACAGTGCATGGTGATAATGCAGCATTAAGTGTTTATGGCGCCGATGCGTTAATTAATGGATTAACAGTTGGAAAAGGGTCTGGAAATATCACTGGCAACATCGCTGTAGGTGAGAATGCTTTATTGGCAAATACTACCGGAAATAATAATATTGCAATAGGCTATTATGCCTTGGCTAAGAATACTAACGGAAGCCACAACATATCGATGGGGTCATTAGCAACCCCTAGTCTTGCATCTGGCGATTACAACATTTCAGTAGGATATATGGCAAATAGCAGCCTCATTACGGGAAGCAACAACATTGCAATAGGCAGTCAGTCCGGTTTTCCGGGAGGAACGAGTAATATAGCTATAGGCTACAAAGCTGGTAGTGATATTACAGGAACGAACAATATCGCTATAGGTGCTTTATCCAGAATCATTTCCGGAAATAATAATATCGTCATTGGAAATGTAGCCAGCATAAATGGCAGCGGTACTAATTTTAATATCGCTATTGGAGACTCTGTTACTGTTGAGGGTAATTATAACATCGCTATAGGAAAACTCTCTAAGGTTAGAGGCACCAATTCTGTAGCTTTAGGCTATGGATCAATTAACAATACAAATAACTCGATAGTACTGGGTTCTTCGCAAGTAAACACAATCAGAGCTGCAGTTACATCAATTACAGCTCTATCTGATCGTAGGGTCAAAAGAGATATTCGAGAAAATGTTCCAGGATTAGCTTTCATCAATAAATTAAATCCTGTAACCTACAATATGGATGTATCGGCGATGGCTTCTCTGCAACAAACTCCAGACACCATAAATATGCAGAGAAAGTTAGAAATTGAGAAAATATTACATACCGGATTTATAGCTCAAGAGGTTGAAAAAGCTGCTCGAGATATAAATTATGACTTCGATGGAGTTTCTATACCACAAAACAAAAATGAAATATACGGTGTGAACTATACCTCATTTGTACCATCGTTGATAAAAGCTGTTCAAGAACAAAAGAAACAAATAGAAGAACAAGAACAGTTTATTGAAGAACAAAAATTAAGTATCCAAAAACAAGATATTTTAGTACAAGATTTAAGAAAAAGATTAGCAACCCTTGAAGCCAAATAAGATTACTTAGCAGTTATCGAACCGAAATGGTAAGGTTATTACACATCCCCATTATGAGAAAAAATACAATTAAATTAATATTAGCCTTGGGAATCCTTTTGTGCTTCACAATACAGATCAAGTCACAAAACATAGGTATAAATACCACCGACCCGAAAGTATCGTTGCACATTATAGCTTCCGACAATGCTTCCTTGGCAGAAGGGCTCATCGCTCCGTCTCTTACCCGCCAACAACTTATTAACAAAGATGATGCATATGGTATTGATCAAACAAATACCCTCATATATATCACAGATCTGTCGGGCACAACAACATCCAAGACAAAAGAAATAACATCACCCGGATATTATTTCTTTGATGGTATATCGTGGCAATCTTTTTCTATTGAGCCCTGGTATAAAATAAATACTTCAGAAAAAGCAATGTTAAACACCGATTCTATCTACCAGCGAGGAAAAGTAGTAATAAAAGGTAATACCATAGGTAATGTAAATGGTGTACCTGCTGCCTTAACTGTATATACCGCCGATGCCTCTTTTAACAATGTAAGAGTAGGAAAAGGTAATTTGAATTTAGCTCGAAATACTGCATTAGGATACAATGCATTGTCATTCGATGAAACGGCAACTGAAAATAACAACCTTACGGCTATAGGCAATAACTCGTACAGTAGTTTTACTGCTGCATCAGGAACAACTATTGGAAATACTTACTATCCTTCAAATAAACTAACTACCGATTTTGTATCATTATCATCTTCGTTTTTAGGAAATATAAGTCCTTTATCCATAAAAATAGGAGCAGCACGAACCAGCAGCTCAGATTCCTGTAATGTTCAAATAGGATATATCAACCCTAACGGAACTAAAAACTCAATATTGATAGCGGGTTATATGTCCTTGAATCCAACAGAAGACTCTGTTTTATTAGGCGACTCCATTAGTGGAAATGGCACAAGGGAATCGGTTTATGTGGGAACGAGAATAAGTACTAATAGTGCTACCAGAGCTACAGTTATCGGCTCAAATAACCGAACTAATTCAACTACACACCTCATTATAGCTAACAATACAAGCTATCCCTACGAAGGATCTTATGGAGTTGTACTAGGCAATGCAAATATTACCTCCATCCGAGCTGCCGTAACCTCTATTACCTCTTTATCAGACTATAGAGTAAAAAAGAATATTGAGAGTAATGTTCCCGGAATCGAATTCATAAAAAGACTAAATCCGGTTACATACAAATTAGATATACCATCAACAGACCAACCAATGTCGAAAAGGTCACCCGAGAATATTCGACATAGTGGTTTCATTGCTCAGGAGGTAGAAACTATTGCGAAAGAAATAAATTATAATTTCGATGGAATTTATATTCCTCAAAATGAAAAAGACAGATACGGTCTCAATTATTCCTCGTTTGTTGTACCTTTAGTAAAAGCTATCCAAGAACAGCAAGCAATCTTAGCCGAACAACAAATAGCATTATCGCAGCAAAGAAACAAATTAAAAGAGCAGAATGCACGATTAGAGATTTTGTCTCAAAAACTCGCCGCATTAGAAAAGAGGTAAAATTTCTTTTTTTGCTTTTCAATCAATTACAACATTCAACAGAAACCATTTATGAAAAAAAATATACTATATTACCTACTTCTTTCATTAGTCCTTTTGGGAACTAGCAAACAGGTTCAATCACAAGTCGGCATAAATACTAAAAACCCTAAAGCAACATTAGACATCCATAGCTTATCAACAACTCCTACAACTCCCGAAGGACTTATAGCACCATCATTAACACGCCAACAAGTTATCTCAAAAGATGCAGCATATGACAACACACTAACAGGAGCAATAATATATGTGACTGACTTATCGGGGACATTAACGACAAAAACAAGAGCTATCAACAGAATAGGATATTATGCCTTTGACGGAACCATGTGGATTCCTTTTCAAAAAGAACCTTGGAATAAAGTAGGTACCAATCAAGCTTCTACAGAAAACACCGATGATATTTATTCCAATGGAACAGTAACTATCAATTCGACATCAGCATTAACATCAATGGCACTAACAGTAGCGAGTCAAGATGCATACATTAATGGAATCAGTATTGGTAGAGGAAAAGGAAATGTGAGTTCCAATACTGCAGTTGGGTATAATACACTAAATAATAATACAACAGGAACCACGAACAATGCAATTGGATATAACGCACTAGCTAAAAACACAACAGGAAGCTATAATATTGCAGTTGGTTACTCAGCTCTTGCCAATAACGAAAAGGGAAACTACAACCTGGCTATAGGCTATCGTGTTAATGAAAACAGACAAGACAGTCTCACATACAATGTTGCAATCGGCGCAAATGCAGGCTTTACTGCAGGCAACTATAATGTCGCCATTGGTACTAACGCCATTGGTACAACAACCTCTGGGGGTAACACAATAATAGGAAATGGAGCCAAGGCTGCAGGAGAGATGCTAAACCTTGCTATCGGAACAAATGCTTCGACCAGCGGGGGCAAAAACAATACAGCAGTAGGCTATAACACCACATCCATAGGTGAAGGTAGTATTGCAATAGGGTCTACAGCAAGAACTCAAGGCACAAACACTATTGCCATAGGATATGGTGCAACTAACACTGTGTCTAATTCGATAGTACTGGGAAATAGTTCAATAACTTCAATAAGGGCAGCCGTGACATCTATTACCTCCCTTTCTGATCTTCGCTTAAAAAAAGATATCCAAAATAATGTACCCGGATGGGATTTCATAGGGAAGTTGAAGCCTGTTACTTATCGTTTGGATCTAAATGCAGAAGCCTCGATAAAAGGTATCCCTGCTGAATCCCGTATTCTTGAATCGGAAAAAGCAGCCGAAAAAATAACCAGAAGCGGTTTAATAGCTCAGGATGTTGAATCAGTAACTAAAGAAATCGGGTATGATTTTGACGGAATTTATACTCCTGAAAATGAAAAAGACGTTTATGGACTTGGTTATACAACATTTGTTGTTCCTTTGGTAAAAACAGTTCAAGAACAACAGGCTATATTAGAAAAACAACAACTAACAATACATACACAACAGCAAGAAATGAATGAACGAGATGCCGAAATAGACTTATTATTGAAAAGAATAGAAGCTTTGGATAGTAAATAAGCTTTCCTGAACTCTAAATAACAAAATAAAAGGCTTATTTGCTTCGGATTTTGTTTATATCTACAAAAGAATTATATTTGCGACTTAAACAGAACTCTTTAGCTAAAAAAATGGCAAATATATTAACAAATAATTATTCCACCAATAAGCTTATATTTAACAATTTAAGCTTGGATTATTGTGCCAAAACATTAGAGAGAGAGAGAGAGAGAGAGAGAGAGAGAGAGAGAGAGAGAGAGAGAGAGAGCTAACTAGCAAACACGCTAGTAATAAAAATATTTCAGGCGGAATTTTCCGCCTTTTTTTGGCTTGCGTTTTAAAGACGCACATTCTTTCATCCAGAAATATCACCCCAATAAATACATCTATAGTTGTGTCGGTAAACACTTTCGTGTCGCCGATTTATTTTGTTGTTGTCATTTCAGATCAGCACGAATCATCCGTTTATCTATGCCACAACTATGTCCGGCAGCAGCGTGTAGCGATTACACGCTGCTGCTATTTATTCTTTCATTTTCAAGCTACTAACATTAATTAATTATAATAAAACGATGGCAATGAAAAAGTTTTTTTTAACAGCAATGAGCTTATGGACTATAGGCTCTATATATGCACAGGTCGGTGTAAATACCGAAACGCCGGCAACAACACTTCATGTACTGCCCGGAAAAACGGACGGTACAACGGCTGAAGGGATTATAGCTCCTAACCTGAAAAGGTCGGAAGTGATTGCCAAGGACGGTAAATATGCAACTGCACAAACAGGGGCAATGGTATACGTTAGCGACTTGTCGGGAGTACTGACTACCAAAACAGCAAAAATCATAACAACCGGATATTATTACTTCGATGGAGCTCTTTGGCAGCCATTTACAAGTGGATCTGCTTCCGTTACCACAGCCAACAACGGTCTTACAATGAACGGCACAACTACCCAATTGGGGGGAGCTTTAATTAAGGCGACAAGTATTACAGGCACAGACCGATTAACTTTAGCTACGCCTACTACTATTTCGGGCATCCTCCAAATTACCAGTGGATCGCCTGATACAGGAAAAGTACTGACCTCAGACATAAATGGCACTGCAACTTGGGTTACACCTGGCATAAGTACCGCCAACAACGGTATAACAATGAATGGATCTGTTGCTCAATTGGGAGGAGCGTTAAATCAAAACACAACTATTACAGGAGCTACCCGGCTTACTATAGCTACAGCAACTACTATTTCGGGAACAGCACTTCTTATTACAAGCCCATTACAGATTGCTAGCGGAACACCTGGTGCAGGAAAAGTATTAATGTCCGATTTTACGGGTAATGCAACATGGGCTACAGCAATAAATACCGCAAATAATGGTTTAACAATGAATGGAATAGCTGCCCAACTAGGAGGAGATTTAACCCAACCTACAAGCATTACAGGAACAAACCGATTAACTTTAGCTACACCACTACAGATAAGTAGCGGAACACCCGGTGCTGGAAAAGTATTAACATCGGATGCCAGCGGTAATGCTACATGGGCTGCTAACGCAACCCCTTGGTATAAGGTGGGTACTACAGTTCCATCGATATTGAACACTGACGATTCGTACCTGACAGCTAAAACAGTTATCGGAGGAAATACTATTGCTTCTATCAATGGGGGAACAGCCAATGCACAACTTACAGTAATAGGACAAGATGCTTCCATTAATGGTATAACTGTAGGAAAAGGACGAGGTGCTGTTGCTTCAAATACAGCAGTAGGAGCCAATAGTTTGGAGGCAAACACTTCAGGAAGCAATAATACTGCTATTGGGTCAGGCGCCTTAAAAAGTAATCAAACTTCGTCTTTAAATACTGCGGTGGGGTACCAAGTTCTTCAAGCTAATACAACTGGCGGTGCTAATACTGCTATGGGATATTCAGCCGGAAGTGGCCTGACGACGGGAAATGGTAATACTGCTATGGGATATTCAGCCGGAGCTAATCTGACGACGGGAGGTTATAACGTGGCTATAGGTTACAACGTGAGTCTTCCGGATCCTGCAGGCAATTTCCAAATAAATATAGGCAATGCTATATTTGGAGTTACTAGTCTTACTGCTGGAGCGGGGCGTGTAAGTATTGGTAAAACAACTCCTGATGCAGGTGTATTTTTAGATGTAGCCGGCTTAACACAAATAACAGGAGCCGGAAAATTCAAATATGTAGATAGCAATCAGTTATCAGGACGGGTATTGTCTACTGATAATAATGGTGTTGCTAAGTGGGCTGATCAAAATATGCTTACAGGGAGTTGGTTTTATATTCCTTCAATCAATTTGGATATGAGCACTCTTACTGTTAAAACGGTAGACTTATTTAAAAACTCTATAATGCAGCTAACATCATTACCGTTAGCCGGTAGCTCGGGTGCCATTCAACCGACATTACCAACAACAGCTACAGCATACGACTATATGTATATTGGCAGTAGTGGACACATTACAAATGTAAGTATAAACACTTCCGGAGTAATGACTTATACACCTACCACCACCAACCCTCCTCCATTTGCTTTTGTGAACATCATTGTTCGGGTTAAATAAAATTACAACCCATAAGCTAGTATTCAATAAACTCACGCTCCGCCACGATGTGACGGGGCTGATAAAATAGGAAGATTATATGCTAAAAAAAATAATATCAATTTTAACCCTGTTCTTAATAACAGCGGGCAGTATCTATGCCCAAAAAGAGCAATACAACTGGCTTTTCGGTTTTAATGCAGGACTCTCGTGGAATGCCTTCAGATCGGTTGGTGCCACAGGCGTTTACGGAACAGCTAATGCAACACTAACAGGGCTGCCTGCACAACGTACAGGATCGGCTCTGCAAACGTATGAGGGTTGCTTTTCTACTTCGGATGCAAATGGAAATATTTTGTTTTATTCGGATGGGATAACCATATGGAACAAAAACAACCAAGAAATGGTTACAGGTTTAACTGGTGGTCCATCTTCGGCACAGTCGGGAATCATATTACCATACCCCGAAACTCCGGGTAAATACATTGCAGTAACATTAGATAAAGATAATTCAAATAACCTCTCTTATACTGTAGTAAATATGTCTCTGAATGGAGGTCTTGGCGGGGCAGACCCGGCTTTTACGAACGTTTCACTCACAGGACAATCCGGAGCATTGGGCGAATCGGTTTTTGCAGTAAGGCATACTAATAAGGAGGATTTCTGGATAGTGGCTCCGGGACGCACAACCACTACATCTTATCTGAATGTATGGAAAGTAACTTCTGCGGGCGTACAGGCTAGCCGACATAGCGTGGCAACAGTAGCTATAGGTTTCACATCATTAGGAGCCAATGGATACCTCAAATTTACAACCGACGGGCTACACTATGCATGGGCAGATTTCCTTACTGGGAGACTTGTTTATGGTGACTTTAATCCCACAACAGGCACTATCACTAACGTAAAGATTCGGAATACATATGCATTATTTCCCTCCAATCCTAATCGTGCATATGGAGTAGAATTTTCGTCTAGTGGCAAATATTTGTACCTGACATATGCACCGGGCAGTTTAAATACAAATCAAGTTTCAGGATTAGTAGTTTATGATTTTGCAGCTTTGCTCGCAACCTCTACTCCGAATTCAATAAATCCGGTAAAAACTATTGCCAACCCCCTTTCCCTATCTGATGGTGTTACCGACCATTTTGGAGGTATACAGCTTGGCCCGGATGGACGGATTTACATCACCCGGTTCTCCTCTACTGGAATGTTTGTAATTACCAATCCGGAAACCCCTACAACTATGAATATTTATAAACTCCTGAATTTCTTACCCGGCAATGGCTATTGGGGACTACCCAACTTTGCTGCACCGTGGTTTAGGATGGAGCTTACACCTCCGGCAAATGCCGAAAGTTGCGCAAACGTATCAGCCACTTTTCAATTATCAATCATTCCGGGTATGGGACTTAGTAATGTAAGTAGAATTGTAATAGATTTTGGTGATGGTGGCACAACAACATACAACAGCCCCCTAAGCAGCCTGTACAGCTTCCCTCACACCTATAATAAGCCGGGTATTTATACCATTACAATTACTGCCTATAATGCAACGGGAGGGGTAGAAATTTCGACATCTTCTACTATGACCATAAATTCGTGTGTAATGAGAGTTAATCCGCAAGTGAGCGTCAGAGCCGGCACTTAATAAGATTAACTCATAATTTTTCAAAAAAAGAGGAGGACAAATATATACCTGTCCTCCTCTTTTTTTCAATATTTATATCAATTACATTTCCAAATCAATATCAAATAATTCATGCCAAGGCAATCCTTGCTTGTTTAATTGCTCCATAAATGGATCGGGATTAAACTCTTCAACATTGAATACTCCCGGTTTACGCCAGATTCCTTTAAAGAACATCATGGCTCCTATCATGGCAGGCACACCTGTAGTATAGCTTACTCCTTGCATACCTGTTTCCTTGAAAGCAGCCTCATGCGAGCAGTTGTTATATATATAATAGGTACGTTGCTTACCATCTTTAATACCGGTGATGCGGCAACCGATAGAAGTTTCGCCTGTATAATTCTCTCCAAGCTCTCCCGGATCAGGTAAAACAGCTTTCAAAAATTGAATCGGAACAATCTCTACACCATTATATATAATAGGGTCGATACGAGCCATTCCTATATTTTGAATCACACGTAAGTGAGTCAGATATTCCTGCCCGAAAGTCATCCAGAAACGAGCACGTTTCAATGTGGGAAAATTTTTCACCAACGACTCTAATTCTTCGTGATAAATCACATATGATTCTTTTGGGCCAATATTAGGATAATTCAATGGTTTATGAATTTCGTGAGGTTCAGTTTCAACCCACTGTCCATTCTCCCAGTATTTTCCTTTCTGAGTAACCTCACGTATATTAATTTCAGGATTGAAGTTTGTTGCAAATGCTTTACCATGATCACCCGCATTACAATCTACAATATCTAATGTATGCAGTTCATCAAAGTGATGTTTTGCTGCATAAGCAGTAAATACACTTGTCACACCCGGATCAAATCCACAACCAAGAATAGCTGTAAGACCTGCTTTCTCAAATTTATCTTTATAAGCCCATTGCCAGCTATATTCGTATTTTGCTTCATCTTTAGGCTCATAATTAGCAGTGTCTAAATAATTAACACCACATGCTAAACAAGCATCCATTATAGTGAGATCCTGATATGGCAAAGCAACATTGATTACTAACTCGGGTTTAAACGAATTAAATAACTTAATCAAGTCCTCAACACTATCAGCATCCACTTGAGCTGTTTGAATTCTACCTCCGCCAATAGCTTGGGCAATGGCATCACATTTCGATTTGGTGCGGCTGGCAAGCATTACTTCTGTAAACACTTCCGGATTTTGAGCAACCTTGTGAGCTACTACTGTACCTACACCACCTGCTCCAATAATTAAAACTTTACCCATTTTAGAATTGTATTAAAAGCCTTTTGTTAATTAATATTTAAAATATAGTAAGTACACTTATTTTTTCTACAAAAATAAAACTTAAAAATGAAATATTGGCTATATTTGCTTCAACAATCATACTAAACAGATAGTAATAATACAATATTTTAGAAACTTCTTGAAATATCATTATTGCAAAGTGTGTAAAATATGAAAGTTATTAGAATACTGTGATTGAATAAATAAATATATATTTCTTAAAGTAGGAATATATTATTCGAAACCTGAGAAACATAAATTAAATTGTTGTTACGTTTTACTGCGAACATCGCGTCTTTGACAAATACCAGTCAAAACAGTCCCTGCACAGTAAACTTAGGAGATAAGAAATAAAAAATATATAATTATGTCACAATTAGTAGGTCGTATATCTCAGGTAATAGGTCCCGTAGTGGATGTCTATTTTGAGCAAAAAGAAGGTTCGGCACCAAACTTACCCCAGATATATGAAGCATTACATGTACAAAGACCAAACGGTAAGGTTTTAATTATTGAAGTACAGCAACATATTGGTGAAAATACCATTCGTGGTGTTGCAATGGATAGTACCGATGGTCTAAGACGAAACCTGGATGTTATCGCAACCAGAAAACCCATTACCGTTCCGATAGGCAATCAAGTAAAAGGACGCTTGCTAAATGTGGTAGGAGATGCCATTGACGGCATGGAAGCTCTTGATAATTCAGGAGGATTACCAATACATAGAGAGCCCCCTAAATTTGAAGACCTTATAACTTCTCGCGATGTATTATTTACAGGAATAAAGGTTATCGACCTATTGGCTCCTTATGCAAAAGGAGGAAAAGTCGGACTTTTTGGAGGAGCCGGAGTAGGTAAGACCGTATTAATTATGGAACTTATCAATAACATTGCTAAAAAGCACAATGGTTATTCGGTATTTGCCGGAGTTGGGGAGCGTACTCGCGAGGGTAATGACTTGTTGAGAGAAATGATTGAATCGAACGTAGTTCGCTATGGTGATGAGTTCAAAAAAAGTATGGAAGAAGGTCATTGGGATTTATCCAAAGTTGATCCTAAAGAACTCGAAAAATCTCAAATATCACTTGTCTTCGGACAGATGAATGAACCTCCCGGAGCACGTTCGTCAGTAGCACTTTCTGGACTTACGGTTGCAGAATCTTTCCGTGATGCAGATCACGAAGATGGTGCACCTAAAGATATACTATTCTTTATAGATAATATATTCCGTTTTACGCAAGCAGGTTCTGAGGTTTCCGCCCTTTTAGGTCGTATGCCTTCGGCAGTAGGTTATCAACCTACTCTATCTACTGAGATGGGTGCAATGCAAGAGCGTATCACTTCAACCAAGAATGGATCTATTACATCTGTTCAGGCAGTTTATGTGCCGGCAGATGACTTAACTGACCCTGCTCCTGCAACCACATTCTCTCACTTGGATGCAACCACAGTATTGAGCCGTAAGATTACAGAGTTGGGTATTTATCCGGCAGTAGACCCGTTGGATTCTACATCTCGAAGCCTCGACCCGAATGTTGTAGGTCAAGAACATTATGATGTTGCTCAACGAGTAAAACAAATATTACAAAGAAATAAAGAACTTCAGGATATTATCTCCATATTAGGTATGGAAGAGCTTTCAGATGAAGATCGCCAAACGGTAAATAGAGCAAGACGTATTCAACGTTTCTTATCACAACCGTTTAATGTTGCCACACAGTTTACAGGCGTTGCCGGTGTAATTGTAGATATCAAAGACACGATAAAAGGATTTCAGATGATTCTTGATGGTGAGGTTGACGATCTGCCCGAACAAGCTTTCTTAAATGTGGGAACTATTGAAGATGCAATCGAAAAAGGCAAAAAATTAATGGCACAAGCGTCTAAAGCTTAATAATACGAAGAAGGTCACAGAGCTTATTTATTGCTTTTTCTGCATATTTATAGCTAACGACTGTAAATATTAAAGACAAAGTAATAGATATTCAACATTAGTTATAATAAATGAAAGAATTACAATTAAAAATAATTTCACCCGAAAAGATACTGTTTCAAGGAGCGGTGTTATCCGTAATACTTCCGGGGACAGATGGTGAATTTGGTATATTGCCCGATCATGCTTCTCTTATAGGGTCTTTACGCAAGGGAGATATTTCTTATGAAATAGAAAAGGGATCGCCGGAAATAGTTACCATTGAAAGTGGATTCGTTGAAGTCAAAAAGAATGTAGTTACCATTTGTGTAGAATAATTTATGAACATATTCAAAGCGAATTTAATTATATACGTGATTGCCTTCGGACTCTTAATCAGTGGATGCTTAGGATTAGGGTTATCTTATTTCTTACCAACTTTTAATTGGAATTGGTTCATAGGTCTTGCTGCATTTTATCTGGTTATCGAATCGATAGTCGTATTGATGGTAGAGAGTTTCAGCCAGAAAAAAAACATAAAACAAATGGTAAACATCTACATGTTAACTAAGGTCATAAAAATCATAGCATCTTTGATCTTTATAACAGTGTATGTTGTTATAGTGAAAGAAAACGTCAAAGCTTTTGTAGCTGTTTTTATATTATTTTATTTATTATACCTGATCGCCGAAACCTTCATTTTCATGAAAATAGAAAAGCGTATCAAAGAAAAAAATAGTAGCAATGAATAGCCAATTAAAATACATATTTATACTGGTATGCTTATTCGTAATGGGGACGACGTCTTCCTTTGCTTCTGAAGGAGATTCGTCTGAAGAAGCAAAAGAACTTAACGTTAAAGAGTTAATACTTGAACACCTTGCGGATTCATACGAGTGGCACATTACAACATGGGGAGAACATCATATCTCGGTTCCATTACCTGTAATAGTGAAAGGCGAAAATAGTGGATGGAATGTATTCTGTTCTTCAAAACTAAACCATGGAGCTTCGGAATACAAAGGCTTTTACATTGCTAGCGAAGGTGACTACAAAGGTAAAATTGTCGAAAAGAATGCTTCAGGAGAAGAAATCAGACCCTGGGATATTTCTATTACAAAAAATGCTTTTGCACTTATCATATGCAGTATTATAACCCTTGTACTTATTTTGTCAGTAGCCAGATGGTACAAGAAAAACTCAACAGCTGAAAATCCAAAAGTTCCCGGAGGATTCATTGGATTCATGGAGTTATTTATAATGAGTGTAAACGATGATATCATAAAACCATGTATCGGTAAAAATTACAAGAAATTTGCACCTTATTTACTGACTACATTCTTTTTCATCTTTATAAATAACATTGCCGGTTTAATTCCGATTTTTCCGTTCGGAGCTACTGTTACAGGTAATATAGCAGTCACTTTAGTATTGGCTGTATTTACAATGGTTATTGTTAATGTATTCGGTACTAAGGAATATTGGAAAGAGATATTCTGGCCCGAAGTTCCTACATGGCTAAAGGTACCTATACCAATCATGCCTGCGATAGAATTAGTTGGAATCGTTACAAAGCCATTTGCCTTAATGATTCGTCTCTTTGCTAACATTTTGGCAGGTCACTCCATCGTTTTGGGATTGGTATGTTTGATCTTTGTTACAGTGAAACTAGGAACCGGAATTAATACTTCAATGACTGTGGTATCTGTTATGTTGACGATATTTATCAGTTTTGTTGAAATATTGGTTGCATATATCCAAGCATACGTATTTACAATGCTATCAGCAGTATTTATTGGTTTAGCACAGGTTGAACCTCACAAAGAAAAGAATCATAAATAAAAAGGTATGAGACCTTAAACGATAAACAATAATTAAATAACTAAAAGAATAAAATTATGTTACTATCAACTATTCTACAAGCAGCAGCTGAAGCTGGTGCAGGACTTACAGGATTCGGTGCAGCTCTAGGAGCAGGTTTAGCAGCTATCGGTGCAGGTCTGGGTATCGGTAAAATCGGTGCTTCTGCGATGGAAGGTATCGCTCGTCAACCCGAAGCTAGTGGGGATATTCGTATGTCTATGATTATTGCAGCAGCCCTAATTGAAGGTGTGGCTCTATTTGCTGTAGTAGTTTGTGGATTTATCCTATAAAACAATTAAATTAAAAAATTATGCTTTTACAACCTGAAGCCGGTCTTTTATTTTGGATGCTTCTATCTTTCGGAGTCGTTTTTGCTGTATTGGCAAAATTTGGATTCCCGATTATAACAAAGATGGTCGAAGATCGCAATGCGTACATCGAAAAATCTTTGGATGCAGCCAAAGAAGCCAATAAACAATTGGCTCAAATAAAAGAGCAAAGCGAAGCTATATTAGCTTCAGCCCGTGAAGAGCAGGTGAAAATCTTAAAAGATGCTGAAAGCACCAGAACCCGTATAGTCAACGAATCTAAAGAATTGGCACGTGCCGAAGGCTTGAAGGAGTTGGACGAATTAAGAAAGCAAATGAAACGCGAAAAAGAAGATGCAATAAAGGACATACGTCGTCAAGTTGCAGACCTTTCGGTGGATATTGCAGAAAAAGTAATTCGCAACAATCTCAACAGCAATGCTGAGCAAATGGCAATGATAGACCGTTTGATTGACGAAGGTATGGTATCTAAATCTTAATATAATATGAATTCAGGAATGGTATCTATGCGTTATGCACGAGCTTTGTTTAGCTATGCTTTGGAAAAAAAGGCTGAGGACACGATTTTTTCAGAAATGAACATCTTGTCTGAAAACCTTGCCAGTAGTTCACAACTTCGGGCAACACTAGATAATCCTGTACTGAGTACAAGGGAGAAACTGGAACTTATAAAACTTGCTGTCGGAGAAACCATAAGCGATGTATTTGTTCGGTTTATCCAATTGGTATTGCATCAGAGAAGAGAAAACCATCTGCAAACGATCAGTTTAGTATACTTAGATTTATACAGGAAATATAAGAATATTAGTGTCGGAAAATTAGTAACGGCATGTCCTGTCGATGATACTACTATAAATAAAATTAAACAACTGGTTAAACAGAAAGAAGAGGGTACAATTGAATTTGTAACCGAAGTAGACCCAAAACTTGGTGGTGGTTTTATTTTATATATTGGTACTTATAGACTTGATGCCAGTGTGGCTTCTCAATTGAGCAGAATAAAAAGCCAATTGATGAGTAAGAATAAAAAAATTGCATAGTAACCTTATGTTGTAACAGGCTTTGGTTATAATGTCCACCAAAGCAATAAAATAGGTCTGGAGACCTTAATACAAGGAATAAATATGTCTGAAAATATAAAAGCTAGTGAGGTTTCTGATGTGTTGAAGATGCAATTGGATGGGATTGATAATCGTATTCAATTGGATGAGGTCGGAGTAGTTCTTTCGGTAGGTGACGGAGTTGCACGGATCTATGGTCTCAATAACGCAGAAGCCAATGAATTATTAGAGTTCGACAATGGGGTGAAAGCTGTTGTGATGAATCTCGAAGAAGATAATGTAGGAGCAGTATTACTTGGATCGAGCAGCCAGATTAAAGAAGGCTTCAATGTTAAAAGAACAGGTCTTATTGCTTCAATAAAAGTGGGTGACGGACTACTCGGACGTGTTATTACACCTTTGGGAGAACCTATCGACGGTAAGGGAGATATAACAGGCGAATTATTGGAAATGCCTTTGGAGCGCAAAGCTCCGGGAGTAATATACCGTCAGCCTGTAACCCAACCTTTACAAACGGGTCTTAAGGCTATTGATGCCATGATACCTATTGGTAGAGGTCAACGTGAGTTGATTATCGGTGACCGTCAGACCGGAAAAACAGCAATTGCAATTGATGCAATCATTAGTCAAAAAGCAAATTTCGATGCAGGTGATCCTGTATATTGTATCTATGTTGCTATTGGACAGAAAGCATCTTCGGTTGCCAATATTGTTGAAACACTGAAAGAAAAAGGAGCATTACAATATACAACTATCATTGCAGCAACGGCAGCCGAACCGGCAGCCATGCAATATTTCGGAGCTTTCTCCGGTGCTGCTATCGGTGAATATTTTAGAGATACCGGTCGTCATGCTTTGGTAGTCTATGATGACTTATCGAAACAAGCTGTTGCCTATCGTGAAGTTTCGTTGCTTTTGAAAAGACCTCCGGGTCGTGAGGCGTATCCCGGTGATATTTTCTATCTGCACTCTCGTCTACTGGAACGTGCTGCTAAGATTATCAATCAGCAAGAAGTTGCCGAGCAAATGAATGATCTACCCGAATGTCTCAAAGGCAGAGTAAAAGGTGGAGGCTCATTGACTGCACTTCCTATTATCGAAACTCAGGCGGGCGACGTATCTGCATATATCCCGACTAACGTAATTTCAATTACCGATGGTCAGATATTTCTGGATATTGACTTGTTCAACTCTGGTTATCGTCCTGCAATTGACGTAGGTATTTCGGTATCACGTGTTGGAGGTAGTGCTCAGACCAAGGCGATGAAAAAAGTAGCAGGAACATTAAAAATTGATCAGGCTCAGTATCGTGAACTCGAAGCTTTTACAAAGTTTGGTGGAGACATGGATCCAATTACTGCTTTGACTATAGACAAAGGGCAAAAGAATGCAGCATTATTGGTGCAACCCCAATATTCCCCAATGCCTGTTGAAAAACAAATTGCAATACTATATTGTGGAACAAATGGATTGTTGAATAATATTCCTGTAGATAAAGTTCATGAATTTGAAAGTAATTTTCTGCAGATATTAGAAATGCAATACAAAGAAACGGTATTGGATATTCTCAAAACAGGTGTTATAAATGACGGTGTAACAGCTATCATAGAAAAGGTTGCTGAAGAATTAGCAGGTAAATATAAAAAATAAGGTCTCTGACCTTTTTATTGCTCTGTTGTAGGGGCGAATCTCTGGATCCATCTAAGGTGGAAGCCTTACCCCTACTATCGGAAATATATTATTAAATACTATCATAGTTATGGCATCATTGAAGGAAGTAAAAGATAGGATAGATTCGGTAAAAAGCACGAAGAAAATAACTTCGGCTATGAAGATGATTGCAACTGCTAAGCTTAGAAAGTCTCAGCAGGCAATAAATTCTTTTCTACCCTACTCTACCAAGTTGAACGAGATTCTGACTAATCTTTTGGCTTCTGACAGCAGCATCGACTCTGTTTATGCACAAGAAAGAGAAATCAAAAAAGTAGCTATTGTAGCTTTTTCGTCTAACTCGAGTTTGTGCGGAGGTTTTAATGCGAATGTAATTAAAGAGCTCTCCTCTGTATTATCTAAATCGATACCGGCAGTAGGTAAAGAAAATATTATTATTTATCCTTTCGGGAAAAAGATTATTGATTTTGCGAAAAAATCAAATCTAACGATTGAAAATGATGCTGAATTTATACAATTAGCTGACAGACCTTCTTTTCCTGCGGTTCTACAAATATCGAAGAAACTTGTAGGCAGATTCTTATCAGGAGAAATAGATCAGATAATTTTGGTTTATACTCATTTCAAATCGATGGGTGTACAAGAAATTAAAAATAGCGTTTATTTGCCTTTTGATCTGAAAGGTGTGATTGAAAACATTCAAACCGACTCCATATCCTTGACAAATCAAAGCATTGATTATATATTGGAACCTGAGAAGGTCGAGTTATTATCTCACCTAATACCAAAAGTTTTAGCGTCCAATTTATTTGCAGCCCTATTAGACTCTAATGCTTCGGAAAATGCAGCACGCAGTCTTGCAATGCAAATTGCAACTGATAATGCAGAAGAGTTAGTGGGTGATTTGACTATTGAATATAACAAGAATCGTCAGGCAGCTATAACAAATCAATTGTTAGATATAATTGGTGGAGCATCAGCTTTAAATAAATAAGCCGAATCTCAAATAAAAAAAACAAGAACATCCAAAATATTTGGATGTTCTTGTTTTTTTTATTTATCTCGCTTTAAATAACCTATAATATTGATTATCTTCGAGAAATAAAGGTTCTTGTAATCGAATTATTTCCTTAATACCCCGAACAATTATTATGAAAAATATTTTCATCTATCTTATTATTTTTAGTAACTGCATTACATCGTGTACAAAAAAGATAAACCCACCAACTAATTTACAATGTGAACATCTGGACAATCCTTTAGGAATAGACAGCCCTTCACCACGATTGACGTGGAGAATAGCTCAGACAGAGAAAGCACAAACGGCTTATCAGATAATGGTAAGTACTGATTCTATAAAGCTGGCTAATAATAAAGCTGATATGTGGGATACTGGCAAAATAGATGCCGATAGTTGCCTTGTTACCTACAAAGGTGATTCTTTAAAACCATTTACCAAGTATTATTGGAAAGTTACGGTTTGGAATGAAAAAGATACACAGTCAAAACCGTCTGATATTACTTCTTTCGAGACTGGATTAATCTCCTCTTCCAATTGGGCAGGAAAATGGATCTCTGATGGTCAGGACGTCAGCTATAAACCCACTTTTTACTTTAGAAAGGATGTCAATTTGGATAAAAATAAAAAGATCAAATCAGCACGTGCTTATATTACAGCGGCAGGGCTATACGAACTATCCATTAATGGATTGAAAGTCGGAGACCGCATGCTAGACCCAATGTACACACGATTTGATAAACGAAACCTTTATTCGACTCTCGATATAACGTCATTACTTCAAAACGGTGCTAATACTTTTGGAGTAATACTAGGAAATGGATGGTATAATCATCAATCGACAGCAGTATGGGACTTTGATAAAGCTCATTGGCGAGGAAGACCTAAATTCCTGATAAATATCAGACTAAATTATGAAGATGGTACAAGTGAAACAATTGTTTCGGATGAGAGTTGGAAAATCCATGAAAGCCCTATACTATTTAATAGTATATACACTGCCGAACATTACGACGCACGTAAGGAGATAGAGGGATGGAATATGCCGGGCTTAGATACTTCAGAGTGGCTACCGGCTGTTATAGCACAAGCACCTTCTCCTTTAATTGTGAGTCAGCAGCTATATCCGATACGTATAACCGAACGATTAGAGCCAACCAAAATAGACAAAAAGAATGATACGTGTTACGTATTTAGTTTCGCCAAGAATATTGCCGGGATTATAGAAATACGTGTTCAGGGAGATAAAGATACCGAACTAAGAATAAAGCATAGCGAACGCCTATATCCAGATGGGAGAGCCGATATGTCTAACATAGATGTACATTACCGCCCGACGGATAATAGTGACCCTTTTCAGACTGACATTTTTATTCTGAAAGGGGGAGGTATTAAAGAGACCTTCTCTCCTAAATTTAATTACAAAGGTTTTCAGTACGTAGAGGTTACATCATCCAAACCAATAGACTTAAGCAAAGAAAGTATTACTGCCTTAGAATTACACAGTGATGTTCCTCAAATAGGAAGCATTAAATCGTCAAACCCGACTCTCGACAAAATATGGGAAGTCGCAAACAACTCCTACCTGTCCAATCTCTTTGGATATCCGACAGATTGTCCTCAACGTGAAAAAAATGGCTGGACGGGCGATTCTCACATTGCGATAGAGACAGGCTTATACAGTTATGATGCCATCACAATTTATGAAAAATGGATGAATGACTTCAAAGACGAGCAAAAACCAAATGGAGTCCTACCAAGTATAGTACCAACTCATGGGTGGGGTTATGACTGGGGTAACGGACCCGACTGGACAAGTGCAGTAGCTATAATTCCTTGGGAAGTTTATTTATTTTATGGTGATATCCACTTACTGCATAGTATGTATGGCAACATAAAACGGTATGTTGATCATATAGCATCGATCAGTCCCCACGGAACCACAGACTGGGGGCTTGGAGATTGGGTTCCCGTAAAAACCGTAAGCAATAAAGAATTAACTTCATCTCTATATTATTATAAGGATGTAACCATACTAGCCCATGCCGCTAAAATGTTTGGAAGAAAACATGATTACGAGCATTATACCCGTCTTGCTAAAAAAATAAGCAATGCAATTAATAAGAAGTTTCTAAATACGGAAACAGGTATATATTGCTCAGGGTCACAAACTGAACTTGCAGCACCACTTTATTGGGGAGTTGTACCTGAAGAACTCAAATCAAAAGTTGCAGAGAATCTATACAAAAAAGTTGAAGAAGATAATTTCCATATCGATACCGGTATTTTAGGAGCAAAGGCTCTGCTTCATGCTCTTTCGGAGAATGGTTATGCTGATGCTGCTTATACTATTGCAGCACAAGAAACATATCCATCGTGGGGTTGGTGGATTGTAAACGGAGCTACAACTCTATATGAAAACTGGAATATTGATGCAGAAAATGATATCTCGATGAATCATATCATGTTTGGAGATATCAATGCATGGATGTACAAAGCTTTGGGAGGTTTATTTCCTGACGAGAACAAAGCTGGATTCAAGCATATACAACTTCGTCCGAATTTTGTAAAAGGGCTTGATCAGTTCGAAGCAAAACATACTTCACCTTATGGCGAAATAGTATCATCATGGACAAGACGTACTGATAAACAAATAATTTATCATGTTGTAATTCCGGCAAACACTTCTGCAACATTACATTTACCAAAAAACATAGAAGGAGATAAAACAATGGATCTATCGGCGGGTACCTATAATCTGGAACTTAGAGAGGTAAAACGATAACATTAGATAAAATAATATCATTAATCAAAAAAGCAGAAACCTAAAGGTTTCTGCTTTTTTAATATATAATAATGATTAATCTAATTAACCATTAACTTTAGCCATGTGAGCTACTAGTTCAAGAACTTTGTTTGAATAACCCCACTCGTTGTCATACCAAGATACAACTTTCACGAAAGTGTCAGTTAAAGCAATACCAGCTTTTGCATCAAAGATAGAAGTACGTGCATCTCCTAAGAAATCAGAAGAAACTACTGCATCTTCAGTATATCCTAGAATACCTTTCAATTCTCCTTCTGAAGCATCTTTCATTGCTTTACAGATTTCGTCATATTTAGCAGGTTTTGCTAAGTTTACAGTTAAGTCAACTACTGATACGTCCAAAGTTGGAACACGCATTGACATACCTGTTAATTTCCCGTTCAATTCAGGGATAACTTTACCTACAGCTTTAGCAGCTCCTGTTGAAGAAGGAATAATATTACCAGCAGCAGCACGTCCACCTCTCCAGTCTTTAGCAGAAGGTCCGTCAACTGTTTTTTGAGTAGCAGTTGTAGCATGTACTGTAGTCATAAGACCATCTGTAATACCGAATTTATCATTCAATACTTTAGCGATAGGAGCTAAACAGTTAGTAGTACAAGATGCATTAGAAACGATTTGAGTTCCTTTTACATAAGAGTCAGTATTCACTCCACATACGAACATTGGGGTATCGTCTTTAGAAGGAGCCGACATTACTACATATTTAGCACCTGCTTGGATGTGAGCTTGAGCTGTTGGTTTGTCTAAGAAAAGACCTGTAGATTCTACTACATATTCAGCACCTACAGCATCCCATTTCAAGTCAGCTGGATTTCTTTCTGCTGTTACACGGATAGCATTACCATTTACTACTAACTTACCGTCTTTGATCTCAACTGTTCCGTTAAATCTTCCGTGAACTGTATCGTAACGTAACATATAAGCCATGTACTCTACGTCGATAAGGTCATTGATACCAACTATTTGAATATCACTTCTTCCTTGAGCTGCACGGAAAACAAGACGACCAATACGTCCGAAACCATTAATACCTACTTTAATCATTTTATTAAAATTTTTATGGGTTAAAAAATTTATTAATCCGAATTTAACTTAACCAGTACTCCTTTATGTATTTCTACATTACCAAAATGATATCTTTTCTATATTCATTTTGAGGTCTACAAAAATACGCAAAAAATATATTTTTCGCTAATTATTCACTGTCAAAATTATGCATAGAACTATCCTCCTTAGTATAATCAAGAATTGGCTTTTAACAACAAGCAGTTCTGTAATACAGGGTTTGCAAAATACAAACAAAACGAATTTCCAATATTACATTTTAACAAATATATTTTTCTACCATATACTTTTTTTCACCATTAATTAAATCCAATTTTGGATAAATATAATTAATAAGTTACGTTCTTAAATTTATTGATCTATTTTTAGTTAAATTTGCGATCTTAAAAACAGAATACAATTTACTATAAATAACGCACCTGCAGAAAATGAATAGCTTTGCTAATTTTTTCCGGAAACCTATATTTTCCGATAAAAGATTTCTTCTTTCCATTTGGATTGTTCTTGGAGTCATAGGCTCTTTAAAAGGAAGTAAAATACACAATAATTATCTGATATTTAAAGGTGTTTTCAATCACACCATACAACAGATAAATTTATATACGGCTTATCCGTCAGAATATCATGACTCCAATCATTATGGACCATTTTTCAGTTTGATCATTGCCCCTTTTACATTTCTGCCTGATCAAATAGGTGTTCTACTATGGAATCTCTCAATGGGATTATGCCTCTTTGTTGCATTCTACTACTTGCCTATTCAATGGAGAAAGATGTACCTATTCTTTTATATAGTATTGATTCAACTATATACCTGTATAATGAATTCGCAGACAAACGGGCTAATTGCTGCTCTTATAATAGGTAGTTTTCTATTTATACGAAAAGAAAAAGACTTCTGGGCTGCATGCTTTATTATGCTTGGGGTATTTATTAAATTGTATGGAATTGTAGGATTAAGTTTCTTTTTCTTTTCGAAACATAAAGGTAAATTCATAGCCTATTTATTTTTTTGGGCTGCAATCTTCTTTGTCTTACCCATGTTTATTTCATCACCCGAATTTATTATCCAAAGTTATTATGACTGGTATGCATCCCTCTCAAATAAAAGTGTTGAAAATATGACAAACTTCTCTCAGGATATGTCTGCGATTGGACTAGTCAGAAGGACTTTTGACATTATGGATGCTTCCGCTCTATATGTTATAATTCCCGGTATCATCCTGTTTGGATTGCAGTACATTAAAACAGAGAAATACAGCCAATTAACATATCAGCTGGGAATATTAGCCTCAACGCTATTATTTATGGTTCTCTTCAGTACTGGTTCTGAATCTGAGACTTATATCATTGCTTTGACAGGCGTTTCCATTTGGTTCTTTATACAGGAGGAGCCACATGAAAAATGGGTCGTTTTCTTATTATTATTCACTATTTTCTGGACATGGGCAACAACATCTCATTTATTTCCCAAAAATATAAGAGTAGATATCTTTAAGAGGTATTCTCTAAAAGCATTACCCTGTTTAGTTGTTTGGCTAATTCTTGTCTATCAACTAATAACATCACGAGGTATTATTAAATTATCAAATCCCGATGAGCTATAAAAAGAAGGTGTCAATTATACTTTGCAGCTATAATGAGGCTTCAAATTTGCCTATTGTTATCAGAGCTATACATGATAATTTAGACGAGCTACCTTATGACAAAGAGATAATTATAGTAAACGATGGTAGTTCCGACAATTCGATGGAAATAATTGATGAGTTGTGTAAATCCGACCCGGAATTATTCTACATAGAATTCTCCCGTAACTTTGGGCATCAGAATGCTCTGAGGGCTGGAATAGACCACGCAACGGGTGACTGCATAATTTCGATGGATGCCGATATGCAACATCCACCTGAGATGTTACCCCAATTTATTCAGAAATGGGAAGAAGGTTATGACATTGTGTATACCCGAAGACTTGAAGATAAAGGACTTTCGAAGATGAAGAGAAAAAGCTCTTCATTATTCTACAAAGTCTTAAATCACTTTTCGGAGATTGACCTTGAGGAAGGAACTGCTGACTTTAGATTAATTGATAAAAGTGCCAAGAAGGTCATCTCTAATATAAAGGGTGGTGAGTTATTTATGCGTGGATTAGTCAAGTGGATTGGATTCAGACAATATCGAATTGACTACATGCCTCATCAAAGATTATACGGAAGTACCAAGTACACTTTCAAGAAGATGATGAATCTTGCAGTTCAAGGGATTCTTTCATTCAGTACCAAACCTCTACATATAGCTTTATATGTCGGATTTGCCATTGCTTTCATATCTCTCGTATTTATGATTCCATATGCACTGATCAGTTTCTTTTTTGGACATCCTTTAGCCGGATGGGCTTCTATGATTAGTATCGTATCTTTTCTAGGAGGTTTTCAGCTATTTGTACTGGGAATTATCGGATTGTATATTGGTCAGATATTTAACCTCTCGAAAGGCTACCCTACTTACATTATAAAAGACACTAATTTATATCAACAAAATAACGAAAGAAGATGATCTTATTAAGTTTTGATATTGAAGAGTTTGAGATGCCCAGAGAATATGGCGATCCGATTCCTTTTACCGATCAGATCCAAATCTCAAAAGAGGGTACAACAAAGATACTGGACTTACTGAAAAAGCATAATATAACTGCCACATTCTATACTACGGCTAATTTTGCCCAGAATGCCGAAGACATCGTTACAAGGATTGTTTCGGAAGGACATGAACTGGCTTCTCATGGCCTCTATCACGATCACTTCAAGCCTGAACATTTGAAGCAATCAAAAGAGATTCTTGAACAGATTGGCAATACTACCGTCAGAGGATATCGTATGGCTCGTATGATGCCTGTTCCCGAAGAAGAAGTATACAATGCAGGATATATCTACAATTCGTCTATCAATCCGACCTATTTACCGGGAAGGTATAATAAACTGAATGAACCTCGCACCTACTTTATGCGTGAAGGGGTATGGCAGATTCCGGCCTCTGTTACGCCACTGATTAGGTTTCCTCTTTTCTGGATTTCATTTCATAACCTGCCATTATCCTTATATTGTGCTTTAGCAGGCAGAACCTTAAAGAAAGACGGTTATCTGAATGTATATTTCCATCCTTGGGAATTCATGCCGATAGGTCCCAAATCGAAATATAACTTTCCTTTTTACGTGACTAAGAACACCGATCAGAAAATGGTCGACAGATTAAGCAAGTTTATAGAATGGGCTATAAAGAAAGGACATAAGTTTGAGCATACTTATAAGCTTATAGAAGATAAGACATCATAAAGGTCACAAACCTTTATTTCAAATTATACTCATTGACAACCTTAAATAATAAGTCCTTTATTTGAGGTTGTCTGTTTATTTTATCATCCTTAGCCACGTAAAAAGGCTGATCTTTTTTATTCCCCCAAATATGATCTACTAGTGTAGGGCAATCTACAAAGGGATTGCGGTTGCCTTGTATTTTATAGACTTCGTTATTCCTCTCAATCTCCTTCTCGCTTACAGGGTCTTCGTTATTCCATTTAATCAGCATCTCCAACGCCCAAGGCTGTAAACCCGGATAAGCAGTTGTCTGAAGCATCGACTTTGTAGCATCCGGTTTCCAGTCATAAGCATAGTCCTCATAGCAAGTCAGCATATAGAAGTAAACACGGGCAAAGTCTCCCTTGTACTCATCTGCCGGTTCGAATACCTGCCCTCTGTATCCCTTCGGATAAGTATTGATCCCAACCTTAGAAACTCCGTTATCAAATTTGGCAATACCTACTTCTCCCAAAGGAAGATTACTCTTGGCAGCATTGGCATTATAGTCAGACGGGAATAGATTATGAAGATCTCCATTGGCATCGTATGATGAATATTTATCTCTCTTACCCCACCAACTGCGAGGCATGCAATGTTCGCGATTCTGAACATTTCCACCCACATAGGTAGGATGTTTCTCATTGGAATACATATCGATAAAATACCCTTCGGAACTCCAATCGGTCTTCTTAAAGTAATTATCCCACCAATAGCGGGCAGTTGTTTTTTCGTCGAAATCAAGATATGTGTGATCCCTTATAATGTCGTGCATAGCTGTTTTTAGAGCAGCACCCGATAAGCCATTAGCCCGATCATAATACCCGATAGAAATATCTTTGACAAATAATGAAGCTATGGCAATCACTATAGGAATAAGCCATAATAGCTTTCGTCCAAAACCCGAACCTTTCTTTTTACCTTTTTTCTTCTTTCTTTTCTTAGCCACTTACATCAGCGAGGTCAAAGACCTGTTACATTATTAATCTTGTATTTTATATCTCACAAAAGTAAAAAACACAGATGAAGCCTTTAAACCTCAACTGTGTCTCTTTATATGAATGACAAATCACTTACTTACTCAATCACCAAGCAAATAAAGGGTAATCTTGCATCATTTGATTTACTTTCTCACGCACTGCTTTGATCGTTTTTTCGTCTTCGTGATTAGCTAATACTGTATCGATCATCTCTACAATATCACCCATCAAACCATCCTTAACGCCACGAGTTGTTATTGCCGGAGTACCGAAACGCAATCCCGAAGTAAGGAATGGGCTACGGCTGTCAAAAGGTACCATATTTTTATTGGTAGTAATATCTGCTGCCACAAGAGCTTTCTCGGCAACCTTACCTGTCAATTCGGGGAATTTCTTTCTAAGGTCGATTAAGATCAGGTGATTATCTGTACCTTCCGATACAATCTTATATCCTTTATCGGCAAAAGCCTGAGCCATTACAGATGCATTCTTCTGAACTTGCGATTGATATACTTTGTAAGATGGATCTAATGCCTCAGCAAAAGAAACTGCTTTAGCTGCAATAACATGCTCAAGTGGTCCACCTTGTATTCCGGGGAATACAGCAGAATCCAACAATGCAGACATCATACGGGTTTCACCTTTTGGAGTTTTCTTTCCGAAAGGATTTTCGAAATCTTTACCGATTAGGATAGCTCCACCACGAGGTCCACGTAGAGTTTTATGAGTTGTAGTAGTTACAATGTGTGCAAATGGAAGTGGGTTATTTAAAAGACCGGCAGCAATCAATCCCGCAGGGTGAGCCATATCAACCAAGAAGATAGCACCGATTGAATCTGCAATCTGACGGATACGTGCATAATCCCAATCACGAGAATAAGCCGAAGCACCTGCAATAATCAATTTTGGTTTTTCTGCTTTAGCAACAGCTTCCATTTGGTCGTAATCAACCTCTTCGTTATCTTGTCTAACATTATACTCGAGTGCATGGAACATCAATCCCGAAAAATTAACGGGTGAACCGTGTGAAAGGTGACCTCCATGAGAAAGATTCAATCCTAGAAATTTATCGCCTGCCTGAAGACAAGCCAAAAATACTGCGGCATTTGCCTGAGCTCCCGAGTGAGGCTGTACATTTGCCCATTCGGCTCCAAAAATTTGTTTCAAACGATCGATAGCCAATTGTTCGCTAAGGTCAACTATTTCGCAGCCTCCATAATAACGTTTTCCGGGATATCCCTCGGCATATTTATTAGTTAGACACGATCCCATAGCATCCATCACTTGCTGACTTACAAAATTTTCTGAAGCAATAAGTTCAATTCCTTTTAGCTGGCGCTGGTGTTCTCTTTCAATAATATCAAAAATTGCAGTATCTCTTTTCATTATATAAGAAAGTTTTAAAGGTCGCTGACCTGTTGTTTATTTTCTGATTAAAGGTCTCTGACCTTTTTATTACTCACATCGCTTAGAATAAGATTATTCATTCAATGTTAAAAATGTGTTTACAAATTTACTATATTATTTTTCATTTCTCTGACTATATGAGTAATATTTTCACCTTCGACAACCATTCTGAAAACCCATCGAAATAATATCAAAAAAATGCTGTGATTATTCAAGCCCTGCTTTTTCTTTCTTAAAAACACTACTTTTGTAGAATAGATAAAATAATAAAGAAGACATGAGCACAACCGAAAAAAGCACAATTGAGAATCTCGAAAACCAATTACTGGATGCTATGCGAACTGCCAATGTAGAAACATTGGATAAGCTTATTCATCCCGATCTGTTATTTAACAGTGCCATGGGGCAAACCATCACTAAGGAGATTGATTTAGAAGCGTATCGAAGCGGACTGATGATTGTAAATAAAATCAGTGCTTCCGATCAACAGATAAATATCATTGGTAACACAGCGGTGGTTGCTGTAACAATAGATATGGATGGGAAGTATGGAACTCAACCGATTTCGGGTAAAGTACGTTTTCTTAGGGTTTGGAAAGAGTGCGATAAAGGATGGCAAGTTATTGCAGGAAGTAGTGTGATGATATAAATCGGTATTTTCTAAACACTTCGCCTACCTTATAAATACAAAAACTGCTTTTCTCGTTTCATGTAGAAGAAATTGAGAAAAGCAGTTTTTACATATTATATTTTAGCGAGCCTTGTTCAACAAATAATAATCGAGGATAGTCATCGCTGCCATTGCCTCAACAATAGGCACGGCACGAGGAAGCACACACGCATCGTGACGTCCACGAGCTTTAAGATCGGCTTCATTTCCTTCACTATCTACCGTATGTTGCTGCATCAAGATCGTTGCAACAGGCTTAAAAGCTACTCTGAAATAAATATCCTGTCCGTTTGAAATCCCGCCCTGAATACCTCCCGAATGATTGGTGCGGGTACTGATTTCACCGTTTTTATCATAAAATTCGTCATTCACTTCCGAACCTCTGTGATTTACATCGAAGCCATCGCCATACTCAAAACCTTTTACGGCATTGATACTTAGCATTGCATTACCTAAAGCTGCATGAAGTTTTCCGAATACAGGTTCACCCAACCCAACAGGAGTACCTTTGATTACACAAGTAATCACTCCGCCGATAGTATCGCCTTTCGATTTCACTTCGTTTATCAATGTGATCATTTCCTCTGCTTTTACAGCATCGGGACATCTTACAGGGGTATCTTCAATAGTATTCAGATCGTATTCAGAATACAACTTTTCCAACTTAATACCACCTACCTGCGATGTATATGCAGTAACCGATACATTCAATTGATTGAGTGCCAATTTAGCTAAAGCACCAGCTACACAACGGGCAATAGTTTCACGAGCCGAAGAACGACCTCCTCCTCTATGATCTCTGATTCCGTATTTTTGTTGGTATGTATAATCCGCATGAGACGGACGATACAAAGCTTTCATATTATCATAATCAGACGAGTGCTGATTAGCATTCCATATCACAAAACCAATGGGAGTCCCCGTGGTTTTTCCTTCGAAAATGCCCGATAAAAACTCCACCTTATCGGCTTCGTTTCTGGGTGTAGTTATTTTTGATTGTCCGGGACGACGACGGTTAAGCTCGTTCTGGATAAAATCCATATCCACCTCGATGCCCGCAGGACAGCCGTCAATTATGCCTCCAATAGCCGCACCATGAGATTCACCGAAAGATGTTAACCGAAATATATTGCCAAAAGTATTCATATCCTTATTAAATAATAGTAGTAAGTAATTTAAGTTGACATATTCCTTTCAATATGACTGCCATCTTAACTATTACAAATATAGATAAAAATGAAAGTAAATCACAACTTCTATTATACATATAAGGTCTCAGATCTTTTTATTACTTTGTATGTAGGATCAATCCTGTACGTTTTACGCATTCAAGACAGACACATAAGTCTCTTTTCAACAAAAGGATATCATTAAATATTTTCTTTTACTCGATTTATAATTCAAAATCCGAAAATATATCCGATCGAATAAAACATCTGACTCCCATAAGGGCTCCATTCATTCTGAACCAAATCGTAATGAATCATCATAGTGACAGCTCCATTACGTCCTGAAGGAATATTTACACCACCTCCGACCAATACACAAGGAACTGTTTTTGAACCAATAGACTCTCCTCCCGAACTTCCCCACATCTGATAAATTTCGGGCTGTACTTCCAATGAAATAAAACGGATCGGGTGAAATCGGGCAAAAGCGTTTAAACCCAAGTAATTTTGCGAAAAATCATTCCTGCGAGAATCTTCTTTATAATAGAAATAACCTATTCCACCTCCGGCAGTAAAGTAACGGTTAAACTCATAACCAACCTGCGGAGAGATATTCACAGACACATAACCGCTACCAAATGCCATACCAAACGAACCTCCGAATATCATTCTACCTTGACTCTCATTTCCTTCTCTGTAGTTTAGAGGCTGAGAAGGCTTTGGCTGATATGTTTGTTGTTGTTTCGCAGGCTGCTCAATTCTGTACAAAGGCTCCTGAGATTGATTCACCATTGGATCGGCAACTGTATCATAACGAAACAGTGGCACTTGATTCTTTGCCGGAGCAGGAACCGTGTCATAACGAAAGGCTTTTGTTTCTGTTTGACCGAAGCTGTTTGATACTACCAAAATGAAAGCTGCCAGCGAAAGAATTAAAGTTTTCATATGCTTAGAGGTGTTATGTGTTTATTATTTAATTTTATTAACATTCAGCATATTGAATAAGTTCAGATTTGCTTTATTAAAAGTAACAAAAGCTGCAATAAGGTTACAAAAGTGGATTATAAACTTATTTATATGATATACTTTTGTCACTTTACAAATAACTGATTTTCAAAACACAAACAGAAAAAAGGTTACAAAAGTAACAAAAGTGACACTTAACACAGACTTCTTTTTCCGCTCAGCTTCTGTTGTAACCTTTCCATATCCCGTTTGGTCTTTTCGCTGTCTACCGTTATCACTAATGAGCTTGCCGGCTGGGGCTGTTTCTCTCCTTTCGATTCGTTGTATCCTCCCGATAAAGAATATACGATAGCCGAAGTTTCGGGTACACAATATTTTTCTTTCACTACATATTCTTTCACCACAAGCGTATAAGGATCATCGCTGTCTTTGGATGCCGCATAAGTGGTTTTTGTTTCTATTTGTTTGTATCCTTCAACCTTTTGCCGCATCGACTGACGGGCTTTTTGCTTCAATTTTTCCTCCCGTGCTTCTACCGCTTCTTGCAGTTCTTCGGCAAAATTGGGTTTGGTTGCTTTCCATTGGTAAAACATCTTACGACTAATGCCTACAATACGGCATATTTCGGTAATTGTATAATTATCTTCTTCTATCAGAGTAGCAATCTTATCGGCAAGTGATCGTGTAAATTTTCCCATAATACTTTCTTTTATAGATAAAAGGTTCTATTACACTATACTTTTCGATCTGCGCACAATTAAAAATTGCTTGCATTCCTTTTGTCCAAATCCACAAAAGGAATCAAAAAGGCTTTGTGCTGCGTGGCTCGCCTGCCTGACTTTAGCTTGCGGGCTAAACTAAACTTATTGCCTGTCGGCACGTTTAGTTTTACGCCTGCTTCGCTTGTCAGCCAACGGCTGTGCCTCTGATGTACTGGGGCTGACGCATGTAAATGGAACAGTCTTGATCTTTTGTTTCGTTTTGCATCAAGGCAAAATGAAAAACAAACCCGATAGGGTGCGTTAGTAAAAATAGAACTATTATCATCTCAGAACTTTTCATATTCGGCTCAGAAACTTATCTTTGCATAAATCTGAAAAAGCGAAATACAATATGACTGAAAATCTATCCTCTCCTCAAGAAAGCGTATCGCATCCAAAAGGCTTAAAATATCTGTTCTTAACCGAAATGTGGGAACGTTTCGGATATTACCTCATGTTAGGCATATTTGCACTCTACCTTATTGATGCAGATGGCATGGGCTTATTAAAAAAAGAGGCTTATGACATTGTTGGTACATATTTAGGACTAGTTTATATAACACCTTTTCTGGGAGGACTGATTGCTGATAAACTTCTGGGATATCGCAAATCTATCATTATCGGAGCAATACTTATGTCTGCCGGATATTGTACGCTTGCCATTCCGGGAAGTACAGCCATGTGGATAGCCCTGCTGTTAATTATTGTAGGTAATGGTTTTTTCAAGCCTAATATCTCAACTTTATTGGGTAATCTCTATTCAGAGGAAAAATACAAGGCTAAAAAAGATGCCGGTTACAGCATCTTTTATATGGGTATCAATGTAGGAGCTTTTGTTTGTAATTTTGTGGCAGCATATATGCGCAACAATTACGGATGGGGATATGCCTTTATAGCAGCCGGTATAGGTATGCTTATCGGTCTTGTGGTCTTTCTGATGGGTACACGCCACATTAAAGAAGCCGATATTATTAAGAAATCGGATGATTCTAATTCCGACATAACCAAGGTATTACTTTATGTATTTGCGCCTGCCCTGGCGTTTGGAGCATTGGGATGGTTGATTCCGGGGAATGTTTTCGGATCAGATTCCAATGACGCATTCTTATTCGGATGTATACCCGTTATTATTTTCTATGCCTCACTGATATTCAGATCACCAAAAGAAGAACGCTCACAGATTAAAGCCCTTTTGAGTATCTTTCTTATTATGGTTGTCTTCTGGACAGTATTTAAACAGAATGCTACAGCCCTTACTACATTTGCGGAAAGTTATACCGAACGATCGATAACTCCTGCTGTATCCAAATTGGTTAAACCCGTTGGGATGGTGCAAGCATTAGAATACAAAAAAGATTCTGTTATTGCGATGGATCATACATTGAAAGCTGTAACGGATGCCAATGGAAATACGATAAAATCGTACGATTATCCTCATTACTTCATCAATGAATCACCCGAAAACTTACCTCAGGAAGGCGAAAAAGTAAACCTGATATCTACCGAAATATTCCAATCCATAAATCCATTCTTTATAGTTATACTTACCCCCATTGTATTGGGATTCTTTTCGAGACTTCGGATAAGAGGACGGGAACCATCTACTCCTGCCAAAATGGGATGGGGATTACTTATTACAGGGCTTTCGTCACTTGTTATGGCTGCATCGGTCATATATACGGATATTTACACAGACAAAGCATCGGCACTCTGGCTTATCGGCACATACGGAGTTATCACTGTAGGAGAATTACTAATCAGCCCAATAGGTTTATCCCTTGTCTCTAAAGTAAGTCCCAAAAGCATTACGTCATTCATGATGGGAGGCTGGTTTTTATCTACCTCGATAGGAAATAAACTGAGCGGAATGGTTGCTGGAATGTGGGATATGTTCGATAATAAAGAATACTATTTCCTGATGAATTTCGGTGCGTGTGTGGTGGCTGCCCTTGCTATTATGATGTTGGTTAAATGGCTGCGAAATATTATCAATCAGCATTCTTAAGTTTTAAATAAAAAACATTTAACAAAAACAGAGGTCTTTTCTTAGATAGAAAAGACCTCTGTTTTTAAATATTTCTATATATTTGTCAAACCTATCTCAAATAGGCAAAAAAATATTACACAAACAAAATTATACAAACAAGAATCAAATTCTTCAACACATGTCGTTTCAAATAAGTAAATCATACTTATTAAGTACTTAATTTCCTAATTGTAAATATTATGAAAAGAAAGACTATCTACATTCATCTTCTTTTTCTAGCCACCCTATTCTGCTTTAGTTGTGATCATAATAATATAGATAATAGCGATGAAGTATTATCTGTATCAAATATTAAAATTACAGATTTAGGGCAGGTTAATCCCGTCAAAGATTTCAAAATGAAGAAAAGCGGCTCATCAGTAACATGCGAAGTCAGAACAAAACTGATAAAAAAAGGAGATGAAATCCAGAAAATCTATTTATATCAACAGAACAAAACACTGAAAATAAATATCATAAGTACACCTAATGATTTTGATTGTATTGACCTATCTTGCTTTACAACTCATATTGTAACATTTGATATCGATAAAGAGTTGCCGAAAGGCGTCTATGACATTGAACTTGGCATTAACAACGCATATACAGAAGGATATGCGTTTAAATACGAACTAAACTAATTATACTACTAAATTTTATCAGGATGAAAAAACTATTTCTTATCACAACTTTACTAGTTACTATTTTCACCTCATGCTCTAATGACATAGAAAATGATAAGGGTGTGAATTTAGATCAAAGTCTAATATCAAAGTCTAATTTTATAGAAATTAATACCGGTGCATTTCTGCCCGATAGCTTGATCCAATCTTTAACAATAAACAATCCGGATTTATACACTTTCGATAATCCAAATTCTGATTTATGGATAGATGAAACAGGTAATACACCAAGATCCGCCGGAGTTACTTACAAAGTCTATGGATACGATGAGGTAAGATATGTAAATGACTGGAAATTTAAATTTGCCGAAGGGAGTGTACCTAAAGACTCTCGCGTATATGGGTATACCAACATGATTTTTATAGGAAACATAAGACTGTATGTTAAATTTGTCAGGATACCTAAAGGAGCAACATTCGTTCTTCCCCCTCAAAGTGTGATGGAATCTTTATCGGCAATGGGGCGCCTACCTATTGGCACTGCGACTAATAAGGCTATAACCACCGGCTATACACACAAACAATATTCATCTACAAGCACAGAAGATATCTATGAATTAGTAACGGAAGCGGTAACAGTGCAGTATAATGTAGAAGGTAAACAAATTTTTCACAACCCACCCTACTATATGCCATTGAAAGCCATACCAGGTCCTTCTAATTTTGAGTTCAAGTACCAATATATATTTACAAGCTGGGACTAATTATATATAATGAAGTTAAGCCTCATTTTATTCATTCGAAAAAAATATACGTATGAAAAATAAAAAATTGATCCTGTTTTTGGGACTATTATTCTCTTTTCTCTCATGCTCTCATGAACCTGAGATAGAAGAAGTAAACTTGAATGGAGAAGTTCAATCAATTAAAATATTTTCAGAAAATGATCTGAAAACCAATATTGAACAGATTAATGCCGACTTAAAAAAACAAAATCCGCAAAACTTTATATTTGAGAACTCTCATTCAGAATTATTTGTATACGAAACAAATAGTTCATTGAAAAGTACTAATCAAACCTATATTGTTTCCGGCTATGACAAAAGAAGTATTTTAAAGAAGTATAACTTAACCTTTGGCTTCCCTTACGATTCAAGAATAATAGTAGGTGTTCCATATTATACAGAGTTTTGCGAATATATTAAATATATAGAAGTTCCAAAGGGCTATAGTATTGTTATACCATCCTCCAATCCACCATTGTTAACAAGGGGATTACTTCCTGCAACTTTAAATATGGGTTATATACCTGATACTTTTATAACAGGCTACACCATCAGATATATTTCCACAATAGGATCTAAAGAAAAATATGCTTTAGTAACGCAAGTAGAAGAAATCATTAGAAATACAGCAAATAATCAAACGCTGTCGCCATTCGTTTTCAACCCATATGATGTGGTAAATCCATCTACTTTCCAGTTTAAATATCAATTACAGGATCTTTCTTGGAATTAAGAATCTTAGTTATACTAAAAAAGGCGATCCCCAATATCCCGGATCGCCTTTTTGGTATCTTACCCCCTAATAACCTGCTGAAAAACATACTATTTTACTTCTATTAAGATAGCCTCATCAAAAGAACATTTATTAATTTTGAGAAAATGCAAACGAGCATTTGTTTCCTAAACCTTATTGAGTTTGAATATTTAAAGTAATTGAGAATATAATCAAATATTCTCAAAATATAATAGGCTGTAGTTTTTATACTGAATGAAGTAATAAAAAGGTCTGAGACCTTATATAAATCCTATAAATATTTATTACCATGAGAACTTACCAAACTAACGAAATCAAAAACATTGCAATTCTTGGGAGCTCCGGCTCCGGGAAAACCACTCTTGCCGAAGCAATGCTTTTCGAGGCAGGGGTTATAAAACGCAGAGGTACTGTGAAAGGCGGAAACACAGTTACCGATTATTTTCCGGTTGAAAAAGAGTATGGATATTCGGTCTTCTCGAGTATCTTTTCTGTTGAATGGATGAATCGAAAACTCAATTTTATTGATTGTCCGGGAGCTGACGATTTTATAGGCAATGTAGTAACATCACTCAATGTGACCGATACTGCACTCATGGTATTAAATGCTCAATATGGAATAGAAGTTGGTACAGTAAACCAATTAAGATATATCCAAAAATTTCAGAAACCGGTGATGTTTATAGTCAATCAGCTCGATCACGAAAAAGCCGATTTTGACAGTGTAGTGGCTCAGCTGAAAGGCAATTACGGAGAAAAAGCCGTACTCATACAATATCCCATCAATTGTGGACCGAACTTCAATGCCATAGTTGATGTACTCAAAAAAAAGATGTACAGATGGAAACCCGAAGGAGGAGTTCCCGAAGTACTCGAAGTTCCTGAAGAAGAAATGGATAAAGCGGAAGAGCTTCACCAAAAACTGGTAGAAGCGGCAGCCGAGCACGAAGAATCACTGATGGAAAAATTCTTCGAGCAAGGTACTCTTACCGAAGAAGAAATGCGCTTCGGTATTCGCAAGGGGCTTGTTCAAAGAGATATTTTCCCCATATTCTGTGTTTGTGCCGAACGAGATATGTGCGTCAGACGTACCATGGAATTTCTAGGTAATGTCGTTCCTTACGTTGTAGATATGCCCTACCCTGTAAACACCGAAGGCGAAGAAGTTAAACCTGATGTCAATGGTCCTACCAGCCTGTTTTTCTTTAAATCGACAGTAGAACCTCATGTGGGCGATATCTCCTATTTTAAAGTGATGAGCGGAAAAGTAAAAGAAGGCGATGACCTCATCAACTCCGATAGAGGGTCAAAAGAACGTATCGGGCAATTGTTTATGGTTGCAGGTCAGCAACGCACCAAAGTTGACGAACTGGTTGCGGGAGATATAGGTGCAACCGTTAAACTAAAAGATGTACGCACCGGAAATACGCTGAACGGAAAAGGAACCGACAATCAATTTGACTTTATTAAATACCCCAATCCTAAATATCGCAGGGCTATAAAAGCTGCCAACGAAAGAGACTCCGAAAAACTAAGCGAAGCTTTACAGCGGATGCATGAAGAAGACCCAACATGGCTGATTGAGAACTCCAAAGAGCTGAAACAAATGATTGTATCAGGGCAAGGAGAGTTTCACCTGAAAACATTGAAGTGGAGAATCGAAAATAATGATAAAATAGCAATCGTATATTCTGAACCAAAAATACCTTACCGAGAAACAATTACCAAACCTTCGCGAGCAGAGTATCGTCATAAGAAACAATCGGGAGGTGCAGGGCAATTCGGAGAAGTCCATATGATTGTAGAGCCTTACATTGAAGGTATGCCTGTACCCGACACTTATAAATTTAACGGACAAGAATTTAAAGTACAATCGAGAGATATTCAAACCCACGACTTAGACTGGGGTGGCAAGCTTGTTTTTGTCAACAGTATTGTCGGAGGTGCTATTGATAATCGATTTGTACCTGCTATCATAAAGGGGATCATGGCTCGCCTTGAACAAGGTCCACTTACAGGATCATATGCCCGGGATGTGCGTGTTATTGTTTATGATGGAAAGATGCATCCTGTAGATTCGAATGAAATATCGTTTATGCTTGCCGGACGTAATGCTTTTAACGAAGCTTTCCGTAATGCAGGCCCTAAAATTCTGGAACCAATATCGGATGTAACCGTTTTTGTTCCTTCCGACAAAATGGGTGATGTAATGAGCGATATTCAAAACCGCAGGGGAGTAATTCAAGGTATGGAAAGCGACAAAGATATTGAAGTTATAAATGCCAAAATTCCTTTGAAAGAGATGTCTAATTATTCGATTACACTAAGTTCTCTAACGGGAGGTCGTGCTTCGTTTATTATGAAATTTTCTAAATATGAATTGGTTCCAAGCGATGTTCAAGACAAATTACTGAAAGAATATGAAGCAACAATTAAAGCCGATGAATAACCTATATTAATAATAAAGTAAAAAACAGATCTTTTAAAGCATAGCTCAAAAGATCTGTTTTTTTATCTTTTAGATAAAAGGATTCTGTATTAAGGAATAAGCGATGCAGCACCCAGTAAACTAATATCCTCTTTAGACGAAATTAATAGTTGCATTTTCTCTAGAGCTAAAGGATAAGGAAAGTTAGCCAGATTCTTATTCATTCCTTCTGAAAAATATTTGTATCCTTTAGTGATTCCTCCTCCTAAAATAATAGCCTCGGGATCATACATATACATAATCACCTGAATCATATTACCGATATGGTGTCCAAACTCCTCCCACATAGCCAAAGCTTCCTTATCATCATTCTCAGCTCTCAGATATGCTATATGTGCAGTCGTTTTATATCTTTGAAAAAATTTAGATGCGCAATAATGTTCGTAGTTACTATCCAGATAAGGTACTAAGCCAATTTCACCGGCTCCTGTATTCAAGCCTTCATAAAGAACATCATTAACAACAATGCCGGCACCAAGTCCTGTACCAAGTGTTACTCCTACGATATTGCGATATGGAGTACATTCGCCATAATACCGTTCACCGAAAGCAAAACAGTTACAGTCATTATTAACACGTACCTGTATTTTAAACTCAGCTTCGAGGATGTCCTTCAAGTGAACTTCTTTCCACGACGGAACGTTTCCGGCTTTATAAACTATTCCCTTACGAGAATCAACCACCGATGGAACACCAATACCAATACCTTTGATATTTGTATTCATCAATCGTCTGATAGTGCTTATTAAAAAATTGATTGTTTCTTCAAATGTTTTATCATACGGGAAAGGCTCAGATATTTTACGGTAGATAACACCACCTTCGACTATGCCTACTCTTATATTAGTAGCTCCCAGGTCAACACCTATTGTCATATTTTTTCCATTAAAGATTTCAGATCTAAACCTTTATAAAAAGGATCACTCTAAATAAGGTTAAATAAATTATTCTGCTTAGAAATTATCAAGTAAGGCATCTGATTTTTTTCGCTATTGAGCCAAATATCGTAACAATTACTGGTGATAGCTTCAAAATAGGACTTCAACTACTTATAAATATTAAAACTGCCCACCCTCAATAAAATCTAACACAAATATAAGCATTTAATCAAATTGTGTATTATTTAGTATGTGAATTAACATTTTGTCAGTGACGTATAATCTACACAATCTAAAAAGAAAGTCTCCGGATGCTTTGAGTTAAAAAAATTACATAACAAAAGAGGAGTATTTATACTCCTCTTTCACATATCGATTTATTATCTTGAATACCTTTATAGGTAAGCTAATCAACCTTACTTTACAAAACCTCTGTTTTTCAAAAGATAAATAGGATTAGGTTCTGCTCCTCTGAAAAGTTTGTATAAAACCATCGGATCTTCTGAACCTCCTTTAGATAGCACATTGTCACGGAACGACTGACCTGTTGTTCTATCAAAGACTCCTTTTTCTACAAAAGCTTCAAAAGCATCTGCATCTAATACCTCAGACCACAAATAGCTGTAATATCCGGCTGAATATCCGCCATCAAAGATGTGGGCGAAATAAGTACTCTTATATCTGGGTATAATCTCGGAGATAAGTCCGATTTGATTCATTGCATCAGATTCAAATGCATTTACATCAAAATCCTGATGTTCTGTTATCACATGCCATTTCATATCCAAAAGAGCAGCAGCTACAATCTCTGTAGTTTCAAATCCCGAATTAAAATTAGAAGCTTCCTCTATCTTTGCAATTAATGCATCCGGAATAACCTCTCCTGTTTGATAGTGCTTTGCATATAATTTCAACACCTCAGGGTGTAATGCCCAATGCTCATATATCTGAGAAGGCAACTCCACAAAATCACGAGAAACTGCTGTACCCGACAACCCGTTATAATTTACATTAGACAATAAGCCATGTAAGCCATGTCCAAACTCATGGAAAAGAGTTGTAACTTGCTCCAAAGTCAGCAAAGAAGGTTTATCCTCTGTAGGTAAAGCAAAGTTACCAACGTTGTAAATAATAGGATTGATAAACTCTCCATTCTTTACACTTTGTTTGCGGAAACTACTCATCCATGCTCCATTACGTTTACTCGCACGAGGGAAATAATCCAAATAAAGAACACCGATAAATGATCCGTCAGCATCTATTACATCAAAAACCTGAACATCTTTATGATAAGTAGATATCTCTGCAGAAGGTTTAAATGTTATTCCATATAATCTATTCGCAACCAAAAATGCTCCGTCACGAACATTGTCAACCATAAAATAAGGCTTCAATGCTTCTTCATCCAAAGCATATTTCTCTTTGCGTAGTTTTTCGGTATAATACCACCAATCCCAAGATTCTAATTTGAAATTACCTCCATCTTTATCTATAAGCTTTTGAAGTTCAACAGCCTCTTTTTTAGCTTGAGGTAGTGCGTATTCCCATATATTGTTCAATAAAGCAAATACATTATCAGGAGCTTTAGCCATTGTATCATCAAGCACATAATCCGCATGAGATTTATATCCTAACAAATTGGCTCTCTCCAATCTCAGATTAACGATCTTACTGATAATTGCTTTGTTGTCAAATTCATTATCATTGTTACCACGACTGTACATCGCTTTATACAATTTTTCACGCAATGCTCTGTTATCGGCATATTGAAGAAAAGGCAACCAGCTAGGTTTACTTAGAGTAAAAACCCATTTACCGGTCATACCTTTACTTTTAGCCGTTTCGGCAGCAATACTAATTACATCCGCAGGTAATCCGGCCAGATCTTTCGGGTTATCTATTACCAATTCGTAATTATTTGTTTCAGCTAAAAGATTCTTACCGAAAGAAAGTGATAACAGGCTTAACTCTTTATTTATCTCACGTAAACGGTCTTTTTGTGTATCATTCAAGGCAATACCCGAACGTACAAATGACTTGTAATATTTCTCTACCAAGCGTTTTTGCTCTGTAGTTCTTGCCGGATTCAAACTATCCGCATATACTATTTTAATACGCTCAAATAAAGGAACATTCAAATAAATATTATCGTTATGCTCTGATAATAGAGGAGAAATTTCCTCTGCTATTTTTTGAATATCCGGATCACTTTGAGCACCACGTATCGCTCCGAATACAGCAGATACACGGTCTAATATTTCGCCGCTTTCGTCCAATGCCACCACTGTGTTTTCGAACGTAGCTACATCTCTTTTTCTGGTAATTGCCGAAATTTGAGCTGTTTGTTGTTCGATACCTTTAACAAAAGCAGGCTTATAATCCTCTTTTTTAATTAAATCAAAAGGAGGAGTGCCTTTAGGTGTTTTAAACTCTTCGAAAAAAGGGTTCTTTGTGTCCATTTGTTTGATATTATTCTGATTGTCTTGTGCATAACTTAAAGTCGTTATAGCCAGACTAAATAGAAATAAATACTTTTTGATCATAAACTAGGGCAATTTATATTTAGGTTATAAGGTTTCAGACCTTTTTATTGCTTATTTCAATACCAATCTTTATGGAGTCATTTCCTCCACTTCTATTATTCCTGCTGAATTCAACTCGTCAATCTCCGAATCGGGCAACCAACCTTCCTTGGTCGAAAAATAAGTATATAAAGAACATGAAGTTCCGTTCTCTATATCGCCACAGTTTCTTAAGACTAACTTTGTTTTATCAATTTCCAATATCTCTACGATCTGAGAACTACCATCATTGGGACTTACCATCACAAAATGGGTATCATCAACCAATTTCCATCGATCTTCATACACATCAGTGCTGTATTTTGAAAAAACCGAGTATAATTTATTCTCTTCGTCAAAAAATATACTGGAAATGTCATCTTTTTTGTAAAACTCAACCTGAGTTAAAACTTCTTCACCCACTTGCTCTTCGGTTCTCACCGAAAACAAAAACCAAGCACCTTGCGATGTGAGTTTATGGCTCATATCTGTATCTTGCCCTTTCATATAAATGAAACAGAACAACATGAATGATAGTATAAGTCCAATCTTTTTCATCTTATCATTATTTTTTGAATAACGTAAACTTTATAAGTTTGCTAAACTTGTAACCGGATCGTTTCGTTAATACAACAGCCAGATACCGCCCTTTCAATCTAAACGATATCCAAATGTTCTCAAGATATTATCACGGCTTCTCCAGTCTTTTTCTACTTTCACAAACATTTGTAGAAATATTTTTTTCTCAAAAAAACGCTCCATATCCTGACGAGCCATTGCACCGACCTTTTTCAAAGCAGCACCTTTATGACCGATTATTATTCCTTTTTGCGAATCGCGTTCTACAATAATAAGAATGCGTATATTGATAATGTCTCTTTCTTCTTTAAATTCCTCAACAACAACCTCTACCGAATAAGGAACTTCCTTTTGGTAATAAAGCAGTATCTTCTCTCTCACAATCTCGGTTACAAAGAAACGTGCGGGACGATCCGTCAAGGCATCTTTTTCAAAATAAGGAGGCGACTCAGGTATTAAATCGATAATACGACGTTTTACAAAGTCGATATTAAACTTATTAAGTGCAGATATAGGATATATTTCGGCTTTGGGTAGTAATTCTTTCCATTCCTCCACTAATTTAACCAAATCATCCTGATTGGTTTGATCGATTTTGTTTATCAGAAGTAATACAGGAGCTTCGACTTTTTGTACCTTCTGCAAGAAATCTTCATTCTTCGAAGTCTTCTCTACCACATCAGTCACATAGAGTAGTACATCGGCATCACCCAATGCCGATTCCGAAAAGTTACGCATTGATTCCTGTAACTTATAGTTAGGACGCAGTACACCGGGAGTATCTGAATATACAATTTGATATTCTTCAGTATTTACTATTCCTAAAATACGATGGCGTGTAGTTTGAGCTTTTGACGTGATAATCGATATTTTCTCGCCAACCAGTTCATTCATCAATGTTGATTTTCCAACATTAGGATTTCCTACAATATTTACAAAACCTGATTTATGCATTCTTTTTTATTCTCTCAAAAATTTAGTTGAAGGTCTAAGACCTGTTTATCATTTGTATATGCGGATAGATATTGAAAAGAGCCCGGTCTATCTTTTAAAATAGAGTAATAAATTTTATTCTTTACTTAAATACCTCATTGAACAACAAATATAGAATAAAAAAACGCACCTGACAAAGATGCGCTTTTCTATCTATATAAGATTTATATATTTTTTCTATCATTTTCCGTCGTAAGCCCACTTCAAATACACAGAACCCCATGTAAATCCGGCTCCAAACGCGGCAAGAATAATATTATCTCCTTTTTTAAGTTTGCTTTCCCATTCCCATAAACAAATTGGAATTGTTCCGGCACTTGTATTTCCATATCTTTCGATATTTACCATCACTTTATCTTTAGACAAGCCCATACGATTAGCGGCAGCATCTATAATTCTCAGGTTAGCTTGATGAGGAACAAACCAGTTCACATCATCCTTGGTCAATTGATTACGCTCCATGATCTCAGCCGAAACATCAGCCATACGAGACACGGCATGCTTAAATACAACTTGACCTTCCTGATATACATAGTGCATACCTTTCTCTATGGTTTCTGCCGATGCAGGGAATGCCGATCCTCCGCCACACAAGTGTAAGTGCGGTGCACCAAAACCATCGGTATGTAAGATTGTATCTTTAATACCATAATCTTCGGTAGTTGGCTCTAACATTACAGCACCTACAGCATCTCCAAATAAAGGGCAAGTAGTTCTGTCTTTATAGTTGGTTATTGCAGTCATTTTATCACCTGCTACAACTATAACTTTCTTATATCTTCCTGATTTTATATAATTCGATCCGGTTTCTAAACCGAATAAGAAACCTGAACAAGCTGCTTGCAAATCGAAAGCCAAAGAATTTTTAATTCCGCAACCATGTGCAACTAAAGCAGATGTAGAAGGAAACTGATAATCGGGGGTTGTAGTGGCAAAAATAAGGACATCAATATCATCAGGGCTTGTATTAGTTTTATCTAACAACTCCTGTACGGCACGTATACCCATAACAGATGTACCTTGACCTTCACCTTTAAGGACATGACGTTCCTTGATCCCTACGCGGCTCATGATCCACTCATCATTCGTATCCACGAGTTTTTCAAGATCCTCATTAGTGATGACATCTTCGGGAACATAAGCTCCGATGCCTGTTATCGCTGCTTGAATCATATTTTCAGATAAGTAAGTTTATAAAAAAAATGCCCTATTTTGAGTAGGGCTTTTATTGTTTAGACAATTAAAGAGCTACCTCTTTTTCAATTGCTAATTTTCCTCTGTAATAACCGCAATCACCACATACTGTGTGATAAACGTGCCATGTTCCGCAATTAGGGCATACAGCTAATGTTGGAGTTAAAGCTTTATCATGAGTTCTTCTTTTCGCTGATCTAGACTTTGACTGTCTATGCTTTGGATGTGCCATTTTATCTGTTTATTTAATTTAAATTTTTACTTCTGAGTAATATTTTTATACTACTATATTTTTATAATTATTCCTTATTTACTTTTATCAAACAGGAAAAAGGTCTGCGAGTTTTATTCCTCAACAAGTCCTTTCAATCCGTCCCATCGTGGATCGGTTACTTCACCAGCTTCTTCTTCAACCGAATCGTCAAAATCGTCGTCATCTACTATATCCAAACTATCATCCGAATCAGCAGCTGCAACTTTATGTTTATTCAGCTTCGAAGACATCATTTTATTGCACTTACCCGGTGCATGTACATGCTTCATCGGAAGGCTCAACATTACAAATTCATATAGAAACCATGCAATATTAATTTCACCTTCTTCTTCGGGTATGATTACGATTTCGTCGCTTTCTTCCGAATATTCATGACCAAACTTCACCACCAAGCGGTTGGTTGAATTGGTTTCGATAAGAATATCATCTAAACAACGATCGCAAGGAACATGCACTTCACCATTCTGAGTAAAACTAAACTCGAATGTCGAAGATACACACTTCACGATTACTTCTACATTAACCTTGCCTCGTCTAATATCCGAATCGGCATCGCCAATTGCTTTGAAATATTGATCATCCAAAACATACTCGAACTTATGTAGACCATCTGCCAGATTCCTTAACGGAATATTATAGAGACTAAATTTTCCCACTTTTTCAATTAAATAAAAGAATGGTCGCAAAGATAAAAAACTTTTTCCTAATTACCATATTTCTTCTTGGTAAAAAAAGAATACTGTTAATCTTTGAACAATCCATCCCGAATTTATATTTATGTATTTATTTTGTTGTATTTGCTGCAAATATAGTTAAATAAAAGAAAGAATCTATTCGAGCATCTTCAATGTAGAGGCGTATTGCATACACCTTACAAACCATAAGCTGTGTATGATATTTACAATCACATGGTACATTTATAAAGAAGTGAATAATAGAAAATATTCAATAATACATTCTAAAAACATAACCATCTATTGCAGTTTAACTAGCCGAAGCAATAAATAGTTCTGTGAACTTAATTATATTTACACTCTCTTAGAACAATAAGAAGATCCAAAGCTTTACTTTAGCCAATGCAAAAATATATATGCATATTATTCCTTTCTGTCCTATGTATATCGTATACACAGGCACAAAGCAGCAAAGTTATCCAATATACATTCTCGGTAGTGAAGGGTGACACTATATTTAATGCATACCTTCCGGAAACCGTTGTATTCCCCCCCCTTCGCTTCAAAGACGAAAAGGAAAGGCTCGAATACACTAAACTGGTGCGTGATGTAAAAATAACCTTGCCCTATGCCAAACAGGTAGCACAAAACATCATTGAGACTTACGAATTCATGGAAACTTTACCCGATAAAAAGGCAAAACAGAAACACCTTGAACAAACTCAAAAATTCATTATGGATTCCTACAAACCCAAGATGAAAAAGCTAACAAAAAATCAAGGTAAAATATTAGTAAAGTTGATCGACAGGCAAACAAACTCCTCGGCATATGATATTATCAAATCTCTCACAGGAGGTATAAAAGCCACCGTTTACAATACTTTTGCCGGCATCTTCGGCAACAACCTGAAAACTCAATACGACCCTAACGGCAAGGATAAGATGATAGAACGGATAGTGGTAGAAATAGAACAGGGTACATTGTAATTTTTAATACTACAGAATTTCATTATTCGAAGAATACCGATACTTTTGCAATAAAATAACAAAATAACAAAATAACAAAATAATAAAATACCCCATGTATATAATAGGCATTGCCGGAGGATCTGGTTCAGGAAAAACAACGTTAGTAGACGGTATACTAAGCCGAATTCCCCGCGAAGAAATTGCTATTTTACCACAGGATGCCTATTACAAAGACAACAGCGATATTCCACTCGAAGATCGGTTCAAACTCAACTACGATCATCCTGACTCCATAGAATGGGAATTGATCTACAAAGACATCGAGCTTCTAAAATCAGGGCAAACCATCAACTGTCCTACTTATTCGTTCTTAACGTGTGCCCGCCTGGAAGAAACAATTCCCATTGCACCAAAGAACATTTTATTAGTAGAAGGTATATTAATATATACGTCACAAATGATCTATGATCAACTGGACATGAAAATATTTCTGGAAGTTCCGGCAGATCAGCGCTTGACCAGAATTATTCAAAGAGATATGGATTCACGTGGACGTACGGCACTGGAAGTTATCGACCGCTACTACAAAACAGTTCGTCCCATGCATGAAGAATTCATTGAACCATCGCGCCAACAGGCCGACATGCTTGTTATGGGAGGCGGATTAAACGAAAAAGCGGCTGAATTTATAGCAGCAGCAATTCTTGAAAAGCTAAGATAAGAGCTGAGCCTTTTTATAATTTTAAACGCAAATATTAGAGATACTTAATTATAGAAAAAGGAGATAATAAAAATATTATCTCCTTTTTTCATGATCATCATACTATGCCTTTCAGTCCCTAAAGAACGTAGGTGTATCTCCAAATATAAAATTAGAGAACCCAACATCTTTAAATTTGTATTTAACTAAAACCTCTTTTGCAATAGCTAAGAATGCATCTATATCATAAACAATAAAATCCATATACGAAAAATAAAAACCTGTTGCTCCTCCAATAGAATCAGCTACATTAGCGGCTTTAGCCTCTTTTAATATCTGATCTTCGATCTCGGTTCTAAATGGAACTATCCGATCTTTCGGCACATTAATATTCTCATAAAACAAGAAACCGAACACTACCCCGTCAGCATAAAAGTTCCCGAACAATTCTGTCGATTTATTATAAAAGGCATTCAAAACAGGAAAACACGATGAATAGGCAATGTAAATATCCTCACGCAACTGCCAATCCTTTGCTTTTGAGGGAACCATTTCATATCCGGCACATCTCTCGCAGATATTTTCGATACGGAACCAGTTTTTCGCCTCAATGGTATCATCCATCAATTTTCTCAAATCAGTTGCTGCAATCTTCTTCAAACCCTTTCCTGAAACTCGAAAATCAATAGTGCCTATATATTCCATTGTATAAGCTTCGCCAATAAGCTGATCGAGATAAATAAAAAACAAACTATACTTTTTATTCTCTTCCAATTTCATCAACGGAAGGCACTCTACTTGCAAATTAACTTTCTGATGCTTTTCATCAATTTCGTAATAAAGACTTACACTATCAGCGGAAAGAGTAGTATCATACATCGAAATACTAAAATCGCCTTTTGCCTTAGCGGGCTTAGAGGAATAAAAATTCCACTTTTCGGATAAAACCGCCGGAGCCTGCTTCAACCAATACTCTAACTGAAAAAGTTTAGCACGGTCTCCCTCGGGTGTAAGAATCAACTCGTACTTCCCTTGATCATTAATACCCAACTCAAAAAATGCTTTATGAAAGGCTACTGATAAAATATCATCTACAAATTTTATTAATGTATCAGTTTCAACCTTGTCATCCAACATTTTTCTAACCTCAGACTCTTTTTCAGTAAAAGCGTCCCAAAACTTACCTACTCTCTCTTTAAATGATACACTCATAAAATTCTCTTATTATTATTTTTTAAGGTCACAGACCTTTTCTTCTTCATTTCAAAAACATAGAACCATTTTATAAAACCGGACAAAAAAACTCAACCGACAAACAAACTTACATCTTAAAAATAAGTTGTAACACCACAAATACAGGAACAGAAGCACCTGCCCTTTTGCCTGTTTGCCACTTAGGCATCGATTTCACCAATCTATACGCTTCCTTATCCAAAACCTCATTACAGTTCTCTAAAATCTTCAAATCCTTAACTGAACCATCTTTATCGACAATAAAACCGAGAACAACCGCCCCGCACGTATCCGTCGCATCCGCATCACGTGAAAGGGTTACTTTCTCATTGAGGTATTTCATCATGCCACTATATCCCCCATTGAAAGCCGGCATAAATTCGGCATTTATCAAAGGATTAAACTTAGTATTCAAAGTTATATACCTTACTTCATTTATTAAATCAGCCAAAGCATCATCTCCCTGAAAAGATATGGCCGCAACAGACCTTGTTTCACTTGGCTCGAAATGCGGATCATTAAAAAGGAACATAAAACGCCCTTCATCGCCTTTTTTGAAACGAGATAACTTCTCCACAGACAGCAAATGCTTAACAAGACCATCTTCAACACACTCGTCCATATACTTGGATTCCCGATAATAGGAGATTACTTTTTTCATTTGCAACGAATCCCTCAATAACGAATCATCATTCCAGACCAAATACATCCGATCAACCTTAGTAGAATCAGAAACTACAGCTTCTCTTGCCTGAGAACCAAACGAAAAGAACACTAAAGCATAGAATAAGAATAAAAATCGTCCCATAACTCAATCAATTAAGATCACAGACCTATCATCACGAGCAATCAATCAACTGCTATTTTAAAAACCACCTTACGCACCTTTGCCTTTTCTCCGTACTGAATATTAGTCATATGAATATCATCCGGAAAGAAAATAGTAAACTGATTGGGTTTAACTACATGATATTCTATCACGGGTACTTTATAATGAGCAACATCTCTTTTTTCATCGTACGGATTGATAACGTCTATAACTGTTACCAACTTTGCATAGCCTTGTAATTCACAACCATTAACTATATATTGTAAGTCGATGTACTTTTTATGCCCTTCGAGCTGCTCATTACCCGGTTCACGAGTCATATATTCCTGTACGTTCACAGTTATATCATCTCCTAACGATTGCTTACCGAGTGGTAATGTTGCCAGATTATTCTCTTTTATAAATTCGAACACCCTTTTCCATCTTTCCGGATGTTTCTCATAATGAGAAACAAATGTTATTTCATCTATTCCCGTATCAGGAAATACAGCAGCACCTTCGAGCCACTTTTTATCATCAAACCACCTCTGTTGTTTCGATGACAGTTGTTTTGTTTTTGCAGAATGCTGTGCATGTATATTACAAACAGGAAATAATGCAACAACAGATAAAATTAGCACAAAACGGTAAAACGGTGTTTTCTTGTTCATAGATTTAATCTTTAAATACCGAAAACAAGTATCGCTATACCTCTGCAAATCAAAGAATATAATTCATCTACACAATATAGCAATAAATACTTCACGATACAATATTATCATAAACAAATGTATAATTTGTCTTTTACATTTAAGAGAAAATACCAATTAAGTAACGTTAAATAATAGATGTAAAATTTCACCTTCTTAACCTCTTTTCGACACAAATAGAACTTTAGGCGAAGTATCTAAAGTAAAAACAGACCGTATCTCATCCTTAAAAGATTTTATTACACAATGTTATTTCGATAGTGTAATTCTTTCCGTATATTTGCATCCCGTAAATTGGGGTTGGAATCTCCAATCGAATAAATCGAGTAACAATAAGTACTGAATACAACTTTATTTAATCATAACTATCAGTTGTATTTATATTTGCCAAAGTAATAAAATTAGGTCTGTGACCTCAGTCATACCGTTGTTTAAGAATGAATAAAATAAGAAATTTTTGCATCATTGCGCATATAGATCATGGTAAGAGCACATTAGCCGACCGCTTGCTTGAATATACCAAAACAGTTGAAGGTAAAGATATGCAAGCTCAAGTCTTGGATAATATGGATCTGGAACGTGAACGTGGTATCACCATCAAAAGTCACGCGATCCAGATGCAATACCAGTACAATGGCGAAACATATATACTCAATTTGATTGATACCCCGGGACACGTTGACTTCTCTTACGAAGTTTCGCGTTCAATTGCAGCCTGCGAAGGAGCATTACTGATAGTAGATGCGGCTCAGGGAATACAAGCCCAAACAATTTCGAATCTTTACATGGCGATAGACAATGATCTGGAAATCATTCCGGTTCTTAACAAGATCGACCTTCCAAGTGCTATGCCCGAAGAAGTAGAAGATCAAATCATTGAGCTGTTGGGTTGTAAACGTGAAGAAATAATCCGTGCCAGTGGAAAAATGGGACAAGGAGTATATGATATTCTGGCAGCCATTATAGAACGTGTTCCTGCTCCAAAAGGAGACCCAGAAGCACCTCTACAAGCCTTGATCTTTGACTCTGTTTTCAATTCATTCCGAGGTATTATCGCTTATTTCAAAATCGTAAATGGCTCTATCAAAAAGGGTGATCTTGTAAAATTCTTTGCTACCGAAAAAGAATATAATGCAGACGAAGTAGGTGTATTGAAATTAACCATGTCGCCCCGTAACGAAGTTACTTGTGGTGATGTAGGATATATTATATCAGGAATAAAAACCTCCAAAGAAGTAAAAGTAGGAGATACAATCACACATGTAAAAAATCCATGTGAGAAAGCGATTGATGGATTCGAGGAAGTAAAACCGATGGTTTTCGCCGGAGTATACCCTATCGAAAGTGAAGACTTTGAAGACTTGAGAGCTTCTCTCGAAAAACTTCAATTGAATGACGCTTCGCTTACCTTCCAACCCGAATCATCTATTGCACTGGGCTTTGGTTTTCGATGCGGATTCTTAGGACTTCTGCACATGGAAATTATCCAAGAACGTTTGGAGCGAGAGTTTAATATGGATGTAATCACCACCGTACCCAACGTTTCGTATCTTGTATATGACAAAAAAGGGAACGTAAAAGAGGTGCATAATCCTTCGGGACTACCCGACCCTACTCTCATCGACTATATAGAAGAACCTTATATACGTGCTTCGGTTATAACCAGCACAGCCTATATCGGCCCTATCATGTCACTATGTTTAGGTAAACGCGGAATACTTTTGAAACAGGAATATATTTCGGGAGACCGTGTAGAGATTACTTACGATTTACCTTTGGGTGAAATTGTAATCGACTTTTATGATAAACTGAAAAGTATATCAAAAGGATACGCTTCGTTCGACTACCAAATGCATGACTATCGTGAAGCAAGACTGGCCAAAATGGATATTCTCTTAAACGGAGAACCCGTGGATGCTTTGTCAACACTTACACACGTAGATAATGCGGTAAGCTTTGGTCGCCGCATGTGCGAAAAATTGAAAGAACTTATCCCACGCCAGCAGTTTGACATTGCTATACAAGCAGCCATCGGAGCTAAAATTATAGCTCGTGAAACGATAAAGGCGGTACGTAAAGATGTTACCGCAAAATGTTATGGAGGTGATATTTCACGTAAGCGTAAACTTCTTGAAAAACAAAAAGAAGGTAAAAAGCGAATGAAACAGGTAGGTAACGTTGAAGTACCTCAAAAAGCATTCTTAGCTGTATTGAAACTTGATTAAGATCACATACTGTTTCACATCAGACCTTAATCAATTGATATTGAAGTAAACTATTTTATTTATTTTAATTTGACTAAAAAGATTCTTATTTTATTTTTCTTTATGATCGCACTGTACACTCAGGCACAAGAAAGAAAAGAATATGACACCGATCATTATAGGGAGCGTATTGCTTATTTTGAGCAAAATCCGATTGGTGAGAATAAGATTGTTTTTTTAGGTAATAGTTTAACAGAGGGTGGACAATGGGATAAATACTTCCCCGAAGCTGCTCCCATCAACAGAGGTATATCAGGAGATAATACCGAAGGTATGCTCAACAGGATAGATGAAATTGCGATCTCACATCCAGCCCAACTATTTATTTTGGCTGGTATCAATGATATCTCTCAAAACGTACCCAACAAACAAATTATAAAACATTATCGTTATATAATTCAACGAGTTAAAGAGCAATCTCCCGAAACCGCTATTTATATACAAAGCTTACTTCCAATTAATAATGACTTCGGGCGTTACAAAAGATTAATCGGGAAAGAAAAGCAAATAGTAAAGCTCAATAAAGAGTTGAAAAAACTGGCATCAAAAGAAAAAATAATTTTCGTGAACATCAACCCATTATATATGGGTAAACAAGGGAAATTAGATGCTCAACATACAAATGACGGTTTACATCTTACCGAAAATGCTTATAGCATATGGATAGGTGAACTCCAAAAATATATTCATTAAAGGTTGAAACCTTTTTAGAGAAAGATTTACAAACAGATATGAATAATTTCAAAGAAATATCGGCTAAAGAATTAGCATTTTCGCCTTTCGACATTAAAGAAGAGTGGATGCTAGTGACTGCCGAAAAAGAAGGCAGAGTAAATACAATGACCGCAAGTTGGGGTGGCTTTGGTATTATGTGGAACAAACAAGTTGCTTTCATAGTAATTCGTCCACAACGTTATACTAAAGAATTTGTAGATGATGCAGATTGCCTTTCTCTTACTTTTTTCGACAAGAGTTACTTGAAGAAACTAGGCTATCTGGGAAAAGTATCGGGTAGAGACGAGAATAAAATAGAAAAGGCAGAGTTGAGCATTATTCATGAAGAGGAGATCCCCTACTTCGAAGAAGCTCATACAGCTATTTTTATAAAGAAATTATATGCTCAACCGATGGGAGGAGAATATTTTCTGGATAAAGAAATTATAAGCAAATGGTTTCCCGAAAAGGATTTCCATGTTTTATATATAGGAGAAATTACAAAGGTCTTAACCAAAAGGTAAGACCGCTCTATTTACAAACAATTAAAAACAGGCGTATTTGCAATAATGAGAAAATGGCGCATTGAAGATTCGGAAGAATTGTACAACATCTCCAGTTGGGGTGTTAATTATTTTTCAATCAATGAAAAGGGGAATGTAATAGTCACTCCCCGAAAAGACGGTGTAGCTGTGGACATGAAAGAGCTGATAGATGAACTACAGCTTCGCGATGTAGCAGCTCCTGTATTAGTTCGTTTTCCGGATATTCTGGACAACCGCATCGAAAAAATATCTACCTGCTTCAAAAAAGCAGCGAAGGAGTATGGTTACGAAGCACAGAATCACATTATATATCCTATAAAGGTGAATCAAATGCGACCCGTAGTAGAGGAATTGGTGAGTCATGGTAAGAAATTCAATATCGGTCTTGAAGCAGGTTCTAAACCCGAACTTCATGCAGTTATTGCTATCAACACAGACCCTAATTCGCTGATTATTTGTAATGGATACAAAGACGAAAGCTATGTAGAATTGGCTCTTCTGGCTCAAAAAATGGGTAAAAGAGTATTTATTGTCGTAGAAAAACTCAACGAATTGCCTCTTATTACCAAAACTGCAAAACGCTTAAAGATTGTACCCAACATTGGTATACGTATCAAATTGGCGAGTAGCGGCAGTGGTAAATGGGAAGAATCGGGTGGAGATGTTAGTAAATTCGGATTGAATTCGAGTGAACTATTAGAAGCTCTGGCTTTTCTTGACAAAAACAACATGCAAGGCTCTTTGCGTCTGATCCACTTTCACATTGGTAGTCAAGTAACAAAAATCAGACGAATCAAAACAGCTCTACGTGAGGCATCGCAATTCTATGTACAACTTCATGGAATGGGGTATAATATCGAATTTGTAGATATAGGCGGAGGTCTTGGTATTGATTACGACGGCACCCGCTCGTCACATAGCGAAAGCAGCGTTAACTACACTATTCAGGAATATGTAAACGATTCTATATCAACAATGGTGGATGCAGCAAACAAAAATGGTCTGCCTCATCCCCATATCATCACAGAATCAGGAAGATCTTTGACTGCACATCACTCCATACTTGTGTTTGAAGTACTCGAAACAGCAACTCTGCCCGAATGGGAAGAAAGCGATGTTATCACCGAAAATGATCACGAATTGGTACGCGAACTGTATCAAATATGGGATGATTTGAATCAACGCCGAATGCTGGAAGCTTGGCACGATGCTCAACAGATTAGAGAAGAAGCTCTTGATTTATTCAGCTTGGGAATGCTCAACCTGAAAACAAGGGCACAAGTCGAACGTCTTTATTTCTCTATTGCCCGTGAGATATATCAAATGGCGGGACGCATGAAACATTCTCCCGACGAATTGAAGCAATTGGCAAAATTATTACCGGATAAATACTTCTGTAATTTCTCTCTTTTCCAATCCCTACCCGACTCTTGGGCTATTGATCAGATATTTCCGATCATCCCGTTACATCGTTTAGGAGAAAGACCGGACAGAACTGCAACATTGCAGGATATTACTTGTGATTCGGATGGTAAGATAGACAACTTCATTCCCACAGGCAATCAAACCGGATATTTACCCGTACATAACCTAAAGAAGAATGAGCCATATTACTTGGGCGTATTCTTAGTAGGTGCTTATCAGGAAATATTAGGAGACCTTCATAACCTGTTCGGTGATACTAATGCTGTACACGTATCGGTTGATGAGAACGGTTATAAGATAGAGCAAATGATAGATGGAGAAACTGTAGCCGAAGTACTTGAATATGCACAGTATAACGCCAAGAAACTGGTTCGAACAGTAGAAACCTGGGTAACAACCTGCGTTAAACAAGGATCTATTACTGTTGAAGAAGGTAAAGAGTTCCTATCAAATTATCGTTCAGGATTATACGGTTATACTTATTTAGAATAAAATAGTCCAGATTCTAATAAATGCAAATAGGCAGGAAAGTTAAACTTTTCTGCCTATTCTTTTATAAATATCTGCCACTTTAGAAAACAATCTCTATATTTAAGGTCACAAACCTATCTATTACCAGAGTGCAAAAGTAAACCCATGCGTTCATACAAACGAAGATAATTGCATTACTCTTGCCTCTAAAACAGATCATTAAATAATACTATTTACTTAACAACACACCTTAAATAACAAAATACAATATTATGAAAAAATACTTTATACCCATATTAATGACAATTATTATGCTCACATCGTGTAGTCGTCCGACTAATACAGAAATAACCGCCACAGATAGCGGATGGGATATGGTTCCAAAAATTATGGAAAACATCTCTGCACCCGAATTCCAAGATAAAACTTTCAACATACTTGATTTTGGGGCAAAAGACGACAGCACATTTAATAGCCTTCCGGCAATTATTAATGCTATCAATGAGTGTAATCAACAAGGAGGCGGTAAAGTATTAATTCCCTCAGGAACATATTATATCAAAGGATCAATTATTCTAAAAAGCCATGTAAACTTACACCTGGAAGAAGGTGCACGCCTCGAGTTCTCTACCGAACCTAGGGATTACCTCCCCATGTCGCTCACCAAATGGGAAGGCACAGAATGTTTCAACTACACACCTTTTATTTATAGCTATCAAAGCATAAATGTAGCCATTACAGGTAAAGGCGAAATTGATGGTAACGGTGCTGTAACCTTCAATACTTGGAAACCTAAAGAAAAACTGGCTATGGATAGGCTTCGTCAAATGGGAAATGACTCTATACCTGTTTATGAACGCATTTTTGGAGAAGGCTGGTATCTACGTCCTTGCATGATACAGTTTTTGGGATGTAAGAATGTTCTGGTCGAAGGTGTGAAGATATACGATTCGCCTTTCTGGATTATTCATCCTGTGTATTGTGATAATGTAATTGTGCGTGATGTATATATAGACAGTAATAATTACAACAATGATGGTTGCGACCCCGAATCGTCAACCAATGTCTTGATTGAAAATGTAAAATTCAATGTAGGAGATGATGGCATCGCAATCAAATCAGGACGTGATCAGGATGGATGGCGCGTAGGGCGAGCAACCGAAAATGTTATTATACGAAATTGTTACTTTGCACGCTGGGCTATCACAATTGGCAGTGAAATGTCGGGAGGAGTACGCAATATATTTATCGAAGATTGTAAAATAGACAGTTGCCGCAACGGGATTTATTTCAAATCAAATCTCGACCGTGGAGGATTTTTCGAGAACCTCCATATGCGAAATATCGAAGCCGATGTTTGCTTATGGGGAGTAATAAATTTCCGTACAGACTACCATGGTTATCGAGGAGGAAATTATCCAACGCAATTCAGAAATATTACTATCGAAAATGTAACCTGCAATCGTGTAGACAGTGTAGCTATTATGGCAAACGGTGTTCCTGAAGCAAAGCTATACAATATTACATTACGAAATATCGTAGTAAAAAAAGCCCCCAAAGCTACTCAAATTAAGAACGTAGTTAATCTGGTTCTGGATAATGTAAAAGTAAATGGAAAAATAATTACAGACGAAAACGAATAATAAGTAAAAGAAAATATTTAATGATACATTTTAAAGGCATAACAACCTATCGCTGTTTTGCTTGCCAAAGCAATAAATAGTTCTGCGAACTTAAGTCTGAAACTTTAAATAATCTATCAAGCTTTAATACATTCTTGATTTTACTTATGCCGAAGACACTAGAGGGTTAAATAGTATTAACAAAAAGCCCTGTAATCTATTTTTAGAAGTATATTGCACTCTCAAATTAATAGACATACCTATTCAAGAGTAAGAGTGTCATAAACAAAGACTATAAGTATTTTGTTTATATACTTGGCTAAACATAAAATAGGGACAAAAGACTAGTAACAATTAATATCCTAAGCATGAGTAAAATAATAACAACAGCCAAAAGCGGTATGGTCTCGAAAGTTCTTGAATGGACTTATGCCAGAGCCATCAACGGATTTGGAGGAGTAGATTCTGCATATCAATTAGGAAATGATTATCTAAATTCAAAAGGTACCCTTGACCAACAAGTAGATCAGTTGATTAAATGGCAAGTAACCAAAGCTGCATCAAGCGGATTCTTTACAGGATTGGGAGGATGGGCCATTATGCCCTTTGCTCTACCCGCTAATATAGCCAGTGTCATATATATTCAGGTACGCATGATTTCGGCCATCGCTTACATGGGAGGTCATGATATACAAAGTGATCAGGTAAAATCGATCATCTACGTTTGTATGCTCGGTAACGGAACCAAAGAGATATTTAAAGAAATGGGGATCAAAGCCGGAGAGAAATTCGTAAAAAGCCTCATTGAGAATACTTCAAGAAAAATGCTTCTTTCGGTAAACGAAAAAGTCAGCGTGAATATTGCATCGAAATTAGGAAGCAGGAGCTTAACCGGCTTAGGTAAGGCAATACCTATCGTTGGCGGTGTTATCGGAGGTAGTTTTGATGCCGGATCAACATTGATTATAGGGAAAGTTGCAAAGAAAATGTTTATTGACAACGGCAAATCAATATTAAATCCGGAGAGAGAGGAAACAGGAATTCCTTCCGTTGTCTAATTTTTTTGTACATTTGTTATTTAGAAAAATCAGATAAGGCTATAAGCCTACTTATTGCTTTTTTCGGATATAACAATATACAGATTGCTGTATTTGAATAATACGCATTGATATTTTACTGTACTTAAAAGTTAATTTAAAGGTATGCTATTAACAAGTTCGTTAGAAAAATTGGGACAATATGCAATATTGATGCGTAAAGTCCTAACCAGACCTCAGAAATGGAGAATATTTCTTCAACAGCTATCAAAAGAGATAAGCAAACTTGGAGTCGATTCAATAAGTATTGTTATAATAATTTCGTTTTTTATCGGAGCCGTTATTGTAATACAAATAGCCCTGAATATAAACAACCCTCTATTACCGCGTTATACAGTAGGTTACACATCCAGAGAGATTATTCTTCTCGAATTTTCGTCCTCTATCATGTGTCTTATTCTGGCAGGGAAAGTCGGCTCTAATATTTCTTCCGAAATTGGAACAATGCGGGTTACCGAACAAATTGATGCACTTGAAATTATGGGAGTAAACTCCGCCAACTATCTGATTTTACCCAAAGTCGTAGGTTTAATGGCATTTGTACCCGTATTGGTCGTATTAAGTATGTTTTTCGGTATTGTAGGAGGATTTGGAGTCTGTTACTTTACAAATGCTGTACCCGTCGCCGATTTCGAATACGGATTGCAGTCATTCTTCAAGACATTCTATATATGGTATGCCATTTTAAAAACAATATTCTTTGCGTTTCTGATCTCGTCTATAGCAGCCTACTACGGATATTATGCTAAAGGAGGTTCGCTTGATGTGGGAAAAGCAAGCACTAATGCTGTTGTTGTAAGCAGTATTTTGATATTGATTTCCGATTTATTAATCACTGATTTAATGATGGGATGATAGAAGTTAGAAATTTAGTGAAATCATTCGATGGTCGCGATGTCCTTAAAGGGCTTAGCATGACTTTCGAAGAAGGTAAAAATAACCTGATTATAGGTCGAAGTGGTTCGGGTAAAACAGTATTGCTTAAAAATTTAATCGGACTGATGAGACCTACCAAAGGTGAAATTCTGTATGACAATAGAGACTTAACAAAACTATCGTCAGATCAGATGAAGGCATTAAGGCAAGAAATGGGCATGATTTTTCAGGGATCGGCATTATTTGATGCAATGACCGTATTCGAAAATGTTTATTTTCCATTGGATATGTTTTCGACAATGTCCAAAAGTGAGAAAATGAAACGGGCACAATCCTGCCTGGATCGTGTAAATCTTTCGGATGCCGGACACTTGTATCCATCGGAGATAAGCGGCGGTATGATGAAACGTGCAGCCATTGCCCGAGCGATCTCCCTTAATCCCAAATACCTGTTTTGTGACGAGCCTAACTCAGGTTTAGATCCTCAAACATCGCTGGTAATTGACGAATTGATAAGTGATATTACCAAAGAATACAAAATTACCACAATCATCAATACGCATGACATGAACTCGGTTATGAATATTGGCGATAAAATATTTTTCATTAAAGAAGGCAATCTCGAATGGGAGGGAAGCAATGAACAGATATTGACAACTAAGAATGAAGCTCTTAATGATTTCGTTTTCGCCTCCGACCTATTCAAAAAGGTTAAAGCCATAGAAATGGATGAAATAAATAATAAATGACAAGTGATGAGCATAAGTAAGGCTCATCCACTTTTAAATATTCAATTTAAATAATGAAGATTGTATCCTATAATGTAAATGGTATACGTGCTGCATTAAATAAAGGATTAGCCGATTGGTTAAGTAAAGAAAATCCCGATGTAGTATGTTTTCAGGAACTTAAAGCACAAGAAGACCAGATAGATTTAATAACCTTAAAATCTCTAGGCTACGAATATTGCTATTTTCATCCGGCAGAAAAAAAAGGCTACAGCGGAGTAGGAATTATCACTAAAATTCAACCCGATTTTGTAAAAATCGGAATGGGAATGGATAAATACGATATAGAAGGACGCGTTATACGTGTCGACTACGGAAATGTTACTATCATCTGCGTATATATCCCTTCGGGAACTACAGGAGGACTTCGTCAAGTCTTCAAAATGGAATTTTTAGCCGATTTCACCCAATATATTCTAGAATTAAGAAAAGAACGTAAGGAAATATTGATTTGTGGCGACTATAATATTTGTCACAAACCTATCGACATAAATCACCCTGAACGCCATCTAACCTCTTCGGGCTTCCTTCCGGAAGAAAGAGAATGGTTTGATCAGTTTGTAGAAACAGGTATGATTGATACGTTTAGAGAATATGATCAGGAACCCGAAAAATACACATGGTGGAGTTACAGAGCAGGAGCAAGACCTAAAAATCTAGGTTGGAGAATAGACTACCACATGATTTCGAGTGAAGCAAGAGAAAGGGTTAAAGGTGCAACAATTCACAGTGATGTATACTGCTCCGATCACTGTCCCATATCTATAGAAGCTGATATTTAATTCTTGATAGATTTTATAGATTGAACATAACAGAAAAGTAATAAACAATTTCTCTCAACTTTTGTTCATTGTATTGAAATAAGGCTTCAAACCGTTTTATTTTTTATTACTTTAGCAACCGTAATAGCAATAGCCGGTTATAATTTAAATATAGCGATACTTGCTTTATCGGCAGTATAGCTTCTATAATCAGCAAACAAAAAATTTATAAAAAAACGAGTAACAAAGTTATTAATAAGCTGAATAAGCGATTATTAAAAGACTTACACTATATTATTTAATTATTTTATTTTAAACAAAATAATGGCGAATTTATTAAACATAAAAAACTTACATGCCAATATCGATGGCAAAGAAATATTAAGAGGATTGGATCTTGAAGTGAACAACGGAGAGATACATGCAATTATGGGTCCTAACGGAGCCGGAAAAAGCACATTGGCATCCGTATTAGTGGGTAATCCAAATTTTGAAGTAACAGAAGGTGAAGCAACTTTCGAAGGTAAAGATTTATTGGAACTTGCTCCCGAAGAAAGAGCATGCGAAGGATTATTCCTCAGCTTCCAATACCCGGTAGAAATACCCGGAGTAAGCATGGTAAACTTTATGCGTGCCGCAGTAAATGAGACTCGCAAGCACAAAGGTCTTGAACCTATCGCAGCATCGGACTTTCTTAAGTTGATGAAAGAAAAACGCGAATTGGTAGAATTGGACAGCACTCTTGCCAGCCGTTCGGTAAACGAAGGTTTTTCGGGTGGAGAGAAAAAACGCAACGAGATTTTCCAAATGGCTATGCTTGATCCTAAATTAGCTATTTTAGATGAAACAGACTCAGGGCTTGATATTGATGCACTTCGTATTGTAGCAGCAGGCGTTAATAAATTGAGACGTAAGGACAATGCTACCATTGTAATTACTCACTATCAACGTCTTCTTGAATATATAAAACCCGACTTTGTACACGTTCTATACAAAGGCAGGATTGTAAAAAGTGCAGGACCTGAACTGGCTCTTGAGCTTGAAGAAAAAGGGTACGACTGGATTATTAAAGATTTTCAAGACTAAGGTCACAGACCTTTTTATTGTTTTGGTACACGGGCAACCTATGTGGTAACGCTCAAAGGAAAGATCGACACGATCTGCCCTACAAATAAAAACAAATCAATAAATATTTCTCATTACTTAAAATATACAGAATTCAATGATAGAAACTCAATATATAGACTTATTCACCAAGCATAGAAACTTGATCGACGAAAAATCGACAAAGGTTCTAAACGAGGCGAGAGATAAGGCTTTTGAAATCTTCAAGACTTTGGGATTACCCAATCGTAGTCTCGAAGATTATCAATACTCGGATGTAGCAAAAGAATTTATGCCCGACTATGGATTTAACTTGAGCAGATTAGCTATTCAACACAATCCATACAACGAATATAAATGCAACGTTCCCGAATTGGCTACGAATTTATTCTTTTTAATGAATGATACATTCCACAAAGAACATCAGCCTAAAACTGATTTTCCTAAAGGTGTGTTCATCGGTAGTTTGAAAGATTTTTCGGAGCAACATGCAGATATCTGCTCTAAATATTACGGTAAAGTAGCTCAGTTGGAAAACAATGCTATAGCTGCTTTCAATACAATGTTTGCTCAGGATGGATTTGTAATCTATATTCCCGACAATGCAATCATCGAACAACCTTTACAGTTAATCAATATACTGACTGCCAAGGTTGATTTTTTAGTAAACAGACGCTTACTGATTATTGCAGGTAAAAACGCTCAGGTAAAATTATTGGCTTGCGATCATACGGTTGACAGTCATAAATTTCTGGCAACTCAGGTAACTGAAATTTTTGCAGAAGAAAATGCACATATCGAGTTCTACGAATTAGAAGAAAATTCTAATCAAGTAACCCGATTGGCTTCGACCTACGTTCAACAAGAAAAATCATCAACTGTATTAGTCAATAATATAACTCTCAACTGTGGTTTTACAAGAAATAACTATCATGTAAAATTAAACGGAGAGCAAGCCGAGGCTACAATTGCAGGAATTGTCATTGCAGACAAAGTACAACATGTGGATAACTTTGCATTTTTAGATCATGCAAAACCACACTGCCAAAGTACACAGTTATTCAAGTATGTATTACAAGAACATGCTGTAGGTTCTTTCTGCGGACGTATCTTAGTAGAAAAAGATGCTCAAAAAACGATGGCGTATCAAACGAATAATAACCTTTGTGCTTCACCTGATGCTCGAATGTATTCGAAACCTCAACTTGAGATCTATGCCGATGACGTGAAATGTTCGCACGGTTTAACTACCGGACAACTTGACGAAGATGCTCTTTTTTACCTGCGTGCAAGAGGTATTGCTAAAGAGGATGCTAAATTGTTGCTTATGCAGGCATTTACGGCCGATGTGCTTAAATTAATTCATATTGACGCATTAAGAGAGCGTCTCGAAGAATTAGTTGAAAAACGCTTTCGCGGTGAAGAAGCCAGATGCGGAGATTGCTCCATTTGCAAATAAAGTTTCAGACCTTTTTAGTTATTAGACAAGTATAAAAAAGGCTGCTACAATCGCTAACAGAGCAATACAGATTAATTACTTACAAAAAACAAATAGGTCTATGACCTTAGATATAAATAAAATACGTGCTGATTTCCCGATACTTGACACCCAAGTATACGGGAAACAGCTTATTTATCTGGATAATGGAGCCACCACTCAGAAACCTAAATGCGTAATCGATAAGATTTCTGAAGTATATTCCTCAGTAAATGCAAATATTCACAGAGGAGTACACCATTTGAGCCAGGAAGCTACCGAACTGACTGAAAATACCCGCAAAAAGGTACAACAGTTTATAAACGCTAAACACTCTCACGAAGTAATATTTACTAAAGGCACTACCGAAAGTATAAATCTGGTAGCCTCTAGTTTTTGTCGCGAGTTTTGTAAAGAAGGCGATGAAATTATTGTTTCGGCGATGGAACATCATTCCAACATTGTGCCTTGGCAAATACAGGAAAGTATTACAGGTGTAAAGCTAAAAGTAATCCCTATCAACGAAAAAGGAGAGCTTATTCTTGAGGAGCTTGAAAAACTCATCACATCCAAAACACGTTTGATTTCGGTAATGCATGTATCCAATGTTCTTGGAACAATCAATCCGATTGAAAAAGTTATTGAGATAGCACACAATAAAAACATTCCTGTCTTGATAGATGCTGCACAATCAATACAGCATATCGAAATAGATGTACAAAAGTTAGATTGTGATCTATTAGTTTTCTCAGGTCATAAAATATACGGACCAACCGGAACCGGTATTTTATATGGGAAAGAAGAGCTTCTAAATAAATTGCCTCCTTATCAGGGAGGGGGAGAAATGATCGGATCGGTTTCCTTCAAGAAGACTACTTTTAACGAACTTCCTTTCAAATTTGAAGCAGGTACACCTAATTATGTAGACTTTATTGCTTTAGGAACTGCATTGGACTATGTAAACTCTATCGGATTATCAAATATCAGAGTTTATGAAGATGAACTTCTGGCATATTGTACCTCTGAGTTAATGAAAATAGATGGCATGCGCATTTTTGGAACATCCGAACATAAAAGCAGTGCTGTATCATTTCTTGTTAACAACATTCACCACTACGATATGGGTATGCTACTCGATAGAATGGGCATTGCCGTACGTACAGGTCACCATTGTGCCCAACCGCTTATGGAAGAATTGGGAATAGAAGGAACAGTAAGAGCTTCATTTGCTTTTTATAATACAAAAGAAGAGATAGATCAACTTATAACAGGTATAAAACGAGTTGTTCAAATGTTTGGATAATACCAAAATCTTCAAGATATCAAAAGACTATTTATGGATCAATTTCATAGGTAGTCTTTTTTTATTCCTAAATTTGCACATTCATCCTGACATAAAGCTCAGAACGTCAATCATAGCATTCATTAGGATAGCAGCTAGAGTCGGTTATGTTTAGAATTATATTACTAAAATTTTTCGGTTAATTACCATATCAGTTATGAAGAAATACTTATTAATTTGTTTAGTCCTATTATCGTTAAGTGCTGTTGCTCAACAGAAAAAAGAAGTATACCCTATTGCTTTCTATAATGTAGAGAATCTATTCGATACAAAAAGAGACCTGAATATTGAAGATGAAGACTTCACCCCTTCGGGACGTAATAACTGGACAGAGGATAAATACAATAAGAAACTAAATAACTTAGCATACGTAATAAATCTACTTGGTAAAGAAACAGTACCAACAGGAGCAGTTATTATAGGCATTGCCGAAGTTGAAAACCGTAAAGTAATAGAAGACCTCATCAAGACAGGTGACTTAGCCAAACGTAAATTTCAGATTGTACACCAAGATTCTCCCGATGCCAGAGGTATAGATGTGGGGCTTATTTATGATCCTTCGGTCTTCAAGGTCACATCGCATAAAACATATCCGTTTACACTACCCGGAGCTAATGACATAAAAACGCGTGATATTTTAGTTGTCAGCGGACTATTAGGAGGGCAACCACTCAACGTTCTGGTTAATCACTGGCCTTCGCGTCGTGGGGATAACTCTTCGCCCTTAAGAGAGCGTGCAGCTGCTATATGTAAGCATATAAGCGATTCTATTTACAATGCAAATCCTAAAGCCGGTATTGTAATTATGGGCGATATGAACGATGATCCCAAAGATAAAAGTACACGCATTGTGTTAAATGCAAAGAAGAACCAGGAAGATGTACAAAAAGGTGGGTTATACAATACCATGTGGAAAATTCACGATAGCGGCATTGGCACTTTATGCTACAAAGATCAATGGAATTTATTTGATCAGATTATAATTTCTCAAAGCCTTCTAAAGAAAGGTGATAACAAACTAAATTTTGAGAAAGCAGAAGTTTTCAATAAAGACTTTCTCTTCCAACAATCGGGTAAATTTAAAGGATATCCACTCCGTACATTTTCGGGAAATACATTTTTGAATGGTTACAGCGACCACTTCCCTACCCTTATCTACCTGACATTCCAAAAATAATCAGATAATAAGTATTCTAACGTGCTTAAACTCTCGAATTTCGGCAAAATAAAAAACATATTTATATTATCTTTGATGCATAAATCATATAAATAACTAATCGTGTTATGAGCAGTTCTCTAAACCTTAAGTATCGCCTTATAATAATGAGCTTTCTCCAGTTTTTTGTTTGGGGATCGTGGCTAATTACAGTAGCTAACTACTGGTTTCAAACTCAAAATTGGGAAGCTGATAAATTCGGGGCAATATTCTCGACTATGGGTATAGCTTCTCTTTTTATGCCTGCACTCGCAGGGATTATTGCTGATAAATGGATCGACAGCGAAAAACTATATAGTGCATTACATCTTCTAAGTGGAATAAGCTTATTTTGGTTAGCAAGTGTAGATAATCCCGACACATTTTTTTATGTGATATTAGTAGCAATGATATTTTATATGCCAACCATTGCTTTATCAAACTCGGTAGCCTATTCGTCTCTGAAGAAATACAATATGGATGTAGTTTCCAACTTTCCGCCAATCAGGGTATTTGGAACAATCGGTTTCATTGCAGCCATGTGGATTGTAAATTTAACGGGAAATAAAAGCTCCGAGAATCAGTTCTATATTGCAGCAGTGGCCTCTATTATACTTGCATTGTATTCGCTTACCTTACCTAAATGCCCTCCGCTAGCCAGAGAAAAAGGAGATACTTCACTCTCTAAGGCATTCGGTTTTGAAGCATTTAAGCTATTCAAGAATAAGCAGATGGCTATATTCCTTATTTTTTCGATGTTTCTGGGAGCTGCACTACAACTGACCAACGCTTATGGTGATGTATTTTTAGATGATTTCAAAAAAATACCCGAATTTGCCAATTCACAGATAGTAAGATATTCAACAATCATAATGTCTATCTCTCAGATTTCGGAGACATTATTCATTCTAGCCATTCCTTTCTTCTTGAAACGATTCGGAATCAAAAATGTTATGCTCATAAGTATGGCTGCATGGGTTCTTCGCTTCGGACTTTTTGCGTACGGTGATCCGGGGGCTCATGTATGGATGATAATTCTTTCTTGCATTGTATATGGTATGGCTTTTGACTTTTTCAATATATCGGGTTCATTATATGTTGAAACGACAACCACACCGGCTATACGATCTGCTGCTCAGGGATTATTTATGATGATGACAAACGGTATCGGAGCTATCTTAGGAAGCTCAATCAGTGGATTATTAATTCAGTATTATTTTACCAATGCCGATGGTTCTAAAGACTGGCACGGTATATGGCTTTCGTTTGCCATCTATGCACTCGTCATCTTAATTGCCTTCTCTTTTGCATTTAAGCATAAGCACAATCCCGAAGCTATAAAAGAAACTCATCATTAAACACTAACAACCTATGGGTAAACTATATATTATACCAACACCTGTCGGCAATCTGGAGGATATGACTTTCAGGGCAATACGATTACTCAAAGAAGTAGATCTGATTCTGGCAGAAGATACCCGCACAACAGGTTTCCTCCTGAAGTATTTTGAGATACAGAACAAAATGCAATCGTATCATAAGTTTAATGAGCATAAGACAATTGCACATATTATAGACAGGCTCAATGCAGGAGAAAATATAGGACTGGTGTCCGATGCAGGAACACCGGGAATTTCCGATCCGGGATTTCTTATTGGCAGGGAATGTATAAAAGCAGGTATCGAGATAGAATGTCTTCCCGGAGCAACAGCGTTAATCCCTGCATTGGTTTCGTCAGGTATTCCATGCGATAAGTTTTACTTCGAAGGCTTTCTTCCTCAAAAAAAAGGGAGGATGACCCGCTTTAAAGAACTCGCCGAAATATCGACAACTATTGTTTTATACGAATCACCTCACCGTGTATTAAAAACCCTTACACAGCTGGCTGAATACATGGGCGACGAAAGATATGCTGCCACTTGCCGAGAAATATCTAAATTGCATGAGGAAACTTTACGCGGAACCTTAGCTGAGCTGATTGTACACTTCACAACAAAAGCTCCAAGAGGTGAATTTGTTATAATTATTGCAGGAAAAAATGAATAAATTCTAAAAATAAGCTATTTCTTTAGGAAAAGAATTAAATTTGATGAACTAAAGTAAAACTAAACGAGAGGGTTTATTGTTAAATAGGAAAAAGTAAAAGTAGATAATTATGAAAAAAGTAATTTTAGGATGTCTGTGCCTTGGCATGTTAGCATCGTGTAATGTAAAGAACTCTGATGAATATAAAGCATTGCAAGCTGAAAGAGATTCTTTATTACAAGTCTCAACAAAGGGACAATCAGACGTGTCGGACTTGATGGCAATGATAAATCAAGTAGAAGAAAATTTTGCTCAAATAAAAGAAGCTGAGAAATATTTAACGATAGAATCTAAATCGAAAGGAGAAATGTCTTCTGATACTAAATCTCGTATCACAGATGATTTCCAAATGATCAATGAAATTCTAAAGAAGAATAAAGCAGATATAGAAACGCTGAATAAGAGACTTAAGAATGCAGGTGGACAATCGGCACAACTTAAACAAACTGTCGAAAGACTAACTGCAGAACTTGAGCAAAGAAGTGCTGCCATATCGGAACTTAGAGATGCTTTATCGGCCAGAGATGCTCAAATTGCAACGTTGACAGGTGAAGTTGAAAAACTAAATACAAATGTTGAAGACCTTTCTTCTAAAAATGTGGAACAGTCCAACAAAATTAAAGAGCAAGAAAAAGCATTGAATACCGGCTATTATATCTTCGGTACATCAAAAGAGCTTAAAGAAGCTAAAGTGGTTACCGGTGGTTTCATTTCTTCTCCTAAAATCTTAAAAGAATCTATCGACAAGTCTATTTTCATAAAGATTGATATTCGCGATGTAAAAGAGATTCCGGTATATGCTAAAAAAGCAAAAATACTATCTGATCAACCAAAAGACAGTTATACTATTGCTAAAGATGCAAACAGCCAAGTAGTTATTAAAATTAATGATTATAAGAGATTCTGGAGCTTAGGTCAATTCTTGATCATACAAGTTGATTAAGGTCTAAGCAATCATTATTCTTACATATACAGTAAACACTGATAAGGCGCAATCTTTATCAGTGTTTCTTTTAGAAGGTCTAAGACCTTTTATTCATTTTAAATACACAAGACAATAAACCATAAGTAGATGAAATATACAACTATATTCTTTGATCTGGATGATACGCTTATCGACACAGCACTTAACAGCAAACAAGTACTGGAAGAGGTTTATACTGATTATATGATCAATAAATACTATCCCAACTTTTCTGACTTCTTCCAAAAATATCAAAGCATAAATCTGCATTTATGGGATCAGTACGAACAGAACTTGATAAGCAAGGAGGAGTTAAAGAAAGGTCGGTTTCAACAAGCTTTAAGGGATTTTACATCTATTACAACGGAACAGTCGCTGGAAATGAATAATGATTTTATGGGGAGAGTTTCAAATAAAAAAAACATCATTGAAGGTGTCGAAGGTATATTGGAATATCTGCAACCGAAATACTGTCTTTATATAATCTCGAACGGTTTCTTAGAGGTACAAGATAAAAAGATAAAAAACGCAGGACTGGACTCCTACTTCAAAGATGTATTTTTATCAGATCACGTAGGTAAAAATAAGCCACATCCTTTAATATTCAACTACGCCTTAAAGGAAGCAAATACTACAACGAAGGATTGTATTATGATCGGGGATAACATTAATACGGATATTATCGGAGCTAAAAATTCAGGTATAGACCAAATATGGTTCAATCCTAAAGATATAGCAGATACAAATAGCATAGCCCCCACATATACTGTAAAAACGTTACACGATATTAAGTCTATTTTATAAAGGCTTCTACTTAGTTAGCAGACCAATAATAGCTTGTAAACAAGATATATCAATAAATAACAAGGCGTTGAAATATCTTTCAGAATACAATAGGTGAAACAATATTGATAAGGGTACTAACCACAGACCACCCTGCAATCTCGGGGGTGGCACTGTAGACGTCTACAACAGCATGCACCTGATCATTCTTTATTTCAACCCTTTGAGTATCTCCTATAAAACCGGGGGTAGATTGCATCGTCACGTGCATATTTTCAGGACCAACAGAAGCTAACGAAGCTGCAACCGAAACATTAAGACCTGTTGGGAAAACAGCTATAGCCTCTCTTGCTGTTCCCGAAAAGACAACGCGTTTCTCGGTTTCCAATGACGGATTATATACGGCTGATCTTCTTAATGCAGATTGTCCTTTTTCATTGAAGAACCTTGCCGTTGCATTCCCCATTAAAGTAGCAGTTCTCAAAACATCAAAACCGCCCGTAGCTCCGGATGCAATGTATATGCGTGTACCGCTTGCTTTTGCTGTTTCCATTACCTCTCGATAAAAAAGAGTATCTACTAATGCTCCAATAGATAAAGTTACAATCGAAGTTCCATTCTTTAAAGTCGGCAAAGCCAGCTCTTTCATCGCAGCAGGAGATGCCGATTCGACCAGATAATCCGGCTTCAATGCCAATAAGTCTTCTAATGTTGGAGATGCCACACAAGATTTACCATGCTGTTTCATTTTAGTCACAATACGATCAGCTTTTGAAGCAGTACGCGAATACACTCCAACTAAATCATACTCCGGCAACAAGCCATTAACAACTGCATCGGCAACAATTTCAGCCAATCGTCCACATCCGAAAATCACTAACTTTTTCATACAAGCAAAGATAGCCTTATTATATAAATTTCAAAAAAAATCTATATATCCGGCTTTCGTTTATTTGATCTTGAAGAAAAGATGCTTCTGTATATGGTACGGGAAAGTATTAGCTTTTTAAAAGGAAGGTTGAGAAAGACAAAGAGCAGATCAAGGAATATCTAACTCTAAACCATCAAAAGATAAGAAAACATTCTCTGGTAATATTTTCTCCATTTCGGCATGCGAGCCAAACTGATGACTCATATGGGTAAGGTAAGTCTTCTTGGCTGCAATCCTATCAATCGCCTCTAAAGCTTGTTCTAAGTTTTGATGGGATATATGCTCTCTTATGCGAAGGGCATTTATAACCAAGACATCCAAGCCTTCAAGTTTATGATATTCTTCATCAGGAATCGTTTTTAGATCGGTGAGGTATGCAAAATTTCCAATACGATAACCCATTATGGGCAACATTCCATGCATCAATCTAATCGGAATAATATCAACACCCGCAACTTTAAAAGGCTCGAGGCTGATTTCATTTAAAGCAATACTGGGTATTCCCGGATATTTGTGTTCGATAAAACAATATGGAATACGCGATTTTAATGCTTTTGCAACATACGACTCTGCATAAATCTCAATATCTCCAAACTTACAAAACGGACGTAAATCATCAATACCTCCTACATGATCATAATGCTCATGTGTAATTAAAAGACCATCAATAGGCAAAAACTCAACCTCTAACATCTGCTGCCTAAAATCGGGACCACAATCTATCAATATAGACTTGTCTTGAGTATAAACTATGACCGATGCTCTTAACCTTTGATCTCGTTTATCTTTTGATTTACAAATTTCACACTGGCAGCCAATTTCGGGTACTCCAGTTGAGGTTCCTGTCCCTAAAAATCTTACACGCATATTTCTGTTGAGGTCGCAGACCTTTTAATTGATTCGGTATAATCCCTCAAAGATAGTGATGTTTCAAAAATAGTACAACTGAATCATGGATTGCTTTTATAAAAAAATGGCTATTTCTCAACAAGAAATAGCCATTTTTAAATCTTTATATTTTGACTTGATTAGTATTGTCTTTGTAAGATCCAAAGATCATCAAAAGGTATACCGTATGTTCTTCTAAGAGCATCGCTCGAACCACTAGCTAAATATTTGTCACGGATTGTATTTCTTTCATGCACTGCAGCTCCTTTATCATCGTAGCTGGCAATAATTACACGATACATTCCTTGTTCGTTTTGAGCCAGAATTATTTTGTATCCTTCTTGTTCCATTCTTGCTTTCAGAGCTTCTGCATTAGGTTTTACGCTTAATGATGCGATAACAACACTATATGCTCTAAGTCCTGCAGCATCAGTATCATATACTGGTGTAATTTTTTCTGTTCTTACTTTTTCGTTTGAGGCATCTGTGTAAGCAGGATAAGTAGGCTGTTTAGTAACCGGAGTTGCTGGAGCTTTATTTTCTTCCAATTCTCTTTCTTTTGCTGCCTCATATACAGATTTATAAGCACTTTGTTTTGGTTTACAAGAACCAAAAGCTACCAATAATGATAGTGCTAATCCAAATCCCAGTAGTTTATTCATAATCTCGTTGTTAAAAGTTATTTTTACAAAGATAATAATTTCTCTTATATCAAATAACAGATAAAGAGTAAAAATAGTTTAAGCTATAAAGCCGTCTACCCCTCCATTTTAAGTAAATTCAACTATTTATCACCTCAAATAATAAAAAGGTCTTATACCTCTTAATATTTTTTGAAATATAAAGTTTCTCCTTCCGACTCCAATTCCAAAGATGAAGAAGTATTCTTCTTTACAAAGAAACTTCGTGATAAGCTATTCCATCCCAAACATGTATCACACTCATATGGACGGAAACTATCCCACACTAAATCTACTTTAATTTCGCCTCCCGATACACTGTAATTTCCAAATCCCATAAAAGTTTCGGTATCTGAAGTGAGCTTCAGGTATTGGAACACATTTTTATGAAAAGAATAAAAGATAGTGTCCACATCCTGTTTCTTTCCATCCGAAGTCTCAATACGGTTTAATTGCCATCGACCTTCCAGATTTGAATTCTCATCATCGCCACACGAATAGAAACCAAATAAAGTAAATAATAGGATAAGTAAACTAAATTTCCGAAAATTCATCTGCTAATTATATTAAGTAAAATGGCCGACCTTAGTCTATTTTATCAAAACCTGTATAAGGAATCAAAGCCTTTGGAATATGTATACCATCGGGTTTTTGATTATTTTCGAGCAAAGCAGCTACTATACGAGGCAAAGCCAATGCACTACCGTTTAATGTATGTACCAACTGAGCTTTTTTATCACCTGAACGATATCTGCATTTAAGACGATTAGCCTGATAACTTTCGAAGTTAGATACCGAACTTACTTCCAACCATCGTTTTTGTGCGGCAGAAAATACTTCAAAATCGAATGTCAATGCAGACGTAAAACTCATATCACCACCACAAAGACGAAGTATACGCCAAGGCAATTCGAGTTCTGTCACCAAAGATTCTACATGACTCACCATTTCTTTTAACGATTCGTGTGAATGCTCTGGTGTATCTATGCGGACAATTTCCACTTTATCAAACTGATGCAAGCGATTCAATCCACGCACATCTTTTCCATAAGAACCGGCTTCGCGTCTGAAACAGGCAGAGTAAGCTGTATTTTTGATCGGAAGATCTTTTTCCTCCAAAATAACATCACGATATATATTGGTAACAGGCACTTCTGCTGTAGGTATCAAATACAAATCATCTGCTGTTGCATGATACATCTGACCTTCTTTATCGGGTAATTGACCTGTACCATAACCCGAAGCTGCATTCACAACATAAGGAGGTTGAATCTCCAAATAACCTGCGTCACGAGCTTTATCTAAAAAGAAGTTGATCAATGCACGTTGCAAACGAGCTCCTTTTCCTTTATAAACAGGAAAACCTGCTCCGGAAATTTTAACTCCTAATTCGAAATCTATCAAATCATATTTCTTAGCTAAATCCCAATGAGGAAGGGCTTCTTCTCCCAATTCAGGAATAACACCACCATTTTTTATCTCTTCATTATCTTCAGCCACTCTACCTTCGGGTACTTCATCTGCAGGCAGATTGGGAATAAGCACAAGCATCTCTTGAAGTTGACTTTCGGCATCTTTCATATCTGCTTCCAACGTTTGAATACGACCTTTAACTTCTTGTACAAAAGCACGCAGACTTTCGGCCTCATCTTTCTTGCCATCTTTCATCAAAGCACCAATACTCTTCGATTTAGCATTTACATCCGAAAGAAGACCATCTAATTCAGTCTGTATATCTCTACGTCTTTTATCTTCACCCAATACTTTATAAACAAGCTCTTTTGCATCGAAGTGTTTTTTAGCCAGTTTTTTTATAACAGCCTCAGGGTTATCATTAATAGTCTTGATCGTTAACATCTTATTCTTTAATATTAAGTACTAAAAATATGTATTGATATCAATATGAACAGCAAACACGAAGCTTCTTTCAATATTGATTTGAGAAACAAAGGTATAAATATTTTAAGTCACTTCGAGGACCTTATTATACAAATTTGATAATATATTACTCATATATACCTAATATATTGCCGTTTTCAGATAAATACAAAGACATTGATAGATAAAAAGGTAAAATGGGTGAATATTCGGAAAAAATCATAAACTGATCCAAGTAATATAGATGACAATAGAGTTTTTTAGTACTTTTACCTCTCCAAAATATAATTTTCACTTAGAATGCGGTTATTAGTCATTACAATTATCCTCTTATTTTCTTGTTCAACGATATCATACTCACAGCCTGCATCTGATAAATTGATCAGAAAAGGTGTTAGCCTACACGATAAAGGACGCTATCAGGATGCTATCAGTTATTATCAACAAGCATTAAAGGCTAATCCTTCATCCATGTCTGCAACTTACGAGATGGCACTATCTTATCTGCACCTTAAAGATTACGATAATGCCTTAAAATATAGCACTAAAGTTATTAATGCCAATTTCAAGCCTCTTTTGGTAGATGCATATTGCGTAAAGAGCACGGCTCTGGCAGATTTGAATAAGCTGGACCAGTCTGTTAAATTATTAAATGAGGCTCTCGAAAGATGCGGCGATGAATACCTGCTTCATTATAATCTGGGCTTAAGCTACTTTAAGGCTAAAAATTTAAAATTATCTATTTTCCATCTTCAAAAAGCAATAGAAATAGATACTACACATCCGAGTGCATTTTTATTATATGCATATGTACTCAGTGATTCAGATAGATGGATACAAAGTTTTCTCTCGTTTCACTTCTTCTTATTGCTCGAACCCAATACAGACAGGTCGAAAGATGCATTTGGCGAAATGTATGATATTATTACACAAAAAATACCGACTAATTCTCCACTGTTAACGCCCGAGGATGGTATTGACAGACAAAAAATATATGATCAATTACGAACTATGCAACCTAAAGTTGAAGATCAACGATTTCAATATGCATATTTCGAACAAGCATCTCGCACTATCTTTTTCACTTTAAGCCAGATGCAGGACGACACCCGCAAGGGTATGCTATGGGATTTTTATGTTCCTATTTATTCAGAAATACTGGAATCCGGATATTTTGAAACCTACTGTAGATATGTAAGTGTTTCTTATTTTCCCGTCTCTCTCGAATGGTGGAACAATAATACAGCAAAAGTAGATGGCTTTATCTCTTGGTTTGAAGACGGACAAGGATCATCTGTAGACAATGATGAAGATTTTGGAGACGATTCAGACTTGTAGAACGTAAACAAAAATAAACGGTGGAATGTTTAGAGTCTAAGAAGCCTGCATTTTACTAGTTTATCTAAACAAAAACAGGTCTGAGACCTTAACTATTTACAGCACAAATATAGAATGACAGAAGCGGAAGAAGCTCTATTAGTTAAAAGACTATTGGATGAGAAAACCCAAAGGGATGCTTTCTCTGTTTTAGTGAAATCGTTCAGTGAACGATTATATTGGCAAATCCGAAAAATCGTGATTTCTCACGAAGATGCTAATGATGTTCTCCAAAATGCATTCATTAAAATATGGACTAATATCGACAGTTTTAGAGGCGACTCTAAACTGACTACCTGGCTATACAAGATAGCTATCAACGAAAGTATTTCTTTTGTTAATAAACAACGACAACAACAAAATGTACCTTTGGATGACAGTGACAACTTTCTGGAATCAAAACTCGAGAGTGACTCCTTTTTCGATGGAGACGAGGCTCAGCTAAAACTCCAAAAAGCAATACTTACTTTACCCGAGAAACAAAGGATAGTATTCAACCTCAAATATTTTGAGGAAATGAAATACGAGGAAATGTCGGAAATTCTCGACACCTCTGTGGGAGCCCTTAAAGCGTCATATCACCATGCCGTAAAAAAAATTGAAGATTTTTTATCACAATTCAATTAAACCTTTTTCATTTTCAGGAGTCTATTATAATACTCAAAAGATTAGTAGTATGTTGAACAATATCGAAAAAAACAATCCATTCAAAGTTCCGGAAAATTATTTTCTGAATTTCAATGAAGAAATAATGAACAAATTACCGGAAAAGAAGGTGCAAAAGAAAATTGTTCCCTTATGGAGATTTGTCGGTAAATGGGTTGCTGCAGCCGCTGTAGTTACAGGCATTGCAATACTAGGTACCAACTATATGGATAATCATTCTCCCGACATCAATAAGTTCTCTATAGAAAGCACTATGAGTCCTGATGATAATTTAATTTCCTTGGAAAATGATTATTATCAGTTTATTGAAGATGACGCAACTCAATTGGTTTACAGAGATGCTGTTTATAATTTAGAATAAAAAACAAGATTATGCAATATAAAAACATCTTACTCTTAATTATTCTCTCGGTATTTTCGTATTTTCCATTATCAGCACAGGAACATTCACATCGCGGAGGTTTCGATATAGAGGCATTCAAAAAGAAAAAAGCCGACTTTATCATTGAGAATGTACAATTAACCGATGCTGAGGCCAAAGCATTTATCCCCTTGACAAATGAATTGATGGATAAACGTTTTGAGCTAAACAGAGCTATAAGAAAAGAAACTCGGGAGCTTCGCAAAAAAACAAATAAGACAAATGCCGATTATGAGCGATTACTTGATGCAAGTAGTATGGTTAAGATAAAAGAAGCACAGCTGGAACAAGAGTATTTACAAAAGTTCAAGAAAGTTTTGTCTGCCGAAAAAATATATAAATATAAACAGGCAGAAGCACAATATATGAAAGATATAGTTGATCAAAAAGTCGAAGGCAATAGATATAAACGAAAATAATCGGGAAATCTCTTTGTGTTTTATTTTTTCTTACTATATTTGCCTTTGTATAAAGAAAATCAACAATGACAAGACAATTACATCATCATCACCTCTATTTCTCTTCATTTGGTAAGTGAGGTCTTATTATGATGTATTCAAAATAACACAAGAAGTAAAGACTTACCTAAATATAGGTGGGTCTTTTTTTTTAACTAATTATTTAAATAATATATGCTACGCATTGCTATCCAATCTAAAGGTCGACTCTTTGAAGAAACAATGGAACTTCTACAAGAGGCAGGTATTAAACTTAATAACAAGAAAAGAACTTTACTTGTTCCTGTAAAAGGTTTCGATGTTGAGATCTTATTTCTTCGGGACGATGATATCCCTCAAGCTGTTGCAACAGGCGTAGCTGATGTAGGTATTGTAGGAGAAAATGAATTTGTAGAAAAGAAAGAAGGAGCACTAATAGTCAAACGACTTGGCTTCAGTAAATGTCGCTTATCTTTAGCAATTCCTAAAGACATCGATTATTTAGACCTCAACTGGTTTAATAACAAAACGATAGCTACCTCCTACCCTCATATCCTCAATAAATACTTAGCTGATAATTCTATACAATCAGAAATACACGTTATATCGGGTTCAGTAGAAATAGCACCAAGTATAGGTCTTGCAGATGCCATATTTGACATTGTAAGTTCAGGTAGCACACTGGTTAGTAATCGTTTGAAAGAAGTTGCAGTTGTAATGCAGTCAGAAGCATTATTGATCGCTAACAATACTTTATCTGACCAAAAACAAAGAATATTAGACGAATTGATATTCAGAATAGAATCTGTACAATTTGCTGAAGGCAAAAAATACATCTTATTAAATGCGCCTAACACCAAAGTAGACGATATTATTTCTCTATTACCGGGGATGAAAAGTCCGACAGTGATGCCTCTGGCTGAGTCGGGATGGAGTTCGATACACTCTGTAATAGCAGAAAAACAATTTTGGGATATTATAGGAAAATTAAAAGCATTAGGAGCCGAAGGCATTCTAGTGATCCCAATCGAAAAAATGATCTTGTAAAAATATTCTCAGATGCAAACCGTCAAAGAATACTTCTCACTATTATATATAATATATATCAGTGTACTTATAGCCTCCTGCTTGTTTTTAGTTTTTTCATTAATAACAATTGAGGCTAATAGTTTCTCTGAACATGATATACCCTACATAATTTCAACCGGAGTTGTTATGATTGTCGGCTACATCTTATCTTATTTATACTCTAAAAAGAAAATAAAAGAAGCCAAACAGAAACGAGGATTACGAGAAAAGCTAACAGATTACAGGAAAGTGTTATTTATTCCTTGGATTATTATAAGTATTACAATTATATTTTCCATTATTTGTTATACTATTACCGGTGAACATGTTTTTGTCTGTACAACTCTTTTTTCTCTGGTTATTTTCTTATTGAACAAACCTAGCCGTAGAAATCTTATTGAAAGATTAGATTTGGAAAACGATGAGCAGCAAATTTTAGAAAATCCAAAATCAGCAATATGATAGAGATTACAAAAACAATTGTTTTACGCCCCACAACACTAGAATCGACTTCCGATATTTATGAAGCGATAATAAGTAACCGGAATTATCTGAGGACATGGTTGCCTTTTATTGATTCTACAATAGACAAAAGCTATACACAAGCTTATGTTCAAAGCGTAATTGACAATGAAGAGGTTCAATATAGCATCTACGATTCCAATAAGTTTATAGGCCGAATCGGTTTTAATCATATGGATTCAGTAAATCATAAAGCCGAAATCGGTTATTGGATTATAGAAGAAGCACAAGGGAAAGGTATCATAACCAAATCGGTAAAAGAATTACTGATGCTGGCATTTACTGATCTCAACTTAAATAAGATTGTCATAAAAGCCGGCGTTGAAAACACGAAAAGCCGAAGCATACCCGAAAGACTGGGCTTTACGCTCGAAGGTATTGAACGTGATGGTGAATTATTGGTTGACAACAAATATACTGATTTGGCTGTTTACGGATTATTAAAAAGAGAATTCAAGGTCTAAGACATTATAAGATATACTTTATACTTACAAAAATGAAAGTCATAAAATATCCGCAGAGAAGCGAGTGGAGCAAAATATTGGCTCGCCCTGCATTCGATACCTCTTCATTAAATGCAACAGTAAGTTCGATCTTAGCTGAAATAAAATCAGGCGGGGATAAAGCTGTAATCAGCTATGGAGAAAAGTTTGATAAAGTACAATTATCCTCTTTATCTGTATCTGAAAAAGAGATTGAAGATTCTGATAAATTGCTTTCGGAAGAACTGAAATCGGCAATAAGGACAGCTAAAGATAATATCGAGAAGTTTCATGCTGCTCAAAAATTTGAACCTAAAAAAATAGAAACCACCGCAGGCGTAGTTTGCTGGCAAAAAGCAGTGGGAATCGAAAAAGTAGGATTATACATACCCGGAGGTACTGCTCCCCTATTTTCTACGGTTTTAATGCTTGCAGTTCCTGCAAAAATAGCAGGCTGTAGAGAAATAGTATTATGCACCCCTCCTGATAAAGACGGCAATGTGAATCCCGCCATATTATACGCTGCAAAAGTTGCAGGTGTGAATAAGATCTTCAAGATCGGAGGAGTTCAAGCTATTGGTGCAATGGCATACGGAACAGAAAGTGTTCCTAAAGTATATAAAATATTTGGGCCCGGAAACCAGTATGTAGTAGCTGCCAAACAATTGGTCAGCTTAAAAGATGTAGCAATAGATATGCCCGCAGGTCCATCGGAAGTGCAAGTGATTGCCGACGAAACTGCAAATCCTACTTTTATAGCTTCTGACTTGTTATCGCAAGCTGAACACGGAGTAGATAGTCAGGTAATACTTACGACTACTAATGAGAACATTATACAGTCTGTTATTACTGAAATAGAAAAACAACTGGCAGAACTTCCCAGAAAAGAAATAGCGGAAAAAGCACTTCAACATAGTATTGCGATTTTATTAAACAACGAAGAAGAGTTGATTGAGTTAACCAATGAGTATGCTCCTGAGCATCTCATTATTGAAACTAAGAATTATATTGACTTCGTTGATAAGATAATAAATGCCGGATCGGTATTTTTAGGGCATTATACGCCCGAAAGTGCAGGAGATTATGCTTCGGGAACAAACCATACTTTACCAACCAATGGTCATGCTAAAGCATACAGTGGTGTTAATCTGGATAGTTTCGTGAAAAAAATTACATTTCAGGAAATAAGTAAAGAAGGTATCAAAAATCTCGGATCAACTATTGAAATTATGGCTGAAAACGAATTGCTTTTTGCTCATAAAAATGCAGTAACGCTTCGACTTAAATAATGATATTTAAACTGATTACATACGGTAGCAAGGAATACTCCGAAATGGTAGAATTACGTTATCAAATATTACGTAAGCCTCTCGGACTTGATTTCTCGGAAGAATATTTATCCAAAGAGAAATCAGATTACCTGTGTGTATGTGAAGAGGACACCAAGACCATAGGAGCTTGTATACTTACACCAATTGATAATAATATCATTCAGCTCAGGCAAATGGCTGTTGCTGATAATTATCAGGGCAAAGGTATTGGTAAAATGCTTATTACCTTTGCAGAACAAACAGCAACGGATAATGGTTTTAATAAAATAACTCTTCATGCCCGAAAAACAGCTGTACCATTTTATGAAAAGCTTGGTTATTCAATAGTAGGTGACGAATTTACTGAGGTAGATATTCCTCATTATGAAATGAAGAAGAGTTTTATACAAAAATTACAATAAATGGATAATAATAATAATAATAATAATAATTGGGAAGCTGAAAAAAAACAAGTACTAGATACTGTTTCAAAATATATAGATATTACACTGACACCTTTTGGTAAACCTCAAAGACAGGTAATAGATGTCGAAAAAAGAGACCCGATGTACGGTGGAAATGGTGTAGTATATATGCTTTCTCTTTTTGAAAAAGATGAATTGGTCAATAACCGTATCGGTGTTTATATGGTATTGATGAACAATGGCGACCAAGCCGGATTTCATGAGCATGGAAGCAAAAAAGAACAAGAGTTATATGTATTAGTACATGGCAAAGGTGAATACATCGAACGTATTGGCGAAGACAATATAACACGAAAGTTTGACTTAAAGAAAGGAAATGTAACCTGTATTCAGGGAGATAACAACTATCACTCAATTATTAATACAGGAAACGAACCTCTAATTATATTTGTAGTTACTACCTACGAAGCAAAATAAAGGTCTCAACTCCTTAAATAACAGTTGAAAAAACTTAACTTTTAAAACATTACAGCTATGAGCAAGAAAATTTTAATGTTAGCAGGCGATTTCGTTGAAGATTATGAGTTGATGGTTCCATACCAAGCGTTAGAATCTCTAGGTTTTCATGTAGATGTAGTTTGCCCTGACAAGAAAACAGGAGATACGATTGCTACAGCGATACATGATTTTACAGATTATCAAACATATATCGAATTAAGAGGACATAACTTTGTTATCACTAAAAATTTCGATGATGTAAGACTCGAGGAGTATTGCGGATTATACATAACAGGAGGAAGAGCTCCCGAATATATCCGACTAAACAAGAAAGTATTGGACTATACACGATACTTCTTCGATAAGAACTTGCCTGTTGCTGCTATCTGCCATGGTATTCAAATATTAACCGCAGCAAAAGTTGTATCGGGTAGAACTCTGACTTGTTATGCAGCCGTAGCTCCCGAAGTAGACTTAGCTGGAGGTATATATAAAAATATTGCCCCTGCGGAAGCCATTACAGACGGAAACTTAACAACATCACCAGCATGGCCGGGACATCAAGCTATATTGGCTGAATTTTATAAATTGTTAGGTGTTAAAATCTCAATCTAAGGTCTCCGACCTTATTATCTTTTTGATAAACTTTTTATTTTTAGAATAATGAATTTACAACAGTTAGTTCGCAAAAACATATGGAATCTGAAAGCGTATTCTTCTGCCAGAGATGAATTCAAAGGAGAAGCATCCGTTTATCTTGATGCAAATGAGAATCCCTTAAATGGTCCTTATAACCGTTACCCCGATCCTTTACAGTGGAAACTCAAAGAAAAAGTTTCTGAAATAAAGCATGTAGATATCCAAAAGATATTTTTTGGTAACGGAAGTGACGAACCTATCGATATTGTAATCCGTATTTTTTGCGAGCCTACTGTTGATAATATTGTTGCTATCGATCCTACCTATGGCATGTACAAGGTATGTGCAGATATCAACAATGTTAAATACCGGTCAGTACTGCTTAAAGATAATTTCATCCTAGATGCAGATGCTGTTCTAAAAGCTACGGATGATAAAAGCAAGATTATATTTCTTTGCTCTCCAAATAATCCCTCGGGAAACTTGTTGAATAAAGAAGAAGTCTTGAAGATTGTTCAAGGTTTTTCTGGAATAGTAGTTTTAGACGAAGCTTATATCGACTTTGCTCCCGAAGCAAGCTGGGTATCGGAATTAGATAAATACCCTAACCTTATAATTCTACAAACATTCTCTAAAGCATGGGGAATAGCAGCTGTAAGATTAGGAATGGCATTTGCTTCGCCCGAAATAATCAGCTTATTTAATAAGGTGAAATATCCTTACAATATAAATATACTGACACAAAACTTTGTACAATCCGAATTAGATAAAATACAACTGAAAGAGGAATGGGTAAAAACACTTCTTGCACAAAGAGTTTATCTTGTACAGGAACTATTAAAGATTTCATTTATAGAAAAGATATATCCTTCGGATGCCAACTTTATATTGGTAAAAGTTCCCGATGCTAATGATACATATAATAAATTGGTAAATCAAGGTATTATCATACGCAACAGAAATACAGTGTCTCTCTGCAATGGATGTCTGCGAGTAACCATTGGAACTAAAGAAGAAAATAACAAGCTGATTGGTGCTCTAAAATCTATTTAAGGCAGCAGACCTTTTTGATTGTTTTGGCAAGCAAATCAACTACAATTAGCTATAGCTTTGAATATAGCATTATACATTTTACATTACTCAATATGCCAATAGAAATAGAAGAAGATAAAAAGAAAAAGAAGGGTAATAAGAAGTGGAAATTCTTACTTGTTTTATTCCTTATACTAGTAATAGGTGGAATATTCAGTAAATTCTTCATGCAGATAAAACATATTCAATCCGGATATATCGGTGTACAATCGAGTATAGGAAACCCTTTGGATAATACGGTTGATTATAACTCTAAAGTAGTAAAAGGCTATGTAGTCTTTATGCCTATGTATACAGAAATAGCAATCTACCCCACTACCATCCAAACAGTCGCATACGATTCTATCAGGATAAATGCACTGGATGGTACTGAATTTATTGTGAAACCAAGAATATCCTATCAGGTAGATGAATCGAAAGTCGAACTTCTTTACAAAAGTGATAAGCAATCTTTGTCTGAAATAAACAATAATTATCTCAAAGAAATAGTTGCTCATTCATATGCACAAGCGGCAGGAGTTTTCAGTTCAGATTCACTTGTCAGCAATAAAAATAGTTTTGAAACTCAGGTTAGCAATATCCTATCTTCTAAAATGGGTGAAATCGGATTGATTCTGAAAAATACCAATTCGAATTTACAGATACCTCAAAAGATAAAAGATATTATCGCTCTTCGCAGTCAAGCTCTTCAAAATGCGATTTTAGCCGAAGACAAAATAAAGCAGGCAGAAGCAGAAGCCCAGATTGCTCTACTGGAGGCTAGAACCAAAAGTAGAGAAGATTCATTAAAGAATTCTGCGATAACTTCTCTTGCTATTCAAAAGATGTTCATCGAAAAATGGGATGGAAAATTGCCTGTATATGGCGATACTCCCAAGATTTACAAAAACATAACTGAATAATAAGAATTTAGGTGTATATGTATGCTTACAAGTATACTAAGTAAGGTCTCTTATTGTTCTGAAAATATATCATTAAAATACTTTTATTCACTTACTAATGAAGAAAAAAGCCCTATTCATAGACAGAGACGGAACTATTGTGATAGAGCCTCCTGTTGATTATCAATTGGACAGCCTCGAAAAGTTAGAGTTTTATCCGAAAGTTCTCCGGAATCTATTCTTCATTCAGAAAAATCTGGATTTTGAATTTGTAATGGTCACCAATCAAGATGGATTAGGTACTTCATCTTTTCCTGAAGATACATTTTGGCCGGCTCACAATAAAATGTTAAAGACTCTTGAAGGTGAAGGCATCACTTTTAGTGATATTCTAATCGACAGAAGTTTTCCCGAAGACAATGCCCCTACACGCAAACCACGCACAGGTATGCTTACTAAATACCTTTCAAGTGAATATGACTTACAAAATTCATTTGTTATTGGAGACAGACTCACTGATATTGAATTAGCCAAAAATTTAGGCTGCAGAGGCATCTTTTTAAAAGAAGATACTGAGCTCCCCACAGAATTAAAAGAATATTGTGTACTGCAAACCGAAAATTGGGATACTATAAGTGAATTTCTTTTTGCAGGCGAACGTAAAGCAGAGATAAAACGTACAACGAAAGAGACAGATATATACGTATCTTTAAATTTAGATGGCAAAGGCTCGTGCGATATTCATACAGGGTTATCTTTCTTTGATCATATGCTCGAGCAGATTGGCAAGCATTCGAATACAGATCTTACTATAAAAGTTAACGGTGATTTGAATGTAGATGAACATCACACCATAGAAGATACTGCTATCGCCCTAGGAGAAGCCATTTCTAAGGCTTTAGGAGACAAAAGAGGGATAGAACGCTACGGCTACTGCCTTCCAATGGATGATTGCTTATGTACTGTGGCTATTGACTTCGGAGGAAGGCCTTGGCTGGTATGGGATGCCGATTTTAAACGTGAAAAAGTGGGTGATATGCCAACGGAAATGTTTTTACACTTTTTCAAGTCTTTAAGTGATGCTGCAAAAATGAATCTGAATATAAAAGCAGAGGGTACAAATGAACATCATAAGATAGAAGGTATCTTCAAAGCTCTTGCCAGATCTATAAAAATGGCCAAGCAACGAGATATATTCAATTACGAACTCCCTAGCACAAAGGGTGTTATTTAACATTCTGAAAACTTTGGGCTAAAATCGGCAAATTGTTTTGGCTAAATCAAGATATTGACTTATATTTGCACTCGCTAAGCCCAAAATTGGTTCCTTGGCCGAGTGGCTAGGCACCGGTCTGCAAAACCGTCTACGGCGGTTCGAATCCGCCAGGAACCTCTAGAAGCATTGAAGGAATAGAAATTAAAACTCTATTCCTTCTGTTTTTCAAAGACTTACGTCCTCTGTGGTGGAAGGATAAAAAGGTTAAATTTCATAGTTTTTAGCTATTTGTTTTACAAATGTTTTACAGTAAAACAAACAAATAGCATGAGAAAAGCGACTATCCAAATTGAGTTACGAAAAGACTATGTAACTCGTGAAGGCAAACAAATGGTTTGTCTGCGTTATACTGCACATCGACGTTCTACACTAATCAGCCTAAACATCTCAGTATTTCCTAAACACTGGAATAACATCTCGAAAACTGTTCGAGGAGGTATTCATCGTTGTGATTTTTACAACAAGACAATCAAAGAGATTTACAATAAAGCTGATAATCTTGTAATGGAGAATTACTTTAAACCTCTACCCTTTCCTGAATTTATGAACAAATTAATGGATAGAAATCATGGCAATACAGATTTTTATACATTCATAGAGGATGAAATAGAGTTATTGAAAGCCTCTCGTGCTAGTGGCACTATAGCAAATTATTACAAGCTAATCAATACGATGAAGAAATGGAGACCTATTCTTTCATTTGAAGATATAACACTAGATTATATTCAACGATTCCATAAACATGAGCTTGAAAGTGGTAATATCCTATCTACAGTTTACAAGAAACATTCAAACTTTAAATTTCTTGTAGGCTTAGCTGTTGATAAAGAAAAGCTATCTAAGAATCCTTATGAGAAGTTTGAGATAAAGAAGAATATCAAGGCTCAAAATAATGATGTGCTAACTGAAGAAGAGTTGAAGAAACTCCAAATAGCCTATGATGAGAATAAATATGAGGAAGGTAAACACGAGGTCTTACGTGAATTTTTGTTCAGTTGTTATACTAGCCTGTCATTCGCTGAGTTTTCAGTCCTCACTTACGATGATTTAAAGCCCTTACAACTGAAAGATGGACAAACTTACGCTATGCTATATAATGAACGCACCAAGACAAGCGTAGCCTATAAAATCCCCATAGTTTCACCTACTGTAGTAAAACTATTAGGAGATGGCGAATCTTTTCAAAAAATATTTCAGCCTTTGACTAATCAACCTACAAATCGATATTTGAAAGAGATAATGACTGACCTAAAGATTAAAAAGACAATAACCTTCCATCGAGCCCGACATACGTTCCGAACTATTACTGCTAAAAGGGGCATTAGAGACGGTATTGCCGAACGTATAATGGGGCATGCAGAGGGTAATGACATTAAGGATATTTACACCCATCTGCACGATGAAGATATTATTATGGAGATGGCGGACAAGTGGGTGGTGTAAGATATTTTCATATATTTCTTCTTTTTAAAACTGCTATACACCCCATATAAGATAAGAATAAATAAGACAAGGTTTTCGCCGTAAATACTCTAGCCGTAGGCTTGGAAGATTTACGGCGGAACTCTTTAGAGCTTGACCTTGACGTTTTATTCTTATCTCTATTATTTTGTAGAGCAGATGGAAAAAGAAAGTTAGTAATTAAAAAACATTAGGTTACCATTCCCTTACATTTTCTTCCCATCTATGGAAATAAGTAATACGATCTTTTTGTTTTCCCCTATAACTATATCAGTTTTCACTGCTATCACACTTATTGCTTCTATTGGAATGTTTATATTATTCGTGACTCCAATGCTTTGTTTATAAATAATATAACTTTGTTAAGATATATGTATGGATTTTAATGGATTGTTATTAGATTTGTTTCCTATAAATTTTACAATGGAGACCTTTAACACGTCACCACCTAAAGAATAATCTATATGGGATACACATTAAAACTTGACATCTATTATTTTAATCTTAAGAAAATAAAAGAGGAAACTACAAGACGAATTCGTGGAGAAGAGAGGGTTGCATACATTACAGAAAAAGATGAATGTATACTTGGTGATTTTGTAAATACTTTATCTATTGAAGAAATAGATGAAGTAAATTATATGAAAGTTTTTTTAGAAGATTTTATAAATGGCTTTAATGCCTCATTTAAGCCCAATAAAGTTAATACACAAGCAATGAGTGTAACTACCGACCAATTCAAAGGGTATAATTCTAATGACTATACAGTTTGGGGTATATTCAAAGGTGGTGCAACAGGTATAGAATATGACGTATATCAATCTGACAATGCAACCCTACCGACAAGCAAAATAGCAGGAGATAATGTAACATCGCTTTATTATTTCTACAAAATTTGGATACCTGTTGATTCTAATGTAGGTATTTTAATGGTGCAGAGTTACACAAATACAGGTTGTACGACTTTATTTAAAGAGCAGCTTAGTAACTATTTCATAACTAATGGTTACAAAGCAGAGTGGAGCAAATGTATTCCTGATGAATATATAGACCGGTTCTTGAAAGATGGATACATTAGCGAAATACAAGTAATTCATCGTAACAGAGATACAAATCGACCTTTAAACCCTGTTTTTAATCCATTTACACACGCAAAAAGGAGGTCTATCTTCAGTCGGTTTAAAATACCCTTTAAAGATTTCATATCAGTTGTAAACTATAAGAATGTATTAAAATCTCAGATAAAGGCAATTGATACAGACTATGATGAAACTCAAGACAAGGTAAAGCTTTTCTATGTAGATTCAGAAGGTAAAAGAGCTAATGCAACATTAGCAAATATAGATAGTATATTGCCGACAATTACATTAGATGATTCGTTGAAAGAGGACAATTCACAGTTGCCAAAATGGGATGACCTTCATCAATATACCAAAGGAATGTTGAATGATATTAAAAGGCAGATATCATATACGCCAAAATTAAGATGACATACATATTTAAACAAATATATAGGATAATTAAAGACGGAATAAAATCGCTACTATATGATATTGACGGAAATAAAAGGTCAAAATTTCAAGTATATTTAGGATTTATTTTTGTTCCAATTTTAATCTGTGTACTTACTTTTTGGAAAGAAATAAATTTAGAAGACATTATAGATAGGCTACTGACCGTGTTGAGTATATTTACTGCATTAATATTTGGTGTATTATTTACTGTCCCAGATAAATTATCTCAGCGAATAGAAAGGTTTAAGAATAAGACAGATAATAGCACTAAAAATTACCTGATACGCTTTAGCAATTTTACTCGAAGTTTTGTACAGCAGATTACGTTTATCATTGTAATTAGTTTTGCATTGATTATTCTCCTCGTCTTTCAGAAAATAAGTAATAATAATACGATAATGCTTGCTCTGACAGCTATAAATTTAGCATTATTTTATGATCTGATAATGTACATTTTACTAACTCTATCCAATATATATACTCTACTAATGGATGATATTGATATGATTAACAAAGATTTACCAAAATAAAAAAAACTCAATCATCGTCTATCTCCAATGAAAACTGTTTTTTTCTGATATAGACACTATCTTTGATAGAATTATAGCTGTTATTTGATATGGAGTCTTCATGCTGATAGTATCATTTGATTGCATCAAGAATAGGCATAATTATTCTATGTCAACAAAAACTAAAGCCAAATTTCATACTTCTTCTCGTTCAATCTACTTTTGTAATAGTAATTATTGATAAAATATGGTTAGCATGTAGCTTACATTCCCTCAATAAACGTATCAACATAATTCTTAATCTTGTCAAGCACACGCTCCGCTACAGACTTACGTTCTTTAAGGCTAGGACGGTCATTCATTATATCAATAATATCATCGCGTAAAGGCTCTTTTTCCGTAAAGAGATAATTACCTATCAATTTTTGGAGTTTTTCTCCATCCAAATTTTCATCGAGACTCAATTGCTTTAATGCTAATAACTTTTCTTCGTCCCAAAATTTGATAAATTCTTTCTCAACATCCTCCTCATCCTTTATTTTGAGTAAGTTGTTATTTATAAACTGCTCTATCAATTCTCGTTTACTACGCAACCCTACATCACCTGCCATCAAGTCTTCTATTGACTTACGCAGTCGGACTTGCTCTTCAGGTGTTTCACCTTTCAACTTCGCCAAAAGTTGGAGAATATAAGCTACATTTATTTCATCACGATGAATTAATTCCAATTCGAAGTTTACATCTTCAAGGATAGAAACTTTTTCTGTTTTCTGACTTGTACGCACTTTATCGTAAAGATCTAAGTATTTGCCTTTGTAATCATCAAATAACTGTGCATCCATAGCCAAATCGGCATAATCGAATTGCGAGAAGTACTCCAGTTTGTTTTTTAATCGCATCAACTGACGGAAGGCTGTAATAAAGGCGAACTCTTCATTTTCGTCCACTAAACAGGTAACACTATCTACCGTGGGAGCAATCTTTAATAGATCGTCAACTGCAAGGTTGAATTCTTTTACAAATTCTTCATATGGAGGCATAATGATTTCACTCTTTGCTTCTTTATTCGAAAAAAGAGCTATTGCATCGTCTGTAGCTGGTTTGAGATTACGGAAGCAAACGATGTTTCCTTGGGATTTTAGTTCATTCAATATTCGATTCGTGCGAGAGTATGCCTGTATTAGTCCGTGATATTTCAAGTTTTTATCAACATATAATGTGTTAAGTGCGGGACTATCAAAACCTGTAAGGAACATATTAACAACTAAAAGAATATCGATATGTTTGTTTTTAACTTTCTTCGAAATATCATTATAGTAGTTATAGAACGATAGGCTGTCTTTTGTAGAAAAGTTCGAACCGAACATTTTATTATAATCGGTAATATAGTCATCGAGCTTTTCACGTGAATGTTTATAAAGTGTTTCGGGTTCGTCCAGAAGTTCTTCGTCATCCATTACAAAGCCTTTAGCCTCTTTGTCGTCTTCGTTTGCCCGATAAGAGAATATAGTGGCTATTTTCAGATTATGTTTGCCCTCGTCTTTCTTCTTTTTTAAGAGGTCGTAATATGTTATAAGCACTTCTATCGATGGTACACAAAACATAGCCGTAAATTCCCGATTATGCGTTTTCCGATTGTGATTGGCTATGATGTAGTCCACAATGTTTTCCAATCGCTGAGGAGCTTCCATCACTTCTTTAGTATCGATAGCCTCTACCTCTATATCTACAATTCCTTCTTTCTTTTTTACAGTATTGATATACTCTACCGAAAATTTTAAAACATTCTCATCACGAATGGCATCTGTAATGACGTATTTATGAAGACATTCAACGAACAACTCTTCGGTGGTATGCTTACCTGTTTGATTGACAGAGGCATTTTTTGCAAAAATGGGCGTACCTGTAAAGCCGAATAGTTGACTTGCAGGGAAATACTTTTTAATGCGTTGGTGTGTATCTCCGAATTGGCTACGATGACACTCATCAAAAATAAATACTAGTTTTTTGTCTTGAAACTGCTCCATTACTTTTTTGTAGCGTTCTTTCTTGATAGCCACATCGAGTTTTTGGATGGTCGTAACAATTAGCTTTGTATTGGCATCTTCAAATTGCTTAACCAGTGACTTTGTATTTGCAGTACCATCTATGCTGCCTTTACTAAAACCGTTAAACTCTTTGGTTGTCTGATAATCTAAATCTTTACGGTCTACCACAAACACGACTTTGGCAATATTCGGTAATCCTGTTAATATCTGACTGGCTTTGAATGAGGTCAGGGTCTTACCACTACCTGTAGTATGCCAAATATAACCGTATTTGTCTGTGTTCTTTACCCGATCAACAATAGCTTCTACAGCATAAAACTGATACGGTCGTAGGACCATTAATATCTCATGCGTTTGATTCAGAACGATATACTTGGAGAGCATCTTAGACAAATGGCAGGTATCGAGAAAAGTATATGTAAATTCGCGTAGCTGCGTTATCAATCGATTACTTGTATCGCTCCAATAGAAGGTTTGTTTAAATGTTCTTGCTGCAATCTTATTATTAGCATAGTACTTAGTATTTACCCCATTACTAATAACAAATAATTGTATATACTGAAATAAGCCAATTCCTGTACTATAACTGTGGCGTTCATAGCGGTTTGTCTGTTCAAAGGCTTCTTTGAGTTCTAAACCACGACGTTTAAGTTCTATTTGCACTAATGGTAAACCGTTGATTAGTAGTGTAACATCATAACGGGTTTGGTATTTACCCTCCATCGTAATTTGTTGAGTTACTTGATAACGATTGCGACACCACTCTTCTTTCGTATTCCCTTTACTGAGGAAAGATACATAGCCTGTTTCGCCATTGTCCTTCGTATAGCTCATTATCTCACGTAAGGTTTTAGCCTTCTCGAAGATAGAACCTTTCTGCATCTGATTTAGAATTTGGTTAAACTCACGATCAGACAAAGACGGTATGTTGTTAAACAACATCAATTGTTGTCTGAAATTAGCTAATAAGCCATCCTCATTTCTGATACTTATATAATCATAACCAAGTGAAACAAGTTGCTCAACTAATCCTTTCTCCAATTCGGCTTCGGTTTGTGGTACAGTCATTTTATTAATTCATTAACTCTGTTTTTATAAAATTTCTCAGAGTGGCATTGCGTTTTTCTAGGTATTGTTTTACTGCTTCTAAATCTGTCCAATCTACAGATTGAGTGTCGATTTCGTTTTGCGACATTAAAGGAGCCATTTTAAACTCCTCACTTTTATGATTTGTATTTGCATTGTTTTTCCGAGAATTTGACGCAGTTGAATCTATAACCAAATTACCAATGCTATGCTCATAGTTTTCAATGAAATCGTCATCATAATTTATGCCTTTAGCTCTTTGTGCCGAAATATGCTCAATGTTCAACTTTGTCCTTGAATCATCATCATAATAATTTGCTATTGTCAATTCTGAAAATCCACGGACTTTTCTGAGACTATTTTCGTATTTGAACAATATATATTTAATAATGTTTTTGTTTAGCCATTCATAATAGTTATTGTAATTTAATACGTCAACTGCACGTTGATTTAGATTCCACCAATTATCTCTAACAATTGGTTTGATGATCCCCAAAATATCATCCCCTCTATTCTTAACAGCTGAATTTATGTAACTTTCAGCGTTACTACGCAATCCTATAAACACAGCTCTAAATGTAAACCTTTTTAACTCTTCAATTAAATCTTTAAATAGATGGGGTTGTTCTGATAGACAATACATCATCATTGGATAAAATGGAGCAACTCGACCTATTTCAATTAGATCATCCAATTCTTTTAAATTCAATTTATTAAACCTAATCTTCACGTAGAGTTCAAATGACTCTCTTAGTTCTTTGGGATAATTGATTATGAAGTTTTTTGCTTCATAATCTTTTTCAGCGGTAACTAATTTGCTAATCTTTTGCTTCAGATATTCTTTTCCGCCTAAATCGGTATTTCTATTAAAAACAATTGTATGATATCGCAGTATATCAATTTCATCGGATGGATTTAATCTATTATTTTCAATTATGCGATAAACACTACTAAAATGACTTTGTACATCTTTAATCAGATCATCTGGATTAGAAGAAACAGAATTTAGATTATACATCAAGAAACTTTTGATAGCTTCTAAATCTGTCAATTTTTTCCCTCTATCATTTAATAACTCAAATATTTGTGTTGCAGATGACACTTCGTCAACTACATATATTAATATCTCTGACTGAGTAGCTGTATTAAACAATTTACTCAGAATAGCAATATCTAATTTTTTAAATTCTTCTCTGAAAAAAGCTTTTGCAAATATTAATTTTTTCTGGGAAGTATATTCTATGTTAATTGGACTATTATCTTCAATGATGTATGCTTTAAAAAAAGCACTATCTTCATTTGACAAAACTAATTTCACGAAGTCTTCATCTATTATATATGTCCTTTTTTGTCTTGGTGTAGCTAAATCGGAGCATCTAGATTCCAACTCTGAAAGAAGAGATAGTATGAATATGGCAAATGTTGTTAGTCGCTGTTGCCCATCTATCACATCATATTGTTGAAAATCTTTGACCTTACCAACTTTATGAAATAAGAAAGTTCCTAAAAAATATTGCCTTTCTTTTCCTTCCAAATTATCATGTCTTTGATTTACAATATCATTTAGAAAGTCTGTTAGCTGCTGTTCTCCCCATGAGTAAGCTCTTTGATAAATAGGGATATTGAATATTTTAGAACCATCAAATAGTCCTCTCATTGTATTTTTACCTGTTTGCATATCTACTCCTCCTCTGTTGTGTATGTTTCATTATAAATATCGCTTAAGCTTTTTCCCTTGTATGTCCAGTAGGGAGTTGGCTGCAAAGCATGATCAATATGATGCAGTTCTTTTGTGGCGGCAGTCAATGAAGTTTCGATGCCATTGAACAGTATTTTACGGTCACCACATACTTCTACTTCGATATTTTGGTCGTCTATCAACTGTAACTTAGCTCCTCGGGGAATACCCATCTCGCGGAAGTTTAGTGGTGGGCGACGTTTCTTTTTGAAGTTCTCGGCAGCCACTTTATCGGCAAGGGTAATATCATTTGCCAACTCCTCCACTACTTCGTTGGTTATTTCTCTTTTGTCCAGCAATTCAAGAATGGCAATAGCTTGTTCGGGGTCGATGTCGAAAAATTCACGGCTGGTATTTATTCTGTTTTTATAGAATGCTTTGTGTAATGCTTTTTCCACCTTGCCACAATCTGAAACTTCCACCAAGCACGCATACCTGCATTCGAATGGCAAGGGTACTCCCGTGCTATACAATTCTCGTAATCGACTGTCTATTTCGTTGCGGGTGGTCATACCTATTTTGACAAGCCCAGGCATGGCAAGGTTGACCAACACATAAACTATTCCATAATTTCCATTTGTTTTTGCCATAGTTTAGATATATAATTTGTTCTTTAATGCAATTTGATGGTCTGATAATAATTCAGATTGCCTTTGGAGCAAGTTGATTTTCGAATTGACACAATTATAGAGTCCAATAAATTTTACTTGAAGGCTTAGGGGTATATACCTAATACGGATATTTCCTATATCATGAATTGAAATTCTTGGCAGTATTGAGCCTATACTTAGTTTGCTAAACTGCCTTTGATTCACTATTACTATGATTTCTAACATTTCTCTTAGTAAAGTGTTGTTAGGTGTGAGATAAGCCATAAGTACTCCTTTATTATTATTGAGTGTATCAATATAAAAATTGCCAGAATATAATTTTAATGGATAACTATTTTCCGTCTCTTGGTTAAATGATATTGAACAAACGTCCTTAAGGTTAACTACTTCGATAGATTGGTTGTCAAATAATGTAGGAATGTCCTCTTCATAGAATTTCAGACATATGCCTTTTAGAAATAGTTCAGTTTGCGTGATTTTTTCTTTTGTGAGCTTTTGCTTTTCTTCCAAAAGCCACATAAGATTATCTAGTTTCTCTCCTGCTGATCTCTTTACCAATTGTGCTATTGAGCGTAAGCGTTTATCTAGTAGTATTTTCTTTGTATCAGGTAGTTCACTCAGTAATTTCCTTATGTCTTCAAAAACATCGTAATGTAACACCTCCGATTTGGTATTATCCAAAAAGAAATGAACCGCATTATTTCGTTCTTTGGCTAATTTCCTAAAATGTATCCCCTTGTTATTTAACTCCTCTCCTAATATTTTAATACAGTCTGATATACTTATTGTTGGATATTCCCCATCTAATAAAACCGTTAATTCTAGATTGGCTTCTGTAATTTTTTTCCTCTTGGACTCCAGTATTATATCTTTCCAATCTTTGTGAGCAATATGATATTTTAAAAGTACTTCAACAGCAGATGTAAAATGAATAATCGAATATTTCTGTTTACCACTATCATAATTTAAGATTGACTCATCTATAAAATCAAGCCCATTATGTAATAGTTGCTCTAGTAAATATTTTTCATTCTTTATCTCCATAGCCTTATACAAACATTTGTTGCAAAAGTCCTTTTTTATAGTTTTTGCTTTCTTTTATCTGAGTGCTAGAAAGTGAGATAGGGTCATCTATAGCTGATAGAAAATCGACAATTTTTTGCTGCTCTTCTTCATCGACAGGCAAAGGTATTACTGCTCCATCCAAGAAATCGTTATTACTTATATTCATGGTGTTTTTTGCTCCTTTTTGCACTAATGGAACTAAATAATTGTAAGTATTAGCAGGAGACAAAAAATAAGAATCCAAAATATAACCTATGTTTTGACTCTTAGGTCTAAAAACAGCATAAAGAGTTGAAACAATACCAGTTCTATCTAGTTTGTTTTGCTTAACAATACCGAAAGGAAAATCGCTTGTTGGACTTTTCGTATAAATAACATCGTTAGGATATACAACTTTGTAATTAGAGGTGTCTTCTCCTGCATACGAACGTCCTAGATGCTCAATTTGATTTATAACTCCTTGATGTTTGGCTACAGAAAAAACCTCTTCGATCTTATGCTTATTATTATTTTTCGTTTTATGCTCAATAAGAATTTCTCTCAGCTTCTTTTCTTCCCATTTCGGATAATTATTTCCGTTTTTGTTCTTAAAGCGGAGCGTTTGTGAAAATATTTGTTGCATTACTCCTTTTTTATAGGCTTCTAGATTCTTTTTCTTTTCCTTTAGCAATTCGATACGCTTGTCTACCAAACATAGGAATTCTGCTATTTTTTGCTGCTCTGAGAGACTAGGTAGATAAAAACTTGTTTTTTCAAACTCTTTTTGTCCTAATGTTTTGTTGCGACCGGCTCCACCGGGAGAAGCCAACTCTAATAATGTTTTACCTTTTCTTGTTAAGAAAAAATGTAATAAATAATCCGTAGATGATTGCCCTTTTCTAGGGAGATACATCGGAAAACGATGAGAAGCAATAAATCCGACCTCATTGATAGTCGTTTTAGCAACAGCCTGTTCCCATGCAAAGACTATATTTACAATAAATGCGTTCTCTTTTATCCAAAAAACTCTTTTGTTCCCTAAGCTTTCTCCTTTTATTAATTCTTTATGAAATATCCCTTTACCATGTGATCTTATTCCAATCTCCCTATACCATTCCTCTTCATTTACTTCGACTGAATTTACATATCTATCCGTAACTGCTCCAATCGATTTTTCTTCCCATCCTTCTCTAAACTCTGGAAAACGTAAGGCAGGCACACGCTGTTTTTTTGTTGCTGTCATATTGTTTCCTATTTTTTTAGAATGGTGTGTTTATTCCCAGTTGACGACAAAAATCAGCTATACACTTATCCGTTTCTCCCAACTGTATATCGATCTCTTTCAGCCGTCGGCTTACTTCGGCAAGGTCAATACTTGCTTCTTTTTCAAAAGTATCTACATAACGGGGAATATTGAGGTTATAGTCATTCTCAGCTACTTCACTCAGTGGTGCTACATAACTGTATCGGTCTATATTCACACGTTGGCGGTAGGCATCTACTATCTTATCTACATGCTCATCTGTCAATGTATTTTGATTTCCTTCTTTCACAAAATCAGCCGACGCGTCTATAAATAAAATATCGTCGGGCGATATACGGCATTTTTTCAATACCAATATACAAGTGGGTATAGATGTACCATAAAATATATTGGCAGGCAAGCCTATCACGGCATCAAGGTAGTTAAGGTTTCCGATAAGGTATTGACGTATTGTTCCTTCGGATGCTCCTCTAAAGAGTACACCATGAGGAAGAATACACGCCATAGTTCCGTTGTCGGCAAGTTGATAAATCATGTGTTGCACAAACGCAAAATCGGCTTTAGACGATGGAGCAAGTTTGCCGTATTGGCTAAATCGGTCATCGGTATTGTTTAGCGGATTGTCTTTGCCTTTCCATTGTGCCGAAAATGGCGGATTGGCTACAATGGCTTCGAATCGCTTCTCCAAGTGGCGAGGATCGACAAGGGTATCTTCCTGTTCTATATTGAATTTGCTGTAATGCACGCCGTGCAGAATCATATTCATGCGTGCAAGGTTGTAGGTGGTACGGTTGAGTTCCTGTCCATAGTATTCGCTTACTTCTACTTCTTTACCAACACGCAGAAGCAAAGAACCCGATCCACATGTGGGATCGTAAACCGATCGAAGACGTTTTTTGCCTGTAGTTACTAACTTAGACAGTACTTTTGATACAGGTTGTGGTGTATAAAATTCGCCTGCTTTTTTGCCTGCTCCCGATGCAAATTTTCCGATCAGGTATTCATAAGCATCGCCCAACACATCCGATTTACTATTTGATAATTCGAAGTCTATGGCATCGAGGTGTGTAAGTACTTTGGCTATAATTTCATTACGAGCTTCGGCACTTCGTCCTAGTTTGGTAGAGTTGAGGTCAAGATCTTCAAACAGCTTGTTAAAGTCATCTTCACTATCTGTCCCCATTGTGCTCTGCTCTATTTCGTTGAGTATGCGTTGAAGGTCTTCGATGATGAAGTTACTTTTACCATCTTTTTCTGCTTGTCCTTTTTGTGCCAGCGAGCTGAAGAGGTCGCAAGGCGGGAGGTAATAACCCAGTTTTTCAAGCGATTCGTCTTTTATTGCTTCTAAGGCTTCTTTATCAGTTAGCAGACGATAGTCTGTTACGTCTTCGCTTTCGAGCAATTCGTTGGCGTACATATATTGTTTTTCGGACAAGTATTTGAAGAAAATAAATCCGAGTATGTAATCGCGAAATTCGTCGGCATCCATCTTGCCGCGTAGAGTGTTAGCTATATTCCAAAGTTGTTGTTCTAGTAACCGTTTTTGTTCTTCCGACATGATTTAATTTATATTTATATTTAATGGATTTTTATATTATTCAGACAAATGTACAACATTAATCAACCCCTATTGTATGTAGGTGGTGGCAATACGGTTTTTTAATTTGAAACGATATAGCCTTTTTGTTACTAAAAAAATGTTATGTTTTTATTTAAGCTAGTACTCATTCATTGGTTTTTATTTACCCCATCTCCCCATACTCCCCAATCTTTACCTCACAGATACGTTTAGTTATATCCCTCAGCAATTCTACCTTTGGAATAAGAGCGTCAATATCCTCCTTCGTCACCAAGAATTTGGGATTATACCTCGCCTCTACATAAGCCGCTTTGATAAGATTGAACAGCCGTTTCTCTTCCACTGTATTAAGAGGAAAGACTGTAGCCAAATCGGGCGAGTACCGTTTTACAGAAGAAGTAAGCTTCGTAAGATTATGTTGTTTATTGCTTTTTAGAGTATGTACCAGACGAATAGAGTAATAATAGTTTTCACATGCTTGGTGTAAAAGAAATGAAGCTAATTTATAATCATTGTCATTATATGCATGCCTAGAATTTCTCAAAAAGCCATTTGCATTATCAAACTTGTCATTAAAGTATTCCTGAGCCTGCTGTTTTATTTCATCAAAGTTTAGTTTTCTTCTTCGGGCAAGTTTAAACTTGCCACTGTCATAAAGCATTACACCTTCCTCTTTAATTTGTGTATAGAAATAGCGACCCTCTTCCAAGTCCTTATTAAGCTTCTTAATATCGTCATTTATAAAGTTTACAGGAGTTTGCTTGTCAGGATCCTTGTAATACAGATCATCTATATTATCCAATATATGCCCTGCATTCTTGTCGGCTATTCCACTTGTAACGACCAGTATATCATAGTCGCTCATGTAGGTAGTTGTTATTCCAAACTCGACCCTCTCGTCATAGTCTACAAACTCATTCCTTGCATAACTGCCGTAAAGGATTATCATTTCGGCTTGGGGTAAGCGTTTATTAATCTCCTGTACAAGAAAATTCAAATCTTCTTGTTTATGTTTAGGCAGATAAGCTATCGACTTTTTCATGGAACAAATTTGCATTATTTTAGTGAAAGGATAAAGATAAGTAAAAATCGAAAAAGAGGATTAACATATTCTATATTATTCTATATTTGTAGTTACAAGACCAAAAGAATGTCGGTATCTCGTATTGTTTCTATTTGCTTTGTCAGTTCATACTTGGTAAATAGCCTTTGATCAGATAAGCGTGAAATTGATTTAAGCTTTTGTTCCCATATTATAGTATTATCTAAATTCAGTCTGATATGTAATTTATCAGGCTCTAAACAGACATATATATGGCAACACAAGAAACAAGCTCAACCGAATATTGTGCAAGACTCATAAACTGTGCACACTTAGTATTAAAGCTATCCCATAACGAAATCAAAGAAGGTTATTCCGACAATCCGATGTATGTAGCCGAATATATTGAAAAAGGAATCACGGAGAATGTAATCGAGCTTCTGTTCGATGACGAAAAAGCAACCCTCTCCTGCACCTTTGATGAAAACAAGAACTGTAATACCTCCTATATCTTCCTTGATAACTTAGACGAGATGGACAACTATATTACTTATCTACATGATCAGTACGATTATGACTATACTCTCAGTTGTTGGGTATTACCTGACTCTTTCATTTCCATAAAAAGGACGAAAGACGATATTTACTTTGTGTCTTTTTATTAAATCAGTATTTACATATTCAGCGTGCCAAAAATGGCACGCTGAATATAATCTAATCTATTTACCTACAGGTTATTTATCTAAATTAATCACTCTGAGACAGAGGTCACTCTATAGTTTATGATGGAGAAAGAGTTTTAGTGCATACTTTATATTGTATGCTTTACAAGCATAGATGAATGACATCTTATCATCTCTTTTTTTACATTGCAAGTTTTCGCATGTTCCTCCTAATTTTCTGCATTTATAACGATTTTCATAAGCTGTAAGAGACTCTTGAATCATATGAAATTTTCTTATTATATCACTGATTTTTCCTTGTCCTTCTTTTGTTAAATCAAGCAGTGTTCTAAAATCGGTACTATGTTTAGCATTATTTGGAAGATAAAATATTTTCTCAATTTTTGTAATAAGATTAGCGCCTTTAGAGTTCGCATCGTTTAATTTAGATCGCTGTGAATTTATATATCTTGACCATTCAATATAGTTTTGTTGATTCAACTTGCCCTCATCAATACTTTTAATAATAATGTCCAAATTACTATTTACATCATTTAGACTTTTTAGTGCAGAAAAATAGCTTGACAAATCATTATCTACAACTTGATTTACTCTACCACCATATTTTAGAAACATCAACTCTTCCATAGCATCTTTCTGAGAAAAACCACTATAAACAACTTTTTCAATAATATTATCTATGTTGTTTGCTATTTTGTTAGGAGTTGAGTTTATCTTGAAGAAAATGTATATCAAAATCCAAAAACCAATTAAAACTGTTGCAACTTTTATTTCTTTGGTATATATTTTAATGTCGTTCATTATATCCCAAGAAGAATATATTATTATACATATAAATACTATAAATGAGATTATCTTTAACAAATAACCTGTAGCACCTTTATTGGGGATAATATTATATTTGATGCCTGCTGGAACTAATTTATTTCGTTTATAAAACAAAAAAAATAATGGTAATAACTTATCAAATGATAAAAATCCGACAATATATAGCAACCATGAATAGTTATGCATAGTGAGGAGTAAAATAAATATAACTAAAAAAGACAAACCTGAGATTGTCGATTCTAAAATTGGATACTCGTTCCATAGTGTTGTTATCCTATTAGGATAATATATCTCTTCTTTTGGGAAGATCATTTGATAAGCCATAATAGCAATGAATGTGAACGACAACAAAGTAATAAATAACATTAAAACTATTTCCCAATTTATGACATCGTCAAGCGTTGTCATAAAATCAAATAAATAAACTATCAGTCCAACTAATGAACCTCCTATTGCCCAATTGCTCCAGCCTGGTCGGCTAAAATTTGAATTAACCCTTTCTTTTTCTGAATACAGAAAAGATAAAAACTCCGATTTTGTTAAATCATTCATATTTCATATGCATTTTACGAATTTATAGTTGTTACATCTTTTTTATGCTGGCGAAGAAAGTCAAACTTGTTAAGGATATAATCTATCACTTTGCTAGTATTTTTAATATACCCGAAATGCCTAATTATTTTTTTGCTTGAAAAAAATAACATCATTTTTCATCAGGTGTAGTAATTCGCACTGCCTTAAGGTATTAATCTTTTGTTTGATATAACAAAATTTATACCAAATCGAGATACTGTCAAAATGTCTTAAATTAACAAAAAAATACCATCTCTTTTATAATTGTACATTTGTGTCAGGTATATTCAAAATATAATTAATAAATATCTCATATATTTCTTATGGATTAAAATTACCAAGGATGACATCTACTTTTTCTCTTTTTATTAAATGGGTATTTACAAATTCAGCGTGCCATTTTTGGCACGCTGAATTTCTTTTTCCTTATTTTACTTTTTCAGTTTACAACCCCTCTGCTTCCTCCTTCAGCTGTTTCGCCTCCAGCTCCTTAAATTCAGCCTGCTCCAGCTTCTGAACTCTTTCTATTACCTTCCGTTCGTATTCCTCCACATTCTTTCGGAAATCTTTTACAGCCTTCTCGTCCCTGTTGTATGTAAAGATATTCTCTATCCGATGAATTTTAGTAGAATCGATACCTTGAGCTGCCTTGATATGCCTGTATTTAATATCGTTATCCGAAAGGCTGTCGATCTTCTCATGTTGCTTATAAATATAAGATACTGCCACAATCAACAGCAGAAACAGACTAATCAAGGTACAGGCTACCCACGAAGATTTTATATCCAGTAAAACCATGTGATAGAGTGTTTGCTTCGGGGGATTCTTTAAGATTTGCTCTATCTGTTCCAGTTTATCCCAAAGCGGTTGATTATCCGTTTCGGGTGGTTTGATATTTTCAATCAATGATTCTATCCGGGTAGTGTCTACCTGAATAATGGGTTGATGGTGCTGTTTTTCCTGTTTCTCTTGTTGATCGTTTTTCTGCACTATCTTTTTTAGCATATCTTTGATCTCCTCGAACATGATGTATGTAGGTGTATCGCTTGACATAATCTTACTGTTTTAATGTAAATATTAAATTGATTTTATAAAAGTTTTTTATCCGATTCCTTTGCTTTTCTTTTTTTTCTTACTGTTCCATTGTCTTTCCTTCTCCTCGGATTGCATACGGTGGGCAAATTCGATTTCCTCAAAATCCTCTCCGTGCTGATTTATAAGACCGCTACCTTTTATATCTTCCAGAGCAGATTCAAACGTATTGCTGTTGGAGCTTGTACCTTGATATTGGGTTTGCCGATTCTGCCTTTGATCGGATTTATTATTGTATTCCAATTGATTGTTTATTTTGGAATAACTGAACATCCTGTCTACTTTAGAGCCGTTGAATGAATAACCGTTCTTCAGGAAGGTGATACCTTGTATCTCGTCTGTTTCCCCTTTGTACTTGAACTTGACCTGAATCCCTTTTTTATTCAGGACATCTATTAATTGTTGCCAGTTTTTACATAAGGGAACATGCTCTGAGAGTATTCCGTAAACCTCGTATTTTGATTTGTCGGGTTCCTTCAGCCTATGAAGGTTTACATTCTCTTTACCCGAAGCGAAATAAAGACCGTACTTCTTTGTAAGTTCTTTGCAGATAGCCGTACTGCGTCTTCTCTCATTACCGTCTTCGATGGTTTTTCCATCGTTATCGATTCGGTTGTAACAGATATGTATATGCGGATGTGGCTTGTCAAAGTGCCGTACAATAATATACTGGGTATTTACAATTTTCATCTTCTGTAAATATTCTCCTGCTATTTTCAGCATTTTTTCGTTAGTCAGATCGTCTTTATCCTGTGCCGAGAAGTCCAATGAAACGTGTCCTACGCATACTACTTTCTTCGGATTCAATCGGGATTGGCAGATAAAACTTCGTATAATGGAGTCCTTATCTTTATACCGAACACCTGAAGCTGCAATCAGTTTAGCATCTTTTTTATCATCCATAATATAATTGACCGCCCCTTTAAAATCAGATCCGCTTGTTATTTTAGCCATCATTTTCAATACTGTTTATAAGGTTGTCGATCTTTTCTACAAGTAATATGCACTCTTTTGAGGCTGAAAAATAGCCTTGTTTGTTTGCCTGATAAGCGAGTTGGTTCAGGTTATTTGCCATACCGCAGAGCTTACGGATACAGTCTGTCTGCTCTATTGTCAGGCGTGCTTTTACACAGGCGTTGCGGATACATTCCCGAACAAAATCGCTTTTGGTTTTTATTCCTGCCTGAAGCATTTTAGCCCGTAGGGTATAGTACTCTTGAGTATCGAGTTTCAGATTGATACGGTATGTTTTTTTGCGTCCGACCCCTAATGCGGGACGACCGCCTTTGAACTTGTCAGACTTATTTTTAGTATTGGTTGTATTTGTTGCTTTCATTGTGTTATATGCTTAAATTAAAAAATTAGACCAGCGGGATGAACTCCCCAGACCATCGGGAAAGTGGGGAGCAAGTGGTTTCGGTATGCCCGAAACACAAACTTGCTTCTTCCACTTTCGATAAATGGTTCATCCTACTGATATTTTGAGAATTGTGCTATACAGTGTATACACTTTACAGAGTTTACTATAGGCTTATCTTATAGTTTTTTCCACATTTCGAGATCTTCTTCATAGGTTTGGAGGTGGTGGCGTGCCATGTTCTCGAGTAGTCCTGAGACGCTCATCTTTCGGTCTCCGAGTTTGCGTGCGATTTCATCCAAAAGGTCTCGAAGTTTACCGCTGATAAAAACAGTTTTTCGGTCTGTAATTTTTGGGGTTTCTAAAAACAGGCTGCGGTATTCTTCTAAGTTGGCTTTCTTCTGTTTGGTGCTTAGACGACTTGGCATACTTGCTGAACTTGGTACAGCTTGTTCAGTGGGTGTATTGCCTTTGGTTTCTGTACTGGCATTATCAGGCTGATTAGACAGTTTGTTTTCATCGGACAGAGTGTTGTTGTTCGACTTAGCTAATTGATCTTTGCCTGTCAAAGAGGTGGGCGTTGTTTTGGTTGACATAGTTTAATGAGTTTAATTAATTTATACTAAAAAGTTATTTGATTGTAGTTTAGATAAGGAATTGATAAAGTCACTTTTATCGATCCAGTTAACTCAATTGATCGTTCGAAAAAAATAACGCCATACGCTTATGGCGTTATAAAACTTTCTCATGTGGTGGATGAAAAAGGACTTCATAGATTTCAACTTTTGTTGTACCTATTACTTTTGATTGTACTCCCTGATAGAACTCTCATGAATCCTGTTATCAGGGGTTTTCTTTAAAATACCCGATGCTACTAGGTCCGATATTTTTTTGTGTGACCTTCGGAGCATCTTGGCTACCTGATTAATACTATAGGTTTTCTCTATAGCCGTTTCCACAGACTTGGGCATCTTCTTATCGATAACCCTTTCAATGATCTTCTCAATCGAAGATTCCGTTGTTACAATGATTGTTTCCATAAAACAAAATTTTAATTAGAAAAAAATGATTATTATTTAAATACTAAATTTTATTATCTATATTTACATTGTAAAATTAGCAATAAAATATAAATACTAAACAAATAGTTTAGTATTTAATAATAATTATACTTTATGGTTCATTTAGTTAAGATTCGTGAGTTGTGCGAAAAGAACAACGTGACAATGAAGCAAGCCGCATTAGATTTGGGAATGACCGAACAAAGCCTGCATAAGCTCATTAAGACAAACTCCACTAAAATAGACACACTGTTGGCTATCTCCGAATACTTTAAAGTTGAGCCTGCTTATTTCTTTGATTCTTATTCGGATGATGCCATAGAATATATCAAGGTAGGTAAAGAGGAATTATACGGCTTGATGAAAAAGGTACTAGCCTATTCTATTCATGGGTTTGGAATGGTAAAACTGGAATGGGATGCAAAGGAGAAGAAATTCAATTCATACTTTGATGTGCTGAATAAACAATACAGCCCTGATGAGAAAGATTTGGAATATATTTCTTCACTACTGGAGACAAGAATCGACATTACGGACGAAACGACTCCTAAGGATATATCTAAACTGTTGATGACAAAGGATGAGTTTGATTTTACATCGACTTATTATTACAGTACACGTAAGATGGAAGTACAGGAGGAACTGCAAAAGTTTTCTTCTTTCATCAGCAAACATAATATTCCGATGACTGATTCCATAAAGAAAGATATGCAGGAATTAAAAGACCAGATTAAATATTATGAGTCCAAAAGTATTATTGGGACTACTAAATAGATTTATTTTATTTGTTTCTTGTGAAAATTCAAAATACGGCAAAGATTGATGTTAAAGATACTAGAATAAGAGTTATTATTCAGGTTGTTACTTCCGATTACATTTCCCTTGCGGATATTGGAAAATACAAAATCAACGAGCCGAATATTGCTATTGGCAATTGGATTCACAACAGGAATATGGGAGAGTTTATATAATCCTAGTTTTAAACCTCTCGAATTCGAGGGGTTTAAAAGAAAAGCAGGCTTAAGGATAACAGATTACACCAGAATCAAAATCTCCGCCAAAACCTCACGAAAAACTCCTAAGTAGTTTATTTAAAATGCTTTATGAGTTTTTTATTTTTTGGAGGTACGGCGAGAGGTACGGAATTACAATTATTATTTGAGTATCGCAGCAATAGTGTATATGGCAGATAATAACAAAGATATGATTGAAATCACAAGAGCAATTTGACTTTGTTTCGCATTTTTCAAATTCTGAATACGAAGTTCCTTTTCTATACTTTTATCGAATCGCTCATTTTTATATCCTCCATTTTGAATAAATTTAATTCCTAAATCCGTTATTGCGGGGAGCTCTTTATTTCCAAAAGATTTTAGTTCAATGAGACCATCTGAAAGCAATCTTCTTTCTAAAAATTCAGTTTCCCAAAGTTCATGTCCTTTCTTCTCAAAAAGAGCATTACAGATAAATTGCATGGTCAATCTCTCATCATCCATCCCCTCATTCTCTATTCTCGTTCTGATTCGGGATAATAATCCATGCAGAATTGCATCTAACTTTTCATCATGAGTCATTTTTATCTCGTTTTTAATTACTATCAATTTTTATAAGTTCTCCATTTATTCCCAATTTAAAGAAAAAAGCTTTGGTTGGAGGAGTTCCTGAATTTGTATAAGCAAATATTTTAAATATAGGTTCTCCTGAATCCATACCAATAGTAGCAATATAAATCTTATTAATTAGAGGTTCATATTTTACCATCTCAATTGCTTCAATAAGTTTATATTTATAGATATATGCTTCTTTCCCCAAAAAGTCCTCCGTTATTAGAAGGTCTTCAAGATTATAGGATAGATTATTCGCAATATATTTAGGAGCTTCAATATATTTATCTTGTATTTCTTTTGGTCTAAATTTATAGGATTGTTCTATTAAATCCATTTTATAATATTTCAACCCTCGACCTTTTAAGCGGCTCATTATCAAATCAATTTCTGTATCCTGCATTCTAAATCCGAAGTAAATGCCTGTAACAGCTCTATAATCAATATCAAACAACCCTTTTCCATCAACGATTAGACGATATTCTTTTTCATGCTCCCAAGAGAATGATTTTGAACCTAAATATATTTTTAGAGTATGATTAATATCTTTACCTTGGAGTATTGATACGTCTGCTTTAGGAATATTATTCACATAATCAACATCAAAGTCAAATATAAATTGGAAATACCTATTATGATTTAAAGATTCTTTCAACAAATCAATATCATACTCTATTGCAAATCCATAATGACCACTTCCATAATACGCCCATAATAATTCATTGTCAATATTATTACTCAATGAATAAATTCCTACTTGAGAAAACTTGTCAAGAAGTCCGCTATATTGGTCTTTAACCTCTTTTGAGTATTCATTAAAGAAATTCAGCAAGGAAGTTACAGAATTATCATTATAAAACCCCTCCGTTGGGTCATTCAATTCAACTTTAGTAGGGAGGTAGATTTGATTATTGGCAAGAGTATTAATATCCCTCTCAAAAATAGATTGCCCGTCCTTATCAAATGTACCTATACCTCCTCTATATTTATATGCTTTCTTCATTTTGTTATTATTATGACGAATTTACATCACTATTTTCGTTTTCCAGCATTCCTATTTAAAAGCGAACCGAATAAGCCCACGAGTGAAAAAGACGAAATTTCGGCACGAAAGCCCTGATTATCTCTATGAGTCGTATGTGAAAGGAGATGATCTTTAGATTTCTGGTTGAAAACTAATCAATTAACTATAGATCAATTGAATAATTAACGATTATCTACCATTTCTATAATATCTTCTTTGATTAATTCCCAATATTTACCCTTTAAACACTTCGGATCAAAATCAGCATCAGCATATTGAAAATCAATCAATTTTTCTTTTAGCTCCTTTTGCGTATGAGAATAAGGATAACGTTCAGCATGAAGCCTCATCATTTGTTCGAGACTCAGATGTTCCATTAATTCGTGGACATCCCAAAAATCTTTCTTCCTGCCATTTTGCCCAATGACTTCCATTTTCATAGCCGAAATCTCTTCAATAGTAGCCATCCGAATAGAATCAATATCTATAATGGGGCGAATAAATGAGTCCGTATAAAACAAATCGACCTTTACAAGATCATCTTTATTTTTACCTATATAATAACTTTTACCAAAGCTATCGTTACCTGCATATTGCATCTCAAGAAAAGGAAATGTTTCTTGCAACTTTTTATCTATTGCGTGAAAATCGATACTGTCATATTCAGCATCGGTAAACAAATCAATATCTACAGACATCCGATGCCCTAACTGTAAACTTAATGCTGTACCACCAACAAGCCGAAAGGGAGCCAGAATTTTCAGTTTCATCAATTTGTTCAAGACATCCAATAGGGTTCTGGAAACAGTTTCAGTATGTAAGTTATTTGATCTCATTTGTCGGGATAATATTGATGCCTAAATATTTTTCTACATTTTCAGCTAATGAAGGTAAAAATTGAGGAATAGTGTTTAGCTCTTCCATTATTATATCTCTACCATAGAAAGAAATTATTTCTTTTATTTCAAGATCATTGCCTCGTTCAAAAAATCGCCGAATAATTGCTTTCTTTTGCTTTTGCCAGTCAATCTTACTAATATCTGTGTCCCAGAATAAAACATTGCGAATTTTGCTTAAATCAGGCTTTTGCTGATTTCTTAATAACGCTTTACGTTCTTTCTCAATTTCATAATACGCCTGAAGTAACATGAAATATTCTTCATCCGTACCTAAAGCATGACCTAGCTTAATCGACAAGGCAGGATTAATACCTCTGCGTTCTTTGCTGATCGCATTGATCGTCTGAGGGTACTCACCCAAAGAAAGAGCAAACTGCTTACTTTCCCATCCTCTCTTTCTCAACTCCCGGCTGAGAACTGCTCCCGGATGTACGCCTCTTATTTTGGTTATCTCTGGTAACATGGCTTATTTATTTTATAGTGTAAATATAATACTATTCATTCAGTAAACAAAATTGTTTATCGAAAAAATAGAAGTATATTTAATTTTATTTTGCGGTGATAAAATCTGTATAAATAAAATTTTCAAAAATAGGTTTTCAAAAATAATGGTAGATGGAAAGGAAATATTACTTTTACACTTAACACTTGTAACAGCACAACGTATTACACTTGCAATAGTACATCACGTAATACTTGCAACAATACAACAAGTTATACTTGCAAAGACACTGATGAATATACAGATAGTAGAATAATTAATGATGATAATATAAACAGTATGGCAACAATACAGGAAAGATTAGCAGATTCACTAACCATATTAAAGCAATTCCAAAATAAAAATGGATTAGCCATTGTGAAATCTTCTGACATATCAAGAGTTCATCTGAACCGACTTGTGAATAATGGTTTCCTTCAGGAAGTTGTCCGAGGTTGGTATATTACATCTCGTCCGGATAGTGCACCAGGAGATACTACTAGTTGGTACACTTCATTTTGGTATTTTGTGGCAAAATATGCTTCTATCCGATTTGGTGTGGAATGGTGTTTAACTCCAGAGCAATCGTTGTCTATATACAGTGGAATCAGTACGGTCCCCAGACAAATTATTATACGTTCTATGCAAGGGTCAAATAACCTGATACAATTGCCGTACAATACTTCTTTATTTGATTTGAAAGCCTCTGTAGCAGGAAGTATATATAAAGAACCTCAATTCGGGCTCAACATCTACTCGTTGCCGGAAGCATTATTAGAATGCAGTCCTGATTTTTTCAGGATGGACAGCGTAGCTGCCCGTACCTGTTTATCATTAGTTTCCGATATTTCCGATGTATTGAGAATAGTGCTTGAAAAAGGACAAACGGTTAAAGCAGGAAGACTTGCCGGAGCTTTTCGTAATATAGGGAATACAATAGCAGCGGATGAAATCATCAATACAATGAAAAGCCTAGGTTATGATATCCGAGAGGAAGATCCTTTTACTGAGCCAAGTGGTATCACTTATTCGAGAGCATCTTCGCCTTATGCTGTACGGTTAAAACTTATGTGGCACAAAATGCGCGAGGTTGTTATCGACCATTTGCCAAAAACAGAACATATACATACAGACATCAATGCCTGTATGAACGAGATAGAAGCACAGTATAAACTAGATGCCTATCATTCTTTATCCATTGAGGGGTATAAGGTTACAGACGACCTTATTGAAAAAGTAAGGAGTGGAAACTGGAAGCCCGATGAAGATGCTACTGATTCAGAACAACGTAATGCGATGGCAGCTAGAGGTTACTGGCAAGCCTTTCAGGCAGTAAAGGAAAGTGTAGCGAAAATACTAGAGGGAGTGAGTCCAGGAGAAGTAGCCGACAACGGACATAGGATTTGGTATCGTGAGTTATTTGCTCCAAGCGTAGCTATCGGATTATTAAAACCAACAGATTTAGCTGGATACCGGACAAATCAGGTTTATATCCGCGGTTCCATGCACACTCCATTAAACCCTGAAGCCGTAAGAGATGCAATGCCTGTGCTTTTTGAGTTATTGAATAATGAACCGGATGCAAGGGTACGTGCCGTTTTGGGGCATTTCATTTTTGTATATATTCACCCCTATATGGATGGGAATGGACGGATCGGACGTTTTTTAATGAACACAATGTTCATTTCAGGAGGCTATGACTGGACAATCATTCCGGTAGAAAGGCGTCTGGAATATATGGCTGCTCTAGAAAAAGCTAGCGTAAATGAAGATATTAGTGATTTTACACTCTTTTTGGCATCGCTAGTAAAAATGTAATTTTCAATTTGTTTTACAGTGACAAAAACAACATCCTCAACTAGCTGATTATAAGTAAAATAAAATCACAATAGGGTTTCTTTGGTATTCGAACTAAAAACTACCGTAACTCTTTGTATATATGATAATTATGATTATCTTTGTAGCGTATAAATGTAAAAACCCACTGTTTTACATTTGTTTTACAGTAGCAAACGAAAAATTGAACTATTTCTTTGAAAATAAATAGGTTACATCAAAGCTCAAAGCTCCGCCAGGAACCTCTGGATAAATTAAAGGAATAGAAATAAAACTTCTATTCCTTCTCTTTTACAAACACTTACGTCCTCTGTGGTGGAAGGACTGAAAGGATAAATTTCATAGATTTTCAGCTTTTGTTGTACAATTGTTAGACGAAAAAACGATGTGCAATATGAAAGCGACCTTAAAAATTCTTCTCCGTAACAACGATGTTACAAAAGAAGGTAAACATCAAGTTTGTCTTCGTTATACAGCTTATAGAAAATGTACTTTTATCGGACTGAATATTTCTGTCTTGCCCCAACATTGGAGTGAAAAGAGATCTGCTGTATTGTCCGGTGATCAACGCTTCCTTTTTTATAATGAACTAATTAAAAAGATGTACCACAAAGCAGATGGTATCATAATTGAGAATTATTTAAAACCTCTCCCTGTCCGTGAATTTATAGGTAAATTAAAAGACCAAAATTATGGAAATACAGATTTCTATATTTTTATTGAAAAAGAAATAGAATTACTTAAAGCTTCCCGTGCATCAGGAACAATATCGAACTACTACAAACTTATCAATACGATGAAAGAATGGAAATCAAGTCTTTCATTTAATGAAATTACATTAGAGTACATTCAACGTTTCCATAACCACGAAATAGAGGTTGGCAATCAACAGTCCACCATCTATAAGAAACATGCTAACTTTAAGTTTCTTATTGGCTTGGCTATTGATAAAGAAATCATAGAAAAGAACCCTTATGAAAAATTTGAAATAAAGAAAAGTATCAAAGCACAAAATAGTGACGTTGTGACCGAAGATGAGTTGAAAATCTTGCAAAAAGCATATGAAGAAGATAAATACAAGGAAGGCAAGAAAGAAGTTTTACGGGAATTTCTATTTAGCTGTTATACCTCTTTATCCTTTGCCGAATTTTCAGAAGTAACATACGGCGATTTAAAGCCTATAAAACTTAAATCTAAAGAAACATACCCATTGCTATGCAATGAACGTACAAAGACGAATATACCCTACAAAATACCAGTTGTTTCGCCTGCTGTTGTCAAACTACTTGGTGATGGTGAATCCTTTCAAAAGATATTCGCCCCTCTGACCAATCAGCCGACTAACCGATACCTGAAAGAAATAATGAAAGACCTTAAAATAGAAAAGACAATGACTTTCCATCGAGCCAGGCACTCTTTCCGAACCATAGCAGCGAAAAGAGGTATTAGGGACGGTATAGCTGAGCGGATAATGGGACATGCAGAAGGAAACGATATCAAAGATATCTACACTCATTTACATGATGAAGATATCGTACAGGAAATGCTAGATAAGTGGGTAGTATAATTTGTGAACTCTAATCTGTAATAACTAAGACTTAATCTTATCGTTTACAGTTGTTTATATAACATTCTGAAGTTTTCTTTCGGCTATGGATTTTGAAAGTACCGACAGAAGTTGTATGCCAATAGGCAATACCTGCTTCCAAGTTATATTTGGAGATTTCATTTTCTGAACAAGCATTCACCAAGTAATAATTACATCTATCAATTAGTTCCTGATCCCATAAACCTGTATCCTGTTGCTCATATAATACAGCCTCCCCGCCTTCATGGGTTCCTCTTACATCCAGCCTTGAACTTTGAAAGCACATGAGAGCTATATTTTTTTATTTTAACTTCAATTTTCTATAGGCTTTATCATAATACAGAGAATATTATTTCCGAGTTAAGTTTCTGTCAGTACTTTTGCTAACTCCAGACTATCTTCGGAGAAAAAGTAATGCGTTACCTTTTTGTCTTCAACCTTAAAATGCGTCATAAAATGACTATTGAACACTTTATTTGTTTTCAGCATGCGGGAAGACAAATAACCTACTGCCACTGCATTTTCGCCGTCAACGACTAACTAGTTCGTATCGAAAATCAGTGATTCGACATATTGTTTTTGGAGTGAAAAGAACTTTCTTATTTCTTCCTTACTTGATCTGTTGCCCAGCCAAGGAGCTAAGGCCTTATCTCGGCGAATCTCCCATTGTATGTTATCTGCTATAAGATCGATCACTCCATTGATGTCATTTAATGCTCTTCTCTTGTAAAACAGTTCTACGATTGCTCTGGTTTCTTCTGTTGTATTACTATTTGTATTCATAATTTTAATTTAAAAAGATTATTACTCGAATGTTACTTATCGTAAATCAGATACCAATGAATTCCGTACTTATCAATTAATGTACCCAGCATTAGAAAAGGAAAAAGGAGTGTATTATATAGAACAAATTGGCAGAGGTATTGTTATTCGAAAACATCAATCTTAACTTATCCGCAAAATAAGTCCCTTTTGTTTTAACTATAAATCCAATCTATAACGAAAGTATTGTTGTACCTTATACATTCGTATTTCGCCTGTTTTTGAAATGGCATTTATCAAGGAAGACTTAATCTGGTATATCATTGTATTATTTATTCTGCTATATACCAGAATATTTATTGATCCAAGATTCCATCTCTTTTATGATTGGGTGTAAAGAGTCTCCTTTATTAGACAATCCGTAAAAAACTTCCGGAGGGAATGTGTTTATTTGTTTTCGGACAACTAATCCCTCATTTTCCATCTCTTTCAGATGTTCCAGTAATACCTTTTTGGAGATTTGAGGCATTACACGCCAAAGCTCGGAGAATCGTATATCTCCATGATGTAGGAAATGATATAATATCAAAGGCTTCCATTTACCAGAAAGTAACTTTAGGAATCTATTTAAAGGGCAATTCTCAAAATCTTGAATATCCATAATCTGTTTTTGTTGTTCACTTAAAAGTAACCTTCTTGGTAATAAGGCTCATTGACTTTACTTTTGGTCATTACAAATATAAAAGATTAAACCATATGAAATTAAGATTATTAAGAAATGCAACTTTATTGTTGGAATCAGATAATGTGACATTACTAATAGACCCTATGTTTTCTGCCAAAGGAGAATTAGGTGCATTTCCTTATTTGGATGATAAACGAGAAAATCCGCTTATCGACCTTCCTGTTACTAAAGCTGAACTAGAACTACTTGTAAGCAATGTCGATGCAATATTGCTAACGCATAGCCATCCTGACCATTGGGATATAGCCGCACAAAACATACTTTCTAAAGATATTCCTATTTTTTGTCAGATAGAAGATAAAGATATGCTTCGAAACGTCGGTTTTATAAATGTTATACCTGTAGCTATTAAAGCTGATTTTAAGGGATTTACTTTTTATAAAACTGAAGGAAAGCACGGGATTGGAGAAATTGGAAAATTGATGGGAAAAGTATCAGGTTTTGTGATAGAACAGAACAAGGAAAGAATTTATATTGCAGGCGACACCGTATGGTGTAGTGATGTGTCGGATGCTATAAATAAATATATGCCTAATCGTATCGTTGTTAATGGCGGAGCTGCTCAATTTACTGTTGGGGATCATGCCACAATGGATAGAGAAGATTTATTGAAAATATATAAATATTATCCTCAAGCTGATTACTATATAGTGCATCTCGAAACAGTAACACCAATAGTAGAAACTAGAGAAGAAATAAAGGCTTTTTTGAAAAAAGCCTCTCTCTCTGATAGATTCAGTGTACCTGATGATGGAGCTTATCTATTTTGATCAGATAACAAATATTGTCTAATCTATTACTCTAGTTAAAGACTTTCTTATTCGAATGGGAAAGTCTTTAGTTATTAAATAAGTCCATAATAATTACGGTACCCTCTTTCGATTGGCATTTATCAATCGCAGGAACAAGTCTTCTAAAGTGTTCTGTCCGACAATGAATATCCAATGCCGCCCTATTAGGCCATTCTTCGATAAAGATGAAATGGGTTTTATCCTCCTGATCTACAAATAGATTATATTCAATACACAGCTTTTCCTTTTTAGTCTCCGCAACCAACTCTTCATACAAAGGTATTACCTCTTCCAAGAATTCTTCTTTAATAAAATCTTCTGCTATAACTTTTATCATCATTTTAATATTAAAGTGTCACGACTATTTTACCCACAGTGCGTCCCGATTCTATTTGTAAATGAGCCTCTGCCATTTGGTCAAATAAGAATGTCTTGGATATATGTGATTTCAAGATTCCTTTTTCCAATAGATCAGCTATCTGCTTCACATCCTCTCCATTGGATTCTACCGTCATATAATAACAGAATTTAATACCTTTTTCGTTTATTGTATTAGTAAGTTCCTCCGAGAACCCCGATGGCAAATTGATTATAATTACAGTACCTGACTGTTTTACTACTTCCAGCGATTTTTCGAGATTCTTACCTCCAATCGTTTCCAGTACAAAATCTATGTCGCTTACTGTTTTCTCAAAATCCTGACTTCTATAATCAATATGTTCATCTGCCCCTAAACTCATAACAAACTCTTTATTTGGTGCTGACGATGTCCCGATTACATAAGCTCCCAAATACTTTGCTATCTGAACAGCATAATGCCCGACTCCGCCCGAAGCAGCATGTATAAGCACCCGATCACCAGCTTTTAGATGTCCATCTTTAGTAAATGCCTGCCAAGCAGTTAAGGCGGCAAGTGTTGCTCCGGCTGCTTCTTCATGTGAGATATTTTGAGGCTTTAGTGCCAATTGCGAAACAGGAACAGCTACATATTCAGCATAGGCTTTTCCATGTCCTATGAAATTTACCATACCGAATACTTCGTCCCCAACTTTAAAGTCGTTAACTGCTTTTCCTGTTTCAACAACTTCTCCCGATATATCCCATCCCAGAATAATAGGGTTTTCGTTTTTCAGGCTATCAAGTAATGGGCCTGCAATCTTTGCTCCTCCTGCACGGACTTTTACATCTACAGGGTTTATACTTATGGCTTTTACTTTTACCAAAACTTCGTCTTCTTTGATGGTTGGTGTTGGAATATCTTGTATTATCAGATTATCTACACTTCCAAATTCTTTTAATGTTATTGCTTTCATATTCTTTTTGTTAATTGTAAAACTATTTCTATACTCAAAGTTGTAAAACTCAAAAATCAGAATTAAGGCAATCCGGCCACCAATACAGGTATCATATAGATGCTTGTATGAGCAGAGACATATAAAGTTTTCTTGTCTGCACCGCCAAATACAAGATTGGTTACATCTTCGGGCAATGTTATAACACCAAGTACTTTTCCTTGCGGATTAATAACCCATATTCCACCCGGACCACTAGTCCAGATATTACCTAAGGAATCTACTTTCATCCCATCTGTAATTCCACTTGCACTTTCTTTACTGAGATCTATCAACAGTGTAGAGTGGGTAAGAGTTCCATCTTTCAGAACATTATACCGGCGAATAAAACGATCAATCGATCCATTTGCATACAAAATCTGTTGGTCGGGAGAGAATGCAAGTCCGTTCACATTTTTAATATCATCAACTACCCGCGTAATTTTTTCGTATTGGATCATATAAATAGCATTTGTTTCAATTCCTTTCGATGGATCTTCTCCTTCTTTAAGTAATCCTCCAAATGTATCCGTAAAATAGATTACGCCATTTTTATTTACCACCAGATCATTGGGACCATTAAATTTCTTACCTTGATACCGATCTGCAACAACGGTGCGTAGCCCGTTTTTCTCAATACGTACAATTGATCGCCCCGCCCATGTAGCAATTAATAGATTTCCCTGATTGTCCAATGTCATTCCATTTGAACCACTGAGATTAAAACGCTCGAATTTGGGGTCACTTTGTGATTTACCATTTGTGAGGGACATACCTACCCTCCATATATCGGGATGCTGATAGCCCGTTTTTTCGAGATAGACTTCTATCTTGCCATTAGGATACCACCGATAGATTACATTGGCAGGGATGTCGCTAAATAGTAAATAACCTTTCGTACCTTCTTGGACCCAGGTAACGCCTTCGGTAAATCCAAATCCTGAAGCGACTGTTTCAATAGTCGCATTCGACGAAATAAGCAGGTCTAATGCTTTATCTCTCCTGTCTATTGTTATTCCAGCATCTTTCTGTGCATATATTCCAATTGAGAATAGAATTAGAAATAGTAAAACTACCGTTCTAAGGAACTTTAGTTGAACGATATGACTCATACATTTTGATATTATTAGTCTCATATATTTATTTAATTTAAATTATTAGGTAAATGTATACCTATTTAAGCCTATTATATCGGTATATGTATTCGTTGTTTATGTATATTTACGTTATGATAAAAGATAAACTGCATGAACCGTTCGAAGTTCTATTCAAGAAAGTAGATGAATGCCCGATAGATGGACAAACCTTTAGCTTTTTTCGATTTGTGTATATTGTTTCCGGGAATGGAAAGCAACGAGTAAACAATAACCAATCGGATTATAAAGCCGGAAGCTTATTTCTACTTACTCCCGATGATTACCATACATTCGATGTAGAATCGACTACCGAATTTCTACTTATCAGTTTTAATAATATCTATATCCAGAATAAAGGGCTTGATTCAACCTGTAAGCAACGCATGGAGTTTATATTACAAAATGCAAATCACAATCCCGGATGTATTTTATATAACAAGTCGGACAAACTATTGGTAAAGAGTATTGCGGAGTCGATTATCAGGGAGTATGTTAACCGGGACTTATATAGCAAGGATTTAGTACAACAATTGATAAATACATTGATCGTAATTGTTGCCAGAAATATAGCGGCATACCTTCCTGAAAAGATCAGTGAAAATACAGATGAGAAGGCGTTCGATATTCTACAATATATCCAGACTAATATAGCTTCTCCTTCAAAAATAAGGATAGATGAGATAAGCAGGCATTTCGGTATTTCAGAGTCGTATGTAGGGCGTTATTTTAAGAAACATACCAATGAGACTATGCAGCAATACATAACCAATTACCGGATTAAGATGATTGAAAACCGTTTACTGCACAGTGACATGAGGATTACCGAGATTGCTTTTGAGTTGGGTTTTACAGATGAAAGTCATTTATATAAGTTCTTTAAAAAGAAAAAGGGCGTGGCTCCGAGTGAGTTCAGAAAAAAATGATCATTAGTAGATAGGGTGAGGGATATTTTTTCTTTTTTCCTTTATTTAATAAACCAACTTAGAGCCAGTTTTATTAATCGAGCTCAGCTTTTAATACTAAAAAACATTTTATTAGTGACCAGTTAGTAACGCATTGTAAAATATCTAGTTACAATGCGTTGCCTATTGAGTAGATGCCTACTGACTCTATACGTTTCAAAAATGGCGAATCAACCTGAAATGCTAAAGCGTGTCGTCTAGTAGGCGAACCGATAACCCAAATAAAAAGTAAATAATCATCGTCTTGTTGCGGAATGACTAAACCCTGCTTGTTATTACAATTTCAACTTTCTTAGTCTCAAAGCATTTCCTATTACCGATACCGAACTTAGGCTCATAGCAGCAGCGGCAATCATAGGCGAAAGAAGGATTCCGAATACAGGGAACAAAATTCCGGCTGCCAAAGGAATACCCAGTGAATTGTAGACGAATGCAAAAAATAAGTTTTGCTTGATATTCTGTATGGTGGCATGGCTTAAGGCTTTGGCTTTGGCAATTCCATTGAGATCCCCTTTGACCAAGGTTATCAATGCACTTCCATAGCTACATCAGTACCCGTTCCCATAGCTATGCCGATATCTGCTTGAGCCAATGCAGGAGCATCATTAATACCGTCACCCGCCATTGCCACTATTTTACCTTCGGCTTGCAGACGCTTAATCTCGTTCAGCTTATCGGCAGGCAGGCATTCGGCCTTATAGTTCGTCAGATTCAGTTCACGGGCAACAGCTCGAGCCGTATTTTCGTTATCTCCGGTCAGCATAATCACTTCGATACCTTGGTTCATCAAGGTTTGGATTGCTTGCTGGCTGGTTTGCTTAATGGCATCTGAAATAACAACAAAGCCTGCGATCTTGTTATCAATTGACAGATAAGATACAGTCTTACCCAAATTTTGTTGTTCTATAACTTGTTTTTCAACTTCCGCAGTAATGGTGTTAATCAACTTTTTGTTTCCCAATGCTATCCGTTTTTCATCAATCGTGCCAACTACACCTTGCCCGGCAATGGCTTCAAAATCGGAAACTTCTAATAAATCAGCATTGTTTTCTTTTGCATATTTAACTACAGCCTCAGCCAACGGATGTTCGCTGTGAATATTGATCGAAGCGCTGTAATGCAAAACTTGTTCACTAGTAAAGTCTCCCAGTGGTATTATTGTTTCTACAGATGGTTTACCTTCAGTAATTGTTCCTGTCTTATCGGTAATCAATACGTCGATCTTGTCCATCCGTTCAAGAGCTTCGGCATTTTTAATGAGTATGCCGTTTTGAGCTCCTTTGCCTACGCCAACCATAACAGACATGGGTGTAGCCAAACCCAAGGCACACGGACAGGCAATAATTAACACGGCAATGGCATTGCTGATAGCAAAAATATAAGCGGAACTGCCTCCCCATATACTCCACATAACGAAAGTAGCAACTGCGATAAGTACCACTATCGGAACAAACCAGCCTGAAACTTTATCTGCTAACTTTTGAATGGGTGCTTTTGAGCGGCTAGCACTGTCTACCATTGCGATTATTTGTGACAATAACGTTTCATCGCCCACACGCTCGGCTACCATTGTAAATGATTTTGTACCGTTGATAGTTCCCGAACTGACCTTGTCTCCCTCTTTTTTATCCGCAGGGATTGGCTCACCGGTAATCATCGACTCATCGATACTGCTTTCACCTTTTTGTATGTAACCGTCTACGGGTATCTTTTCTCCGGGTTTAACCCGTAATACATCACCTTTCTTTATATCCTGAATACTGATTTCTTGGTCATGTCCATCAACAACAAGTGTTGCCTCTGTTGGTGCAAGTTTTAGTAGCTCCTTCAATGCAGTATTAGTACGCCCGTGTGCTTTAGCCTCTAAAAGTTGACCAAGTAACACTAATGTAAGAATAACTACCGTTGCTTCAAAATAGAGGTGGACGTTGCCCATGTGATCCTTGAACTGTGCAGGAAAGACCGACGGAAATAACAAACCTACGATACTGAACAAAAATGCAGCTCCCGTTCCAATACCAATCAAGGTAAACATATTGAGCTTCATAGTGCGTATGGAAACCCATGCCCGTTCAAAAAACATCCATGCGGCATAAAAAACAACCGGAATAGTGAATCCGAACTGTAACCAGCTTGAAAGTTTGGGCGGAACAACGTCCTCAAATCCATGTATCATGCCCAGCATGGCAAGCAAGAATACAGGAATCGTGAAGACGATGGCAATCCAAAATTTCCGAAGTAAATCGCGATATGATTTATTGTCGTCCTCACCCTGAGTCGCTATTGCTACTAAATCCATGCCACATACAGGGCAATTACCGGGCTTATCGTACACCTTATCGCCTTCGCAGTGCATGGGACAGGCATATTTTGCAGAAGCCACTTGCAAGGTTGGTTTTTTCTCAAGGTTCATACCGCAGACAGGACAGTTACCTGATTTATGATAAACTTTGTCACCTTCACAGTACATTGGGCAGTAGTATATTCCATCAACCTGAATGTTTTCAACTTTTACAGCAGGTTTTTGAGGAATGACACTGCAAGATGCTCCATCATTATTCTGTTTGTTTTCACCTTGGTCGGGTGATATGGTATAATCACCGATGGATGACAAAGCCTCTTGTAGCCGTTCAATCGGGATATGCTGCTTCATTGTGAGGATTGCAATAGGAGGATTGAGTGTGACAACTGCCTTGATGCCACTAATTTTGTTCAGTACTTTTTCAATTCTTGCACGGCAACCGTTACAGGTCATGCCGTTTATTCTATATGAATGTTTCATAACAATTATGTATTTGTTTTATCTAAATAATGCGAAGATGATTCAATTTAATACGTTATTGTAAATCCCGCACCAAATTTCATATCACTGTCGTAATGACTCGATGCCGAAATATATTTAGTAAGGATGTACCTTGCTCCAAAAGCATATTCGACATTGGTATTAATCATACCCCACAGCCGCAAACGCTTCGTAACAGGGATATCATCTCTCCTTAATTGGGCACGGACATAACCTGTATTATCGACCTGTAACTGGGTTACCAATAAAAACGGTAAAGTATATTGCAATCCAAGGGTAAATGCTCCCCAACTCTTTTGATTACTGATTTGTCCGAACAAACTCTTTTCTACCCTTCCTCCTTTTCTCGAAAACCAATCCCAACCTGCATAAGCGATTAGAAACTGTTTTTGATCCAGAAAACGTCCGATTCGGGCTTCCGCCTCATAACCATGCGTTTTATTAAGTCCGAGTCTCCATTCGGCAGATATTATCCATCGGGTATTCATCAGCGACATATTTCCATCGCTGCCGTTACTTTCCAGACCCACCTGACCACCCAGATAGAAACGGCGATCTTCACCATACACTTTTTTGAGGGCTTCTTTTGGGTTTGCTATTTGTGGATTTGGGGGTGAATCTTCGTAAGAGAATATACGTCCCATTCCTGCCATCATATGATATAAGATATGGCAATGAAAATACCAGTCGCCGTACTCTTCGGCTGCATTAAACTCAATCGTGTCTGTTTCCATTGGCATGATATCCAATACATTCTTAAGAGGCGAGTATTGGCCATGTTCGTTTACCGAAAGAAATGCCCGTGCAAGTGCATGGGATGTCTCATCATGGAGTTATTGTAAATTACAATGCGTATATTTTCGCCTTTTTTTATTAATATCTTATCACTTTCCGAAACTGTTTTATTGTTAATAGTCCATACATAGCGGTTCATATTTCCTGTCAACTCGAAATTAAGTGTTCTGAAAAAGACATCGGGTAAGGTGGTTTTTACGGGCGATTTTAACATAGCGTAATTTAACGTAACAATATCGCCTTGTTCTCCGGAGTGATGGGCATGGCTCGTACTATCTTGCATGGATGACATATCAGACATTTCGCCTCCTGTTATTTCGGGATACATCACTGTGTTCATATCCATTTGCTGAAGGCTCATATTCATTCCCATATCTTTCATATTACCGCCCATGGTCATCATATCGTTCATCATCTTCATGCCTTCGAAGTATTTCAGACGAGGTAAGGGTTTTGCGGCTTGCTTCATCCCGTCTCCCAACCAAAGCGATGCCGAGCCCGTCCTGTCTTCTGATGTGGCTAAGAGTTCATAAGCTCTACCATCAGCAGGAATAGTAACTACCACATCATATGTTTCGGAAGTGCCGACAATAAATCGATCTACTTCTACGGGTTCTACATCCATACCGTCGCTTGCCACAACCGATATTTTGCCCCCCGAATAGGTAAGCCAAAAGTAAGTGGAGGCACTGCCGTTAATGATTCGCAAACGAACTTTATCGCCTGCCTTATACGTGCCGGCTTTTTGTTCACTTGCACCGTTTATCAAAAATCGTTCGTAATAGACATCGCTTACGTCCATGGCATTCATACGCTTCCACTCATTGGCGAGTTTCGTTTTGAAGTTTCCACTTTTGAGTGCTTCGCCATAACTCTGTACGGCGTTTTTCTTAATTGCATACCAATCATTAGCATAATGCAGCGAATGTTCTATTTCGTGCGGATTTTCATCACTCCATTCGCTGAGTAAAATAACTTCTTCGTTCACTACAGGTTCGTCTGGCTTATGTATCACGATTGCTCCATACATACCTATTTGTTCTTGCAGCATGGTATGCGAGTGATACCAATAGGTTCCACTCTGACGAATCACAAACTTGAATTGATGAGTCGACATCGGTTCGATAGGTGCAGTTGTAAGATATGGTACTCCGTCTTGTTCATTCGGCAAAAGCAGACCATGCCAATGGATAGATGTTTCGTGATGCATATTGTTATACACATTCACTATTGCCGTATCGCCTTCGGTAAAATAAAGTGTAGGCATTGGAATCTGCCCATTGACAGCTATTGCCTTTTTATTTTTTCCGGTATAATTTACAATCGTATCATTAATATATAAATTATATTCCTTTATGTTTTGCGACTTGGCTGTGGTAATTATAACCGACAGCACAAAAATCGAAAATAATATTTTACTAATCTTTTTCATATCCGTGTTTATTAAAGTACACCGTTTCCCTGAGGTCCTATATCATAAATGTACACCATCTGAGCACCCAGATGTCCTGTTATGGCTACAAGAATAGTTATTAACCCCAGCAATGCTATAACTGCATATTCCGTCCACTTGCGGTTGTACCATTTTATGGTTACAAACCGAATGACCGATGCAATCAACGATAGCCAAAGAATACTGTAGCCAAGCAGATAATGAATATTGAAAATTTCAAAGGCTTCGGGTTCTGCATCTCCGGAAATATGTGAGGCTGTAAGTATGGCTACCAGTGAGCCAAGAAATCCCGAAACTAAAAAGAGTAATACAAGCCATTTCAATTCCTGATGCTGAGATTTGAACAGAACTATAAACTGTGCCAATGCTGCCAGAAGCAACAATACTATTGGAAAATGCACGAACATAGGATGCAAATTCGGGAAATCTTGAAATGTATCCATGGTATTTATGTATTATGGAGTAGCGAGTATTACAAACACTACTCCGGATTTTTATAATTATTCGGTCTTTATTCCAATGTTTCGGTGGTACTACCGCATGTAGGCATCTTTGAACCGAAATAAGGATTCTTAATCGTCTTATCAAGACTTATCCAATTTGCTCCGCCTTTTTTCTTGTTATACATCGGGCAATGTTGGTAATATACAGTTTTCCCGTATGGAGCAACTTTCATTAGTTCATACATATTTTTAGACAATGATATGAAATGCTCTCTGTGGTGGCCAATATCGTTTGTTCCCTTCATGTGTTCGGCATCGAAACCGAGTTTGGATTTCAAATTCATCCATACAGTATGGCTATTTCCCAGTTTATCCATAGATACGCCTGCTATGTTTTTATATAAGGATTCGGCAGCACTTTGCGCCGCTTTCACATTATCTGTAACTAAAGCATCCTTGAGTGCAAAATATGATTGATAAACAGGTTGTAATGCTACACCGGAATCCGTATTTTGGGCACTGACCGGCTGATTGTAGGATACAATTGCCAGAAGTGTGACTGCTATTGCTAAAATTAACTTTTTCATTTTGATGCGATTTAGAATTTTTAATTAAGATGCTTGCTTTCTGTATTTACAGCAGTTAGGTAAGGCAGCATAAATTGCTGTGTCTGCTTCATACTTATCTGTGTCATGACCAGCTTTGGCTATTGCCTTACTAATCATCTCTACTGATGTGTCGGAATCATCGAAACTCAAGCATAACTGCTTTGTTTTTTGATCCCAGCTTGCAAATGATACACCACTGATCATTTTAACCGTATTCTCGATACGTGCCTTGCACATTGAACAATTGCCCTGAACCTGAATCGTAACTGTTTTATGTTCTTTATTTTCCATGATTTTTTATTTTAATTGTTATACAACTTATATAGCCATGTAATTCATTAATTACATGGCAAAGATGGTAACAAATAGCCTTTCGTCTGTTATGTTATTTAGTGAGTGATTTACAAGATTTACAGTTCGTCGAGGGATTTGCGTTTTTCGGTTCTTATATTTTTGAAGTGGGAAGGGGTGAGTCCTGTTATTTTTTTAAATTGGCTGCTTAGATAGGCAACGCTCGAATAGTTGAGTTTGAATGCAATCTCGCTTAAGGTCAATTCGTCATAAACCAAAAGTTCTTTAACTCGTTCTACTTTTTGAGCAATAAAATACTTTTCAATTGTGGTGCTTTCTATTTCAGAAAACAGATTGCTCATGTAATTATAGTCAAGATGTAGTCGCTCACTGAGGAGATACGATAGATTCATTCTCAATTCATTATCGTTATAATGCACCAATTCGATAATGAGCGTTTTTATCTGTCCGATCACTCTGCTTTTTTTGTCATCTATCATCGCAAATCCAAGTGATTCGAGAACAACCGCAAGTTTTACCTTGTCTGCTGGTTGTAACTCCTCTGTCAGGTCTACCTCTCCCAAAGAGACCGATACGGGATGAAGCCCCAGTTTTTCCAATTCCGATTTAACCATCATCTTACAGCGATTGCAAACCATGTTCTTTATATAATATTTCATGATATACCTTTTTTATAAAGATAAGGTTTAACTCGTAATAAATACTTTATGGGATCTATAAGATTATCGGAAGAAGAAAAGCTAGAATTGGAAAAATCGCATAAAAACTAGTGCCAATTCTGTAGTTCGTAACCCTTCATTAAGTTTTCTTTACCTTCTCTGCCCCTGCTGTTTTCTGGGCTCGTTGATTTTAACACCCATTTTCTCCAACATCTTATTTTTCTGGTCTTTGAACCAATTTCCATAGTCTATATCAGCAAAAGCCAAAAAAGGCTTATTGTCCTTTGTATTTTTAGCGATGGAAATTTTCACATTTTCCGCCTCAAATTCCTGCTTATGTTCGGGTGAATACAATTTGCCAGTATAAGAAACTTCTTTGCCCGAAAATAGCTGTTTGACAATGTTGGCTGGGATTTTTACAACTTCACATAACCGCATAATAAAATCATACTCATTTAGGATCGGAAAGTAATCAAATAGCTTATCCATTTTGCCTTTCTGGGTAACAATCAAGCTGTCTTTCTCCAAAATAGACTTGTTTTTTTCGGCAATCTCCCTTTGAGCCTGTTTAGTAATATCTTCTTTGTCTACTTGTAACGTTTCAATCTCCTGTTTTACGCCCTTATTCTCCACTTCCAGCTTCTTGGCTTTGGGATTACCCATCAAAGAACCGATGCCCTCTAAAACACCCTTTCCTGCTTCTTTGAATGCTTTTTCTACGCCTAAAGCTGTTACTACATTTTTAGCTTTCTGCACCAAACGTTGTTTTTCCTCTACCTCTTTTTGCTTTTTATCCGCTTCCATCTGTAAAGTCGCCAAACGCTGCTGTTCCATAGCTTCTTTCTCTTGCAGTACCCTGACAGCCTGTGTCCCTTCATCCTTTTGTAGCTGTAATTCTCCGACTTCCACTTTCAGGTGCTTCGTTTGCTCAAACGTATTCCTGTAATGCTCCGCTGTGGTTACGTGTTTAGCTTCTGAACCCCTGATCCCCCTTTCTAAGGCGTATTTCTCCATCGCTACTGCATAAATGTCCCAATAACCTATACTATCCTGTGTTTCAAACCATTTATTATTTGTTTTTTTGCGTGATCCAGGTTCTCCAGTTTGATTCAATCTATCATAACCAAAGCTTAAAAGATGTTGCTTAACAGCAGGGTAATTGTCTATATTATAATGTTTACTGGGAAAAGTTGTGATTAAATATAGATTTGCAAATTCATAAGCATACCGTTTAATATCTCGCCCTCTTAAAATAGGTCGTATAATTTCGGCACTTTTGGGATCTTGGGCTATCAATTCATCTTTTTTATTACCATTTATTATAAATGCCTCATTATAGCCTGTTAAAACGCCTCTGTAAATATTAATATCCCAGTCTTTCAAAGGGGTTCCTATTTTTTCTATTTTCTCTTTAATCCCTTGTTTTATACGAGATAATATAATCCAACTATTATGATTTTTAAATGACAAAACATTGTTATTTTGTACAATATAATCGCTCTTTTCTTTTTTACTGACACATCATTATCATGGCTTGCCTTTCATTTTACCATGATGCAAAACGAAGCAAAAGATCAAGACTATATTTCATGATTTTGGAGTAAAACATACTCTCATACATTTGAGATAAGAAATGATATATACAAAAACAAAGAGGAAAATTTGGCTCATCAAAAAATAAATACCATTTGTAATAATCTTCTTAGCTTTGGCATTTTCGATCAATGCATCTATACTTTCCGAAACATTTTCGGTCATTTTCCTTAAATAACTCTCACCCCCTAACATCACAGTTTCATTTTCAGCTTTTGGGACTAGCCGCTAATTTTCTTTCAACTTCGATTGATTCTATTTTCTCTCTTCTTGAAAGATGGCTAAGCGAGACTGTTCCTATTGCTCTTTTTAGCATACGAGCTATGATATTTTTTGATTTTATCATCACATTATCCGCACATAAACGAGGTGCATTTTCCTTTTTAGTATTTCCCTTAGGCCTGTGACAATAGAAACAATCGAAGCATCTGTATGCAGTGTTTTTGTCCATGAGTAAAACAGGTAATAGCAAACTATTATCTCCGAAAACATCCATTCCTCAAACCAAAAAGCCATAGGTTGGGGTCATCCTCTTGACGAGCGAAACAAGACTTCTCTTTGTTTGGCGTCACTTCTTTTTTGTAAAAGCTAATCTATTCAAGTTAGGTTATATTTTATTTTTCATGTATCTTCTATATTTCTAGGTTATTTAATTAATGGATAGATGAATAATCTAAATAAACTTGTGAGACTTATCTTTTTTGACAAAGAAAAAAAGTAACTTCATCCTGAGCGGATGAAGTTAAAGGTCTTTTCTATGTGAAAGATGAAAAGAACCTCATAGATTTCAACTTTTGTTATACCTATTCTATTACTATTGAACAAACAATACAGCTTTGACAAGAAGGATCTAGGATATGTATCTTCACTATTGGAGGCAAGAATGGAGATTACGAACGGACTCATAAGCATATATCCAAACTGTTAATAACAAAAGACGAGTTTGACTTTACATAGACTTATTATTCATACATGCAAGATGGAAATAGAGGGGGAAGCTAAAAATTTCTTCTTTCATAAGCAAACATAATATTCTAATGACTGATTCCATAAAAAAGATATGCTGGAATTAAAAGCCCCAATAAAATATTATGAGTCCAAAAGTATAATTGGAACTACTAAATAGATTTATTATATTTACGATTGAATTAATGACAAATGGAAGTATACCATGCTGAATATTATTCAATAGAACACCCTGAAATAATTGAGGGAAAATACGCTAAAGATTTTAAGGCAGGTTTCTATTACACAGAGTTGAAAGAGCAAACTGCATAGTGGGCAAAACGTTACGATACCCTAGTTATAAACATTTATAACTGCCGTATCGGATAATAATTTGAGTATTCTCCACTTCAAAGAAATGACAATAGCAGCTTATGCTACCAAAGTCCTAATTATCTGCATGAATCGTATGTGAAAGGAGAGGTTCTTCACTATTCGAATCAAATCCACACAACCAACTAACTAACAACAAGTTAGATGAATTAAAGTTATAGTTATAAAATTGTTAGATTAAACAAAATATGAACATTAATTATTTTATTGATATATAAACTCAGTCTTAAATCTAAAAATAATGTATATACTGATAAACCTAAGTTTTTATATATTGAATATGAGCAATACAAATTAAATACTGCCTATCTTTTATATTCAAACTTAATAAATTATATCAACATGAAATTAAAAAACTTATTTGTAGTACTAACTACACTAAGCATTGTTTTTGGTGGTTTAACATCATGTAGCAATGATGACGATAACAAGGTAGCACCTATTGTAGGAACATGGAATTTAAAAACTACAGTAGACGAGAATGGAGCTAAAATTGCCGACATGATAGTTTATCTAGACTTAGGCAAAGAAGGCGAACCAATGAAAGCTATAATTGAAGGATTATTAGCCCAAAATGGTATTAGTGGTGGAGCGTTAGCAAATAAAGTAGAATCCGTTACAGCTAGATTTTCGGAAGATGGTAAAGTAAATATCTCTTTCAAAGAAAAAGGATCTACCACAGAAACTAATATCTCCCAATTTGTAGATCTTCATTATTATACAAGTTCAGATGGAAAAATGGTATATATAGGGATAGAGAAAAAAGTTGCAGCAGAACTTCTTCCATTACTTAGCTCGATACTTGGCAAAAATATAGATATCCCAACTCTTCAAAGCATATTAGTTACTTCTGATCAATATTACTCAATTCCTTTAAACTTAGAGATTGAGAACAATTATACTAAATTTTATGTAAAAAAAGATTATATCGCTAAAGTTGCTGCCATAGCAAATGAGATTGGATTAATTCCTACTGAATATCAGTTCTTACCTGAATGGATAAATGAATTATCAGGTATGGATGATGTAACTATAAATGTCGGTCTTGGTTTTATTAAATAAAAGGACAAAAAATTATAATACAAAAAAACCGAATACTATACAGTATTCGGTTTTTTTGTATTATATATTTCTATAAAAGAATATCTATAAAATAAACTTACATATTATAATAAGACAAACTAATTAGGATAAGAGTCTAAATTTTCTGTCCTAATAAGTGAGGTTAGTGAGATTTTACTGGGTACTACTTTATTTTTGTTTTTGTATACCTAGATGCTGCTTTGGATAATTCTTGGCAAAATAACTGCTGCTATCAAAAGACATATGGAGTGGAGTGGTTAGTAATCTTTATGTAATATATTTGTTGTGAGTGAGTGTTGGTTATTGTCTGTATGTATATATAAGAAAACACTCTGACTAGTTTTCACTAATCAGAGTGTTTCAAAAGAGGGCGGCTATCTACTCTCCCACCTAATGGCAGTACCATCGACGTGGTTGGGCTTAACTTCTCTGTTCGGAATGGGAAGAGGTGGATCCCCAACGCTATAACCACCTTAATATTTTTAATTAAATCTCTATAAATAGATATTTAATTGAGATGATGTAAAAGAGCTTTCAAATAACTTGTATGTAGCAAACCTGGGTCAATCAGGCGAGACTCTGGGCAGAGTCATGGAAAAAAGTTTCGGGCAATTAGTACTACTCGGCTATGACATTACTGCCTTTACACCTGTAGCCTATCAACGTCGTAGTCTTCGACGACCCTTATAAGGATATCTTATCTTGAAGCCGGCTTCGTACTTAGATGCTTTCAGCACTTATCCGATCCAGACTTAGCTACCCGGCGATGCTCCTGGCGGAACAACCGGTAAACCAGGGGTCTGTCCAACACGGTCCTCTCGTACTAGTGTCAGATCTCCGCAAATATCCTGCGCCCACGATAGATAGAGACCGAACTGTCTCACGACGTTCTGAACCCAGCTCGCGTGCCACTTTAATGGGCGAACAGCCCAACCCTTGGGACCTTCTCCAGCCCCAGGATGTGACGAGCCGACATCGAGGTGCCAAACCATTCCGTCGATATGAGCTCTTGGGAATGATCAGCCTGTTATCCCCGGAGTACCTTTTATCCTTTGAGCGATGGCCATTCCATACTGAAACCACCGGATCACTATGCTCTAGTTTCCTACCTGATCGACTTGTCGGTCTCTCAGTCAAGCGCGCTTATGCCATTACACTCTACGAACGGTTACCAATCGTTCTGAGCGCACCTTTAGAAGCCTCCGTTACTCTTTTGGAGGCGACCACCCCAGTCAAACTACCCACCATACAGTGTCCCCGTATCCACGGGTTAGAATTCAAACAATTAAAGGGCCGTATTTCAAGGGTGACTCCACAAATACTAGCGTACCTGCTTCATAGTCTCCGGCCTATCCTACACATCAAGTGCCCAAATTCAATGTAAAGCTATAGTAAAGGTTCACGGGGTCTTTTCGTCCCATCGCGGGTAATCGGCATCTTCACCGATACTACAATTTCACCGAGCTCACAGTTGAGACAGTGTCCAGATCATTACACCATTCGTGCAGGTCGGAACTTACCCGACAAGGAATTTCGCTACCTTAGGACCGTTATAGTTACGGCCGCCGTTTACTGGGGCTTCAATTCAAAGCTTCTCATTGCTGATGACTTCTCCTCTTAACCTTCCAGCACCGGGCAGGTGTCAGGCTATATACTTCTTATTTCTAATTTGCATAGCCATGTGTTTTTGTTAAACAGTTGCCTGGACCTATTCTCTGCGACCTACATTGCTGTAGGTACCCTTTCTCCCGAAGTTACAGGGTCATTTTGCCTAATTCCTTAACTGTGAATCACTCGAGCGCCTTAGTATACTCAACCCAACTACGTGTGTCCGTTTTAGTACGGGTACGATATAGATTAGCGTTTAGCGGTTTTTCTTGGCAGTTTGTTTACCTACATTTTTAACTTGCCACAAGGGCTCGTCATACTTTCAAGTTCGACTCTCTCGGCGGATTTGCCTACCGAAATCAACATCTACACTCTTTAACCATCTATTCCGTCAGATGGCAGTAGTTTCACTTCTGCGTCCCCACATCACTCTATACAGTAGTAACGGAATATTAACCGTTTCGTCCATCGGAATCGCCCTTCGGCTTATCCTTAGGTCCCGACTTACCCTGATCCGATTAGCGTTGATCAGGAAACCTTAGTCTTTCGGCGAGGAGGTTTCTCACCTCCTTTATCGTTACTCATACCTACATTTGCTTTTCCGTACGCTCCAGAGTAGCTTACGCTACGCCTTCTACGCTGAACGGAATGCTCCCCTACCGATAATATTTTATCCCATAGCTTCGGTAACATGTTTGATGCCCGATTATTATCCACGCATCGCCACTCGACTAGTGAGCTGTTACGCACTCTTTAAATGAATGGCTGCTTCCAAGCCAACATCCTAGCTGTCTCTGTAGCAACACTTCGTTAATTCAACTTAACATGTATTTGGGGACCTTAGCTGATGGTCTGGGTTCTTTCCCTCTCGGACATGGACCTTAGCACCCATGCCCTCACTCCCGGTAAAAACTTATGCCCATTCGGAGTTTATCTGGACTTGATAGGCGGTGAAGCCCTCGCATCCAATCAGTAGCTCTACCTGACATAAGTTATAAGCCGAGGCTGCACCTAAATGCATTTCGGGGAGTACGAGCTATCTCCAAGTTTGATTAGCCTTTCACCCCTACCCTCAAGTCATCCGAAAGCTTTTCAACGCTTACCGGTTCGGTCCTCCAATTGGTGTTACCCAACCTTCAACCTGCTCAAGGGTAGATCACTTGGTTTCGCGTCTACTCCCATTGACTAAGCGCCCTGTTAAGACTTGCTTTCGCTTCGGCTGCGTACCTAATAGTACTTAACCTTGCCAATGAGAGTAACTCGTAGGTTCATTATGCAAAAGGCACGCCGTCACCATTACTGGCTCCGACCGCTTGTAGGCACATGGTTTCAGGGTCTATTTCACTCCTCTGTTCGAGGTTCTTTTCACCTTTCCCTCACGGTACTGGTTCACTATCGGTCTCTCGGAAGTATTTAGCCTTACCGGATGGTCCCGGTGGATTCATACAGGATTTCTCGTGTCCCGCACTACTCAGGAGTCTGCTAGGCTTGGTTAGGGTTTCGTATACGGGATTATCACCCTCTGTGATCGATCTTTCCAAATCGTTCTACTACTCTAACTTCTTGCCACGACGCAGTCCTACAACCCCAATAATGCCGAAACATTATTGGTTTGGGCTAATCCCATTTCGCTCGCCACTACTCTGGGAATCACTTTTGTTTTCTTTTCCTATGGGTACTTAGATGTTTCAGTTCCCCACGTTTGCTTCTGGTTAGACCAGATGACGGTTTCTTCAACCGCCGGGTTGCCCCATTCGGAGATCTTGGGATATAATGGATATTTGCTCCTCCCCCAAGCTTTTCGCAGCTTATCACGTCCTTCTTCGCCTTCGAGAGCCTAGGCATCCCCCATGTGCCCTTATTTACTTTTTTCTTCGCCTGATTTATAAGTGTTCCGTAGAACGCTTATATACCGGTTTGATATATACTCGTTATATTTTTACTTGCTCTTTTTTACATCATGTCAAAGATCGTTTACCTATTAGATAGGTATTGTGGAGAATAACGGATTCGAACCGTTGACCCCCTGCGTGCAAGGCAGGTGCTCTAGCCAGCTGAGCTAATCCCCCGTAGTGGGAAGCGTGACTTCCTTCGTACTTTGTAGTCCCAGGCAGAGTTGAACTGCCGACCTCTACATTATCAGTGTAGCGCTCTAACCAACTGAGCTATAGGACTGGCTTGTTCTTGTGCGCCTGAAACTGTGGATACACAGCTTCTCTGTTCTCTTATTTTGTTAGGTTGTACATAGTTATTGAAACATTGAAAAGACATTAGACATCGGGTAGATTCCTTTTCTTTAAAAGGGTCTCTTTTTAAGACAAGGCTTCTCCAGAAAGGAGGTGTTCCAGCCGCACCTTCCGGTACGGCTACCTTGTTACGACTTAGCCCCAGTCACTAGTTTTACCCTAGGACGCTCCTTGCGGTTACGTACTTCAGGTACCCCCAGCTTCCATGGCTTGACGGGCGGTGTGTACAAGGCCCGGGAACGTATTCACCGCGCCATGGCTGATGCGCGATTACTAGCGAATCCAGCTTCATGGAGTCGAGTTGCAGACTCCAATCCGAACTGGGAATGGCTTTGGAGATTGGCATCCTGTCACCAGGTAGCGACCCTCTGTACCATCCATTGTAACACGTGTGTCGCCCCGGACGTAAGGGCCGTGCTGATTTGACGTCATCCACACCTTCCTCACAGCTTACGCTGGCAGTCTTGTCAGAGTCCTCAGCTTGACCTGTTAGTAACTAACAATGTGGGTTGCGCTCGTTATGGCACTTAAGCCGACACCTCACGGCACGAGCTGACGACAACCATGCAGCACCTACACATCTGCTATTGCTAGAAGGCCTGTTTCCAAGCCGGTCAGATGCATTTCAAGCCCGGGTAAGGTTCCTCGCGTATCATCGAATTAAACCACATGTTCCTCCGCTTGTGCGGGCCCCCGTCAATTCCTTTGAGTTTCACCGTTGCCGGCGTACTCCCCAGGTGGATTACTTATCGCTTTCGCTTAGCCGCTTATTGTAATATCACAAACAGCTAGTAATCATCGTTTACGGCGTGGACTACCAGGGTATCTAATCCTGTTTGATACCCACGCTTTCGTGCTTCAGCGTCAGTTATAGTTTAGTAAGCTGCCTTCGCAATTGGAGTTCTTCGTGATATCTATGCATTTCACCGCTACACCACGAATTCCGCCTACTTCAAATATACTCAAGAAAAACAGTTTCAACGGCAATTTTAAGGTTGAGCCTCAAACTTTCACCGCTGACTTATTATCCCGCCTACGCACCCTTTAAACCCAATAAATCCGGATAACGCTCGCATCCTCCGTATTACCGCGGCTGCTGGCACGGAGTTAGCCGATGCTTATTCGTATGGTACTTGCAATAGGTTACACGTAACCTTTTTTACTCCCATACAAAAGAAGTTTACAACCCGTAGGGCAGTCATCCTTCACGCGACTTGGCTGGTTCAGACTCTCGTCCATTGACCAATATTCCTCACTGCTGCCTCCCGTAGGAGTCTGGACCGTGTCTCAGTTCCAGTGTGGGGGATAAACCTCTCAGTTCCCCTATCCATCGTTGCTTTGGTGAGCCGTTACCTCACCAACTGGCTAATGGAACGCATGCCCATCTTCTACCGATTAATCTTTAGCAAATATTACCATGCGGTATCCCTGCGTTATGGGGTATTAATCCGAATTTCTCCGGGCTATTCCCCTGTAGAAGGTAGGTTGCATACGTGTTACTCACCCGTGCGCCGGTCGTCATCAAAGTATTGCTACTTCATGCTACCCCTCGACTTGCATGTGTTAGGCCTGTCGCTAGCGTTCATCCTGAGCCAGGATCAAACTCTTCTTTGTATATCTTTTTTATATTCTTGGAAGCGTTTGTCTTTTTTTTTCACTCAAGGTTTTTGACGTTGAGTTAGAGTCTCTAATCTAAAATTAGTCTCTACCCGTCTAATGCTATATTTTTTGTTTCTTATGTATCAACCGTGTCAAAGATCGTTCTTTTTTTGCTTTGTTTAATAACCGTCTCTCGGTTTTAAAGCGAGTGCAAAAGTAGTCGCTTTTTATATACGCTCCAAATATTATTACAACTATTTTTCAAAAGTTCTAGAAGTATTTTTCAAAACATTCTTTTTCAGACATTTAGAGAGACGAAAAGATGGCAGAATAAATACCCTGCTATCTTTTTATGCTTATATGCTTAAAACCAGCTCTTTGGCAAATATATAAAATAATAAATAGTATTTCCTATTTTCGTCGTAATATTTTCAATTATTTAACTATCCAACATCTCTTTGTTAGATATGGTATAACTAATATCCTCAGAACTTATATTTTACAAAATAAGCTATTAACAAAATCCAACCCAGAATTAAGAAAACACCTCCGATTGGAGTAATTGGTCCTAAGAATTTCAGATTAATATTCCAATATTCTGAAAAGGCTAGAAAGTAAATGGTGAACGAAAACAGGAAGGTACCTATTATCATACATAGGCTCGACCACTTCTCCAATGGAGTGGTAAATGATAAAAACAATCCGAGTACTAACAATACAATTGCATGGTACATCTGATAGCGGATACCGACTTCAAAACTTGCCAGTTTATCTACCGACAGTATCTTTTTAAAGGCATGGGAGCCTAAAGCTCCCAGTATAATTGTAATCAAGCCATAGAAACCGGCTATAATCAATGTAAATTGTTTCATATATATTATATATAGTAGTTACTTTCTTTCATCAAGTGGAATATAACTCTTAATATCGGAAGCATTTTTGTATGCGGGACGAATGATTCGTCTTTCTTTGAAGTTTAATTCCTCTATACGATGTGCTGTCCAACCTACAATACGAGCCATAGCGAACAATGGTGTATATATTTCTTGGGGTAAACCGATCATATCATATACAAAGCCCGAATAGAAATCGACATTGGCACATACTTGCTTCTTCACATTACTTCCTTTAAATTCCATAAAGTTCTTAATAGCACGCTCTTCCAGGAGATTATAGAAATTATACTCGTCTTCACGCCCTTTTTCGATAGCTAAATCTCGAGCCATTTCCTTTAACAGGGTTGCACGTGGATCTGAGATTGTATAAATGGCATGTCCTATACCATATATAAGACCTGTTTTATTATAGGCTTGTTTATTAAGTATCTTTTGTAAAAATGCATCTATTTCTTCTACGTCTGTCCAATCTTTGATATTCTTCTTTATATGCTTAAGCATATCTACCACTCTTAGGTTAGCTCCCCCGTGAAGAGGACCTTTTAATGACCCGATACCGGCAGCAATTGATGAATAGGTATCTGTTCCTGCTGAACTGGTTACACGAACCGTGAATGTGGAGTTATTACCTCCCCCGTGATCTGCATGAACCATTAGTGCCAAATCGAGGATTTTCACATCAAGTGGAGTGTACTTACTTCCTTTCATCATATATAAGAAATTCTCAGCTAAAGAAAAATTAGCTTTAGGATGTCTTATATGCAATGATTTTCCCTGATTGTGCCTCAATGCATTGTAAGCGTATGCCACAATAGTGGGAAATGTGGCAATGAGGTTAAGCGATTGTCTAACCAGATTTTCTTCTGATGTATCGTCTGCATTTTCATCAAATGTGTATAGCTCCAATACGCATCTCGAAAGGATATTCATAATATCTGAACCTTCGAGATCTAGAATGTGCATTGTTATCTTTGGATTTAGATCCATTGTCTGGCTCAATAACTGAGAAAATTCTCCTAGCTCCTTTTTCTCGGGCAGATAGCCTGCAAGAATCAGAAATATAGTTTCCTCAAAACCTAAACGGTTTTCGCTTTGAGCACCTTTTACAATTTCTTCGATACTGATTCCCCGATACATTAATTTTCCGGGGATTGCTTTTAATGCTCCATCTTCGCCCCGCTCGTACCCTACAACATCTCCTACCTTGGTTAGTCCTACAACTACACCTGTGTGGTCTTCATTGCGGAGTCCCCTTTTTACATTATAGGTTTGAAATAATTCCGGATCTATTTGTGTTGTTGTGCGTATGGTTTCGGATATTTTCTTTATAATGTTATTCATCGGATATGTATTTTTATAGAGTTAATTTATTGTGGTCACAAGACCTATACTATTATACTTTTTACAAGTTACTTGTCAGAAGCTGGCAGAACTTGCTAGTGGAAAGGGTCGTTCCTCCTTCCATAAAGCGGGCAAGATCGGCTGTTGCCTGTCCTTTGCTGTAAAGGCGTTCAAGACCATTGGTTATAAGATCGCCTGCTTCAGTCCATCCCAAATATTCGAGCATCATTACAGCCGAAAGCAATAGAGATGATGGATTCACGATATCTTTCCCTGCAATATCGGGTGCTGTACCATGAGTCGCTTCAAAAATGGCATGCCCCGTCATATAATTGATATTGGCTCCGGGAGCAATACCAATCCCCCCGACCATTGCTGCTAATTGATCGGAAACATAATCACCATTCAGATTAAGTGTTGCAATAACCGAATATTCGGCAGGTTTTAATAATGTATTTTGAAGAAAAGCATCTGCTATTACATCTTTTACAATTAGCTTACCGTCTGATTTAGCCTGCTCCAATGTTTTATTGGCTTCCGCCTCTCCTTTTTCTTTCTTGATTTTCTCCCATTGCTGCCATGTGAATACTTTGCTACCGTACTCTTTTTCGGCAAGAGCATATCCCCACTGCTTGAAACCGCCTTCGGTAAATTTCATAATATTACCTTTATGAACAATGGTTACCGAGGGTAATTTGTTCTCTAAAGCATATTCTATTGCAGCACGAACCAGTCGTTCTGTACCTTCAACCGAAACGGGTTTTACTCCAAATGACGATGTTTCGGGGAAACGAACCTTCTTTACTCCCATTTCTGTTTGAAGGAAATGCAGGAATTTTGCTGCTTCGGGTGTTCCTTGCATCCATTCGATACCTGCATAAATATCCTCTGTATTTTCACGGAAAATAGTCATATTTACTTTCTCCGGTGTTTTAATAGGAGATACTACTCCTTTGAACCAACGAACGGGACGTAGGCATACATATAAATCTAAATCCTGACGAAGGGCAACATTTAACGAACGGATTCCCCCTCCAACGGGTGTAGTAAGGGGTCCTTTTATTCCTACCAGATACTCACGAAAAGCATTCATTGTATCTTCGGGAAGCCACGAACCGTTTTTATTAAACGATTTTTCTCCTGCAAGGACTTCTTTCCATTCTATTTTTCGTTTTCCTTGATAGGCTTTTTCTACAGCCTTATCAATTACTTGCTGTGCATTTTTCCAAATTTCGCACCCTACTCCATCTCCTTCTATAAAAGGTATGATCGGGTTATTGGGTACACTTAGCTTACCGTTATTTATAGTTATTTTTTGTGACATTATTTTTATTTTATTGTTTCCAAAAATCATCGTGATACTTATCACTCTGCCAATTATATTCTATTCGAAAAGCTATTTCCTCTGCTGTATTCTTTCCCAAAAGGTCACTTACAAAACCCAAAGTCATATCTACTCCGGCACTTACTCCTGATGAAGTATAATATTTACCGTCAACTATCCATCGAGCCTGCTGTATCCAATTAACTCTATCGGAGTTACTTTTTACCCAATCGAAAGCCCGTTTATTGGATGTTGCTTTTTTGCCATCAAGAAGTCCGGTTCGTGCAAGTAATGCACTGCCTGTACAAACAGTTAATACATATCGACTTTTTTCAGCAAGTTGTTTTATTTGATCGATCAGGCTTGTATTCTCAACTTCCTTTCGGGTTCCTAGTCCACCGGGAATAAATAATACGTCGTTAATCTTTATATCATCTATTTTCTGTGTTTCAATTCTTAACCCGTCTTTATTACTTACAATTCCTCCCTGTTGCGAATAATACCCAATGGTATAATTTTCAACTTTTCCGAAAACTTCAACAGGTCCAAAAACATCTAAAGTTTCAAAATCAGTAAATAGAATCACATTTATATTCATTCTCGATTTTATTGCTGAGAAAATGCAGGGATCATTCTCCTTTCATATAATTCAAAGCGCTTCCGGCCTTAAACCATTCGATTTGAAGTTGATTATAAGTATGGGCAACTTCAATCGTTTCCGATGTTCCATCCTTATGACTCAATTTTACGGTCAGATTTTTTCCGGGTTTAAAATCAGTTAAACCTAAGATGCTTATTTTGTCTTCTTCACGAACCTTGTCATAATCTTCTTTATTCACAAAGGTCAGAGCAAGCATACCTTGCTTTTTCAAATTGGTTTCGTGAATACGTGCAAATGATTTTACAATAATTGCTTTCACATTCAAGAAACGTGGTTCCATAGCTGCATGTTCACGAGAAGAGCCTTCTCCATAATTTTCCTCTGCAACCACAATCGAACCCAAACCTTTTGCCTTGAAGTTTCGAGCCAATTGGGGTACAGCTTCAAATTCACCGGTCAGGGGATTTTTCACCGAATTTGTTTTATCATTGAAAGCATTTACTGCACCAATTAGCATATTATCCGATATATTATCCAAGTGACCACGGAAACGTAACCAAGGTCCAGCCATAGATATATGGTCGGTAGTACATTTTCCTTTTGCCTTTATCAATAAGGGTTGTTCAATAATATCTTTACCATCCCATACTGCAAACGGTTGTAATATTTGAAGGCGTTGCGAATCGGGTGCTATCTCCACTTCAACAGTGGTACCTTCCGCTACAGGTTCGATATATCCTAAATCTTCTACACCGAAACCTTTTTGAGGTAATTCTAATCCAACAGGCTCTTGAAGTTTTACTTGTTCTCCTTTAGCATTGGTTAAAGTATCAGTCATCGGATTGAAACACAAATCTCCTGCAATTGTAAGTGCTGCCACCAATTCGGGTGAAGCTACAAAGGCATGTGTATTGGGATTACCATCGTTTCTTTTCGCAAAATTTCGGTTAAACGATGTAACAATTGAATTTGGACGTTCCGGATTTTCGGTTTCACGTTTCCATTGTCCGATACAAGGACCGCAGGCATTTGCCATAATGGTTGCTCCTACTTCTTCGAATTCGGTCAATATTCCATCACGTTCGGCTGTAAAACGTACTTGCTCCGATCCGGGATTGATAATAAACTGGGCTTTAACCGATACTCCTTTCGATTTTGCATCTTTTACAATAGAAGCAGCTCTCGACATATCTTCATACGAAGAATTGGTACAAGAGCCTATTAAGCCTACCTCCATTGTTTGAGGATATCCTTTTTCTTTTACCACTTTTGCAAATTCCGAGATAGGATGTGCTGCATCGGGAGTAAATGGTCCATTAATATAGGGTTCTAATTCTGACAGGTTGATTTCAATTACACGATCGTAATATTTCTCAGGACTATTTTCAACCTCAGCATCTGCTTTCAGATGATCTTTTACCGAATTTATTAGATCCACTACTTCCTTTCGGTCGGTAGCGATAAGATATTCAGCCGATTTTTCATCGTATGGAAAGATAGAAGTCGTAGCTCCTACCTCAGCACCCATGTTACAGATAGTTGCTTTTCCTGTTGCCGAAAGCGAATATACTCCTTCTCCGAAATATTCTATAATAGCATTTGTACCGCCTTTTACAGTAAGAACACCTGCCAATTTCAAAATTACATCTTTAGCCGAAGACCAACCGGACAGTTTACCCGTTAGTTTTACTCCTATAATTTTAGGCATTTTCAGTTCCCAAGGCATACCTGCCATTACGTCGACAGCATCAGCTCCTCCTACTCCAATGGCGATCATACCTAATCCTCCGGCATTGGGTGTATGCGAATCTGTACCAATCATCATTCCTCCTGGAAATGCATAATTCTCCAGTACAACCTGATGTATAATCCCTGCACCGGGTTTCCAAAAGCCTATTCCAAATTTATTGGATACAACGCTTAGGAAATCGTATACTTCTTTATTGGTAATTTCAGCAGTATTTAAATCTTCTTTAGCCGATTTATAGGCTTGAATCAAGTGATCGCAATGTACGGTAGATGGTACTGCAACCCTTTTACGACCCGAGTTCATCAGCTGTAAAAGTGCCATTTGTGCTGTTGCATCCTGCATAGCTACACGATCGGGAGCAAAATTGACGTAATCTTCGCCTCTTTTATAGTCTTTAATAGGCTCATCTTTTGACAGGTGGGCATATAATATTTTCTCGGTAAGCGTCAGAGGTCTTTTTAATTCTTCTTTTGCCTGTAATATACTTTGAGGTAATGACTCATATAGATTTTGAATCATTTTAATATCAAAAACCATCTTTTCTGTATCTTTTAGTTAATCTTCAATTCTGTTTTATAGCATTTTCAAAGATATAAATTTTAATTTAATTAGAAAAACCAAATTTATATTTATGCACTCAAATTACATATTTATACATAAAAAGTATAGGAAAATAAAAAAAGCGAGTAAAACTCGCCTTTAAATTCATTAGTAACTCTTTTTTTTCTTATCCTCTTCTTTCACGGAGGGTTGTGCAGCTATAACTTTTGGCTTAACCTGCTTAGGTTTCTTTTCTTCTCTTTTAAAACGTTTCTCTCCCATAATATTATATAGTTTGGTAAAGATGTAAATGTAATTCATTACTCAGCCAAAACACCAGATTAAATATATTATTATAGGATATTAAGTTAAAGAAGCCAAAAACAACAATAACAAACTCACAATCAGAAATATAAAACGAACAAAGCAAGATAAGACTCATTGAAAGAAAAAGAATTTCATTGTATCTTTAAAATTAGGCTGAACTATCTTAACTTTTCCATTGTTATCAATACCAACATTAATTCATTTAAATTATCTATTAAGATGAAAAAAGGACTTTATCTTTTAGTGATGACTATGCTCATCAGTTTCTTATCAGGAAAAACAGAAGCATGTACCCGTGTAGTATACCAGGGACCTAACAATACCATCTTAACAGCCCGATCTATGGACTGGAAAGAAGATATTATGAGTAACTTATGGATATTCCCTAGAGGAATGGAGCGGAACGGTGAAGTTGGACCCAACTCTTTAAAATGGCAATCGAAATATGGAAGCATTATTGCATCTGCATACGATATATCCAGTACGGATGGAATGAATGAAAAGGGTTTAGTTGCTAATCTTCTTTGGCTAGCCGAATCTGAGTATACAGTATGGGATCAGAAGAAACCCGGTTTAACGATAGCAGCATGGGTACAGTACGTACTTGATAATTTTGCGACTGTTAACGAAGCTGTTGCTGCTTTGGAAAAAGAAGACTTTGTAGTTATTTCGGATAATATGCCCAACCAAGACAGAATGGCTACACTGCATTTGGCAATATCTGATGTAACCGGAGATAATGCCATATTTGAATACATTAAAGGCAAATTGGTAATACATCACGACAGATCTTATCAGGTAATGACAAACTCACCTATATTTGAACAACAACTTGCATTGAATAAATATTGGGAAAATATTGGAGGTACAACTATGTTACCGGGAACAAATCGTGCAGCTGACAGATTTGTAAGAGCATCTTATTATATCAATGCTATCCCTCAAGTTGAAGACACTAGAATAAGTGTAGCAAGTGTTTTCAGCGTTATTCGAAATGTTTCGGTACCTTATGGTATCAGTACACCAAACGAACCTAATATCTCATCTACAAGATGGAGAACTGTATCGGATCAAAAAAACAGGGTTTACTATTTTGAATCGACATTGTACCCAAACATTTTCTGGGTAGATTTAAAAAATATTGATTTCTCTAAAAATGCACCGGTTTTAAAGCTTGATCTTGTTAGTGGTGCAACTTATGTAGGAAATGCAGTAAAAGAATTTAAGCCCTCAAAACCTTTTGTTTTCCAAGGCATATAAATTAAACTTACAACGATACTAAAAAAAGCGACCAAAAGGTCGCTTTTTTTAGTATTATTTATTCAAGCAGATAAGACCAGTAAAAAATATATCAACTAACCATAACTAATAAGAGGTAAACACAGTAAAACACCAAGTTAAAACATTACTGCCCATTCTGCAATGTGAACAAAAGTTACAGCTACTTGTTTTTATATAAAATAAACAATCAGACTATTTCAGAACAATTCTTGGACTCAACACTAAAGAATATTGCACAACATATAATAACGAGAATACATCCTCTTTCTTATGAAATCAATCTTTGTACATAAGTCGACATTTATCTTGGCAGTAATCATACTCTTTGCGGCTAATGGATATTCTCAAAATATAGGACTCAAAACGAATGCTCTTTACTGGGCAACTACAACACCCAATATAGGTGTTGAGGTAGCTGTCGGACGAAAATTGACATTAGATATAACAGGAGGGTATAATCCTTGGGAATTTGGAAATAATAAAAAATTCAAGCATTGGGCTGCACAATCAGAACTACGCTATTGGCTGTGCGATACATTTGAAGGTCATTTTTTCGGTATTCACGCACAAGGTGGTGAGTTTAATATCGGCAGGATCGATCTTCCTAATTTCATATTTGGGTCGGATAGCGGAGACCATCGTTACCAAGGCTTCTTTGCTGGAGGAGGTATTTCATATGGCTATCAATGGATACTCAGTCCCCGATGGAATCTGGAGGCAAATATTGGACTCGGGTACAATTATATAAAATACGACAAGTTTGAGCCTTGTGATTGTGGAGAACGATTAGAAAGTAAATCTTCAAATTACTTTGGTCCAACCAAAATCGGTCTTAGTATTATTTATTTAATAAAATAACCCGACATAACATGCCAATCAGCCGACACATATACATCCTTGCATTTCTCCTGATTTATGTATATAATACAGGTTATAGCCAAGAGAAATATAATAATATAAGCTTCGAAGTCAAGAAATTTACACAAGAAGGTGATTCTTTACGAATAGACGTTGATTTCAACTTCTCTAATTTGCAGTTATCTTCTCGTGAGCAATTAGTAATAACTCCGGTTATTAAAAACAGTGATAGAGAGTTAGACCTAAAACCATTACTTATTAATGGCAAAATTCGCCATAAGGTATACTTAAGACAAAAAGCTTTTGGGACTTTAGATGATATCAATAAAAAAGGACTTGAAGTTATCAAGAAATCAACACAAGGAAATCAAATTATATCATACTCAACTACCGTTTACTTGGATGAGTGGATGCGGAATTCGGATCTTTATATACAAGAAAGTAGTTGTCCGGGTTGTGGTAAAGCTATCAGCAAAAATGAACGCTTAGTTGCTCAGAATCCGACATTAGAGACTATAGAACCATTAAATCAGGAAAATATTGAACCTGCAGTCACCTTTATCATACCTGAGGCGGACTCTATCAAAAAGAGGTATAAGCAAGGTAGTGCTTATTTGAAATTTGAGGTCGGTAAATCCGTCATAAATACCTCTATTGCTGATAATGCAGCCGAACTCGCTATAATACATGCAAATTTGGAGGAATTAACAAGTGACAAAAATGTATCTATACAAAATATATCCATAATTGGATTTGCGTCTATAGAAGGAACTGCCAATTTCAATAAACGGCTATCCGAACAACGAGCTAAATCATTACAGACCTACATTCAGCAAAAATACAGTCTTCCTTATTCTCTTTTTAATGTGAGTTGGGTCGGTGAAGATTGGGATGGATTGGTTACTCTTATCCAGAGTGGCAATATGGACAAGAAGCAAGAAGTTTTAGCAATAATAAATGATACCGAAATACTGGATGGTCGAGAGAAAAAATTAATGCAGTTGGATGGAGGTCAGCCCTATCGTTTTATGTTGAATACATATTTCCCCCTGCTTCGAAGAGTCAATTATGTAATCAACTACACTTTACCTCCATTCAGTTTAGAGGAAAGCAAACAAATCATAAGGAAACATCCTGATCAATTAAGCAGAAGAGAACTTTTTTTATTAGCCGATAGTTACGGTAAAGGAAGTCCCGAATTTTTCGAAATCTTAGAAATAGCTCTCAATGTATATCCCGATGATACAATTACTAGAAAAAATGCCGCTGCTTCATATATTATGCAAGGAAAATACAATAAAGCGGAAAAATTATTATCAAATACAAAACCAGTTAGAAATCAAGAAACTCTATATAATTCGATAATACAGAACAACGAGTATAATAATTTAAAACAAGACCAATAATGAAAAGATTTTTTCTATTAACAAGCATTGTAGCACTATTGTGCTCTGCTTGCAGCAACAACGATGACGAGAATTCTACGGGATCTAAAACCAAAGCATCCCTTATTGTTACTCTTTCGGGAACCGGGGGTACTTCTGCTCGTAATGTAGGTGCGCCTACTCAAGCCGAAGAGAATACTATACACTCTTTTACAGTATATATATTTGCAAATAACAGATTAGAGAAGACTGAAACATCTACAACTTTGTCCGGTCTATCGCTATTGGTAGAAGATTTGACTACAGGTGCAAAAAAAATAGTAGTTGTTGCCAATGCTCCGGCATCCTTTCCTGATCTTGTAGAAGGAGATCCTTACAGTAAACTTGCTGAAGTAACCAGTTATATCAATCTGGATGATCAGACTAGCAGCTTGAATAACGGCTTGGTTATGAGTGGTGAATCTGATGCAACATTACAGTCTATTACTGTGGGTACAAATTCTATAACTATTCCTATTAGCCGGATAGTAGCCAAAATCAAACTCGGAGAAATCACCATTGATCCTGCTGCGGGAGTAAATCCTGCGTTATTTACACTTACAGGTGTAGCTATAATTAAAGCTAAATCGTTATCGTCAGTAGGCATACCATCAGTTGTTACTACTACTCCGTTCTATAGTGGAATCGAAGGGTTGACTGTTCATAGCCCTAATATTAAAAGTTACTTATATGAAACTATTAGCTCAACCGATTTCGATGAAAGATTCTTTTATGTTTTTGCCAACGTAAATAGTGATGAAGATAATGGGACATTACTTACTTTGGAAGGAACTTATGATGGTGAGGTAATGTACTTCCCTTTCAGGCTTCCTGCTATCACACGCAATACTCAACATACATTGGATATAACTCTTCGCCGTTTAGGAACAGGCTCTCCCGATCCTGAGGTGCCTAGCGACCCGGCAACACTTACTGTAACAATTACGCCTCAAGACTGGGTGGTTGTACCTACTCAAAGTGTAGAATGGTAATTGTTTAGAATATAAGTAGAGAGAACAGAGTCATAAAATTAGTTCTCTCTACTGTATTAAAACTAGAAACGCTCCATAAGACAAACTAAAATGTCATACTCTAAATACACACATATTACCACTTTATATAAATACAGTATATTACTGTTGATATTACTCCTATGCCTATCATCTTGTATTAAAGATGATTTTCCAAACTGTAATACAACACTTTTTCTACAGATAAAAGCTGTTGATGCTACAGGGGTTGATATAACCTCAAGCGGAGAAGCCGGAGCTGCGGAAGTATATATTTTTGACAGAAATCAACGATTTATAGAACAGATATCGGTTACAAGTGAAGACATTAAGAATAAAGTTCCTCTAAAGATATTTCACAAAGGAACGAGTAACTTCACGGTTGTGGTATGGAGTAATCTAAATGGTAACCAACAAGTTGACTCTTTAACAATTGGTACCTCTATAGATCAGGTATTTGTTCAACTAAAAAGAAGTGCAGAGGGTTACGCCTTAAATCCGGATGATTTATTTCAAGGTATACTCAATATAAAAAATAATAGTAATGCCAGTTCGGATATTACGATAGAAGATAGCATAACTATACAACGAAAGACAGCCCTTCTCAATATAATGGTAAAAGGTTTGGAGTTTCAAAACCCCAATAATTATTACTTTATCATTAAAGGTGCATCCAAAGACACTTATAACTTTAAGGGAGAATTGGTTGGTGATTCGATCAGATACAAACAAAATGGAGAGTTTAATACCTCCGGCAAACAGTTTATCTCATCACCTTTTTCGCTGTATCCTCTACCCGAAGGCGGTCGGCTGACAATCTTAATATATAATGGCGAAAACTTAATTGCTACAGCAGAAACCAACAACAAAGATGGTAGTAATATAGTCCCCATAGTAGGAGTTACGACAAATGTACTGATAGACTTAAGGGCATCTTTAAATGTAAATATCATAGTAACAGACTGGGAAGACATATACCATTGGTTCGAATGGTAATACATAAATATATAAATAAAATAAATTATTGAGCATCAATGATATCAATCAGTCAATATAGGTCAGGAACTGTTTCTAAGGTAAGATTCTTACTCTTAGTCTCTTCCATATTGGCTATACTAGCGGGCATATTGAGTTCGTGTAGCGAAGATGATACAACTATAGATACTAATCTTAGCAATGTAAAAGTTCAATTTTATGCTAATAATTTATCTTTTCTGAAACAAACATCGGAGGAAAGTGCAATAACTGAAATACAAACTTTAATATTTATAGACAATGGAGATGGCTATAAATACAGCTATAGTGTACCTGCAACATCTCTTAATGCGGTAGACACCTTGACAACGTCGTTCGATATAACACTTTACACAGTAACTAATCCGGTTAAAATATACATTATCGCAAACTCTGATAATGCAATCTCAAATAATACACCTCTCGTGGGTGAAACCGAAGCACAGGTAAAACAAAAAATAATACAATCATTTTCATCAACAGGTATTAGTACCAATTTTCCCATGTGGTGCGAATATCTTCTTCCCTCAGGAATATCAAGTTCTCTTAATAATAATATTGTACAACTGAAGATATTAAGAGCCATAGCAAGGGTTGATATAAGTGTGGCAGACGTAGAAAGCTCTTTCAGTATGACGAGCATTCAGGCATTTAGGGTTAACAGCCAATTTCAAATTACTCCTAATGCTTACTCTAACCCGTTACTTGTTTCCGAACCAAGTATACCCTCAACCAGTACAACAACCATAAATACGAATCCTATTATTACAGCTAATAATACATCCGAATCTCAGTTGTATTTGCCAGAATCGGCAGCTCCTTCTGTTGCCAATCAAACATCGGATGCTACTTGTGTCGTTGTAGGCGGCAGATATAATAACAGCGATGATATTACTTATTACCGGCTGGATTTTGCTCCAGACATTGCAGGTTATCCTTTGGGACAAATCTTGAGAAACCATCATTATACATTCAATGTTATTGATATTACAGCTGCCGGATGGCCTACTCCCGAAGAAGCTGCCAGAAATAGATCAACTAATATTCAGGCTGCCATTCAGGATTGGGAGGATGTAGGTGCGAACGTAGGGCTAGGAGGAAACACTTACTACTTCCAAATATCAACACGTGAAATAACAATACCAAGCATTGCTACTCCAAATGCAAGCGGTTTTTCATTGGTTGCAACTAATGTACCAATTTATACAATACGTTGGTCGGACGCAGCAGGAAATCCTTTGGGAGAACCAGCAGATGTTCTTAATGACGGAGTAATACGAGTACTTAAGACACGCAATCTTATTGCAGTTAATGCTGTGGCAAACAATCCTTCACCAAGCACTGTTTTAAGATATGTATTAATAGAAGCCGACCGGGTGAGTATACTCCTTAAGATATATCACCTTGGAACATAATTAAGCAGATAACAGCTAATCAATATGAAAACGAAGAGAATATCTCTACAAAATATAAACCACTACAGTCAACAATTATTTTTATTTATAATTGTCGCTTTATTATGTGGCTGTTCTGAGGATATAACCAATAAAAACAATGGGAACTCAACAGACACCTATTTACAGTTCAGCGTTATTACAACTGACGCCACACCTCCTAAAAACATATTAAAATCAGGTCAAACTGATTCAGAAAGCACAATAAATCAAGTACAAATACTAGTCTTCGAAAATGATCTTTACCAGTATCGTGTAACAGGAACAGGTATTACTAACAGCGGTACTTATAGTGCAACCTTCAAAGCCCGTTTATTATCAAGTAATCAACCAACAACCATATACATTATAGCCAATTCCGATACCGAATTAGATACAAATGAGCCTCAGGTAGGTGATAATATATCAACGGTAAAGGATCGATTAACTAAATCGATTTCAGCAAATCCAATAAACGGAAACCTATCGATGTGGGGAAGTTATTCGTTTCCATCAGGTTTATCGGCAACAGACGACAATACAATTACCGGCATAAGAATGCTTCGTGCTGTGGCTCGGGTAGATGTTATAGCCAATGCTGTTTCGTCCAATTTTCAATTGGCCAGCATACAAGCTTTTCGTGTTGCAAATAATATGCAACTTATACCTGACAACCCTACCACAACACCAAGTGTTACAGAGCCAAGTGTACCTATAGGTACTTCTTATAATATCAATACATCAGCAATAGCAACTTTACCCGAATCGTCGGTTGCTCAATTATATTTACCCGAATCTACAACTCCTGCATCCGGTGACCTGGTAAATGATGCTACCTGTATTATAATTGGAGGGTATTACGGAGGAAGTAATACAATCACATACTACAGACTGGATCTGAATCCGGGGATATCAGGGCATCCATTTGGACAGATTCTACGTAACCATCGGTACGAGTTTACTATAACTTCGGTTTTAAGTGAAGGATATTCAACACCTCAAGATGCTGCAAACAATATATCTTCTTCCATGGAGGCACGGGTTGTATTATGGAGCGATTACGTTAAACATATGGTGTTCGATTTAAACAATTATTTAGGAGTGTCAGAATCATATATAACCTTGCCGGGAGAAGCAAACTCATCATACAATATCCTGATACAGACCAGCCTGTCTAATTACAACATGACTTGGGCTGATAGAACAGGATTACCCGAAGGCTCACCGTCATCGAGTTTAAGTGATGACTATTTTCAGGTCGATAAAGCCTCTGACGGATCATCTATATTAGTAACTGCAACTCAGGTAAACCGCGCAGATTCTACTGACAGAGTAAGATATATTCTACTCCAAGGGGCTGCTTTGAAGTTACTTATCACCGTCATTCAGAAAGCCGTAAAAGTAGGTCCGGCACCCGGACCGGGCGGAGTAATATGGGCTGAAACAAATGTAGACTTGCCATATACCTTTGCTAGCCAAACAAGCATCGGTAAATTTTATCAATGGAATCGGAATACAGCATGGGCTAGCACAGGTACAGTTACCGGATGGCCCTCTGCCGGTGCAGCAGGATTCTTATGGGAAGAAGCAAACGATCCATGCCCCACAGGATGGAGAGTTCCTACAAGAGACGAACTTCAGGCGTTGATCAACTCTACAGGTAGAAGTTGGCGAATAATATCGGCAGATTATGATTATCCCGGAGTGTGGTTCGCTCCAACGCAAGAAGAGGCTAATGATGCTACTTTTGAAAATCCGGGTAACGGATTATTCTTTCCTGCCGGAGGTCGGAGAGATGAAACCGGAACACTAACCGATGCAGGTTTCAACAGTTATTATTGGGGCAGTGATGTTAACCCTCTTGGGGGTACAACCGAGATAATGAGTATAGCCAGTGGAACATACATTATATTTCCTGTAGCTAGTACGCTAGGATGTTTAGTCCGATGTGTAAGAGATTAATTTCTAAATAAACTTCCTTAAATAGTGCCCAAAAGGTTTCGAGAATTAAATTCTCGAAACCTTTTTTTGTGACAACCCCATCCATTAACAGTAAAAAGCAAGATTCAAATTACAGAACTAATAACATTTTATAAGTTTTTTTGACAATGAATTAATTTTAGTCCCTATTTGACCTATTTCTCACCGTTGCATCGTCTTGATATACTCATCTTTGCTTTACCTTATCTTAATAAGTAAAATATTACAAATATCTAATTCCATTATGAAAAAAAACAATTATGAAACTTTACGGAGAAGGCATAAAGCGAAAATACTGCACCGTTTTGCCTTCATTTTTACACTTATGCTCATTATTCCTCTGACTTTATTTGCTCAGGAAAAAAGCATCACAGGACTGGTCACCGATTCTAAGACCGGAGAACCTCTGATTGGTGTTTCGGTTACTTTAGAAGGTACTAGTACAGGTACCGTAACTGATATAGATGGTAGATTTTCATTGAAAACACCAACAAACTCTACTTTAAGGGTTATCTATATGGGGTATATTACACAAACCGTAAAGGTGGGTAATCAAAGTAATTTGAATATCAAATTATCCGAAGATACACAATTACTGGACGAGGTGGTAGTGGTAGGTTTCGGAACACAAAAAAAGGTAAACCTGACAGGAGCGGTAGGTATAGCTAATGCCAAGGATATTCAGGATCGTCCGGTAATGCTTGCAACACAGGCTCTGCAAGGACTTGTTCCCGGATTAAATATATCGCAAAACAACGGTAGTTTAGAATCACGTGCAAAGATCAACATACGTGGTACAGGTACTATTGCAGACGGTTCGACAAACTCACCTTTAATATTAATTGATGGTATGGAAGGCGATATTAATGCGCTTAATCCTCAGGACATCGAGAATATTTCGATTCTGAAAGATGCATCTTCGTCCTCAATTTATGGATCAAGAGCTCCTTTCGGAGTTATACTGATTACCACAAAAAAGGGAACTATAGGAAAGACTTCTGTAAACTACAACAACAGCTTCCGATGGAACAAACCTCTTCTGCTTCCCCAAATGATGGATTCCTATACATTTGCAAATTATTTTAATGATGCAGCCTTAAATGGTGGAGGCACCGCTCATTTTGGAGATGCATGGCTTGCAAATATTTTAGCATTTCAAAAAGGGGAAATAACAACATCGACGGTGCAAAACAGGAATAACAACCGATGGGAAGAAGGTTTTGACCCGAATGGAGTAAATAACACAGGTGGTAATGACAATAGAGATTATTATAAAGAAATTTTCCGCTCCCGATCTATGGGACAGGAACATAATCTGAGTATCAGTGGCGGTAACGAGAAAGTAACCTATTACACATCGTTCAATATATTGGCACAGGATGGGCTTATGCGATTCAATCAGGATACTTACGACAGATATGCAGCCACAGCAAAGGTTGGATTCGATGCTGCTACCTGGGCTAGAGTTAATTATAGCAACCGATTTATCCGCGATAAATATAATCGTCCATCAGCAATGACCGATAACCTATTCGGAGATTTAGGGCGTCAGTCGTGGCCTACCCTACCTTTATATGATCCGAATGGATTCTTAATGCAGAGAACGGCTTTAGCTTTGAGAGATGAAGGAAACGACAAAACAGAAACCGACAATCTTTACCAACAAATCCAATTTGTATTTGAACCAATTAAAAATTGGAAAACTTTTGCAGAAATAAATTACTCTATAAAAAATGCAAACCGCCATTGGGATAAGCAGGTAACTTATATGCATGACGTTGAGGGTAATCCATTTGTTTGGTCGAAAAACTCCAATGTGCATGAAGATCATTTGAAAGAAAATCAAATGGGAGTTAATCTCTATACCGAATATATTTATACGCTGAACAAGAATCATAATTTCAAAGGTATGCTTGGTGTTCAGTCGGAAAAAATGAAGCAAACTAAATTCGGACTGCAAAGAGATGGAATCTTAGTACCGGGAATTAACGAAATAGATGGAACCAGCGGAACGGACTACGACGGCAGGCCTGTGGTACCTTCGGTGAACGGATCAAGACAACGTTGGAGCACTTTCGGATATTTTACCCGTATCAATTATGATTATCAAGGTCGATATTTAGCTGAATTTAATTTAAGGAATGACGGTTCTTCGAGATATAGAAGCGGTAACCGTTGGGTTTGGTCTCCATCATTTTCTTTAGGATGGAATATAGCTCAAGAAAATTTCTGGAAACCATTACAGGATGTTGTGGGAACATTAAAAATAAGGGGGTCATACGGCCAACTGGCTAATCAGAATACCGATAACTGGTATCCTACTTATGCTGCCATGACAGTAAAAGCCTCGGAAGGTGCATGGATGCAAAATGGAATTAAACCCAATGTATCATGGGCACCGTTTACTCTTATTAACCAATATCTTACATGGGAGAAGATTAGAACAACAAACATCGGTCTCGATTTTGGATTATTTAATAACAGATTAACCGGGTCTTTTGATTATTTCGTCCGCGAAACTAGAGATATGTTAGGACCTGCACCCGAAAGACCTGCAATTCTGGGTGTTGGTGTACCCAAAGCCAATAATACAGATTTAGAAGACAAGGGATTTGAACTGTTGATTGCATGGCAAGACCGACTAAAAAGTGGTTTGGGTTATGGTATAAGATTTACATTGGCTGATTATCAGACCAAGATTAAAAGATATCCGAATCTCACAGGTAGTCTGGGAACTTACAATGCCGGACGTAATATGGGCGAACTATGGGGGTATGAAACGATAGGAATAGCTAAAACTCAAGCTGAAATGGATGCACATTTGGCTACTCTAACTAATGGAGGGCAAGATGCTCTTGGAAATCAGTGGGGAGCAGGTGATATTATGTATAAAGACCTCAATGGTGATGGTAAAATCAATAACGGCAGTAATACGTTGGAAGACCACGGAGATCTTAAAGTTATAGGAAATACCACTCCTCGTTATCAGTTTGGATTCGAATTTACAGCAGACTGGAAAGGTTTCGATATGCGAGCATTCTTTCAGGGAATCTTAAAGCGTGATTTTTGGAACGGCAATTATTTCTTCTGGGGTGCTTACGGTGGAGGAGATAAACAAACAGATACAGGTGGTAGCGGTATGTGGTGGTCAACTGGATTTACACAACATCAGGACTATTTCAGAGACGAAAATACCAACTCGGTAGTAAACGGGGTGAATGCCGTAAACCTCAATTCGTATTATCCAAGACCTCTGTTTAATTCGAGTAAAAATACAAAAAGACAAACCGGCTATTTACAAGATGCTTCGTATATACGCTTAAAGAATCTCCAATTGGGCTATACATTACCAAATAATATATCAAAGAAACTTCATATTGCCAAACTCAGAGTATATGTTTCGGGCGAAAACTTATGGACAAAAACAGATATGGCAGAGATGTTCGATCCCGAAACGGTTGATGGCGGATGGGGCAATAGTGGAAATGTGTACCCTTTGTCTAAAGTGTTAGCATTTGGTTTAAATATTAATTTTTAATTTGATTACTCATGAAACTGTATAACTATATAACAAAGCTTTGTGCCGGTATAATTGTATCTACATTATTTTTTGCTTGTACAGATGATCTGAACCAGACTCCCATGTCGACCATTCCACCCGAAATATTTTTCGAGTCGGAATCGCAACTCGAGTCCTATGTTAATAACCTATATGCTCCCCGTAATAAATGGAACAACGGAAACGATCAGGAATTTGAGGTACATGGCAACTGGAGTTTCGGAACATTCGGACTAGATAACAATACCGATAATATGAATAATAAAACTTCGGCTAATCACTTTATACCCGGAGAATGGAGAGTCGATCAGACCGGAGGTGAATGGGCATTTGAATTTATCTACAAGTGTAATTATTTTTTGAAATATGCACAAGAAAAACTCGATGCAGGCAAAATAACCGGAACGAGAGTAAATATAGATCAGTCTTTTGGAGAGGTTTATTTCTTCAGGGCATTTGAATATTTCAAGAAATTACAAAGAGTCGGCGACTTTCCGATTGTAACCGAGCCTCTTCCCAACGAGATGAACCCACTTATAGAAGCCAGTAAAAGACAACCCCGAACAGAGGTCGCTAAATTCATTCTTGCAGACTTAGATAAGGCTATTTCTTTATTGAAAGACGACCCCGATGGTGGAAGAAAAAACCGCATATCGAAATATGCTGCCTATATGCTTAAATCGAGAGTGGCTTTGTATGAAGGAACATGGATGAAATATTTTCAGGGAACAGCTTTCGTTCCAGGCGGATCGGGCTGGCCCGGTGCTTCGAAAGAGTATAACAAAAACTATACTATTGCCAATTACAGTGAGGTAATGAATGACTTTTTTCAACAATGTATGGATGCCTCTAAAATCCTAGCAGATAAATTCCCTCTGGTAAATAACAACGGAATTCTTCAACAAACAGTATCCGACCGCGAAAACCCATACCTCAATATGTTTGCCGCTACAGATTTGAAAGGTTATTCGGAAGTTATTCTATGGAAACAATACGACAGGGGGTTAGGCATCACACATAATGTGCCCATTGCTGCACAGACAGGCGGATATGTAAATGGTTTAACAAGAGGGTATGTAGACAATTTTCTTTTGGATAACGGAAAGCCTATATATGCGGATCCCACAAGATATGCAGGCGACAATTACATTGCTGATGTTAGAAAAAACAGAGACGGACGTTTATGGTTATTTTTAAAAGAACCAAAACAAAAAAATTTATTATTCAATACAGAGAATGCTAGTCGTGCCAACCCTGTTGAAGCTTATCCTAATATTACCTCATCTAATGCCGAAGTGGGCTATGGTACAGGGTATGCTATTCGCAAGGGCGGTACTTTCGATGGTACTCAATTGACCGATAATGGTGGATGTTACACAGGATCTATTATATTCAGATCGGCCGAAGCCTGTTTAAATTATATTGAAGCCAATTATGAAAGAAACAATTCTCTGGATGAAACTGCTACTCAATATTGGAAAAATTTAAGAGACCGTGCCAAGGTTAACAATGACTTCAATGTAACGATTGCGGCTACCGATATGAATAAAGAAGCTCTCAACGATTGGGGTGCATACTCTGCCGGACAACTTATTTCGCCTACTCTCTACAATATTCGAAGAGAACGCCGCTCTGAACTGATGGCTGAGGGATTAAGAATGGCAGATTTAAGAAGATGGAGATCTTTAGACCAATTAATAACCAAACCCTATCACCTCGAAGGCATGAAACTCTGGGGACCGATGAAAGCCTGGTATGTGGATGATAAAGGTGTTTCAATCCTAAAATATGGAGTGGTAGACGCTAATGTGAGTGCTCCCGATCAAAGTATTTACCTAAGACCTCAGGAAATAAATCCGAACTCTTTAGTTTTAAAACAAGGTGGATGCAAGTGGGCAATGGCACATTATCTTTATCCGATAGCCATACAGCATTTTCTAATTACGGCAAATGGCTCTGTAGACAGTTCGCCGATATATCAGAATCCATATTGGCCTACTACGGCTAATGAAGGTGCAATTCAATAACTAAATATTATTACACAAAAAGGAGAAAGGCTTTACAATTGTAAAGCCTTTCTCCTTTTATATCCAAATGTGATCCCGAAGGGAATCGAACCCCCATCATAGGAACCGGAATCCTACGTTTTATCCATTAAACTACGGGACCATTCTGCAATTCGTTTGCAAAAGTATAAAAATATTTAGAATTCGATTTACTATTTACAGGATTCTATCTTTTTAAACACACTAAATTAATTATTGGCATCCATTATTGACATAAAAGCCTAGTTTATATTTATCCTATTATTTATATCTTTGTCAATGTCATCAAAAATATCACACAACTATGGATGTTAAAATTGAAGAATCTTGGAAAAAACAATTACAAAACGAGTTTGAAAAGGATTATTTTATAAATCTCACCAATTTCATAAGGAATGAGTATCAAACAAAACAAATATTTCCTCCTGCTAAACTAATCTTCAATGCTTTTGAACACACTCCTTTTGATAAAGTAAAGGTAGTAATTCTGGGGCAAGATCCATACCATAACGACGGGCAGGCACATGGGCTGTCGTTTTCGGTAAACGATGGCATACAGTTTCCTCCTTCATTGATCAATATATTCAAAGAAATAAATACCGATTTAGGTATTCCGATTCCCAAATCAGGAAATCTGACACGATGGGCAGATCAGGGAGTTCTGCTACTCAATGCTACGTTGACAGTACAAGCTCATCAGGCAGGCTCGCACCAAAATAAAGGATGGGAGAATTTTACTGATGCAGCCATTAAGAAACTGGCAGATGAGAGAGAAAATATTGTATTTCTATTATGGGGATCTTATGCTCAAAAGAAAGCAGCATTTATAGACAGCAATAAACATCTCATTTTAAAATCGGTACACCCTTCTCCCCTATCGGCACACAGAGGCTTTTTCGGGAATAAACATTTTAGTCAAATCAATGACTACCTGATCTCAAAAGGTCTAACACCTATTCAATGGTAAAATATAAAATTTAAAACAATAAAAATTTAAAATAAAACAAATATGTTCGGATTCTTCAAAAGAAAAAATAAAGATAACGGAGCAAGCAAAGAGCAGATTGCACGAACGGAAGCTTCATCACAGGGAAGTATAGAAGATCAATATAAAGGTCTATTGAATAATCACAGAAGCAATCTTTCTGAAATATCCACTGTTGCTCAAAGTTATATCGATAAAGATAATTATACGGATAAAAATGAGTGGCTGGATGCTTTAGCTATTTGTGATATTGCTCTACAAGAGAACAAAGTCGATAATACGATCAAAGAACTTTACCGTCAGATATATACCCGTAACTGGAACAAATATGTATCGATGGAATATAACGACACTGATTATAGGTATTGGTTCAACTTGAATAAAGACATCAATGACCGTTTTATTAAAATAGGTCATACAAGAGGTTATTGCGAACAAGCCGATCTATACGGATCGGCTCGCAGGGGATACCGCGATTTAGAAAAGAAGATAGAATATCTAAAAGAAGGTGTTAAAGCCGAAGATCCCGCTTCATTAGGCGATTATGGATATGGGGTATATTTAGGTCTGCCTGAATACGGCAAAGAAAATAAAGAAGAAGGCCGTAAACTGGTAGAACGTTCTATTGAATTAGGTTATGAGTCGGCACAGATGCTTTTATTGTACATTGACTTCTATGATACTAATCTCAATCAAAGTATACTGCTTCAACGTATAAACGAATATATAGAGAAGACAGATCCTGTAAGCCGTAAACCGTATCATCTTTTGGCTGATTTTTATCTGAGAAAAGAAAACGATCTGGATAAAGCTGTCGAAGTTATGAAAAAAGGAATAGCAGTGGGAGGTCATTACTGTGAATACCTTTTGGGAATGAATTATCTGAACGGAAGAATAGAGAATGCAGATAAAAATGAAGGAATCAGACTTCTCGAAAGTGCATACAGCTATCACACGGTATATGCTGCTAATTTCTTAGGACAGTATTATAGCTTTGGAAATGATGAAAATACATCCATCGAAAAAGCTATTCTGTGGCACGAAAAAGCTGCATTATATTGTTACCCTGAATCGTCATTCGAATTAGCTTGTATTTATTTATACAACGAAAACCTAAAAGATATACAGAAAGGCTTAGCTTATCTAGATCAGGCTATTGAAGACGGAAGTCCTAGAGGTTTAGCCGAAAGAGCATATCTGATATTGGAAACCGAAATATTACCTACAAATATAGATGAAGCTAAACAACTTCTCGAAAAAGCCATGGACATGGGTAACGAATATGCCCCTTACCGTTTAGGCTTAGGTTATCAAAATGCAGAGTTTGTTACTGAACCCGACTATAAGAAAGCTCTAGAATTATTTGAGCTGGGAGCCGAAAGAAACCATTTATACAGTATCGAATTAGCAGGTAACTATTATCGTGTAGGTGTTGGTGGCGAAGATGAAGTAGCAGCAGAAAAAGCTGTTAAATACCTGACGAGAGCCATCGAAATGGGATCGGATTACGCTCGTATAGAACTCGCTTTTTGCTACGAAACCGGTTTCGGTGTAGAACAAGATTACCAAAAAGCATTTGACCTATATCGAGAGGCGGCGGCAAATAACTACTCGTATGCCAACACCAAAATGGCGGTATATTACGAAGATGGTATATTAGGTGAAGCGAATACAGCCGAAGCATTCAATAATTATATGATTGCAGCCGCAGCAGGTATTCCCGATGCCATGTATCACTTGGGACGTTACTATAAATATGCAGTAGGAATACCCGAAAACCCCGAAGAGGCTCTTAAATTCTTCAATCAGGCCGCCGAAGCAAATAGTGCTCCAGGGCTTACCGAATTGGCCATCAGCTATGAGCAAGAATATGGAGGTTTAGAATTCGATGCAACTAAAATTTTGCATTATATGTCCAGAGCTGCCGAAATGGGATATACTTATGCTCAATATAAACTGGGATCGTATTATTACTATGGATTAGTTGAAACAGATCTGAATAAGGCTATCGAATGGTATACAAAAGCCTACGAACAAGGTTATCCTTATGCTGCACTTATGTTGGGAGAATACTACCTGTACAATATGGGAGGTGGCGAAACCGAATATGATAAAGCATTCGGATACTTCAAGTTTGCAGAAGAGCAAAACGTGATTTCTGAAGGTCTCGGAGTTTGTTATGAATATGGATTAGGAGTTGAGGAAAATGAAACCGAAGCTTTCAAATACTATACATTGGCTGCTAATGATAACTATACTGCTGCAAAATATCGCTTAGGATTATGTTATAGATACGGCCGTGGTACAACCGAAAACCTCACGGATGCTTATCGCTGGTTGTCTGATGCAGGACAAAACGGAAACTACAATGCTCAATATGAAACGGCAATGATGTTATTAAACGGCGAAGGTGTCAGTATGGATCAGCAACAAGCCATACAAATGTTGACTAAAATAGCTGAAGAAGATCACGACTATGCTCAGTTTGAACTGGGTAACTGCTACTTAACAGGAAAAGGTGTAGCCGAAGACGAAGTACAGGCGATGTACTGGTATCAGAAAGCTGCCGATAACGGAAACGAGCAAGCTCAGAAACTAACCGGAAAAAGAGAACGTCGAAAAAGATAAGAGATCGCAAACCTTTTTATTTATCTTATAGATCGATAAAATATCGTGTATAACTTAATTAACATTTCGAATACATCTAAAATTGGGTACTGTTGAAAAACAGTATCCAATTATTGTTTAAATTTGCAATGTACGATTGTAATCTTTTAAGTCTTAATGAATCTCACTTTACCTGAATGGATTACAACAAAAAATAAATAATGGAAGAAAACAACGAAAATAAATACCTCTTTCAAGTGAATTTGAAAGGGATGATCGAATTATTGTCAGAACATATTTACAGTGCTCCAAACGTATTTGTAAGAGAACTTCTTCAAAATGGTATCGATGCCAATACAGCAAGAAGATCGATTGACGAGAATCATAAAGGCATCATAAACATTTACCTGAATAAAGTAAATGATACTCCTCAACTTATATTCGAAGATAACGGAATCGGCTTAACGGAAGAAGAGGTACATCAATTTCTTTCTGTTATCGGGCAAAGCTCTAAGCGTGGCGATTTTAATGAAAAAGACTTCATCGGAAAATTTGGTATCGGTATGTTATCGTGTCTAGTCGTAAGTCACGAAATTGTAGTTGAAACCCGTTCGCTATTGAAAGATAAATCGGTATGCTGGAGAGGGAAAGCCGATGGTACATATACTGTCGAAACGATTGATAATATCGAGAATGCAGGAACAAGAGTTATATTATCACCAAAAAAAGAATGGCTTCCGTTATTCGAAAAAGAAGAGCTGAAAAAGAATGTTCTTCAGTTCGGAAATGCGTTGCCTATTACCATTAACTTCATCACCGACGAAGGCACAGAGGTACTGGTTGACAAAGATCCTGTATGGCTCAACAAAGAAAGCTCAAAAGAAGAACTGATGGAATATGGTCGGAAAACATTCAACATCAACTTTTTGGATGCTTTTTATCTGCACTCCGAAAAAGGAGAGATTGATGGCGTTGCTTACATTATGCCCTACAAGGTTCAGTTTTCAGGAGCGAAACAGCATAAAATATACCTCAAGAGAATGTACCTGTGCGAACAAGCTAACAACTTGTTACCCGAATGGACGTCTTTCGTGAAATGTATAATCAATACAAATGACCTTCGCCCGACTGCATCACGAGAATCTCTGATGGATGACGATGTTATGAAGGAGGCTAAAAAAGAACTTAGCAACTGTTTCAAAGACTATTTGAAAGTATTGATGCTGAGTGATATCAAAAAGCTTAGTGAGATCATCAATATACACCATATCTTTATCAAAGCATTAGCGGTTGAAGATCGTGAACTACTGAAAATGTTTATAGACTATATTCCTTTCGAAACAAATAAAGGACACATGACATTTTTGTCTATTAAAACATATAATGACATTGTTTATTATACCCCTTCGTTAGACGATTTTCGTCAGATCCGCCGTATTGCCGGATCACAGGGAAAAACGGTTATTAATGCCGCTTATTCATTTGAAGTGGATTTGATTCAAAAGATAAAGATTGCTTTTCCTGACACCCGTCTCGAAAAAATCACACCGCAAGATATCCTCGATACGCTTTCGGATGTAGTTGTGTCGGATGACGAGCGATATCAGCAATTTGAAACGAGAGCAAATGAACTGCTTAAAGGTCAGTATTGCAAAGCTCAATTGAAACAATTCGATCCGATTGACACGCCTGCCATATACGTGGCCAATGATGAGGCTATGAGCAATAAGAATATCCAGAATCTATCTAATTCGGGAAATCCTTTTGCAGCCACATTACATAACTTCATCAAGAAAGAGGACAATATGCCTACCCTGTGTTTCAACAAGGACAACGAGATTGTACAGAATTTGATTGCCATTGAAGATGAAACACTATTCAATTCCGTAGTACATATTATGTATGTGCAAGCATTGATGCTTGGTGGATATCCTGTAAATAAAAAAGAAATGACTGTATTTAACGATGCTCTATACCAATTATTGATAATGGGCATGAGTAATTTTATTGGTAAATTTGATTTGTAAACATATGAAAAATAGTATTCGTCTAGCTGCATTACTTCTTTGCATTATTTGCCTTTCTTGTAAAAACTCCGAAAATGGAAAGTCGCAAGAATCTATTCAAGAGAAAATGAGTGCATACACTGGTTCTCCTGTATCCAATCAATTTCCGGATATAGATAATGATGAAAACGAAGCATCGTATTCGGGATTCTGTTCTCTCCTCAAAAACAAAGATGATGGTTATAAGTTCGTTTTAAAGGAGAAAGACCATTTCAAGGAAAAAGGCTATCAGTTGTTTTACTTCGATGATGATGACCACAAGTTCTATCTCGGAGCGATAAAGAGTAACGACGAAATGGATATTCTAAGATGGCGTGGAACCAACGGAATCAACTACGATCATACCAATCAAGATGTAATAAACAAACTCGAAGAATGGGGTAAAGAGAATCCGGTAAGGATTGTCGGAGTCTCTTTTGATTGGGTTTTGTTTAACTTCGAACATCCAGTCAAAGATGTAGAGCAACTTGCTAAAGAAGTATATGATTTCTGCCCCGATGTTGTAGAGCAAGGTGTAGGAACGATGGATGAACTGAAACACTTCATCAAAAAGGAAAATGGAATATACCTTTGGTGGGATTAACTACTTTCGATATACATAAAGAGCTAATCGCCTACAATACCAATACCTTACAACCTGATAAACTAAAATAAAACCTGATCTTATGACTAGTACCAATCGTTTAACCTGTATTCTGATACTCTTTCTGAGCCTTTTCTCTTTTGTGGGAAATGCTCAGACTATGAATAACTCTATTCAGATAATCCCTCAACCCAATAGCCTAGAATTGGGTAAAGGAGAGTTTAAATGGAATAAGAAAACTAAAATTATTATTACCAACGATAACGAGGAATTAAAAGCAACTGCCGATTATCTGGCTGATGTTCTTACTAATATCACTAAATCTCCCGTTAAAGTCACAAAAGGAAAACCGAAAACCAAGAATGCACTTATCCTTCATTTAGGTAAGGGTCAAGGAGAGGAGTCCTATGAATTGAATATAGATAAAAACCGTATTATCATTGAAGCTCTTAAACCTGCAGGAATATTCTACGGAATACAAAGTTTACTTCAGATGATTCCTGTAGAAGGAGGTAAATTTTCTCTTCAATCGGTTCAGATTAAAGATAACCCTCGATTCTCGTACCGGGGAATGCATCTGGATGTATCGCGACATTTTTACACAAAAGAAGAGGTCAAAAAATTTATTGATCTGATTGCCATGTATAAGTTTAACCGCTTTCATTGGCATCTGACCGATGCGGCAGGATGGCGTTTAGAAATAAAACAATATCCTCTTTTGACACAAAAAACCGCATTCAGAACTCAAGCCAACTACAATGATTTCTGGGGTGGCGAAAGAAAGTATGCTGATGAAGGTGCGGATAATGCTCATGGAGGCTACTATACTCAGGATGATGCCAGAGAGATAGTGGCGTATGCGGCTTCTAAATACATTACGGTAATACCGGAAATAGAAATGCCGGGACATTCAGAAGAGGTATTCGTAGCTTATCCGAATCTTTCATGCTCGGGTAAACCTTATGTTGACAGTGACTTTTGTGCGGGGAACGATGATTCTTTTACCTTCCTGAATAATGTACTCGATGAAGTTATAGATATATTTCCATCTCACTATATCCATATTGGAGGAGATGAGGCAGGAAAAAAGTCATGGAAAAAATGCCCTAAATGTCAACAACGCATTGTGGATGAAAACCTGAAAGATGTAGACGAATTGCAAAGCTATTTTATCAAACGCATATCGAAACACGTTACATCGAGAAACAGAAGCCTTATCGGATGGGACGAAATTATTGATGGCGGACTGGCTTCTGATGCTACCGTAATGGTGTGGAGAGGCAAAGAAAAGGGAGAAGTTGCCGCACGTCATGGCAACCATGTAATAATGACTCCGGGCAGCCACTGCTATTTCGACAGCTATCAGGCTGACCCCACTACCGAACCCAAAACCATCGGGGGATACCTGCCTTTACAAAAGGTATATTCTTTTGAAGTTACTCCTGCTAATGATTCTCTGGCTCCATTTTATCTGGGTGGACAGGGAAATATCTGGACAGAATATATGACCGATTTTAAACGTGTTGAATACATGGCATTTCCACGGGCTATTGCCTTAGCTGAAACTTTATGGTCGAGCAAAGAAAGCAGAAACTGGGACGATTTTAAAGCACGTATGGCAAATCAGTATCCCAGATTAGATCTATTGGATGTGAATTATCACAGACCTTCGTTTGAGATAGAGATGACAGAAAAAGTAGATACTGTAAATAAACTTGTGGAGGTAAAATTTGAGTCCGAATTAAATAATCCTGTCATCCGATATACACTCGATGGAACAGAGCCGACCAATGAATCGGCTATTTACACAAGTCCTTTTACTATTGATCGTATAGCCCATATCAACGCTGCTGTCTTTGTAGATGACCAAATTCAGAAACCTATTTTAAAAAGAAAATCGGGTTATCATCGGGCAGTAGGTAAAAAAGTGACCTATAATACCAAATGGCAATCGTATCCCGCAGGAGGAGAAACAGCTCTTACGGATGGTTACAGTGGTAGTTTGACATATGGTGATGGACGTTGGCAAGGTTTCACATCGAATATGGATGTAGTTATAGACATGGGCAGTATAGTACAGCTAAACTCGCTAAGTGCCAACTTTATGCAACTTACAGGCCCCGGAGTATATATTCCCAAATACGTGGAAGTTTCTCTTTCGAATGACGGTGTAAATTTTGAGAAAGCTTTTAGAGTAGAAAGTACTGTTCCCAAAGAATATGACCGTTTAATCTTCCAGGATTTTGTAGGAGGACTAGAGAATAAGCAGGCACGTTATATCAAAGTCTTTGCTAAAAATAACGGAGGCTTTTTATTCGTTGACGAATTGGTTGTTAATTAAAATCTCAAAATAAATTACTCAACAGGCTTTTCGTTTTATCTATTTATTAAAGGCATAAGGAGTTATGCTAAAAGTAACAGGATAGAAAAAAGAAAAGCCTCAAAAAGTGTCACTTTTGTAACCTTTGTAACCTTTTTAGACATACATATCTAATAATCAAACAATTGCCTAACACTCAAAAGTTACACACAGTAGTCACCTTTGTAACCTTAGCGATTACCTTTTGTTACCAATGTTACCTTTCGTAGAATTGGATAGACCAAATCCTTAATACCATGAACATGAAAAATAAAATATTCTTATTTCTATTATTCTTTATACCTTTTACTATTTCGGCACAACTGTCAATAGTAAAAGATGGTAAATCGCAAATACGGATTATTGTTGATAAAAAAGACAGTACCAACCTGAAAGCAGCCAATCTGATACAAGATTTTGTAAAAAGAATATCGGGTGCAGAAATAACTATACTTGGAAGTGATTCGAAAATAAAAAAGGGGGATATCCTTATCGGAGATTTTCAGCTACCGATTAAAAACCTCGATCGATCGCAGATAAAAGAAGACGGTTTCTTCTTATCGACACAAGACGGATATGTACACATTGTCGGAGGAACAGGAAACGGTACAATCTATGGAGCTGTCACATTATTGGAGGATTATTTAGGTGTTCGGTACTATGCCGAAAACTTGCCTAAGTATACTCCTTCTAAAAATATGGTACTGCCCGACACAATCCATAAGATTGACAACCCCTCTTTTCGTTACCGTCAAACCCAAGCATATAGTATAAAAGACCCGATCTATAAATTATGGCATCGTTTGGAAGAACCTAAAGAAGTCTTTGCAGGTAATCTTTGGGTACATACCTTCAATAGTATTCTTCCCGCTGCGAAATATGGCAAATCGAACCCCGAATATTACGCTTTTATCAATGGTGAACGCCGTCCCGGAACAGCTAGTCAATGGTGTTTGACCAATCCCGATGTATTGGAAAAAGTGGTGATTCAGATAGATTCCATTTTCAAGGCTAATCCTGATAAGAAAATTATTTCCGTAAGTCAAAACGATAGCCAGAATCATTGCCAATGCGATAACTGCAAAGCGATCGACGAAAGAGAAGGCAGTCCTTCGGGAACTCTGGTTTACTTCCTGAATAAGTTAGCGGAACGTTTCCCCGATAAAGAATTTTCGACACTGGCTTACCTGTATTCGGTTGCTCCACCCAAGTATATCAAGCCGTTGCCCAATGTAAATATTATGCTTTGCGATATCGATTGCTACCGGGAGGTTACTTTACCCGAAAATACATCGGGGCAAACATTTGTGAGAGACATGGAGGGCTGGTCTAAAATCTCGGATAATATCTTTGTATGGGATTACGGTATCAACTTCGACAACTATGTTTCGCCGTTTCCTAATTTCCATATCCTGCAACCCAATATGCAACTCTTCAAGAAGAATAATGCAACCATGCACTTTTCTCAAATAGGAGGTGTAAAAGGAACCGACTTTTCGGAATTACGTTCGTATCTGGTTGCTAAACTTTTGTGGAATACGGAGGCTGACACAGAGGCTATAATCAAATCTTTTCTGAACGATTATTACGGAGAAGCTGCTGCTCCGTATTTATATCAGTATTTGAAATTACGTGAGGGTGCATTGATAGGTAGTAACAAACCTCTTTGGATATATGATACTCCCATTACTCACAAAAACGGGATGCTTAATGCACCCATGATGAAAAGGTATAAACAACTTTTCGATGATGCCGAAAAGGCTGTTGCCGATAATCCAGAATATTTGAATCGAGTAAAAGAGGCTCTCTTACCTCTTCAGTATGCAGAATTAGAGATCGCACGCACAGCTCCTATAGATAATGTAAACGAACTTAAAAGTAAACTGAACGCATTTAGAAATACTGCTAAAGATCTGAATGTGATATACCTCAACGAACGTAATAATACAATCGAAGATTATTGTACTTTGTATGAACAACGTAACTTACCTAAGGAGCGAAAGAGCCTGGCACACAATGCGAAAATAATATACATAACTCCTCCATCCTCTCCTTACGATAAAATTGGAGATACTGCCTTAACCGATGGTTTGTATGGCGGTGCAACTTATAACGAAAGCTGGGTGGGATGGATCGATAAAGATGCCGAATTTGTAATTGATCTTGGACAAGTAAAAGAAATAGAAACCGTAGAGTTCGATTTTCTACATCAATTAGGTGCATGGATCTTGTTGCCTAAAAGCGTTACTTGTAAAACCTCGGTTGATAACGAAAACTTTATATTGATGGGACACAAAGATATTCCCGAAGATCGCGACACGGAAGTGAAGTATGTAAATATCCCTATTCAATCGGATCAAAAGATACAGGCTCGCTATATCAAAGTAAAGATAGAATCAATCGGACTTTGTCCGCCATGGCATTACGGTGTTGGTTTTCCGGCATGGTTCTTCTTAGATGAAGTATCTGTATATTAAACTATCAAAATCGGGATGCTTAGCTAATAGGTATCCCGATTTCGATTTATGAGGATAGCAGAAACAATATACAATTGATCATTTTCAGTAGTCTTTTTCGCAACACGAACAGTCACACTACAAAAGTTAATTGATATGTTTGTAATCTTAAAATCTTCAACTTACTATGAAAAGAAACAATCTGATATTATTAGCATTCATATTTTCGCTTATCTTTCAAACGAATGCAATTGCACAGAAACAAGACTTATTTCCCGATGGGACACCTGTTCCCGATTGGTTTCGACAAGTGCAGGAGACAAATATAAAGGCATTGGGTAAAAGCTTTGTGATTACCGATTTTGGTGTGCTTAACGATAGTACCATTGTACAAACCGAAAAGATACAAGCAGTTATTGATAAGGCGTCACAATCGGGAGGAGGAGTACTCGTTATTCCCAAGGGAACTTTCCTGAGTGGCTCTCTGTTTTTCAAGCCCAACACACATCTACACCTCGAAGAGGGAGCAACACTCAAAGGCAGCGATGATATCAGCAACTTTGCAATTGTCAATACTCGTATGGAAGGACAAACATTAAAGTATTTTGCCGCCCTTGTTAATGCCGATAAAGTGGACGGGTTCACAATATCGGGCAAAGGCACAATCAATGGAAATGGTTTACGTTACTGGCAATCTTTCTGGCTACGTAGAGAGGTGAATCCAAAGTGTACAAATATGGATGAATTGCGTCCCCGTTTAGTTTATATATCCAATAGCAAGGATGTGCAGCTTTCGGGAGTAAGATTGATAAACTCGCCTTTCTGGACTACGCATATCTACAAATGTGAGAATGTAAAGCTCTTGAATCTTTATATATATTCTCCTTCCGAACCGGTAAAAGCTCCCAGCTCAGATGCTGTTGATCTGGATGTATGCACCAATGTACTTATCAAAAACTGCTACATGTCGGTCAATGACGATGCGGTAGCGTTGAAAGGCGGAAAAGGCCCTCTTGCCGACAAAGACGAAAACAATGGAAGTAACCGAAACATTATTATTGAAGACTGCGTTTACGGTTTTTGTCATGGTGCTCTAACTTTGGGTAGTGAATCGATTCACAACCGTAATATCATACTCAGGCGAACCCGTGTAGATAATGCAAAGCGTTTGCTATGGCTAAAAATGCGTCCTGACACTCCTCAAAATTATGAGTACATTCTAGTTGAAGACATTACAGGAAATGCTTCTAACTTTTTATTTATACAACCGTGGACACAGTTTTTTGATCTGAAAGGACAAACCGAGATACCTCTCTCTTATTCGAGCCATGTAACCATGCGTAATATCAATTTTAAGTGTAATACTCTTTTTAATGTAAGCAATTCGGATCAATACAGATTATCGGATTTTACATTTGAGAACCTGAATATTGAAGCTCAGAAAGCAATTATTCATACCGATTATATAAAGAACTTCGTTCTAAAGAATGTAGTCATCAACGGTGAAAAGAAATATTGATCTGCTCATAAAGCAAAACCGCCGCAATATAAGCGGCGATTTTGCTTTATGAAAGCTTTAAGGTCTCTGACCTCATTTTATCTATTACAAAGAAACGTCTAAGCTAAGCGAAGTACCACGTTTCTCACCCTTGGGTAGATTCAAGTTGTATTTTTTCTTATTTATTTCCAGCTTAACTGTTTCTAGTTGCTGAGTGGGATCGGCAAAAGTTATTTTTAATTTCTTTCCGTCCTGTTTTATAAGGAAAAGCCCTGTTTCGTTACTTTTCAAATGAATGTCTTTTGAAATTTGTATATCAGCAGGAATATAAGATGCTACCAATGCCATATTCTCTTTTGATAACCATACAGCTTGTATATCTTTTGTATTACGAATGATTTGGATATCTTCGACATTAAACGTCTTTACTTCTTCCTGCGATTTGGCCGGCAAAATAAAGTATTTATAAATACTGCTTTCGGGATCTTTACCATGATCGATCCATAAAGAGAATACCTCTTTATTTTCAATCATATCTTTAGGATACATGCTCATAACATCGTTCCATTTACCGGTTCGGGATTCCAAAATGGCTTTTCCTTTTTGTGGTTCGAGAATAATATATCCTTTGTTCCCACTAAAGAAGCGAACCTCATTTTGGGGAGTAAATTCGACAAGACTTGTTTTATCCCAAGCATTATTCCTGAGTTGAAACAAGTCTCCTTTTTTAACTTGCTGCTCTATTGACGTAGTGACTACACATCCACTATCGGCAGAGATTGCTGCACCTAAACAAAGAACATAATCATCTGTAAATATCCATGCTTTGCGTGCTGTGATACCATCCCTGTAAAAATCCATTGCTGTTATTCCAAAGTGTCCGTTATTGACATTGCCTACAAAATTACTGCTATTGTGATAGCCTCCCCATGAGAGTGCTTTTAATGGTGTATCAGTTTCATAGCTGGTAATACCGGGTAGTTTCCGCCAATCCCAACAGGGATAGATATTCGAATATTCATCTCCATCGACATATGTATAGGTGGCTCCATCTGCCAGATAATAACCTTTCAGGTTATCTCCGTTTCCTGCCTCAGCTCCTATAACTCTGTCGGATGACATTTTAACGGAAGCCATCCACAAAGGGCGACGTTGTACTGTCATATCGGACATCCAGAAATGATATAATCCTGTTAAAGAGGTCGGCTGTCCTCTGTTCTCAAAATTATCTTTTATCAAGTCATTGTATTTATTCGCATTCACTTTATCAACCTCCGAAAGCATAAGGGCTGAAAATCCTACACTAAATGCTTTATGAATTTGTGCCATTCTGAAGAACTGCCTTCCTAAGGCGTTTACATCCATATAACCATTCCAAAGAATACGTCGGTATCCATTATTGATCAATCCACTTAGGACGTCCAGTTGTGACTGATCGAATCCAATAGCAGTTCCCGAAAACATCTGAGACCAAAAACTCATACTCGAAATATAAGCAGCTCCATAATTTCCAAACTGCTGTTGTGCTCCATGCTGGTGAAAGCTGTTATCGTATTTGATTCCTTCCTGATCACCTATCTTAATCTCGGAAACAATGGTATCTCTGGCAGATATAACGAGATTCAAATCGTTTTCAAGCAGTCCTCTCACCAGAACATTTCCTGCAAGCCAAACTTTATTCTGACCTGTCATTCCAAACTTAGCATTGTTCATTATGCCCAAAGCTCCTTCTTTTTCTTGTGGTGTTAGTTTAGATTCAAACAGAATCAAAGCTCCGCCAAGTGTTTTAGGAATTCCGATTTGATTGTGCCACCAATTGAGACTCACCAGTTTTCTGTCAATCCAATATTGGAGCGATTTATGAATGGCTGTCTCAACTTCTTTAGATTCAAAGTATCCCGAAGAAGGAAGCCTGTATGCTTTAGTCAAAATAAGAATACGCTCAACGTGCACCTTTGGAGACCATCCCGAACGGTTCTGACTGCTATAATCCACATCACTCCACGAACCATCGGGTTGAAGACTTTCCAACAATCCGCCAATATCACTTGATGTGATATGATAGCGATCCATCAATTCGACAGCCATCCGATCTGATACGACCGATTCTTTAGGGAATTCAATCAACAGGTTCACTAATTCCTGCTCTTTTTCATTTTCAGACAGTAAAAGGCGAATGTAGTTTTGCTTAATCGTTTCAATCTCATCGGCATGAGTATAGAACGATACGGAGATAAGCAAAGACAAAAGAATAATAAATAAGGTCTTTTTCACAATAGTATTATATTAAAAGTTAAGGATAGCTTGCTGAAACTCTCTATTGCGAAAATATAAAAATAAGATTACATAGTTGCTTATTTTTCATCTATATATCATAAAAAAGAAAGTCCGACTAATGCCGGACTCTCTTTAAATCTGAAATCTAATTTTCACTGAAGCCTCTTATTTCGATTTCTCGAATAAAGCTTTAGCCTCTATCATCATACAAGCACTGGCTTGCGATGTTAATTGGGTAGCACCTACAGGAGGATTATTCCATGAAGTACCAAACAAAAGATTCTCTTTATAACAGCCTTTTCTCCAAAGTACATCTGCATTATTATTAAAGAATGTAACATACTTATTCTTGAATGACGGATCAACACCATCGGTCAGAATAAGCTGCAAGAAATAACGCATAAATATACCTTTGAAGAGACCATTATCGCCATCACCTTCATCCCTGAGGATATTATTACTTGTATCGATCAGCTTTATAATTGTAAAATTGGCGGCTTTCTGTGCATCATTTATATAAACAATATTGCCTGTTATTTTATATAACTCTACGGCTGCACCAATAAATGTTCCCTGATTATATGTCAACGAAAAATCGGCAATCACTCCCGTATCTCCATTTATATTATCATACACAGCTCCTGTAGATTGGTTATACAAAGTATTTTTTTCCCAATCGTATATATCCAGTGCCCATTGTTTATAAGACTCTTCTTTGGTCAGTTGATATAATCTGGCGGCAATAATAGCAGCTGGTCCATTCGAGCAAGCATTTTTGCTATACAATTGATATTTTACCCAAGCGATACCTCCTCCTGCTTTATCGTTCCAACCGGTTTCAATATCAGCCCATAGTTGTTTGACTGTAGTCAGATATTTTTCATCTTTGGTAATATCATATAAACGCAGCATGGTAAGTGCATTCCACTCCATATCATCATAAAAATCATTGTAGTATGTATTACCGTTTTTGACTTTTACACCTGCATACCATTGGTCAAAATACGCCTTATATTTGGCATCGTTTGTTCGTACGTATGCATCGATAATAACATCCATTGCATGTGCATTGGGCCAGTAATGAAAATCAAGCAACGAGCCATCACTTCCATAATTAAAGTAATGATCTGTAGGATTCCAGAACTGATCAATCAGTGCCATACTGCTACTATCTGCTGCTGCATTCCAATCGATAGTATACGAATTCTGACCGTATCCATATACATCTTTGGGATCATCGCATGATTGCAACAAAAGTAGTATTAAGGGAAATAAAATTAGTTTTTTCATATCTTAAGGTATTATCGAAACAAAGGGTGGGCAATTGTCAACCCTTTGTTTCGGTATAATTTTATAAATTAGAAACCTTTTTCACTGTATGAGTGTATTCTTTATCACCTTGTAAGAACATAGAAATACTCACTACGGCTTTATCCATCTCACTTGTAAATTTCCACTTATCATTCCATTGATCCAGAGAAACTATTTTAACATAGAAATAAGACTCAGGACTTGTTGATGTCGGTGGCTCGTCGGTTCCGTTTTTAGTACCCCACTGTTGAGTTACGTTAACTCCCGAAGCATTAACGGTTTCCATTTGGAATTTGTAACGTTGATCTCTACCCCATCCTTCTTGTTTAAAGGTCACATTACCTTGTCCGGTAAAGATTCCTTTTCCTACATAATCAAGATTGAACAATACTACATTGGTAGGACAGAAAAACAGACCTATACTTTTTATCTCCGTAAATGTACCTGTTCCTGTATTATAGTCGATATTGATACGATAAACACCCGTTTTATTTGCTGTTGTGCTTCCGTTCTCAACTAATTTAGTACCATCGACATAGAACGTACGCGGTGTTCCATCTTTACGATCAACAAACTGATATGTTTTACCTGCTGTTAATTTTGTATAGATCTCGAACTCTCCAATTGCAGTCAGTTTTAATGGAATAGCTTCAGATAAGGTTGTTCCGGCTTCCGAAGCTTCACCTGTAATAAATACTTCATCAGGAATCTCTGTAAATCCGGCTAAACGCGTAATCACCAATTTACGTGACTCTTTTGCTTTTGCTTCATTCAAACCACGTGAAGAAATAACAGTCCAGATAACTGTACCTGTTTCTTGTGCTCCTATACCGGCTAGTCCGGCTATTTTGTTCAAGTCTTTATGCAGTATAGTTGCATGACCCGAAAATCCACTGTTATCGGATACGACTTTATAAATAGGACTCGAAAAATCTCCACCTTCTTTATCAAAGACTACTTCATATAATGGAGATCCGCTATCTTCGGCTTTGGATGCTTCCCACTCGAAAAATAAAGATGCTGTTGCCGAACTAAGTAATTTTACGGCTCTCCCATCGGTTGGTTCATACAGCTTATTTACAGGAGTTATATTGGCATCCGAATAATTCATATCATCACTTTTACAAGATGATACAAGGAAAATAATTGATAATAATAGTATTGTATTATTTAATATCGTTTTCATAATTGTTCTTGTTTTGGTTAAAGGTCTGATTAGTTGGCATAGCCGGGATTGTTGGGTTTCAGATTCGGATTTAAGTCGATCTGAGAAAGAGGAACCGCCCACAGATAATCTCTACTTTCTACAAATTGCCTGTTATCAAGACGAATATTCTCGGTATTATTACTTGCAAATTTTGCACCGAACACATATCCGTTAAGGTATTTAGTTCCTGCTTTCCAACGTTTGATATCATAATATCTTAAACCTTCGAGAGCCAGCTCCGACCTGCGTTCGTTCCTTACAATCTCACGCAAAGCATCGGTTGATGCAGCCGATGGATAATCTAAAGCTGCAGAATCTGTAAATCCGGCACGTTTACGAATCAGTTTTATTGTATTATCCCAAACAGCAGAAGTTAATGCTCCCTGTTCAAGTTTTGCTTCGGCATACATGAGTAATACATCTGCATAACGGAACATGATGATGTTTAACGCCGACTTCAAATCAGCCTCGGCCTTAGGATCAAAATACTTCTTCACATAATATCCGGTAGAAGTTGTATTGGCACTCGAACTAACATACATATCAACTTTATTATCGTTACTTCCGGGTTTTATGTAAATTGTTCGCTTTGTTCCATCTGTATTGGTCCATTGAAAACCATGATATACAACCGTAGCACTCAATCGAGGGTCGCGGTTCACATACGGATTATTTACATTATAATCGGGATCTTCGGTGATTTTTTTGCCATTAAGAGTTATGTAATTATCAACCAGTGATTGTGTCGGTGCTTTAGCGTTTAGCCTAGCTCCGGCTGACAAAGGAGCCATATCATACATTTCTTGCCATGTTTTTACCGAAGGGACATAAGCATAGTCAAGGATGACTTCGGTATTATACTCATTATCTTGAAGGAACATATCCGGATAACTTGAAAATAGGCCGTAAGTTCCGTACTCTCCTTGCACATTGATAAGCTTGTTGCAATATTCCTCGACTTTTGCCCAATCGCTATCGTATAAATAGGCTCTAGCTTGTAAAGCACATGCTGCACCTTTGGTTATACGGCCATTGTCGTCTTTTGACAAATTATCTCTTTTAGGCAAAAGAGGCATTATTTCATCCAATTCTTTATGAATAAATTCGATTACCTGTACACGAGGAGTTCGACTGATGGTTCTTGATTCTGCAATGGTCAAATCTTTGGTAAAGAAAGGAACGTCACCATAGAAATTGGTCATACGGAAAAACAGATATGCACGGATAAAGCGAATTTCGGCTTTACGCTTTTCTTTCAACGAAGCATCCATATCGGGTACTCTTTCCACATTATCAAGATAAGCATGACATGTTTTGATTCCTTCATACGCCCATTTCCATTCATCGGCAAAACGTCCTAAAGAGGGATCGGCTAGACCATTACGAATCACACGTTCGGCTGTATTGGATCGTCCGTCAAACATATTATCACTTAACGATTCGTCCTGCCACATTTTTTCGGATTTATACATCTGGCTATATGCCATATTTACCACCAACTCCGAATTGTCTGTCGACAGCCAGAAGGTTTCATCGGTAAATCTATCGGTGGGCACCTGATCAAGATCATTGCAGGCTGACAGGCTAAATAATCCTATACAACAAGCAATTAATATATTTTTTAGATTTATCTTTTTCATATAAGTTAGCTTATTATCGTTTAAAATTCGACGTTAAGTCCAAAACCATAATACTTAAGTAAAGGATAGTTTCGTGCACTATTAGCTGATCCGGACATATTAGAGTCATATTCCGAAGATTCGGGGTCAATAAATGAGTTCTTGCTTAAAGTCAATAAGTTTTGAGCATTGATAAATGCACGCACTCTATTGATTCCCATTTTTCCTGTAATATTCTTAGGGATAGTATAGCCTATCTGAATATTTTTAAGTCGAATGTATTTTCCATCCAATAGATTCAGGTCTGAACCCATTCCGTAGTTATTCTTTGTTGATGCCGAACCTGCAGCTGTTAGCCTTGGCCATGTAGGATCGGTATTTGTAGGAGTCCAGAAATCAAGTTGATGCTTGTATATCACATAAGAATAGTTGGAATGGAAAGGCTCCAGTAATTCACCACGAATCATCATATCTCTTTTACCCACTCCTTCAATCAACATATTGAAATCGAATCCATGATAAGAAACATCATAAGTGACTCCAAATGTATAACGGGGAAACGCATTTCCTAGAACAAAACGGTCTTTTGCATCAATCACTCCATCGTCATTTCTATCTACAAATTTCAGATCACCGGGGTTAAGATCCGAAGGACTTATTCCTACAGGAAGGGCTGATGCTTCTATCTCGGCAGCACTTTGAAAGAATCCGTCTGTCTTATATCCATAATATGAATTGAAAGGAAGACCAACTCTAAGAATCCGGCTAATCTCATCATTTGTCGAAATTTGCTCATATCCTTCGAACTTTAAAACTTCGTTTTTAGAATCACCAACAGTCAAACCGAAGTTGTGATTAAAATCACCTGTTTTCAAACGATAATTAAGTGTAACCTCCCATCCTTCGTTTTTCATCTCTCCTGCATTGTAGTTCTTTAAACCTCCTCCAAAAACAGATGGTATAGCAGGAGTAATCAATATATCGGTAGTTTTCTTGTGGAAATAATCAAACGTAGCAGTTAGAGAGTTATTTAGGAAAGTGGCATCAAAACCAAGGTTAAAACTGGCTGATTTTTCCCATCTCAAATCGGGGTTACCTAAAGTAAAACCGGTACCTGATACTGCGTTATTATTAAAACCATAAATATTGGTGTGCGGTTCATAGACAGTCAGATATTGGTAAGGATCAATGGACTGATTACCCAAAATACCGTATGAACTACGCAGTTTAAAATCACCTACATTTTCTTTATATTGTTCCATAAAGGATTCCTCAGATATTCTCCATCCGACTGAACCTGAAGGGAAAAATCCCCAACGATTTTCTTTGGCGAAAATCGAAGAACCATCGCTACGGAAGCTGAATTCGGCATAATACTTATCTTGGAAAGCGTAATTAACACGACCTAAGATAGAATTGATACTTGTTTTTCGTGTCTTTTGCAGAGATACAACGCTACCATCTTCAACAATCTCGGTACCTGTAGTAGGAGTACCCAAAATTGGATCGGTATACTTCATCTTTATCTCGTTTTGAGTACGAGTGTAAGACTCATTGGTCGCACCAAAAACTCCTGTAATATGGTGTTGTCCGAATGTACGATCGAAATCCAATAATATCTGAGAATTTAATAAATATGTTTTTTCATTAAAATCTTCGGTATTTCGTTCTGCATTTACAAATACACGTGGTTTTATATCGTCAGCATTGCTGTACAGAGGCACTTGTATTCTTCGGGTAAACCTATGATCTGAAAAAATATCAGCACCAAATACTCCTCGAAGTTTAAGTCCTTCCATGAGCTTCAGGTCTGCCCCCAAATTGACATTGAAATAATCATTGTCATTTTGGATATATCCACCTTGTTCAAGTTCTGCCAAAGGATTCTGATCTGTCAATATATCATTTACCAAATACTTTCCATTAGAAGCCTGCATCTTAGTGGTATAATACGGAGGCACACGAGAAGCATTTATAATAGCATTGCTGGCTGTTGTAGCTTTAGAGTTGGTTCTTGTATAAGCAAGAATAGAGGTTATCTTAAGCCTTTGGAACTCTGTAACTATATTGGAACGTAAGTTATAGCGTCTTATACCAAAATCGGGACCGACGAAGTTGCTTTCCTGATCGTAAAATCCTCCTGAAAATAAATACGTGGTATTGGCACTACCTCCCGAAACACTTACATTGTAATTTTGTTGCAATGCTGTTCTTAGGATTCTGTCCAAATTCCATTCTTCCTCACCTTGATGAGCAGCCAGATCACGAATCTGATCGGGAGTGTATTGAGGATTAGCTCCAATATTAGTTAAAGCTAAATTTTTAAGTGTTGCATTTTGATAACCTGCAACCGGAGAAAATAAAACTTTGGGATCTTGTAAGCCGATCATTCCATCTAGACGCACTACGGGAGGTGCATTCTTCTTACCTCTTTTGGTTGTTACCAAAAGGACTCCATTTGCTGAACGAGATCCGTAAATTGCTGCTGTTCCTGCATCTTTCAATACCGAAATACTCTCGATATCGGCAGGATTTAATTTATTTAAACTCGAATTATCAGAAACTAAACCATCAATTACAATCAAAGGACTATTGTTATTCATAGTAGATATACCACGAATATTAATATTTAACTGATTGTCATTCGGATTCATGCTTCGTTGCTGAATACTCAAACTACCTGATGCTCCTTGAAGAGCCTGTGTAAGATTCGATACAGGACGGTCTTCAATAAAGCTTGCACCTACCTGGTCTACGGCACCTACAACACTTCGTCGGGTAGTGGTTCCATATCCGATAACGATTACGTCATCAAGTACTTTCGAATTTTCTTTTAATACAATTGCCAGAGATGTTCTGTTATTCACAGCTATTTCTTCTGTTGTAAAACCAATATATGATATTTGCAATATATCATTGCTATTACACGATATAGAAAAGCGACCATCTATATCGGTTACTGTTCCATTACTAGGGTCGTTTTTCACGACCACACTTACTCCAATCAATGGTTCTCCATTATTATCTTTAACTGTTCCTGTAACAGTTATCTTTTTAGATGAAGGATCCTGCTGAGATGTATTCAAGGTACCAGTTTGCTCTGCACGTAACGTACAGGGAGTTCCCAGGAAAAGGGAAGACATAATCAAACTAGCCAAAGTTACTTTGTACTTTTTCCTAATCATATCATAACTCTTTAATGTTTATTTCTATAGGTTAACCGATTTGTTGCTGTTATATGAAACAGCGAGAATAATTTTTCTTAGACGTAGAAGATTTAAATTACTTTTAGCTTTTTACATGGTTTTTAAATTTAAAGGTTCGTATTCCCAACAAATGTAATCAGATCAAAATATATGGTAACTAGAAAGAATCTCCTATTTTAGGCGCATGGCTCGAATCTGTACTACAATGTCTCAATAATGAACCCGACAATACTTTATTAGCAATCTTCGAGTAAAGCCACATAAATATATTTAATCTATATTTGTCTGAATTTATTAGCTTAAATGTCTCAACCTGCAAAATCATGAAAGTTCACAAATCAGCCATAATAGTACTTATATTGTTCTGCGCCATTGTCTCAAAACTTAATGCCTATAATCTTCGTCAGATATCAGACAAAGAAGGACTATCGAACAGCTCTATTCTTTCGATGTCTCAGGATACGGATGGGTTTATGTGGTTTGGCTCATGTGACGGACTAAACATATTTAACGGTATCAGCATTGATGTCTATAAACCGACTACCGACAATAATAATATATCAGGGAATCTTATAGAAAGCATCCTCGAAGCCGAAAACGGAATCTTTTGGGTTCATACAAATTACGGACTAGACAGGTTCGATAAAAGAAAAAAGACGGTAGAGCATTTCGATAATTTTAATGGGAGATACTTTTTTTGTAAGAATACGGAGAATGACATATTCATTCTGACAGAAGACAACAAGCTGTTTTATTATCATAGCCCATCAAAGACATTTAAAAAACTGGATATAGGAGGTATAACATTTAACAATGTACTTTGCATCAATGTAGATACAAACAATATCCTATGGATATTCACAAATGATAAGAAGACCAAAAGTTATTCGATACAAAAATCGGATGCAGGGGAAATTAAACTGAATCCGATACAATTGTTCGAACATGAAAATAAGTTACAAGCCTGTTTCTCTGAAAAAGATGTTGTCTATTTCGTAGATGATACTTATACAATGTATGAGTATAATTTATCGGATAAAAAGAAATATTATATCGGAAATATCAAAAACGAAATACAGCATAAAGGGAAAATCTCTTCTATTATAAAATATCACAACGATTATTTTATCAGTTTCCAGACAGACGGGCTTATTCGTTTGAAAAATACTCCTGAAAAACAAATCAATTATGAGGTAGAAGATATCAACATTAAATGTGGTGTATTCTGCTTATTAAAAGATAAATATCAGGATATTATATGGATCGGTACTGACGGACAAGGGGTATATATTTACTCTAATGATGCTTACTCTATAAAGTCAACCTTATTCAGCAGTTTTGCTAAAAATATTGCTAAACCAACAAGGGCTCTTTTCTTAGATAGAGAAAATACGCTATGGGTAGGTACCAAAGGTGATGGTATTTTGAGAATACTTGATTATAATTTCAGTAAACAGATTGAAAATAATAAAACAGAGTACCTGACATCTGAAAACAGCCCTCTTTTTGACAATTCGGTTTACTCACTGGCTTCCAGTGCTAAAAATATCCTGTGGATAGGTAGCGAAGAGGGAATCAATTATTATTCGTATTGTGAAAAGAAGATAAAAACGATTTCGATACAGGACAAAGATGCCAGTATACGATATGTTCACGATATTTTAGAACTGAACGACTCTGTATTATGGGTTGCAACTGTAGGTACGGGTGTTCTTAAGATAAATATATCATGGAAAAACGATACACCCGTTTTTGATAAGGTAGAAAGGTTTACAATAAAAGGGGGAGATCTTTACTCCAATTATTTTTTCACAATCTACAAAGAAAGCGATACATCTATATGGCTGGGCAATCGTGGTTCAGGTGCCTTTAACCTAAATACAATAACATCGCAACTGACTTCATTAGAATTTGATAAGAAATATAAAATCAGGACTCTTAACGATATATTTTCCATTATAAAAGACGATAAGGGTAATATGTGGTTCGGAACAAGCTATGGATTGATAAAGCACTCTGCCGGAAAAGAGGATATTGTGTATAACGAAAAAATTGGTTTTCCGAATAATACGATACATGGCATACTCAGCGATTCTCAACAAAACCTTTGGCTAAGTACCAATCAGGGAATAATAAAATTTAATACTGAAAATGAAACCTTTCTGGCCTTTAATCAATTAAACGGATTAAAGGTTACCGAGTTTAGTGATGGTGCTTATTATAAGGATAATACTACGGGCAACCTTTTTATGGGGGGTATCAATGGCTTTGTTACTATTGCCGAAAATAACGCCCTCTCCGAAGAATATCTCCCTCCTATACATTTCAATAATCTCGGAATTTTCGGCAAGGAATATAATATTTTCGATTTTCTGAAATCGAATAAAGACCGGGATGAACTTGAGTTGAATTACAGCCAAAACTTTTTTTCGATTTCATTCGTAGCCATTGACTATCTGAATAACAATAATTATACTTATCTCTATAATTTAGACGGGTTAAGTGAGCATTGGATTGATAATGGAGCTTCCAATACGGTCTACTTCACGAATATAGCTCCCGGAGAATATACTTTACATGTAAAGTATAAGAATCGGGTTACAGGTCAGGAAAGCCCTGTATATTCTATTACAATTAAGATTACACCTCCTTGGTATATGTCATTCACAGCCTATGCATTATATACATTAGGTATCTTGCTTGCTTTGGTATTCGGGTTAAGAGCATTCTTAGAGCGTAATCGCAGAAAGAGATTACTGGCTATTGATAAGCTCAGGCAGGAACATCAGGCTGAAGTATATGAATCGAAACTACGCTTTTTCACCAATATTGCTCATGAGTTTTGTACTCCTCTTACTCTTATTTACGGACCTTGTAACCGTATTCTTACCTATAAAGGTGCCGATAAATATGTAATCGAATATACACAATTGATACAAAGGAATGCACAACGTCTGAACGACCTTATTCAAGAGCTTATTGAGTTTAGGCGTATAGAAACAAATAATAGAAAACCTCAAATTGAATCTATTCAGATTACTGAATTTACTCAGGATATTGCCGATACATTCAATGATCTGGCTGAATCAAAAGGTGTTGTATACGAGAAAAATATACTGCCTTCTCTTAGCTGGAATTCCGATAAAGGATTTTTAATTACAATTATCGTAAATCTCATATCTAATGCTTTTAAATACACTGATAGAGAAGGAACTGTTACTGTATCTGTCTGCATCGAAAATGATTCTTTATGTATAGTGGTTACCAATACAGGAAAAGGGATCAAAGAAGAAAATCTAGATCAGGTATTTGACCGTTACAGTATTTTAGATGATTTTGAAAATCAGGATGAGAAAACTACGATTTCAAGAAACGGGCTGGGTTTGGCCATTTCATACAGTATGATAAAACTCCTTGACGGCGATATTAAAGTTCAGAGTAAACCGTTTGATAAAACTGAGTTTATTGTTAATCTACCTTTACTACAAATAACCGATAGTAATACTAATAACTCATTACCGGCCATTAACATAAAAAAAGATTATGCCAGCACATTGGAGCTACCCAAATATACGTTCAATGAATTAAAACCAACCATTTTAATTATTGATGACGAAATAGAGATGCTCTGGTTTATAAGTGAAATATTTGCGACTGACTTTAATGTTATCTCCATCAATAAACCATCTGAAACCGAACAAGTCCTTAATGACATCCATCCCAATATCATTATTTGCGACATAATGATGCCCAAAATCAATGGATTAACTCTGACCAAAGAAATCAAATCGAATCCCAAGACGGCACATATTCCTATGATTCTGGTTTCTGCTAAATATCAGGTGGAGGAGCAAATCGAAGGTATTACTGCAGGAGCTGAAATGTATATTACTAAACCTTTCAACGTTGACTATCTCAAGGCATCTGTCAAACAACTAATAACCAAGAAAGAAACTCTCAAAGATTATTTCAGTTCTCCCATGAGTGCTTTTGACTTGGCAAATGGTAAGTTAACGCATAAAGAGCATCGGAAATTTATTCAAAAGATATTGGATATCATTAGTAATAATGTGACAAATAAAGAACTATCATCGAAACTAATTGCTGACGAATTAAATATGAGTACGCGTCACTTGTACCGAAAATTAAGTGATATCGGTACAAACAGTATTGCTGATATGATTCGTGAATACCGTTTGCATATAGCTAAAGATTTACTGCTGAATACAACGATGACTATCGATCAGATAATTTACAAATCGGGATATGCCAATAGAGGTCCTTTCTTCAAAGCTTTTGCCGAAAAATACGGATGTACCCCTAAAGAATTCAGAGATAAAATGAAATAACTTAAGGGTAGCTATAAAAAGAAGAGAAAACGAATATGTTTTCTCTTCTTTTTTAAATATCCATCCAATATTTATGGATTTTGTGTTAATGGACCCGGATAGGCATTTATATCTGCTTGAGGTATAAAGTGTACCACCCTTAAATCTGTCGCAAGAATAGGAGTCATTGCATCATGCGGTCCCGGATAATTGCGAATCATTGCATTTCCATTGCGATATACGTCATAAGTTCGATGTGCTTCAAAAGCCAGTTCCAACTGGCGTTCTTCATCTATTAATTGGGCGGCATTCGTAGCATTCAGAGAATTGTACCCTCCTCCGATTATAGATCTTTCACGTACTTTATTCAAATTTATCAGGGCATTACCATAATCGCCTTTTTTAGCATATGCTTCTGCCATATTTAAATACAATTCGGCCAGTCTCGATATTATAGGTGAATGCAGGTGCGAGTCATTATCCTGCAACGAACATTTTATAATATAAAACATGGGATATACGCGGTTCAACAACATTAGGTACTCTTTTTCTCCGACATACGTTTTCCCCTGATAAACAATAGAATATTGGTTTTCAACGGAATTTACTAATGTTAAAGGATAGCTGTTACCTGCAATTTTAATGTATAACGATTTATCGGGATTAATCCTTAATGTATCCTGTATATAGCTATAACCCGTTTGCACACCCGAAGCATTTTTCAGATCAGCAATAAAACGAAAAGCAGGTATCTTTTCACCTTTAGTATCTTTTACATATTGAGGATCAATGAACGCCCAACGAGCATCGTTCTTTTGTCCGGCTTTCCTTAACAAATCAAGGTACTTTGCACTGGCATACATTTCACCCCATCCTTGCCCTTGAAGATTGGCATACATACCTCCAATTCCGTAATAATGATCGTATCCCGAAAATTCGGAAGCCAGCCTTTTAACTGCGAAAATAGTCTCGGTCTGCCCTGTTGCATCTGGAGCGAAAGTATTATACCTCATGAAATTCACCCTATCAAGCAATTGATACTTTCCACTATCTATTACTTTCTTTGCATATGCAATCGCCAAATCGGCATAGGTAGTATTAGCATTTTCATAAGTACCACTCATGTACAAATATATTCGTGACAACATAGCTTGTGCTGCCTCTTTTGTAGCATAAGACGCCGTACTTTTGAGGGTCATCAATTCTTCTCCTTTTTTCAAGTCACTAATAGCCTGTGCATACGTATCCTTTACACTCGATCTGTCAGGCAGATGTAAATTACTTACGTCTGCAGGTGTACCGTCTAATAAAATCGGAACTCCCAGATTTGTTTCGGGCGATTGATAATATGGGCGTCCAAAAACACGGCACAAATAGAAGTAGCACATACCTCTCAAATAATATACTTCGCCCAATTTCTGATCTTTTTCGGCACTAATACCTTCGTCCGATATCTTAATCAGATCACTAGCCTGAGATATAATCCTATAACTTGAATTCCAAAAGGTTGTAAGCCGTCCGTTGTCGGTTATATGTTGGTATGATATAAAAGGATAAAACGAATCGGTAGATGTCCCTCTTATCATTATATTATCTGCCGGATACTCTCCTACCCTGTGCATAACATCAGACCATGCTTTCAGCTCAGCATAGCATCCGTTCACTAATATCTTAAAAGCTGCGTCTTTATCCGATTCTATCTTATCTTTTGTATATGCATTATCAGGAAATCTGTCTAAATCACAAGATGACAGGACCAATAAGCAAATTGCTGTAAATATTATATGTTTTAGTTTCATAAGTATTGTTTGTTTTAAAGTGTAACATTTATACCCAATACAAATCTACGGGTCTGAGGATATACCGATGTAGCCACCCCGGTTATAGTAGATGTTTCGGTTACTCCATTATATCTTGGAGGAATTTCAGGATCAACACCCGAAAAGTGTGTAATCGTAAATAAATTCTCACCCGAAACAAATATCTTCAAGTTCGATACATAACGAATTTTACCGGTCAGATTATAACCTAAAGTAAGGTTTCTCATTTTCAAATAAGTTCCGGTTTCAAGGAAACGGGATGAAACTTTATTGGAATTACTCGAATTATTATATTTTGCCAATGGATGAGTCGCAATATCTCCTTCTTTTTCCCAACGGCTCCATCCGCTATGAAGATTCATTTGATTACGGTCTGTGTAAGCCCCATCAGAATCAAACTCGGCACGGGCATAATTATAAATCTTACCTCCGACTGAATAGTTAAATATTGCTGACAAATCGAAGTTCTTATAAATAAGATTGGTTGCAAACCCTCCGAAAAAGTCCGGTGTATAAGCACCCATAGCAACCTGATCGGCTTCACTATACTTAGATGTCGTCACACGGTTACCATCTTTATCCGTTTTAAACCATAACGGGTTACCATTAGCAGGATCTACCCCAGCCCATTCCTGTAAGTACCATGTATCTGCATCTTTTCCGGGTGTCACCAATTTAGATGCTGATCCTGCAATACCCGAACCATCACCCATTATTATCCGTTGTTTTTGGCCATACAGTTTGGTAATTTTATTTCTGTTGAAACCTATATTTGCATCTACACTCCAATACCATTCTTTATTTTTTATAATATCGACACCAATAGTTGCTTCAAAGCCTTTATTTTGCAGTTCACCTTCATTTCGCCATATTCCTGTTACACCGATAACTCCCGGTAAAGGAACATAATACAACAGATCGGAAGTTTTTTTAGCATAATAGTCTAATGTTATATTTACTCTATTAAATAGAGATATATCAAGGCCCACACCTGTTACAAACGACTTTTCCCATGCTAAATCCGAATTGCCAAGTTGAGAAATAATAGCACCGGGTTCTCCATTATAACTAAGCGGTTTTTGATCCGAACCACTGCCTGTTGTAAGAGCATACAGAGCTAAATGAGGATAAAGAGCTGTAGGGCGATTACCGACCGATCCATAACTGGCTCTCAGCTTCAGAATATTTACATAGTCCAGTTTGAAAAATTTCTCTTTATGGATATTCCACCCTCCACTTATCGAAAAGAAGGTTCCATATCTCTTATTTGCACCAAAATTAGAAGCCCCGTCTCGGCGAATCGAAAACTGAGCCAAATACTTATCATCAAACGAATAATTTATATTAGATAAATATGACTGTACAGCCCATGACGAACGCCAGCTTATTGCCTTTTCGGCTTTAGCAGCTACAGTTCCGACTTCGAAACCCGGAGCAAAGCCGGTAGACATACTTTCGGTATTTTTAGAATTAAATTCGTTCCACTCATAACCTGCAACCGCATTAATATAGTGTTTGTCAAATGCCTTATTGATACGAATCAGTTGATTTGTATACAACCTGTTATTTGAACGCATACCTTCGGTTATTCGACCATTCACAGACTCTCCTCCTGAGGAGCGTGGATCTTCGTACGATGTGGAGTTTTTCTGAAAAAACTTATAACTATTTACAGATGCAAAAGTCATCCAGTCGGTAATCTTAATATCAAAATCAAAATTACCCATTACTTCATAAGCCTCCGATTTAGCATAATTCCATTGCAAATCGTACAAATAATTCGAACCCGTTGTATTTACCCATGTTGGGTTAGGTGCATTTCCAACCAAGCTGCCATCCTTATTGTAAGGGCTATCCCAAGGCAAGTTACCATACATGGCTCCTACTGAATGTTCCTTATCGTGAACATCTTTTCGAGAACCCATTATCTGTGGTTTTATTGTTAAACGATCCGAAACCTTATATTCAACCTTTAACAGAGCATTATATCGGGTGTAGTCGTATCCTTTTATGGCTCCTGTCTCGTCATACACCCCTAAAGAAACATATGATCTCAGCTTTTCGTTACCACCATTTACCGATACATTATAGTCTTGAGCAAAGCCTGTTTGGGTTGCATTGTCCCACCAATCGAAATTCTTATTCCTTAAATCGGGAGTCCACCACCAGTTATTTGAAAATGCTTCGGGATTAGAAAATGAATCATATAAATCGTAAAGCTCTTCACCATTCATTATCTTAAATCTACCCGTATTCAAATCTGTTGCTGCAAACTTAGCCAACACATTTACAGATGGTTTACCAATCTTACCTTTTTTAGTTGTTACTAAAATTACACCGTTAGCACCTTGCGAACCGTACACAGCAGTAGAAGCTGCATCTTTTAACACAGTCAATGTTTCTATATCATTCGGATTGATATCTGTAGCACTACTGCCCATAATCACACCATCAACTACCCAAAGAGGGTCGGTACTTCCATTAATAGTGCTTTTACCACGAATTACAATTTTTCCGGCCTCACCCGGTTGTCCTGAGCCCGGACTTACATATACTCCGGGAGATTTTCCGGTTAGCAGATTTTCTACTGCAGGAGTAGTTGCATCTAATAGCTGTTTACTGTCTAATGTCTGTAAAGCTCCGGTAAGACTCTCACGTCTAATTGTGTTATATCCAACAACTACTACTTCGTTTAGGGCTTGCGAGTCGTCTTCCAATACTACATCAACTGACGAACGTGCTCTAACCGCTATTTCCTGTGTTTTATAACCCAGAAAGGAAAATATAAGTACTGCATTGTTTGCATCAGGCACCGATAGTTTATAATTTCCGTCAAAGTCGGTAACAGTTCCGATAACCGATCCTTTAACTTTCACACTAACCCCAATCATTGGTTCTTTTTTGGAGTCTACTACTGTACCTGTAATTGTCGTTTGTGCTAATATACTTCCTGTCGAAAGGAAAAGCAATAGCATCAAAAAAGATACTTTAATAAAGTAACTTTTTGCAAAGTTTTTCTGTCTAATCATGTTTTTCATTGATAGATGGTTTAATAATAAAAGATTGTGTTCGCTAAAATTATTTCTTTTTAACAAAAAAAGACTAAAAGACAAATATAGTAAGTTGCGGGTGTGATTTTGTGAAATTTGTGTTAAAAAATACACTAAGTATAAAATGGCTAATGTCAAAAAAAGATTATTGCAGTTCGGATAAGCTCATTATTATTTTAATCCTGATTATAAAAAGATCATTCAGACTAGTTTTTAAACCCTTTGTTTTTCGTATTTTTGTCTTAGTTCAAATAGTTCGGGGGGCATCCCTTTTTAATATTTCGGTAAGGCTAACTATTGTCCGTTAAAATTCTGAAATACATCATTAACATTTTGCATACTTAAAATGAATATAATACAAGCCAACTCAAGCCATATACCTGAGATACAACAAATAGCCATTAAGTCATGGGAAGTAACTTATTCAGATATCTTATCTCAAGAGCAATTCGATTATATGATTGAGATGATGTACAACCATGCTGCTTTAAATAAGCAAATGGCTGAGCAAAAGCATCATTTTCTTTTGATTCAAGAGGAGTCTACATCTGATTATTCGGGATTTGTTTCTTATGAACTCAATTATAAAAATCAAGCTAAGACTAAGATACATAAGCTTTACCTGTTACCCGAATGCAAAGGCAAGGGTATGGGACGCCTGTTAATTGAAAAAGTTATATCATTAGCTCGATCTGCTGATAATAGCCATGTGTCTCTTAATATGAACAGAAACAATAAGTCTTTGGGGTTCTACAAGCAAATGGGATTTGAAATTGTAGGTGAAGAAGATATTAATATCGGAAACGGATACCTTATGGAGGATTATATTTTTGAAAAAAAGATATAAAACTTTTTTTCTCCGATCTTAAATAAAGAAATAAACAAATAGGACATTGGCCTAATAAAAAATAGAATAATGGAAAATAATATTTGCGTTTTATTCGACATGGATGGTGTAATGATTGACACCGAACCTCAATACGATGTATTCTGGAAACATGCCGGAGACAAATACAATACAGGAATCGCTAATTTCGAAAAAGTAATCAAAGGTACTACCTTGCCTAATATCCTCAAGAAATACTTTTCTCACCTGACTCAAGAGGAATTGAATAATCTTTCGGATAACCTCGATAAGTTTGAGGCAAATATGAACTTCGAAGAAATTCCAGGTTCCGTTAAGTTTGTCAAAGAATTAAAGGCTAAAGGTATAAAAGTCGGATTGGTTACCAGTTCGACCGACACTAAATTAATTGCTGTAAATAAAGCGAAACAATTCGATCAACTATTTGATACGGTAGTATCTGCTGCCCGTGTAACTGAAGGCAAACCTAATCCCAGATGTTTTTTACTGGCTGCCGAAGATTTAGGAGTTGATCCTAAGGATTGCATCGTTTTTGAGGACTCGTTTGCAGGAATAGAAGCAGGAATAGCTGCCGAAATGAAGGTGATTGGTTTGGCAACAACCAACCCGGCAGAATCACTTAAAGATAAGTGTTGTAAAGTAATACCTGATTTTAAAAACTTCTCTGTCGAAGATTTATTGTCTATATAAAAAGAAGTAAACTAAAACTGAAATAAAAGATCCCGATATAATAATTGTCGGGATTTTTTGTTTTAGAATGTAAAAGCAATCACATGAAAATAGAAAAAGAACTTTTAGAAATAGCTCAAAGAATACGAGCCTTGTCTCAAACCGGATTAGTTTATTCTGATAATGAATACGATACCGAACGCTATAAAGAATTGCTTCACCTAAGTAATTCGATGACTGCACTCATTACCGGTAACGAAGTGTCTGTTATTGAAGGATGTTTTCGGGTAGAGGACGATTATGTAACGCCCAAAGTAGACGTAAGAGCAGTTGTATTCAATGATAAAGATGAGATACTACTTGTACGGGAGAGAGCCGATGGCGGATGGGCTATCCCCGGTGGTTGGGCTGACGTAGGATATTCTCCTACAGAGGTAGCCGTAAAAGAGGTAAAAGAAGAAACGGGTCTGAATGTGGAACCTATACAATTATTGGCTGTACTGGATAAAAAATGTCACAATCATCCACCTGCTCCACATTATGCTTATAAGATATTTATTCTTTGTAAATTGATTGATGGAGAATTCACATCTGCATTTGACATTTTAGACAAGGGATTTTTCAAACAAAATGAACTTCCTCCGCTCTCGGAGGAGAGAACTTTGAAAAGCCAAATTGATTTGATGTTTGAATATAAAAATAACCCCGACAAAAAAGCAATCGTTGATTAAGGTCTCAGACCAAATCATTGCATAGCAGCTATCATTATTTCTCTTGCTTCTTTTGCTTGAGGTATATTAAAAAGCGGAAAAAGGTGAACCATATTTTCGTATTCATAAAAAGAAAGGTTTACTCCTTTTTCTTTGCAAATTTCACTGAATTTATGGCAATCGGGATATAACAGATCGAGTGTGCCAACAATTAAAGTCATGGGCGAAGCATCGGTATAATCACCATAAATCGGACTGACTAATGGACTTTGCAAATCGCCCATCGAATAAACTTGTCCTGCATATTTAAGACCTTCGCAATCGAGGCTTGGATCAATCGGTTGAAGTGTTTCTATTTCAGGATTTGTCATAGCAACATCCATCCACGGGCTGATCATTATCAGATGTTCCGGTTTTCGCAGACTATGCTTAGTAATCAGTTGTGATAATCCGAGAACTAAACTTGCACCTGCCGAATCTCCGACAACAAAGATGCGCCCCTTGCTTTTGCTCACTTCTTTATATAGGTTTAAAATAAAATCGTATATTTCTATATAGTCTGATTTAGGGATTAAAGGATAATCGGGTATAACAATCTTATAGCCTAACTTATCTGCAAAATAAGTAACCATCTCCCAATGAATCAGAGATAACCCACAGGCAAAGCCTCCTCCATGCAAATAGTAGATTGTATCAGTAGCTGTCTGGTCTTTTACGGATAAGGTGTATACTTTCGATCCGTCTATAATAGCTGTCTCTATATCGTATTTATTAAAAAGACGATTGGGAGGCGGAACACTATCATAAAAAGCTCCTCCTTTATACATATCTGTTTCAAGATTGGCTATTAACTTTTTTGTTCCTAATTTCCATAAAGCAGCTTCCAGAGCATCACTCGTCATATCTATATTTTCTTTGATTAAACTACAAAAATAGAAAAAGTCCGGCAATAAACATTTATTGTCGGACTATCCCCTTATTTATCGATATGCAATGGATCAAATCTTACTCACTGAATTCAACTTTTCAAGTGCTTCTTTTCTCAAATTAATATCCACACATTTAAGAATATCCAATTGGCTTGCTTTAGATACACTTGCAATGGGGGCTGTTATCGATGGACGAGCCAAGAGCCAAGCTAATGCTATCTGAGCAGGGGTCGCTTCGTATTCTTTTGCAACTTCGTGCAAAGCTGTCAGAATCTTTTGCCCTCTGTCATTTATATATTTCGAGAGGGCCCCTTTTCTTTTACTATCGGCAATATCTTCAATTGAGTTGTATTTACCTGTGAGAAATCCGCTTGCCAACGAAAAATAACTGACTACGCCTAAGTGATATTCTTTTGCTAAATCCTCATATTCTGTTTCATATTGTTTACGATCATACAGGTTATATTCGGGTTGCAAACATATATATTCAGGGAAATTATTTTTACGGCTTACTTCTATGGATTCACGAATGCGGGCAGGGCTCATATTAGACGTGGCTATATAGCGTACTTTTCCTTCTTTCACCAATTGAGCATAAGCCTCGAGTGTCTCTTCTATAGGGGTCGACAAGTCGTCATAATGCGTAAAATACAAATCGATATGATCTGTACGCAGTCTTCTCAAAGATTCCTCAACTTCATTAAGAATATACGATTTCTTTAAACCTCGGTGAGTTTCTGAGATTTGAGCTCCTACTTTTGTGGCAATTGTAAGCTGCTTTCTCTTTCCCGTTTTTTTCAGCCAATTACCGATAATGGTTTCTGACTCTCCTCCTTTATTTCCGGGAAACCATGCCGAATATATATCTGCCGTATCAATAAAATCGAACCCTGCATCTACATATTTATCTAATATTTCAAAAGAAGCTTTTTCATCAGCCGTCCATCCGAATACATTACATCCTAAAGCAAAAGGTATAACTTCTAAATCCGATTTTCCTATTTTTCTCTTTAACCCCATATTTAAATCTTTTAAGTATTACATCATTAAAAATCAATTGAGTTTAAAGCACATCACGCCAGTGTTTCAAATTACTTTTGGCAGTATCCCAAACTTCGTCTACTCGTCCTGAAAGAATCAGTTTTGTCATCGATTTGGCGAATCCTGTCATTTGAGATAATTCTAATTTTGGAGGCATTGCCAAAGCATTAGGATCTGTTTGCACTGATATTAAAACCGGACCCGCAATAGCAAAAGCTTCACGTAATGTCTCTTCAACCTTAGAAGGTTCATTAACCCTGAACGATTGCATTCCCATAGCTGTAGCTATTGCTGCAAAATCGGGGTTAAACATATCGGTTTCATAATCGGGTAAACCTGCAACTTCCATTTCAAGCTTTACCATCCCTAATGATCTGTTATCAAAAACAACCAATTTAACAGGAAGCTTATACTGAACTATAGTAGCCAAATCTCCCATCATCATAGAGAGTCCTCCATCGCCACAAAAAGCAATAACCTGCTGATCGGGACGGGCAAAAGCTGCCCCTATCGCCATAGGCATAGCATTAGCCATAGAACCATGACTGAATGAACCCAGCATTTCGCGCTCACCTGTTGCCTGCAAATAACGGGCACCCCATACGCAACACATACCTGTATCTACGGTGAAGATAGCATCTTTATTGGCAATCTTATCGATTACTGTAGCCAAATATTCGGGAGCAATGGTGTCTTCGCTACCCGACCTATTGGCAGCCATTGCCAAATGATCTTTTACTTTGGCATATACTTTAAGCTGTGTTTGTAAAAAATCATCATTCTTCTTTTCATTGATTAAAGGCAGTAAAGCTTCCAACGTATCTTTTACATTACCACCTAAAGCCATATCGACTTTTGCACGGCGTCCGATACGTTCGGGGCGAACGTCTACCTGAACAATCTTGCATTTTTCGGGCATGAATGTTTGGTAAGGAAAATCAGTACCTAACAAGATCAACAAATCGGCATCGTGCATAGCTGCATAAGCAGATGGCAAACCCAACAAGCCGGTCATACCGACTTCATAAGGGTTATCGTATTGAACCGCCATCTTCCCCCGAAAGCTATATCCCACTGGTGATTTAATCAGAGATGCTAATTGTACGACCTGATCGTGAGCTCCTTTTACTCCGATACCACAATATATAGTAACTTTCTCGGTCGAATTTATTAATTCAGCCAAAGCTTTCAACTCCGAATTTTGAGGACGATATATACCTTTCGATGGTAAAAGGTGTGCAGTTGTCGGACCTTCTACGGCATCACCCGCAGCAATATCGCCGGGTAGCCCTAAAACGGCAACTTCTTTTTTATGGATAGTGTGCTGTAAGGCTGCCTGTAGCATTCTCGAAAACTGAACGGGTGTGGTAGCTATTTGATTATAGCCACTACAATCGTCAAATAACTTTATAGTATTAGTTTCCTGAAAATAAGACATGCCAAACTCCGAAGTTGCACATGTTGATGCTATTGCCAATACCGAAGCGTTACTCCGATGGGCATCATACAATCCGTTTATTAAATGCACATGCCCAGGTCCGCTACTACCGGCACAACATCCGATGCCATTCAACTCAGCCTCAGCAAGAGCTGCGTAAGCTCCAACTTCTTCGTGACGGACATGCACCCATTTTACTGTATTATGAGTTCTTACTGCATCATTTACTTCATTCAAACTATCACCGGTTACGGCATAAATATGTTTTATACCTGCTTCGTAAATCGTTTCGATTAACTGGTCTGCTACTTTTCTTCCCATAATTTATTTTAAAATTTATATCATGCGTATGATACTATAAACAATCAAAAGTATGTTTTAGATAAACGGTCTCCGACTTTTTAACCTTTATTAATCCAACAAAAAAGTAGGCTATACCTTTATTTAGTGGAAAATAGTTCAGTATTCGTGAACATAGAAATTTCAAATTTCAAAGGATTTATTATCTTTGTCTGTATTAGCTCCTTGTCTAAGAATTTATTTTTGACAATAATTTTAACTGAATAAAATACATTAGCAACATGGCAATTAATTTAACAAAAGGACAGCGAATTGATATCGGTCTTTCTAAGGTAGGTGTTGGACTTGGATGGGATCCTAACGAAAGTACAGGATTTGATTTTGACTTGGACGCATCGGCTTTTATGTTAGGTGATAATAAGAAACTTCCTGCTGACGAATTTTTCGTATTCTACAATAATCCTAAATCACCGGATGGTTCGGTTGAATCTTCGGGCGACGATTTAACAGGAGGTAATAGTGACGGTGATGACGAAACTCTAACTGTAGACTTAACCCGTGTGGATCCTAAAGTACAGGAAATAGTGTTTACGGTAACCATTCACGATTACGAAACCCGCAAACAAAACTTCGGACAAGTACGTAATTCGTTTATTCGTATATACAATGCTCAGACTAATGAGGAAATTGCCAAATACGAATTGGATGAGGACTTCTCGATAGAAACAGCTGTGGAATTTGGTCGTTTATACAAACGCAACGGAGAATGGAAGTTCGAAGCTATGGGTATCGGATATAAAGGTGGCCTTGAATATTTCGTTAATAAATTTGCATAAATACAGCAAGCCAGTAACAGTGAGCAGTTAACTTTAAACAAACTGATAACTGACACCGGATAACTGTTAATTGATAACTGATAACTGATAACTGATTATAATTATGGCTATAAATTTAGAAAAAGGACAACGCACCGAGGTGAAATTGCCGAAATTCGTTGTAGGTCTTGGATGGGATACCAATTCATCAAGTACAGGGGTCGATTTCGACTTAGATTGCTCGGTTTTTATCTTAGGTGATAATAAGAAGATTCTTTCTGACGAGTTTTTTGTATTCTATAATAACCTTAAATCACCCGATGGTTCTGTAGAGCATACAGGCGACAATCTTACCGGTGAAGGAGATGGAGATGACGAAACTATAAAAATCGATTTGTCGAAAATAGATGCTAAGGCGACTGAAATATGTTTCATCGTAACGATTCATGAGGCAGAAAGCCGCAAACAAAATTTCGGACAAGTTCGTAATTCATTCGTCAGAATATACAATCCTGAAAATAACGAAGAGCTTCTGAAATACGAATTAGAGGAAGATTTTTCGATAGAAACAGCTGTGGAATTTGGTCGTTTATACAAACGCAATGGCGAATGGAAATTCGAAGCTGTGGGTGTCGGTCAAAAAGGAGGTTTGGCAGATTATTTACAGAAATATAGCTAAGGTCTCTAACCCAACTTATTATTACTAACGAAACAGATTGTGTGTTTTAAGAAATTACACAATCGAAGCCTACAATAACTTATAAAATAACATTAATAAAATACAGCTATGGCAATTAATTTACAGAAAGGTCAACGTATCAATCTAGAGAAAAGTTCAGGAGCAAAACTGGTTCAGTTTTGTGTGGGTGTAAACTGGGGTGCAATCGAATATCAAGCTGAAGAAGGCGGTTTTCTTGGCTTCGGCAAAAAGACTGTAACCAAAAGCAAAGATGTAGACTTAGATTTGAGTTGTGTAATGTATGACGAAAATGGTAATTTGGTGGATCACCTGTATTCTCCATTATACAGACCCGAACTTCTTGCTCAATTCGGATTAAATGCCGGAAAGCTTGTTTCAATTACAGGAGCAATGCGTCACACAGGTGATGATCTTGAAGGAGATAAAGGTGGAGACGATGGTTTGGATAACGAAATTATCACTGTAGACCTTTCTAAATTAGGAACTAATGTACATCGTATTTTTTTCTTTCTGAACAGTGTGGGCGAAGAAGATTTCTCTCAGGTTCCTTATGCGAAAATAAGAATGTACGAAGGTACTCCTGTCAAAGTTGATAGCGTATATGCTGAATATAATGTAGTTTCTGAGCCTCAATACAGAGGTAAAAAAGCTCTTATTATGGGTGAACTTTATAAAAAAGGTGACGATTGGAAGTTCAATGCTATTGGTGATGCATTCGAAGATGTATTCCTTGGACAAACCATCCAACGTATCACGCAAAACTATGCTAAATAATTTTTAAGCATAATATATTCCTATCCTTTTTGCTTTTTTGTAACTTTATCAAGATTACATTTGAGCAAAAAGGATTTTAAGGTCTAAGACCTTTTTGTTACTTTGGCAAGATTAAATACAACAAATAGTTATAATTGAAAATACAATATGGATACTACTAATAATAACATCCCGACTCCATCTCTTCAAAGAATAGACAATCAAGGAAATATAAATCTGGAGAATCTCGATCAAAATGAAATAAGCAGATTATCAGAATTAAATAAAAGCTTAGTAGTAACCGATGTAAACTCAGTTCTAAACTATGGAGCCGATTTACAATCGACAATGGAAAAATACAGTAATGACTTTCTGAACTCGGTCAGAACATTTAATTCAGGTGAAGTTGGCACACATATAAGCGACCTTCTTACCGAACTGAATTATATAGATGTAGACGAGTTGAATCAGAGTGGATTCAAAGCTTTTCTGAGTAAAGTTCCATTATTGAAGAATTTAGTTGTTAACGTAAAGAGAATATTCCAGAAATACGACACCGTTATTTCGAATGTCGATAAGATATCAAATAAGATTAAAGCCGGTCGCATCAATTCATTGAAAGACAATACGGCTCTACAGACTATGTTCGACAATAATGTTGAATATATCAAACAAATAGAACAGCTTATAATTGCAGGTCAATTGAAATTTCAGGAACTGCAAGTGAAATTGGCAGAGATGGAAGGTAATCCTGCTAACTACAAAGATTATGAGATTGCCGATCTTAGAGAATATATCATGCGCCTTGACAAACGTCTTGCCGACATGAAAATCATTCGCTATGTAATGATGCAATCGCTTGCACAAATACGTGTGGTTCAAAACAACAATACAGCCATAGCAGACAAAGCTCAATCGATTATATCTACAACAATACCTGTTTGGAAAAATCAATTGACTATTGCCGTAGCTTTATACAGACAGAAAGCAAATGTGGAAATGCAACGTAAGGTAGCAGAAACCACCAACACTATATTAGAAAAGAATGCTGAACTACTTCGTCAAAACAGTATTGAGGTAGCTCGCGAAAATGAAAACACGGTAGTATCTATCGATACATTGAAGAAAACAACTCAATCGCTTATCAGCACATTAGACGAAGTGAAAAAGATTCACGAAGAAGGTATGCGTAACCGTCAGGTGCTAGATAAAGAATTGCAAACATTAGAAACCGAATTAAGAAAGAACGTTCAAGGAATCCGTTAAGGCAACAAACCTTATTTTATTTCTTGGAAAGGACCCCATTTATAAATGACCGATAACAGAACAGAGATATTAGATGCTTCGGATAAAATAATTCAGAGATTATATGACCTCATTACTTTCTTTGAGGATCAGACAATCATGAAAATTTATTTGCAAAGTCAGGTCATTCATAAACTTTTTGAGGAAAACGCCGACATGGATATTAACAAGCTTGAGTTGTACCATATTCAATTTACAAGCACACTTATCGACCTTCTGGATAAAATCAGAAAGAAGAATGAACGCATTGTAAATAGTATGGAAAATGAAATTGAGCTAAATAATGATATGATTGGTAAACTCAGACAGGCTATTACTCAGGAGGGAGGATTTGAGGCTGAGAAGTTACAACAAGCTCAACGCATCACCAGGTCTATCTATAATTTGCATAAGGCATTATCATCTCAGTCTTCAGAATATCCTTATACCGATAATATTAATGCCTTCAGTATTAAATATTACAAGGATTACTTCTTTGATGCTGATCCTCAATTGTTAGATTCATTAACATCGTATAATCATTCGGACGCTTATAGAAACACATTCGGGGTTATAAATAAAAAGCTATTGACTGCTCTTGTAAAAGAAAGTTATAAAGTACAGTTCTGTTTCGGTATAAGAATCAATAATACATTGATGGAGATTTATAAGATACAGAACGAGGAGAGCTACTTTTCGTTTCAACCCACTAGAAATAATTTTCTCCCTTGCGATATAAACGTATTTCCATACAAGGAATGGGAAAGCGAATCATCCAAGAAGGAACGATCGATAAAGGAACTTATGCAGAAAAATCTTCAGCTGGAAAGAGATATCAAATTCAATCTGAGACATATCGATTCAGATATTAATTTGCTTTTAGGCGAGAATCTGAAAAGGATAACTGAGCTTGATTTTCTGGCAGATCTAGAGAACATCGATATTCAAGCCAATACGCTTCGAACGATGATCGAAACAAAAATGATATGACAACCGACACATTACCAAGCCGGCGAACAATTCGATTACAAGGATATGATTATTCCTCATCGGGAATGTATTTTGTTACGATATGTAGACAAGATAGAATATGTTTGTTTGGTGAGGTAATCGGAAAAACTGTAGGGGCTGGGCTCTGCCCTGCCCTCAATGATTATTATATTAAGTTATCTCAATATGGTGAGATTATCGAAGAACAATGGATATCATTGCCTAACCTTTTTCCTAATATTATTTTACATGAATATGTCATTATGCCCAACCATTTTCATGCAATAATAGAAATAGATACATGGGCAGGGCAGAGCCCAGCCCCTACACTCGGCAACATAATAGGTTCGTTTAAATCTATTTCTACAAAAAAATGCAATAAAATGGATAATATATCCGGACAAAAAATCTGGCAGCGTAATTATTACGAACATATTATCAGAGACGAAAAATCATATAATAATATGACCGATTATATAGCCAGTAATCCTATAAATTGGCAATCGGACGATTACTATATAAACAAAAACATATGAGACGACTTCCTGTATATTTGCTTCTGGATACTTCAGCCTCTATGAAAGGAGAGCCTATCGAAGCCTTAAGAAAGGGTATCGATACCATGATAAAGGCATTGCGTCAAAATCCACAAGCGATAGAAAGCGTATATATAAGTATTATTACATTCAGTAATACGGCACAGGTATTGGTACCATTAACTGATCTGGGATCATTTCAGATGAGTGAATTACATGCTACAGGACAAACGGCTCTTGGGGCTGCCCTTAGATTGGTTACAGACAGAATAAATTCGGAAATCAAAAAAAATACAATGGAAGAAAAAGGTGACTGGAAACCTATTGTATTTATTATGACGGATGGAGTTCCGATTGATGACTGGAAAAAAGGAGCTGATTATTTTTCGACCTGTAAAACTGCGTACACTGTTGCTTGTGCAGCAGGAAGCCATGCTGACACTTCTACATTGAAGCAAATAACCCCTCATGTTATCTGTCTCGAGAAAGCCGATGAAGACAGTATGTCTCGTTTTTTCCTCTGGATGTCATCTTCTATCGGAACAACTTCGCTGAAAGTCGAAACAAATGGAGATACTCTTGGCATATCGAGCTTGGATGAACTGCCCCCTCCTCCACCCGATATCAATATTCTTTAAGGTCACAGATCTTTTATAAAATGTTGAAATAAATAGTTGAAATTACTTGAGACAAACATAAAACCTAAATAACATGAGAAGATTACCTGTTTACTTAGTTTTAGATACATCGGGATCGATGCACGGTGAGCCTATTGAAGCGGTAAAGAATGGCGTACAAGTTCTGATCTCAACCTTGCGTCAAGATCCATACGCTTTAGAAACTGCTTATCTGAGTATAATCACTTTTGATTCCTCGGTAAAACAAATAGTTCCATTGACCGAATTGTCGATGTTTCAGATGCCTGACCTTAAAGCTAACGGAACAACAGTTTTAGGAGAAGCTTTAAGCGTATTGTCCAAAACAATAGATAAAGAAGTTGAAAAAACAACAGTCAAACAAAAAGGTGATTGGAAACCTCTCGTATTTATTATGACAGATGGTGCTCCAACCGACGACTGGCAAAAAGGTCTGATCGAATTCAAAAAGCAGAAATATGGTATGGTTATAGCTTGTGCTGCCGGTCAGAATGCAAACACTTCGATACTAAAACAAATTACAGAAACAGTAGTACAATTAGATAATACCGATAGCGCAACCATTAAAGCATTTTTCAAATGGGTATCAGCATCCATAAGCTTCGGTAGTCAGAAAATAGAATCAGGCGGACAGGAAATCTCGGGTTTGAGCGAATTACCACCTCCACCTCCTGAAGTAAATATTGTATTATAATAGTTACACTAACATAAGATATAAATAGATATGAGAAGATTACCTGTATATTTATTATTAGATACATCGGGATCGATGCGTGGTGAACCTATCGAGTCGGTAAAAGTGGGGTTGGAATCTATGGTTTCGAGCCTTAGACAAGATCCTTTTGCTCTTGAATCGGTTTTTATGAGCATCATTACTTTCGACAGAGAAGTAAAGCAAATACTTCCTCTAACCGAGTTGGAAAATCTGCAACTACCCGAAATAGTTACACCGGAGTCGGGACCAACGCATCTGGGTGAGGCTCTTGAAATGCTATGCAAAAAAGTTGATGCGGAAGTAAAACTCAGCACTTCGGACGAAAAAGGTGACTGGATGCCTCTATTGTTTATTATGACAGATGGCAAGCCTTCCGATTTGCAAAAATACAACCAGATGATACCTGAAGTAAAGAAACGCAATTTTGCAAGTATCATAGCTTGTGCTGCCGGTGTAAAAGCGGATACACAGCCTCTATTGGCTCTTACCAATCAGGTATATTCCTTAGATACAACCGACAGTTCAACATTTCGTCAGTTTTTCAAATGGGTATCAGCTTCGGTAAGTGTTGGAAACAGAAGCGTTGGAACAAGTAATGACATAGCATTGCCACCTCCGCCTCCCGAGATACATACTGTTATTTAATTATTTTTTCAAACCGAGCACACCTATGAGACGACTACCTATATACTTTTTAATTGATGTTTCCGAATCGATGATCGGAGAACCTCTTCAGCATGTACAATCGGGTATGGAAGCCATTATAAAAGAGCTTCGTACCGATCCGTATGCGTTGGAAACCGTTTGTATTTCCATTATTGCTTTTGCGGGCAAAGCTAAAAAGCTCAATTCGATGGAGGAATTGTATAATTTCTATCCTCCTAAATTACCGATTGGAGGTGGTACCTCGCTTGGTAACGCAATGAATTTTCTGATGAATGATATGGATCTTTCGATAAGAAAAACGACATTGGAAGCCAAAGGAGACTGGAAGCCCATTGTATTTTTATTTACAGATGGAGCACCAACCGATTTCACGGATACAGCCTTTAGTAAATGGAACGAGAAGTATCGCAAAGGAGCTAACTTAATAGCAATCTCCATAGGTGATAATATGGATACCAGAATATTGACTCAGATTACGGATAATGTTCTTCAATTAAAAGATACAGACGAAGTTTCATTTAAGGAATTCTTTAAATGGGTTACTGCCTCTATCAAAACAACTAGTATGAGTATCAGCGATCTGAGCAGTGATGACTTAAAGCTTGCTCCTTTCTCGGATGATATACTCAACAAAATAGAGATGGAGATGAATGCTCCCATAAAGGTAGATGAAAATTTTGCCGTTATATTAGGTAAATGTCAAAAGACATCACAACCTTATCTTCTGAAATATCAAAAAAGATTAGATTCTAATGACTTTTCTCATCTAACCAGATTGGGAGGTCATAAATTTAAATTTGTAGGAGCTTACCCTATTGATAACTCGTACTTCGATATGGTGGACGGTTATGCAAATGGCAGCTTAAGCGGAAGCAAAATAAGTACGGATGAGCTGATTGGATTTCCATCTTGCCCTTGTTGCAGTAACCATATTGCCATAGGGCTTTGTATGTGCGGAAGTATCATGTGTGTAGGTGATGAACCGATGAGCCATTGTCCATGGTGTGGAATTCAGGTTTCATTTAAAGGCTCAGACGGAGGAATGGATATAGGACGCACCAGAGGGTAAGACTGCATCTTTTTTATATAAAGTTCAGCTTACTTTATCTATCAAAGAAAGCTAAGTTCTTGATTTTAAGAGAAAATACAATAAGCATCTAAAAAGTGTCACTTTTGTAATGTTTGTAATGTTTTCAACCTTTAAAACCTATATATCAACAATTTACAAAAAATACAAAAACAGACATAATTAATCGAATTGTAATCTAGTTTTGTAACTTTATTGTTTAGTTTTTGTAAGCTTCGTAACCTCTCTATATAAATATTTTAGATGATTTACTATGGATTTTGAAAAGATGATTTCTTATCTGAATATTCAAACTGAACATAAAGAGAAACTCCCGGAGTTTTTCGAACAGGAAGATGTCAGAGAATTTCTTTTACTGAAATGGAAAGAATATGTAAACAACCTTCCCTTAGAATCAGAAAATGAGGTGGTTGATAGCGATGAGCCGAATTTAAACAACACCGATAATGATATAAATATGGCAACCATACCCAATATACCCGAGGACGAAGAAACTAAAGCTCGTCAAACAGTTAATCCCTACATTGATTCTAAGGACAATGACCTGGACCGTAAGCTAAAAGCTAAGCATATACAACTGCAAAACGGAAAAGTGAACCAACCTTACCAATGTCTGTTCGACATTACCGTTTTTGGAATAGCAGATATCGGAGATTTTGAATTGATCGGTTTAGACGAAATCGGATTAAAATTCAATCCATCAACTGATCTGATAGAGGGGATACCTACCTCCGCCGGAGATCATCGGATTACATTGAAATGCAAACGCAACGAATGGAGCGAAGGCGATCCCATATTCGAACGTACGATCACTCTTATTATTAATCCCGATCCTCGTTCTTTATGGAATAACATCCCTACTCCGACTAATATTGAATACTATAAACCCGATTCGGATTGCAAATACATAAAGGTAGAAAAGACCAAAGGGATTTTCGGCTTAGGCAAGAAGGAACAAAAAGATATAGTTGCTGCAAGTCAACGTGGACGCTCACATGCACATGAAGGTACTCCTCGCGATGATGATTTCAGCATCTTACATCAGCAAAATGAAGGATGGTACATTATGACCGTTGCCGATGGTGCAGGCTCTGCCAAGTATTCGCGACAAGGGTCTTTCATTGCTTGCCAAACGGTATCCGATATATGCAACACTCAATTTGCTAAGTACAATAAAGAGGTTGACGAGCTTATCAAGGATTTCGAAAAAGACAGTTCTGATGTGAAGCGTAAGAAATTAGGTGATGCTCTTTACAACATTATAGGGTCTGCCGTATTCAAAGCTTATAAGAATATCGAAAAAGAAGCAGAGGAAAAAGAAAACCAGATAAAGGATTATGCTACCACCTTATTGGTGACGGTTTCTAAAAAATTTAAATTCGGATGGTTTGTTGCTGCTTTTTGGGTAGGCGATGGCGGTATTGGAATCTATAATAAGGATACCCAATACCTGAAAATTATGGGTGAACCCGATGGAGGAGAATTTGCAGGTCAAACCCGTTTTCTTACGATGTCGGAAATAATGCAACCTACCGAGATTTACAAACGCCTACGTTTCGAAATTGTAGAAGACTTCACAGCCTTGGTACTTATGTCTGACGGCATAACCGATCCCAAATTTGAGACTGATTCGAACTTGAATCGAATCGAAAAATGGAATAAGCTTTGGGAAGACATTACATCAACTGTTGATTTGACCGATGATAATGTTGATTCGGCACAACAATTATTACAGTGGCTCGATTTTTGGTCACAAGGTAATCACGATGACAGAACGATAGCAATACTTTATTGATGGGTTAGAAACTTTTGATTAAAGCTAACGATATGAATTATTATTTAGCGGGATATTACTTATTGAAGACAAAGCCGATAGATTACGGTGAGGATATCTTCAATATTGCCTATACTGCAAGTTCATGTATTAATAATGGAGTTCTCGATAACTGGTCTTATTCATGGAGGAGTGACAATGATAATGAAATTGATGCTATTAAAGCCTTATTTAAAATAGATAATGAATCCATAGCTTCAATTCGAGAATGGGTAGATAATGCTTTTAACAACGAATTAATAGGTTGGCAGAATATTTTTCGCGATTTAGCTACTTTAAAAGAATATATTACCTTTTTCCCTAATAAGGAGAGCTTTATAGTATTAAGTCTTTATTTTTCTGAAATAAATGCAGATGAACTGATTCAAGAATTCAGTCCTAAAAGCAGCCAAAATGGAAGAATTGGAATGGAACTTTTCTTGTCTGAGAAACGAATAGAACAAGAATTGGATGAAGAAAAAGATATTGGTTTTGATCTAATAGGCATAGAGATATCTAGTGATTTCCACAGCTTCTATTGCCACAATGTTACCTCTGAATTATTATCAAAATTCCATTTTCTTCATATAAATAAATATGGTTTATTTAATAAACTAGATCAACAGCAGATAAAGATAGTGGAAGAATATGCAAATATGGATAATACAGGATTTGAACCTGTATCATGGTTTATGGTGAAGACAAAGTTAGTAGACATTTCAAAATAAGGTAGTGTCAACTATTATACAAAAGACAGAGAGATGAGTGATAAAATTATAACTATAAAAGCAACTGACGGCTCAACGGTTCAGTTTGTGGATAAGATAATAGGTTCGGGAGGTATGAAGGATGTATACTTCAGCCCCGATAAAACATATGTAGTCGGTTTTTTCAGAGACAAGCAGGATTTTAATGCTAAAGACCGACTTCAAAATATAACAGGTATATATCGCGAACGCATATTTCAACAAGAAGGTGGCGACTATTGGCAAGACCTATATTGTTGGCCGACTAAAATAGTTGAACATAATGGTAAATTAGGCTTGGTATGCCCAACTTATCAGCCTTGCTTCTTTTTTAAATACGGATCGGTGAATGATGACTTCCTTGGAATAAAAGGTCGTGAAAAAGAAGGCAAATGGTTTGCTTCCGCAAAAAATCAAAATCGCTTTCTGGCTCCCGAAGAAAGAGGCGACTGGTTTAAATACCTGCAAATATGTATCCGTATCAGCCGTGCCGTAAAACGTATGCACGCAGCAGGTCTGGCTCACTCCGACCTTTCCTATAAAAATGTATTGGTAGATCCGACTTCGGGCAGAGCTGCCATTATTGATATTGACGGACTGGTAGTTCCCGGAAAATTTCCACCCGATGTATTGGGGACACCCGACTTTATAGCTCCCGAAGTAATTGCTACAAAACATCTGAAAATAGATGATCCTGATCGTAAATTACCAAGCATTACTACCGACAGGCATGCTCTGGCAGTGATGATATATATGTATTTATTATACCGCCATCCACTGCGAGGAGGAAAAGTTCACGATTTGGATTCGAGCAAAGATGAAGAACTGTCGATGGGAGAAAAAGCATTGTTTATTGAGCATCCTACCGATGCATCCAACAGGGTTAAATCGGCTCAATTACAAGCAAGCCAATTACCTCAGGCTGATCCGGCAAAGATACCTTATACGGTCTGTGGTCCTTATCTAAAAGAATTATTTGATAAGGCATTTATAGACGGACTACACAATCCTTTTGTTCGCCCAACAGCCAATGAATGGGAAGATGCATTATTGAAAACGGTTGACCTTTTACAACCTTGTCAAAACTCGAAATGCTGGCACAAATGGTTTGTTTTTGATAATACTAAAAAGCCCAAATGTCCGTTCTGCGGAACTGATTATAAAGGACAATTACCTGTATTAAATCTATATTCGTCACGTCACGAAGGAACATTTACTCCCGACAATTATCGGTTGATGGTTTATAACAATCAGTACCTTTATATGTGGCATGCCAACAGGAATATTTGGCCTAATGAAAAATTAACCGACGATCAGAAAAAGCCTGTTGCGTATTTTGTTTTCCATCAGAATAAATGGCTGCTTATCAACCAGCGATTGAAGGATCTGGAAGATAAAACCGAAGGGAAAAAGATTGGAATAGGTGAAGCGGTAGAATTAACCGACAATAAACAAATACTCCTTTCTAAAGAAAATGGAGGTCGGCTAATTGTGGTTCAAATGGTAAATAATTGATGAAAATAAAAAATATATCATTTGATCTTTGGATGACTCTTATAAGATCACATCCTGAGTTCAAGTTAAAACGTGCCGAATTAATAGCCGATATTTTTAATATAAAAAACATCTCCCCAAAGGAGATCGATTCTTTTATACGTTCGGTAGATAATGTTTTTGATCGTTACAATATGATAAGCGGTAAGAAACTATCTGCGAATAAGATGTATCAGAAACTTTTAGAAAAGTTAGTTCCTGAGGAAACTTCTGTTACGTTGGACATAGCTATTAGCCTGCGTAAAGAAGCTGACGATCTCTTCGGGCAATATCAGCCTGTCTTTTTGAATGAAAATATCCCTCAAATACTCTCTCAGCTAAAAGAAGAGGGGTATGTACTGAATCTGTCGAGCAATACAGGCTTTATTGAAGGAGAAACACTTCGAACAACATTGACAAATATGGGTATTCTTCAGTACTTCGATTTTCTAATATTTTCGGACGAGATAAATGCGTCTAAGCCTTCCTCACATTTCTTCCAACATGTTTATGACCACATAAACGTTCCTAAAAATGCAGTTTTACACATTGGGGATAATCCTAAAGCAGATTATCAAGGGGCAAAAAACTTCGGTTTTAATGCTTTATTAATTACAGATCCTAATTATACAATTAATGATATCAGAACAAAATTATAAAGGTACTATCACCCACTTTAGTGGCTTTCTTATTGATAATGAAAATGAGTTTGGATTCTCAGCGGTCGATTACTCCAAATTCAAATACGGAGCAATTAATATTGCAAGAGAATTCGGGTATCTTTTGGCTGATCGTTTCATTGAGAACTGCTTCAAAGATCATTATAACGGAAAACAAATTGTTGTACTGCCCAGTGCATACTCATACATTCCTACTGCTTCATTCTTTATGAAAGTATTTTTTGTTGAAAAACTCAATTTATTTTTATATAAAAATGGATATCCTATTGTTCAGGAGACTAAAATAAACAGAACTGTTACCTATCGTGAAGATTATGGTGAAATGTCGGCACAAGATCGGTATAACCTAATCAGTGGGGATAGTTTTCATGTAGATAAAGCCTATATCGAAGATAAGCAGTTATTGTTTCTGGATGATATAAAAATAACCGGAACACATGAACGAATTATCATTAAAATGCTCAATGATGCACAGATCAGTAATGATTGTTACATGTTATATTTTGCAGAACTAATAAATTCAAATATTTCTCCAAAATTCGAAAACTATTTGAACAACTATTTTGTTAAAGATTTGGAGAAAGTGAACGACATCATCAAAAATGAAAATTTCATTTTCAACACCAGAGTTGTTAAATACATATTAAATGCAGATCCAGTGGAGTTCAAAGCATTCATTAGCAATCAAACGACTGATTTCAAAAGAGATATACTCTTTCAGGCGATAGGTAATGAATATTTTAAATTTGAAAACTATCTGGAGAATATTGATATGTTAATGAAGCTCACCTAAATACCTAATTTATTACTATTTAGAATAAATGTTTACTCTAATTTAACGGAATTTAATTTAATTAAAAACAGATTAATCTCCGGTCTTTGTTCATTAATGCAAATATTATTTTTAATTTTGCACTGAGTTGATCGAGTCAAATTATAACTTATAATAAAAAAACAAAAAATGGCAAGCAGAACGTCCTATAATTACCAGAAGGAGTTATTAGTTAAATTAAAAGAAACATTAGAAGTGTTTAGAGAAGACATGTCGAATGTAGCTAGAAATTATAAGAATTCAGTACAAAATCTTCATGATCAGGAAGGCTTAATGGATGAAACTTATGACGAATACTACATCAACTACCTAAACCCTACGGTTGAAATTCTGAATAGCATATTAGAACGTATCGATACTGAAGATGTGGCTTTTATAGAAAAAGAAATCAATTTCTTATCTAGCCGTTAATAGAGTTAAATTATGATGGACGAATCCAAATTGTGTGATAATATTAGAAATAGCTTAAAAGCAAAGGGAATAGATCTCTCAGAGAGGGATATCAGTAATCTTTATGCTTCGACCATGTCAAATATGTATACCATACTTGACGAGGGTAAGACTATAGACATTTCTGATTTCGGCTCATTTTGGAGAAAAAAAACAGAACCGGCATCGGTTACTTTTTTTAAACCTATAGAGAGGCTTCTTGAGCGTATAAATACCAGAAAGAAATGAGTAAACAGACGGACCAATCGGAACTAAGTCAGATTATTGCACTGCAAACCAGATTGGATCAACATATTGTTGACGCATTTATTGGTCAACTATTTAATGAGATAGAAAAGAGTCTCGTTGTGGATTCTCATATCAAAGTGGATGGGCTTGGGCTTTTCAGGGTAATAAAAAGCGGCAATTCGCACCGTATTTTATACTTAGGGAGTAATGCGCCAATAGATAAAACTATTGATCTGTCTCATTTAAACAATGAGTCAAAAAAAGAACAAACAATAGAAGATCATCCAAAAGAAAATGAGATGCAATATTCTTTGGCTATCGAGGAAAGTTCTGATCACACCAAGGCTGAAATGCTTAATGTGGAAAAAGAACTTGTTTCAGATAACGAAATAAGTGAATCAGATGCAATAGTAATTCGAAATTTTCATAAATCCGAAAAGGGTTCAAACAGGATTCAAAGCCCTGCTGTTAATCCCCGCAAATCCAATTTAGTAAAGACCTGTATTATTACTCTGATCGTTTTAGCTGTATTGGGCATTGGATATATTATTCTATCAGGTTATACAATCAAACATAAGGAGAAGTTACCACAAAGCATAACCTTCAAGGAATTAGATAATACGGACACTCTTACTTATAGCCGTATTATCATTCCCGAATCAGATGTGTCTCTGCAATATATTGCTAAGATTTATTATGGAGACGATGTGTATTGGCCATATATATACAATGCGAATAATAATATCGTAAATAATCTATTGATAATTCAGGCAGGTTCTATAACCAAAATCCCTAAAATTTCAGTTGATCTTGTAAATTTGCACAACGGGAAAGAGGCATCTACAGCAAGAGTTTTAGGTGATGAAATTTATAAAGAGATTCGATAATCGGACATTTCTTTTACATTTATATTTTAATATTCTAATAAGCAAAGATGGGAAAATCTGGCAAATCGAGACATAAAAGGAGAAACTCTGGGACAAAACAATTATTAATTTTATTATTCGTTTTGTGCATCTTAGGCGGGGGATATTATTATATCAAAATATATTCTCATGAAGAGATAGCACCCAATCCTACACTGGATAATACTGCTCAATACAGCATTTTAGAGAATAATGATTCTATAAACTACTTAGCTGTTATCATATACAAAAACAATGTTAGCATAAATAATATCTCAGCGACCTTCTATAAAGATGAAATGTTCTGGCCCTACATCTATATAGAAAATAAAGCTGTGATTGTAAATCCTCTTAATATAGCCAAAGACGTAGTCCTTAAAATACCACGTCTTTCCGACAGAATACTGAATATAAATGATACTGCCAGCGTAAGAATAACTAAAGAGTTAGCCGACAGTATTCTGAACAACGTTACAGATCCAATTTAAGATACTCTTCGATGGTCAGTAATTGCTGATCACCCGATTGCATATTCTTAAGAGTGACTTTACGCTCTCTCATCTCATCTTCTCCTACGATAACAACATAAGGAATTTTATTAGAGTCAGCATAAGACATCTGCTTCTTCATTTTTGCAGCTTCAGGATAAATCTCAGCCGAAATACCTCGTCCTCTAAGCTGACTTATGATGGGTAATATATAATCCTCCTCTGCACTTCCAAAATTCACGAATAGCACCTTAGTCCCCTGCGTAGAATCCTCGGGATATAGTTCCAATTGATTGAGAACATCAAAGATTCGGTCTGCACCAAAAGAGATACCTACACCCGAAACATTGGGAAGACCAAAGATACCTGTCAGGTTATCATAACGTCCACCGCCCGTAATACTACCTATCTGTACATCCAAAGCCTTCACCTCAATAATTGCACCTGTGTAATAATTAAGACCTCTGGCTAAAGTAAGATCCAGCTCCACTTCCGAAGCAATATTCAGCAGTTTTGCTTTATTCAATATAAACTCTATCTCTTCAACTCCCTTAAGGCCTATTTCTGAACCCGAAAGGCTCTCCTTTAGAGTTTCCAATTTAGAGGTATTATCACCCTCAAGAAGAATAATAGGTTGAAGCTTTTCGATAGCCTCAGCAGGTATACCTTTCGATTGCAATTCCTCATTTACTTTCTCCAAGCCTATCTTATCAAGCTTATCGATAGCTACTGTAATATCTACAATCTTTTCGGGCTCACCTATTATTTCGGCTATACCCGACAATATCTTGCGGTTATTAAGCTTGATGCAAACCCTTATTTTCAAACGTCTGAAAACCTCGTCGATAATTTGAAGCAATTCAACTTCATTAATTAATGAGTCGGAGCCTACCACATCGGCATCACATTGAAAGAATTCACGATAACGTCCTTTCTGAGGACGATCGGCACGCCATACCGGCTGTATTTGATAACGTTTGAACGGGAAAGTGATCTCATTGCGGTGCATTACCACATAGCGGGCAAAAGGCACAGTAAGATCGTAGCGTAAGCCCTTTTCCGATATTTTTGTTGTCAGGCGGCTCGAGTTTTTCTCTGCCAATTCATCATCCGTTATATTCGAAAGATAATCGCCCGAATTAAGTATCTTGAATAATAATTTATCACCCTCTTCTCCGTATTTACCCATCAGAGTCGATAAACTCTCCATTGCCGGAGTCTCAATTTGTTTGTAACCAAACAATTTATATACTTCTCTGATTGTATCGAAGATATAGTTTCTTTTTGCCATTTCCTCTGGCGAGAAGTCTCGTGTTCCTTTAACTATCGAAGGTTTTTGCATCAGTTGTTATATAAGTAAGTAAAAGAATATATATTTATGCGGATACGCACAAATGCAAAGGTATATAAAAAGATACAACCAGAGAATAGTTTCAAAACAGCGAATGCACTAAAAATACACATTAATACTGTGCATTGGAGCAATCAGCATTTACCCTTACAAAAAAGTTACAATTAAGATTACAAAATCAAACATAAATGTACATTTTCGAGTATCTTTTGTACACTTTTTGTCACCCTATTAAAACATTGTTATTCAAACAATAAACTCATAAAAGATTACAAAAGTGACAAAAGTGACACTTGCACATACATGCTTACTTTTGTCTCAAAAATGATTGGTTTATTTCCGTCTGAATTTATTCTATCGTTCATCATAAAGCTTTACTTTATAGATAAAACGGTTATTTCTTTTTAAACCAATTAACACCAAGTACACCTATAAAGATAAGTATAGAACTGACAATATGTATCCAAGTGATTGAGTCGCCAAGAATGGTGACTCCCGCAAATATGGCGACAACAGGCACGAAGTTTGCGAATATACCTAACTTTGAAGCTTCTACACGGGCATACGAATAATTGCTGAGTATCAAAATGTAAGGGAAGATGACAAAACTCCAAGATACAAGATAGTGACCACGTATTCGAGTGACAATAATGGTTTCAAAAAGCTACTTTCAGATTCGGAATATATATATTTCCCGGCAGCTAACAAATTGAAAAACAAAGCCCCCAAAGCAATACAGAAAAATGCTAACGGAAACGGGGTAAAGCGCCCCCGAAGCTTTCGGGCAAAGACACCGTATGAAGACAATGCCAAGCTGGAAATCAACATCAATATATAGCCTAACACCGATCCGTCAGATCCAGCCCCGAGCATAATGGGTATGAATACAACGCCAAAGACTGATAGCATGGCAAAGAGAGCCTGTATGAGCGATATTTTTTCTTTTAAAACAAGAGCGGCAATAGCCATAGTCATCAACGGGAATACGGCATGTATTAATCCGGCTTCGGCAGAGCTAATATAACTCAACGCCCATATTTGTAATCCGAATGTAAGTGTAGGATAAAGCAACGCCATAAAAAGACCCCACGAAAGGTCTTCTTTTTTTAGCAACAATTTATTTCTTCCCCAAATTGCTATTGGCAGCAAGGCTAAAAACGCAATACCAAATCGATGAGCCAAAGCATCCAAAGGATGTGCGTGTGCCAATGATATTTTCACGAATAGAAATGAGAATCCGATTATAAAGGTGATAGCAACTGTTGCCATGTATCCTTTTGAAGTTTCTGATAGTTTCATATGCTCTTCATTTTAGTGATAATAAAAACACTTCTTTTCGATTCCAGATAAACACCTACATTTATTCTCTTTTCGCAAAAGAACCATGTACTCAGTTTCTTTATTTAAAAACTTTTATTTCAACGCTTCCTCCGGCATCTCCATTTTGGAAGCAAGCAAAGCCATAGCCAATAATCCGCCAACAATAGCTATATTCTGTATAAAGTCTAGAAAGGAGGTTTGGAACATCATCCCTTCCATTGCCCAGAAATTGTGCATCATAAAAGTTAGTGCCAACATAAATCCTGCTAAAATTACAGACACCCATTTAGTCTTAAAATTTATAATTAACAGCACTGCACCTGCCAGTTCCAGAAAAGTTGCTATTGCCAATAAAACATCTACCATTGGCAACCCTTTGGATGCCATCCACATTGCAGGTTTATCCCATGCTACCACTTTATGAATACCTGCTACTAAAAATGTTATGGCAACGAGAAATCTTGCTATAAAATAAACCGGTTTTATAAATGAATTATTCATAATGATTTTTATTAAAGAATTTAAAACATAAAACTTGTACCTAATGCTATCTGATCAGCACTTGTTCTTTTGATTTGAGCAGCTTCATTATTCACGGTATTCCATTTTGTCTGTGCTCTGAAATACTCTAATGAGATATTAACCGGACCCAGATTATATTTGAGCATCGGCACAAAGATTTGATTATGCAGACGTGAATCTCCTGTAACAGCTTTCTTGACATCACCATCATTCGGATTATCATACCCATACATAAACCAGGCACTAAGCCTCTTGTTGAACGCATAACCTGCTTGTGCCCACGCTCCATTGCCTCTTATATCGCCAAACTGAAGCAGGTTACCCCATATTTGTCCAATCGCTCGCCCTGTGTTTGCACTACCTTGCAGTGTTATATTATCATATGCAAGTATAGTTCCCAACTGGATAGCTTTACCTGTCAGCCCCGTGTAATCTTTTGTTAATGGATTGTAGATTTGCTTTCTGTCGTAATGGCCTACCAAGCTTACTTCCCATTTGAAAGCTTTGGAGCGATTTTCTATAAAAACTCCTACTTCAGTTTGTGGAACCCCAATTTCTCCGGCATCGCGACCATAAGGCTCACTCGCAGCTCCTAACCAACTACCTCTAAAGATGGCAGCATCAAGCCTGATTTTTGTTGATGATTGGTTAGAATTAAGATTTTGATATACAAATAATCCGGGATTTCTGAATCCGATTCCTCCGGCAGAACCGTATCCCATTGCAAAATGGGTTACCGATGCCGGAAATGTAGCAACCATAGGAGTCCAAGCCTGTCCTAAACGGATTCGGGTTTGATTTTTATGCAGTTCCACATAACCGACTCTCAATCGTGGTAGCAAATTCTCGTCTGCAAACCCTCCCTGCCCGGCATATCCTCCCAGAAAATCAATCTCGACTCTTCCCGAAGCAGTCCAATTGTCGGGCAGATTATAGGCTGTAGCCTTCAGTATGATCCATGTCTTTCTCAGATCTCCTCCAAATTGATTCTTTTTATCTGCCGGTTGAGCGGCATTTGCCCACATGGTAATAGAACCGTCTCCCATGCCGAAACTGCCATTCTGATAAAATCCCGACGCTGTAATTACACCGTTCAATGATGTTTTAATAATAGGCTTGTTACCTGCTTTGGCAAACTCGGCGGAATCGGGTCTTTGCACTATTGGGAAATTAGTATCTATCTGAGCTATAGCTTCTGTACTTATCAATGCCAAGAGCATTACTATAAATAAGTATCTGACTTTATTTTGTATCATAATTAGTTTGTTTTTATCGTTTAACAAATTGATACTGCAAAGTTCATGTATGGAGCATAATAATATGTTACAATATTTTGGAGTTAATTTATATTATTTCAAGGATCAGTAAACCTTGAAAAAGATTCGGGAAATAGTGTAATATATAAACGATCTTTTTGGGTAGATTTGTGTTTAATAAATAAATGGCGGTGTTAGTTTCAAGTTAATAAATACCTATTTTTATATATGAAATATTACGTAAAAAACATGGTCTGCGACCGTTGTAAGATGGTGGTCAAACAGGAAATCGAAAAACTCGGTTTGCAAGTATTATCTATATCGCTAGGGGAGATTGAATTGATTGAAGATTTAAACTCCGAACAGAAACAGCATGTAAAAGAAGTTTTAGAGACTTTAGGTTTTTCATTAATTGACGACAAAAAAAGCCGGCTGATAGAACAAGTAAAGACTATAATCATAGAACTGGTACATCATGATAACAGCGAGTTGAAAATAAATTTATCCGATTATCTGAGCGACCGCCTGCATCTCGATTATAATTATATAAGCAATCTGTATTCGGAAGTAGAGGGCACAACTATCGAAAAATACTATATAGCCCAAAAGATAGAGAGGGTAAAAGAATTAATCGTTTACGATGAACTGACTTTAAGTGAAATAGCTTTTAAACTAAACTACTCGAGCGTTGCTCATCTTAGTAGCCAGTTTAAGAAAACAACGGGACTGACTCCGTCTTACTTCAAAAATATTAAAGCTGAGAAACGTAAACCTTTAGATAAGGTGTAAAAGATATAAAAACGTCAAAAAAACAGTAAAACTTCTCAGCTTAATGGGATATAAGACAGTTGAAAATATATCTTTTTTATAAGGACTGGATTTTGTCGGACTCGTAAATATGGAATCCTTCGGTTGCAGCCTGAGCTACAGTATACATGGCTTCTGCCACGCGGTGAGCTTCTATAGGTTTGTATTTTTTCAGTTTTCCGATTAAGCAGAACGAGAAAAGTTTCATCACCACTTCGCCCACTTTCTCCATAGGTCGTACATCTTTACGTTCTCCCAAAAGAGAAGACGGACGAAAGACTGACGTAGATGGTATATTTATTTGTCGCACCGAGTCTTCGCATTCACCCTTCGTTTTCAAATAAAAAACAGATGAGCCTGCATTAGCCCCTATCGAAGTAACTAATAAATATTGCTTAACTCCGTTTTCTTTTGCTGTCGCAGCAAATTTCACGGGGTAATCGTAATCTACCTTTCTGAAAGCTTCACGCGTCTTAGCCTGTTTAATGGTAGTACCCAAACAACAAAACAAATCATCGCCCTTTACCAAACGCGCATAGCTATCAGGTTTATCAAAATCAATAATATGCTGAGTCAGCTTAGGATGATTTCGGAATATTTCTTTACGAACAAAAATAACGACAGAGCTATATTCTTCACTATTGAGTAAAATATCAAGTAAGAAGCTTCCGATCAATCCGGAAGCTCCTAACAATATAGCAGTTTTATTATTTCTGTTCATCTTCAAAAAATTTCGGGATTATACCCCTAATAATTTTACGGCATCTACATATTGCGATATACCCGAAGCCACACGTTTTGCTTCGCGCATTGCCAATACTACCGTTTGAGGTGTATGAACCACATCACCGCCAGCAAATACACCTCTGCGAGATGTCATTCCGTAAGGATGCTCTTTGGTTGTAATGTATCCACGCTCATCCACGTCAATACCCAAAGAAGTAGATACAATTTTATTTGCAGGCTTAGAACCTACCGCCATAAATATCCGGTCTACGGGCAGAGTTATTTCACCCTCGGCAGTATCCACCTTCAAGCCCGATAATATGCGGTTACCTTTCACCTCTTTTCCTACAAATTCTTTGGTACTCGCTTCCAGCAAGAACTGAACGCCCTCGGCTTTTGCCTCCATGAATTCGGAGCGTAAAGCAGGCATATCTTCCTCTTTTCTGCGATAAACAATAGTCACACTCTCAGCTCCCATTCGCAAAGCTGTACGGGCAGCATCCATGGCTACGTTTCCGGCTCCAATGATAGCAACTTTATCGCCTTTACGTAAAGGAACCTCCTGACGGTTGATATCTCCACTGGCAAACAAACTCACCATCCGCAAAAAGTAGGCTGATTGCGAAACTCCGAAAAGGTTGCTTCCTTCGATATTCACCGATTGAGGTACTGCTGTACCCGAACCGATAAAAACGGCATCAAAACCTTCTTCGAACATGGCATCTACCGTAATATCTTCACCAACGGTGCAATTGTTTCGAAAATTAACACCAAGAGCTTCTATTTTTTTAACCTCACGGCGTGTTATCTCGTTAGGCAACCTGTATTCGGGAATACCATATAGCAACACTCCTCCGGGTTCTTTTTGTCCTTCAAAAACAACAACATTAAAACCATCTCTCGCCAAATCGCCTGCTACGGTAAGACCCGCAGGACCCGAGCCGATAACAGCCACCTTGCCTCTGGTTTTAGCTTTAAGACGTTCTTTCGACAATCCCATCTCACTGTCAAAATCGGCAATAAACCGTTCCAGTTTACCAACCTTCACCGGATTGCCTTTCTTGTTGAGAATGCAATGACCCTCGCATTGTTTTTCGTGAGGACATACCCTGCCGCATATTGCAGGCAAGTTACTCTTCTCATTTATCAGCTCCATTGCCCCTCCGATATTACCTTTAGATAACTGATGTATCCATTCGGGAATTTTATGTTCTATCGGGCAACCTTGCACACACAACGGATTCTTGCAATTTAAGCATCGCTTGGCTTCGTCAATAGCCTCTTTCAATGTATAGCCGGCATGTAATTCAGCTAAGCCTATAACTTGTTCTCTGTCAATATATTTATCCACCTCTAGTAAGTTATGTTTGTTCTGGATAGCAAAGATATGTATTTTTTGCAATATCAGATTATCAATTCAATCTATCCCTTATATGTAAAATCTATATAAAAAAAGATTTATTCAGTAACGATCTTTACATCCATCTTGATATTCTCAACAGGACGATCTTGGGCATTTGTTTTTACCTTCTCTATTTTTTCGATTACATCAAATCCCTCAATAACTTCTCCGAATACAGTATAGCCTCCATCTAAACTAGGTGCACCACCTATGGCTTTATAAGCGTCGCGTTGTTGTGGCGAAAATACATTTGCCACATCTGTTTTAGATTCCTCCTGAGCCTCAGCATACAATCGCTGTCTCAATTCGGCCAAAGAGTCACGGTCTCCACTGCTATAAAAATCTTTGATCGCACTTTTATATTCTAACTGAAGTTCGTTAAATCTCTTTTGAACCATTTTCTCCTGACGTTGCTGCTCAATCTTATTCAGTTCTTTATCCGAATATTTTTTTCCTGTAACAATATAAAACTGAATGGCAGACGATTCTCTATTCGGATTTACATCATCTCCTGTACGTGCAGCAGCTAAAGCCCCTTTTTTATGAAAATATTTAGGTATTCTAAATTCAGCAGGCACGGTATAATCCAAGTCGCCTCCTCCCAAATTCGAACCATCGGCTGCAACTCGGGATTGAGGATCGCCTCCCTGAATCATAAAATCTTTGATAACACGGTGAAACAACAGGTCTTTATAAGCACTGTCATTGATTAGTTTCAAAAAATTGGCTTTATGCAAAGGCGTGTCATTATACAGTTTCAGTTTAATATTACCGAATGTTGTTTCGACTACTACCAGAGTATCTTTTTCTTGTGAATTAATATTGCTCATTGTTATAAAAATAAATAGTAATAAGGTCATCGACCTCTTTATTGTTGCTGTGAGTGTTGACATAGTTGACATGTGATAACGTGTTAAAAATGGAAAGTACAAAGGTAAGTTTTTTTAGTTATTTCCGATAAAAAAATGAAAGACTCTCGCAATGCTTGTACCACATTGTGAGAGTCTTTTAATCCCTAGAAAACTTATATATTCTATTTATTACCGAATAATCCTCCAAGCATTCCTAAAAGACCTCCACCACTTTTTCCTCCAAGAGCTCCGATAAGCGATTCTACGGTAAATTCTTCATCGTTGGGATCGTTTGCTTTTTGAGAAAATAAACTCATTATAGCAGGAATCACTGCCGAAGCAATACTATTGGCTATATCTTTATTTAATCCCAATTTCTCACTTAATGCATTTACAACAGAACTTTGCAGACTACTCACAATATTGCCACCACCCGATTCTCCGGAAAACATACTAGTTATTGAAGATATATTATCAGGGGTAAAGTATTCTTTCAATCCTTCAACAACAGTAGAGGTAGTAGTTTCAACAACCGCAGATCTTTTGTCTGCGGGAATATTTTCATTATTAGCAATAGCAGGCACTACCTGCTCTTTTACTAAATCTATAATTCCTTCTAGCATATCCTTATCAATTAAATTATAAAAGGTTGGGTTACTTATTGCATTTTTCTATTAAAACATCGGAATATATGTTTTGTTCAAAGCATAATAACCTCAACATTAGATTAGAATAATAAAATAAGAAAGGGCAGATTAATCTGCCCTTTATATACTAGTATCAATCAAGATATGATTCGAATTATTTATTCGTATTCATCCCATGCTTTGATCTCAAGATCATCCACATTCACTTTGCAGAATGCTTGGATAAATGCCGATGCCAATCGAGAGTTTGTAAGCAATGGAACATTAAAGTCGATAGCTGCTCTACGAATCTTGTATCCATTATTCAACTCGCTGCTCGAAAAGTTCTTAGGTATGTTTACCACTAAGTCGATCTGTTTGTTTTGGATCATTTCCAAAGCACTCGGTTTTTGATCTTCCGATGGCCAGTATACCTGAGTAGCAGGTACTCCGTTATCTACCAAGAATTTCTGTGAGCCACCTGTTGCATAGATGTCGTATCCTTTTTCGTGAAGCAGTTGTGCTGCCTCTAACAATGCCACTTTCGATTTAGCAGGTCCTGTAGAGAAAAGCACCGTTTTCTTAGGTATACGGTATCCTACCGACAACATCGATTTAAGCATTGCATCGTGGAAGTTGTCTCCGATACATCCCACCTCACCCGTAGAAGCCATATCAACTCCCAAAACAGGGTCGGCTTTTTGCAGACGAGAGAACGAGAACTGAGATGCTTTGATTCCGACATAATCCAAATCGAAAGCATTCTTGCTTGGTTTCTCAACCTTCAGACCCAACATTACCTGAGTAGCCAGTTCGATAAAGTTAATCTTCAACACTTTCGATACAAATGGGAATGAGCGTGAAGCTCTCAGGTTACACTCGATAACCTTTATCTCGTTTTCTTTTGCAAGGAACTGAATATTGAAAGGTCCTGATATTTGCAGTGCATGAGCAATCTCACGAGCTACTTTTTTCACCCGACGGATAGTTTCCACATACAAACGCTGTGCAGGGAACTGAATGGTAGCATCACCCGAGTGAACTCCGGCAAACTCTACGTGTTCAGAAATTGCATACATCACGATGTCTCCTTTGTCTGCTACCGCATCAAACTCAACCTCTTTTGCATTCTCTATAAATTCAGACACAACCACCGGATGTTTTTTCGACACCTCAGCTGCCAGTCCCAAGAAGTTTTCCAACTCCTGATCGTTAGAGCAAACATTCATCGCCGCACCCGAAAGTACATAAGACGGACGGATCAACACGGGATAACCCACTTCATCTACGAATAGTTTGATATCATCCAGAGAAGTCAGCTCTTTCCAACGTGGTTGGTCTACTTTTATTCTATCCAACATGCTCGAGAATTTGTGACGATCCTCAGCATTATCTATACTTTTAGCAGTTGTACCCAAGATATTTACTTTAGCCTCATCCAAGCGGATAGCCAAGTTATTAGGTATCTGTCCTCCTACCGAAAGGATCACCCCATGAGGATTTTCCAGTTCGATAATATCCATCACACGCTCGTACGTCAACTCATCAAAGTACAGGCGGTCACACATATCGTAGTCGGTAGAAACCGTCTCAGGGTTGTAGTTGATCATTACCGAGCGGTAACCTTCTTTTCGGACAGTTTGCAAAGCATTCACCGAACACCAGTCGAACTCTACCGAAGAACCGATACGGTATGCTCCCGAACCGAGAACGATAACCGATTTGTGGTCACCCAAATATTTCACATCATTCGTTCTGCCATTGTAAGTCAGATACAAATAATTGGTTTGTGCAGGATATTCTGCAGCCAATGTATCGATCTGTTTCACGACAGGAACTATTCCGTGTTGCTTTCTGATCGTACGGATGTCTCTTGCAGCATTGTCAACCAAGCTGGGTTCTTTACAAATTGTTTTTGCAATCTGAAAATCCGAGAATCCTTTTTGTTTCGAAGTACGAAGCAAATCTATGGGTAGTGATTGTATATCGTCGTATTTCTTCAATTCTTGCGAACATTTGAAGATAATATTCAATTTTTGCAAGAACCATTTATCGATTTTAGTCAGATCATGAATCTTGTCGATGTCGTATCCTTTAGCAAATGCCTGATATATGTAGAATATACGTTTATCGGTAGGGTTACTCAATTCGTAATCGATATCGTCTACAGGAAGAGGCTTGTTTGCCGTAAATCCGTGCATACCGATATTCAACATACGCAGCCCTTTTTGTATCGCCTCTTCGAAGTTACGACCGATAGCCATAATCTCTCCAACAGACTTCATACTCGAACCGATTTCTTTAGATACTCCATGGAATTTACCTAAATCCCAACGAGGTATTTTTACTACGATGTAGTCAAGAGCAGGCTCAAAGAATGCACTTGTTGATTTCGTTACCGAATTTTTCAGTTCGAATAGTCCGTAACCCAAACCTAATTTAGCAGCTACAAAAGCCAACGGATAACCTGTTGCTTTAGATGCCAAGGCAGATGAACGGCTCAAACGGGCATTCACTTCGATTACTCGATAATCTTCCGACTCAGGGTCGAATGCGTATTGTACATTACACTCCCCTACTATGCCGATATGTCTTACAATTCGGATAGCAATCTCGCGTAATTTATGAAATTCTGAATTTGTAAGCGTTTGTGACGGAGCAACTACAATACTCTCACCGGTATGAATACCTAGCGGGTCGAAATTCTCCATGTTACAAACCGTCATACAGTTGTCGTACTTATCGCGTACCACTTCGTATTCTATTTCTTTCCAACCTTTTAGTGATCTTTCGACCAAAAGCTGTGAAGAATAGTTCAATGCTTTTTCAGCCAAAGTACGAAGCTCTTGTTCGTTGTTACAGAATCCCGAACCTAAGCCTCCTAAAGCGTATGCTGCACGTACAATGATGGGATAACCTAATTCGGCTGCTGCTTTTACAGCATCTTCGATAGATCCAACCGCCATACTTTTGATGGTTTTCACATCTATCTGATCCAGTTTTTGAACGAACAACTCACGATCTTCGGTATCCATGATTGCCTGAACAGGCGTACCCAAAACTCTCAGGTTGTATTTATCAAGAATACCTTGTTCGAATAGTTGAACACCGCAATTCAATGCAGTTTGTCCACCAAAAGCAAGAAGTATTCCATCGGGTTTTTCCTTTTGTACTACCTTCTCCACAAAGTATGGAGTGATAGGCAGGAAATATATTTTATCTGCACTTCCTTCCGAAGTTTGCACGGTAGCAATATTCGGATTGATGAGCACTGTCTCGATTCCTTCTTCTTTCAAAGCCTTCAAAGCCTGAGAACCCGAGTAGTCAAACTCTCCCGCTTCTCCGATCTTCAATGCTCCCGAACCGAGTACCAGAACTTTCTTTATATCTTTATCCATTGTATTATAAGTATTATAGATATTAATTACTGTTTTTTTCATGTAGGGGTGAATAATCATTCACCCTAAAAATCCATCGGGCAAATATTTATTTGCCCCTACATATCACAGTTTATCAAAAAACATATCGAATATGAAATCTGTATCAGTAGGACCGCTGGCAGCTTCGGGGTGAAACTGTGCAGAGAAGAATGGTTTCGTTTTGTGACGAATACCTTCATTCGTTCCATCATTTAGGTTCGTGAAGAGTGGTTCCCAATCCTCGCCCAGAGATGCGTTCGATACTGCAAATCCGTGATTTTGAGAAGTGATGAAACATCTTTCGCTGTTAGCCAATCGTACAGGTTGATTGTGACTACGGTGTCCATATTTTAATTTATAAACAGTAGCTCCACCCGCTTTCGACAATAATTGGTTACCCATGCAGATTCCACAGATAGGTTTACCTGTTTCCATTGCCTTGCGTATATTTTGAACTGTCACTTCACAAAAATCGGGATTACCCGGTCCGTTCGAAATAAACAATCCGTCAAATTCTATCTGATTAAAGTCATAATCCCAAGGCACACGTATCAGAGTAATATCTCTCTTCAACAGGCAGCGGATTATGTTATGTTTCACTCCACAGTCAACCAGAACCACTTTTTTATCTCCTGTTCCGTAAGTTATAACTTCCGCACAGCTTGCTTTCGCAACTTGATTTTCAATATTCGGGTCTAAAAAGTCAATTTCATTTTCGTCTCCAAAAACGATTTTACCTTTCATCGAACCTTTTTCTCTAAGAATCTTGGTTAACTCACGTGTATCTATACCATAAATTCCGGGTACATTATGCTCTTTAAGCCATTCACCCAAACTTTTCTTTGCATTCCAGTGAGAATACTCATGTGAGTAATCCGAAATAATCAGACCACTAATCTGGATTTTTTCCGACTCGAAAAAGTCCGAAATACCATTGGTAAAAGAATCCTCGGGAACTCCGTAATTACCAACTAGGGGAAATGTTACTGTGAGGATTTGTCCGATGTAAGAAGGGTCGGTAAGACTCTCCGGATAGCCAACCATAGCAGTACTAAATACTACTTCTCCGGCTGCCGCCTTCTCAGCACCAAAAGACCTTCCGTCAAAGATAGTCCCATCATCAAGAATCAATCGTACAGGTTTGTCTGTCTGCATTTTGCGATAGAATTATATATATTAAAAAATGAGTGTTTATGAGTTCACAGGTAGGTAAAAAAAAGGAACAAGAGTTACGAGAACCTGTTCCTTTTATAATACTTTATATATTTTCTTCGTTGTAATCATCTATAAATATCGTCTCAAATACCCTGTGAATATCTGAGTTACAAAAGTAATAAATAATATTGTAATATTAAAGTATATTTTGCTGATAAATGATTATAAATTTATATTAAAAAAATGCAGGCTAAAAATAACTCCAACCTGCATTCTTTTTGGATAAATATTTTATGTGCTTTTATTCTACATCTAAGTTCATTTCCAAACGCATCTCTTCTTTCACCTTCTCCCAATCGCCGGCTACATTCCAGGAGTGGTTCAGTGTGTCTTTGTCTATAAAATCATTCATTGTCTTATAAGAATGTATAAGCTCATCATAATAAACCTCGTGAATACCTGTCTTAAAGAACTCTTCACGACTCATGTCAAAAATCATGTGATTATCTTTTACTATGGTATATTTATACATTAATGTAGTCATAGCTCGCGCAAACTCTTTCTGTTCTGGCGTATACACATCCATGGGAGCATTTATCGAATCTCCTCTAAATAATAGACTATCGGGGATAATAAGAATATTTTTGATACTATCCGGCCAATGCCATTCTTTATCTTGCGGTGTATTACTTATACTACTTCCCCTCAATCCATAAATAGAAAATACTCCTACAATTAATAAAATTGATAAACTAATTAGAATCTTTTTCATTATATAATTTTAAAATATTAATTGCCAATTTGCATAACCGCCGTTAGGATCTGATGGTTGAAAAAATATTTCAACCCACTCATTTGATGCCATAAGAGGTACATCAACTGTTACAGGCACAGCCAAGCCACCACTTCCAGTATTTATTTTTATAGTGTTTTGAGACTTTGTCTTACATATGTAATTTTGCCAAGCAACAGCTCCACCACCACAAGTAAACCGTACAGCTTTTGCTCCATTAGGACAGAAAAAAGCATCGCTAACCATTTGTTGATCTATAGAAGTCAATAGTCCTGAACTTCTTTCGCCTCTTTGTTTAGGCAACTGATTCTGATTTAGCTTTTCAACTTTTTTCGTAATCCTACCTTGAACTTCTTTTTGAAGAAAATTACTCATTTGTTTTTGTCTTGTTTTCATCTGCTTTAATTTTTATTTATATTTAACAATTAAACTATAGATACACCTTCGTAGCTATGTTTCATTACATAGATAATTTTAATAGAAAATCAACAGGCTAAACGAGTAACTTCTCCATCGTTAGTTTATTTATTGTATTTTTGTACTTTACAATTAAATACAATTAAAACAATATGATGAAGCCCCGTCTCGGTATGACTGCCCGCACAGGAGAAAAATGCCCCAAAAGTGGAGTATGGAAAGCCATGGGAGTTCCCGAAACTGTTACGTTATCAGTTTCAAGAGGAAACAGAATGCCTGCAAATGGCAATAAAAATGTAAGCTGGAAACTGATTATTATGTTCTGATATCTATCTTTCAATTCTTTTGAAGAGTATAGGTATAATTAATAATCAGACAATATCAAACCCAATGAAAATATCGAAAAAGAAAATTTTCGCACTCTCAAGTATCGTGTTACTACTTATAATAGTAGCATATACTTTTTTATCACCCTTAAACACAACAGATATGAGCATTTATAATTATACAGTAAAAGACTCCAAAGGAAACGATGTCTCGATGGAAGAATATAAAGGTAAAGTAGTATTGATTGTAAACACTGCCACCGAGTGCGGTTTTACACCTCAATACAAAGACTTACAGGATTTATACCTGAAATATAAAGACCAAGGATTCGAAATATTGGATTTCCCTTGTAATCAATTTGCAGGTCAGGCACCGGGAACAGACGAAGAATTGGCTTCGTTCTGTGAAATGAAATACAATACAACGTTTAAAACATTTGCCAAGATTGATGTCAATGGAGATAATGCTGACCCGTTGTTCAAGTTTCTGAAAGAAAACAGCAAAGGTTTTATTACAGAAGCTATCAAATGGAATTTCACCAAATTCCTAATCGATCGCAACGGAAAGGTAGTAAAACGTTATGCACCAACAACCAACCCCTCCAAAATAGAGGGAGATATAGAGAAAGAATTACAGTAAACAAGGTCTGGAACCTTACTTAATCACAGAGAAAGAGGAAAGTGATATACCCCGATAATTTTGAACAAAAAATAGGATTTGATAAAATCCGCAGTTTAATTGCGTCCAAGTGCCTAAGTACGCTAGGCGAAGAAAAGACCGACGAAATGATTTTTTCGTCAGACTATAACACGATACAAAGTCAACTTTCGCAAACAGACGAATTTATACGCATCATTCAGGAAGAAGATAATTTTCCTGTTAACCATTTCTTCGATGTACGTCCCGCCCTTAAAAATATACGGGTAGAAGGTACATGGCTCGAAGAAAATGCAGTATTTGACCTTCGCCGGTCCTTACAAACCATCAGAGATATTGTCAGTTTTCTAAAAAAGGAAGACGAAGAAAATACCCCCTATCCTCATTTGCAAGAATTAGCAGGAGAAGTGCTTATTTTCCCTCAACTTCTAACCCGTATAGATCATATATTGGATAAATACGGACGTATCAAAGACAACGCATCTCCCGAACTGAACCGTATCCGTAAAGAGATAACCCATGTATCGGGAGGTATTTCCAAAAGTCTGAATGCGATATTACGTGCCGCACAATCAGAAGGATTAGTCGAAAAAGACGTAAGCCCAACCATGCGTGACGGACGATTGGTAATACCCGTTGCACCTGCTTTTAAACGAAAGCTGAAAGGTATCGTGCACGATGAGTCGGCATCAGGAAAGACCATTTTTATTGAGCCTGCCGAAGTGGTAGAAGCCAATAACCGTGTACGTGAATTGGAAAGCGAAGAGCGTAGGGAAATTGTAAAAATCCTAATCGCTTTTACAGATGAAGTACGCCCTTTAGCACCCGACATCGTTCAATCATACGATTTTCTGGCTTGGATAGACTTTATCCGCGCCAAGGCTCGTTTTGCTTTGGACATTGAAGCAATAAGACCCACTGTAGAAAATACACAACAGGTAGGCTGGGATAAAGCCAAACATCCCCTACTCTATCTTTCGCACAAAAAACAGAATAAGTCTATTATTCCACTTGATATTTGGCTGGATAGCGAAAACCGTCTGCTTATCATATCAGGACCTAATGCAGGAGGTAAATCGGTCTGCCTAAAAACAGTCGGTCTACTGCAATATATGGTACAATGCGGATTATTGATTCCTCTGGCTGAGAGTTCAAAAGTCGGCATTTTCGACAAGATATTTATAGATATAGGTGACGAGCAATCGATAGAAAACGACTTGAGTACATATAGCTCGCATCTTACCAATATGAAAATGTTTGTACGTAATTGCGATTCAAAATCACTATTATTGATTGATGAATTTGGTGGAGGAACCGAGCCTCAAATCGGTGGAGCAATTGCCGAATCGTTGCTGAAACGTTTCAATGAAAAAGAATCGTTCGGTGTAATTACTACTCACTATCAGAACTTGAAACATTTTGCCAACGAACACCAAGGTGTTGTTAATGGTGCTATGCTCTATGATCGACATTTGATGCAACCCCTCTTCACATTATCAATAGGTAATCCCGGAAGTTCGTTTGCCATAGAAATTGCACGTAAAATAGGTTTGCCGGAGGATGTAATTGCCGAAGCTTCAGAAATTGTAGGTAGCGACTATATTAATATGGACAAGTACCTGCAAGATATTGTTCGTGATAAGCGTTATTGGGAAACCAAACGTCAAAGTGTTCGCCAGAAAGAAAAACGCTTGGAGGAGATAACATCTCAATATGAAACAGACCTGACTGATGTAGGTAAACAACGCAAAGAGATTATTCGACAAGCAAAGGAGGAAGCTCAACGCTTACTTTCAGACGCTAATGCGAAAATTGAAAATACAATTCGCAGTATAAAAGAAGCTCAGGCCGAAAAAGAAAAGACAAAGGAAGTACGCCAGGGTCTTGCTGCATTCAAAGCAAAGCTGGAAGCTGAAGAAACTCAGGTTGATGACAAAATAAGCCGTAAAATTCAGAAGTTGCAGGAAAGGGAGAAAAGCAAAAAAGAAAAACCCAAAGCGACTAAAGAAGAAAAACTTCAAACTATTTCGGTTGGAGACAGTGTCCGCATGAAAGGACAAACTTCAGCCGGAGAAGTCATGGAAATTCAAGGTAAAAATGCAGTTGTAGCTTTCGGTATGATAAAATCGACAGTCAAACTCGAAAGTCTTGAACGGGTTAGCAAGAATCAAATTAAACGAGAGGCTCAGAAAAGTACATTCGTCAGTTCTCAAACCAGCGATATGACCTATGATAAGAAACTAAACTTCAAACAAGAAATAGACTTACGGGGAATGCGTGGTGATGAAGCCTTGCAAGCCGTAATGTATTTCATAGACGATGCTATTCAAATCGGAGCAGGACGTGTCCGTATACTCCATGGAACGGGTACAGGTGCTTTACGCCAGATTATACGGGATTATCTTCGAACTGTAAATGGAGTAAAGAATTATCAGGATGAGCATGTCCAGTTTGGAGGTGCAGGCATTACAATAGTTGACTTGGATTAACCATCCAAGTCTCTATTACTTAAATTTAATCCACGCCCAAATCGGATAATGGTCTGAATATTTAACATCACCCACCGTACAATTATAAGCTTGAAGATTAAGGCTGTGCATAATATAATCTATCCTAAAATAAAAGCCGTCTTCATGATACGTTATGCCGACTCCTCTTCCGGTATACTTAAAAGCATCCAGAAAATTGCCTTTTATCGTTTCATAAGCATATGATATCGGAGGCTCATTAAAATCACCACAAACAATCATTGCATCCGTTTTCTCCCTTTGTATCCGAATACAATCAGCTATAATATTTGCCTGTGTAGCCCGTGTTTTAAAAGCCGGATCTAAATGACTGCGTATGGTCTGAGTAACTGCATCCAACTTCTTTCGGTTTTTATCAACCACCAGTTCTTTAAACAGAACCTTATCTTCGGCTGTAAGTCTGTTAGATTCCAAGTGATTATTCACAATAGTCAGAGACTTCTTTCCTATCTTTATCTCATACATTCCCGCCCCATTAAAAGCACTTTCAATCGGAATCCGTGCAACCTTTTCTATCGGAAATTTAGAATAGCAAGCTAAACCATACATACATGAGTTTATAGTATCACCCAATCGGATAATAGTACGATAAGGATATTCCTCTAAAAAGCCATCTAATTCTTCGAGTGAAATTATCTTGTCTTTATCTTTTTTTTCTTCCACTGCAAATTCCTGCATACAGATAATATCGGCTCCACTATTTGCCATATATGAAAATATAGGGTTATTACGAGCTTCGTCACCTGTCAACCAATCAAATCCTCTGACATTATAGGACATTATCTTAAAACTCTTCTCGGGAATATCTTTTGAGGGAGAATTTAATGGAATATATGTATTGATCGAGTTCCAGCAAAACAGAAGGATAACTAACTGGATTACAAAATATTTCCATTTCAGAAAAACAAGCCAAAGAATAAAAAAACAGACATTAATAAAAAGCAGTATTGGAAAACCTAATCCCAGATAAGATATAATTACAAAATCAAATGGAGATGTCACCGGTGCCAACGTAGAAAGGAGTAATAGCAATGCAACTAAAACATTTACGGTGAGGATCAGATACTTCAACCCCTTACTTACATTTATTACTAAATGTTTACCTTTAATACCCATACAAACCCTTCTTTTCTTTTCGGCAACGAAGATATACTTATCTATCGAAATCTGCTCTATCGTTTAAGACTCTTTAATAGAAAATATAACATCAAAGATAAAAAGATTGTTTTAAGAGGGCTATAAAACAATCTTGGGTTTACAGATTACACAAAGCCGTGCATTAGTGCAGTCATAATACAAAAAGTTCCTTCTTAAAAAAGAAGGAACTCTGATTTATATATAAAATTTTTAATATTATACCAATCTCTTACGAGGAACTCTGTTTCTATAATTTACAATCTCCCTTTTGCCATCTCTATCGGCGACAATAGCAGAAGATCCTAAATTTTCGAGACGTTCTACCTCTACCCAGCATTTCTGGGCCTCATCTTCATTCCCAAACTGTTCATGAATCAATGCTTTAACGTAGACTGCATCAACAAATTCATCAGATTCGCAATATATTTTATTTAGACATTCCAATGCAGTATCGTATTTCTCCAGTTCATACAAAGCTTCACCTTTGAAATATAGTCCTAAAGGATGATTCTCCTTTATTTCCAAAAAGATATTACTATAATGGAGCAACTCTTGAAATTTATTGTATTCGGACAAAACCCTCAACAAATACTTTAACGACATGGTATACAACCGGTCAGCTGCATCTAATTTCGTAAAGCTGACAATGGCTTTTTCGCATTCAGCACGATACTTATCAGGAGATTCAACATTTAACAGTGCAGCTAAGTAGTTTATTATTCCAATACTGAAGCTGGAACTGGATGGGGAAATCTTTGCAAACCAAGCGAAAGCTTCTTCGTATTGTCCGGTATTTACGTAAGCACCAACAACATCAACCATTGCCTGATCATAGTTTGGTACAGAAGGTGATAGTTTTGCAAACCACTCGATAACCTGTTCATCTTCGCCTAAAGCAGATAAAGAGCTTAAGATATGGATTAGTGCCTCATCATAGTGCTTGTTGGACGAATTGACTTGCTTAAAATACTTAATGGCGTCGGGGTAATTGTCTCCTTCGAGACATTTTACCCCTTGCTCAAAATTTTCATTTGCCTTTTTAAAAAAATCAAAAAGTCCCATTAAAAAAAATTAGTTAGTGTGCTTGAGGAAACTCATTCGTATTAATAGAGTAAAATAACTTCAGTTTTCCATAAAGCAATCGAAAAAAACATCAATCATTTTTATAGGGAATGCTTTTCGACTCACAAATTTCTATAATCTGGCTTTTTACATTCTTCAGGTCATCATACTTTAACCCACTGATATCCACAGTATATTGTTTACCATCAGTCTCTGACATTTTCAAATAACTCACGCCCAATGCTATTTCTCGAACACTAATCCATTCAGCCTTATATACCGATTTCTGATTCGGCATTTTAACATAAATACGACTCGAGTCCATTGCAAAAATCGGACGAGCTGCCCATACCGTTACATTCAGAATAAGAATAGCTCCAAGTACGATCAAAACCAATGCTGCAAAAAAGTCAAACGTAAACGTATTATTCAATGCCTGCATTACTGATTGGTAAAGACCATATAAAACGGCATATCCACCTATAACAAAGCATAAGACCTTCTGACTTTTTGAGTCATTATAATTAATTACATATTCATTCATATAGTTTCGTTTTATGTTTATACCTAACAAAGGTAAAATTTTAACCGATATTATATATGTAAATGATTTTTAAAATAATCTTAGAATTTTAAGCAGCAGCAAGGCTAATATCCTAGCTAATCTAACAATATGAACAAAAATAAAAGCAATAAATAGTCTTAATACGGAAAATATTTTATTAATTTGTGTTATAAGAAAATTAAGAAGTGGAATACCGAACCTAATTACCCCCTATTATGAATGAGAATATTGATCCTGCATTGCCTCTAAACGAAGAAACAGAGAATAAACAAGAGCAAGCAGAAATAACTACTGAGCCACAAGTTGCAGAATCTAAATCTTTTACAAAAGAAGAGATTATAAAAAACTTGCAAGAATTATCAGCAAAAGCAGAGGTACCGACCCGTGCTGATGTAGATAATTTGAAACAATCGTTCTATAAATTAAAATCGGCAGAGAATGAAACCTTGAAAGAACAATTTGTAGCCGATGGAGGTGATATTAATTCGTTTGTTATTCCAACCGATCCTATCGAGGAAGAATTCAAAACACTTCTTAATACTATCAAAGAGAAAAGAGCTAAAGCTTTGGCTGACGAAGAAAAAATAAAAGAAGACAATCTCGTAAAGAAAGAGAGAATCATCGAAGCCATTAAAAATCTGACAGAAAGCACAGACGATTTTAATAAATTATACAAAGAATTTAAAGACCTGCAACAACAATGGAATGAGATTAAACTTATTCCTGCAGCAAAGGTCAACGAAATATGGAAAGCATATCAGTTGCATTCCGAAAAATTCTATGATCTGATCAAGATCAATAATGAATTTAGAGACTACGACTTCAAAAAGAATCTGGAAATTAAAACCAGTATCTGCGAAGTTGTAGAAAAACTACAGGAAGAATCGGATGTAGTTTCGGCATTTCACCAATTACAAAATTTCCATCAACAATGGAGAGAAATCGGACCTGTAGCTAAAGAATTCAGAGATGAAATATGGGAGCGTTTCAAAGCTGCATCCACCGAAATCAATAAAAAACACCAAAGCCATTTCGAAGAACTTAAAGGGCAGGAAGAAACAAATTTAATTGAGAAAACGGCTATATGCGATACTTTAAAAGCTATTGACTATTCTCAACTTAAGAACTTCAAAGACTGGGATGAAAAAAGCCACGAAATAATTGCTCTTCAAGCTAAATGGAAAACGATAGGGTTTGTTCCTAAAAAAGTAAACAGCCAAATATTCGAACAATATCGAGCATTATGCGATACTTTCTTTGAGAAAAAAGCAGAATTCTTCAAACATCAAAAAGATGATATGGAAGAAAATCTGAATAAAAAGAGAGCACTTTGCGAGAAAGCCGAAGCATTGAAAGACAGTACTGATTGGAGAAAAACAACTGACGAACTTATCGCTATCCAAAAAGAATGGAAAACAATAGGTGCAGTACCTCGTAAGCATTCAGATGCAATCTGGAAACAATTTGTTACTGCTTGTGATTATTTCTTTGAACAAAAGAACAGCAATACATCTTCTCAAAAAGAAGAAGAAGTAGCAAACCTTGCAACGAAAAAAGAAATTATCGAGAAAATAAACGCTCTTTCAGAACAAACTGACTTAGCGGATCCAATGGCTACCTTACGTGAGCTGATGAACGAATGGCATCAAGTAGGCTTTGTTCCTTTCAAGGAAAAAGATAAAATCTACAAAGAGTACCAAACGGCACTTGATGTACAATTTGATCGCCTGAAAATGGATAAATCGGAACGCAGATTACAATCATTCAAATCGAATGTAGATGATATCGCTAAATCCGAAAGACCTAAAGGCCGATTATTCAGAGAGAGAGAAAAGCTTATGCACCAATTCAATAAAGTAAAATCTGACTTACAGACTTACGAAAACAACATGGGTTTTCTGTCTATATCAAAAGGAGCAAGCGGCTTATTAAAAGATATGGAGCACAAAATTCAGGATCTGAAGAACGAGCTCGAACTTATTGCTCAGAAAATAGAAACTATTGATAACAATTTAAACTCTATTGATTAGTATTTAGAATCAAGCATATAAAGAAGGCAAATCAATTGATTTGCCTTCTTTGTTTTCTATAATATTAAATAAATTAGGCAGTACACACAAACATTATCTAGATTTGGATGTTATTATTTGAAATGAATTTAAATAATGGTCTTAGATTTTTCAATTTGATTTCAGCAGAAATATAGCAAAATATAGCATTCAATCGTTTTTATTAAGGTCACAGACCTTTTTATTACTTTGGAAAGTATAACAAATATAGATTGTTACAACTATAAAATATACCAATAAATTTTATTCTTTACTTATTTATAATAAAACTGAATTATGAGCAAAATAGCGATCGTTTACGGAACTTCAACCGGTGCAACCGAAGGGGTAGCATCTAAAATTGAAAAAGTATTAGGAAATGCGGATACTCAAATCTTCGATGTAGCCAGAGTAACTGTTGATCAATTGAAGCCTTTTGATTTTCTAATTTTAGGAGCATCAACTACAGGTTACGGTGACCTTCAGGATGATTGGGACTCTTTCCTTCCTAAATTCAAAGCATTTGATTTTACAGGAAAAAAAGTAGCTTTATTCGGACTTGGAGACAGCTCTTCTTATTCTGATACATTTGCAAATGGCATGGCTGTTATTTACGAAGCAATCAAAGATAATGCAGAAATAGTAGGAGCAGTATCAACTGAAGGATACACCTACGATGATTCGGAAGCTGTAGTTGACGGAAACTTTGTTGGTTTAGCTTTGGACGAAGATAATGAATTTGACCAAACAGATGCTCGTATTGCGGCATGGGTAAAAGACCTGAAACAATACATTTAAGTAAATACTATATATGACAACAAATAGCCCGACTCTAATCAAGTCGGGCTATTTTATTTTAAATTTAGAACTTCATACCTTCAAACTCAGACATTCCATGTCTCCAAATTTCGGGTACAGCCATTGCTTGACTAGTTTTGGGATTATAAGCTACAACAACGGAATGACAACGACATTTGATTTCGCCCGTCAAAACATTCCTGACTTGCTGAAGAAAAACAACACTCTTGGTTCCTATCTTAGTAACCTTTGTATCTACAGCTACTTTCTCTTTATAAAATACAGGTGAAATAAAATCGACCTCAATACGAGCTATTACAATAATACCATCTGTCCAACTCACATAAGAGGTTCTGAGATTTTCAAGATAATCAATCTTTCCCAGATCAAAATAACTGAAATATATATTGTTATTAATATGCCCCAATGCGTCTATATCATTAAAACGAATCTGTATGGGCAACGAACTTTTAAATGTATCTCTCGATACGTCTTCTTTAACTTCCATCTTATTTACAATTGCACTTATCTGAATACAATGTCTTTTACAACGTTCAATCCGGCGTGTGTATTCAGATTTGTTATTAATTTTTCCTTACACATCATCAACTCCGAACGTAAAACGGACGATGTCAAACTAACATATAATATATTGTTCCTTAAATATACATTGGTTGTGTATGAGGCAATAACGGGACCCAAAGTTTTCGCCCAGCCACTTATAACACGGCTTTCGGCCAGTTTCCGTTTAAAGAATTGATTCTCTTCAAAAAACTGTTTCAGAACTTCGCCTAAGCTTTCGGTATTTCGCTTCCTCATACTTTTACTTTAATTGAAGTACTCCTCCACCCTCTACCTGATAGAGACGGTAATCACTATTTAAACCTTTAAGTATCTCATCCAGATGATCCCTATTGGTATCTGTAATAAAAATCTGACCAAAATTATCTTCCGACACCAGCTTTACAATCTGTTCTACACGGGTTGAATCGAGTTTATCAAAAATGTCATCCAATAATAATATAGGTGTAGTTGATCCTGCTTTTTTCAGGAAATCGAACTGAGCCAGCTTCATAGCCACCACATAGGTTTTATTTTGCCCCTGAGAACCAACTTTCTTGATCGAATAATCATCCATACGCATATCCAAATCGTCGCGATGAATGCCTGCTGTTGTGTATCCGAGAATTTTATCTCTCTCCCGTTTATGTTTCAACAAATCAACCAGATTTCCTTCGTCAAGCGGCGACTCATATTTTAATTCGACCGTTTCATTCGATTGACATATAAAATTATAATAATACTGAAACGTCGGTATAAATTGCTCTACAAAAGCCTTTCGCTTAGTATGTATAATCTGCCCTTCATAGGCAAGTTGTTCTTCCCAAAGCTCGTAAAGTGATTCATCGGCCTGCATATCCGATTTCAGTAATGCATTACGTTGCTGCAAAGCTTTGTTATAGCGAATAAGGGCATGCAAATAATCTTTATCGAATTGTGACAACACAACATCCATAAACTTACGCCGTTCGTCGCTTCCTCCGGTGATTAGATCGGAATCCGAAGGCGAAACCATAACCAAAGGCAAACAACCAATATGATCGGACAATTTTTCGTATTCTTTCTTATTTCGCTTAAATTGCTTTTTCTGACGCCTGCGTAAACTGCAAAAGAACTCTTCTTCGTCACTACCTCCCAACAGGTAATAGCCTTGAATCAAAGCAAAATCGGCATCATGTTTTATGTTTTGGGAATCAACCTGATTGTTATGACTTTTACAGAACGAAAGATAATATACAGCGTCCAACAGATTGGTTTTACCCATTCCATTTTTGCCTATAAAACAGTTCAATTTGGGAGAGAAAGTCAACTCAGCCTGCTCTATATTCTTATAACCTAATATCGATATACGTTCTAAAATCATATAGATACAAAGATAATAAAAATAGAAAGAGCTTTAGTCGATATTACGATTCATCATTGTGCCGAAATAAGTAAAAAAGCATAAGCTATGTTCTATATCTCAAAACACCTCTTTTATCTTATAAAGGCAATACCTTTTTCATTGTATCCACAAATATGGCAGCCATGTGCTGTTGTATAAATTTATCCTCACCTCTCAGTTGATGCCAGCCATATACAACCCCATCTATGGTTTCCGTATTATCGTCGGCATACAATCGGCTCATTTGCAACTTAGTTACAGGGTGAGGTGTATTCTTTGAGAATCCTATATACTTGTCGAACTCAATTACCGGAAATCCCCATTTTTGAGCCAACAATCGAACCGATTCATTGTATATAGGACGGGCATCGTGCCAGTGGGTCGATAAGATAATTATGACAGGTTTACCTGATTGGGTATTATAATATTTTGATTCCTTATCGAACTTGAGATTGTAACAATCCGAAATATATCTTTTGATTACATAATCGTAAGCGGCAGCATAATTAGACCTATCGAAAGGCACTGTATAATCTGTGTAATTTTCCTTCAATGCCGAATTTTCAAAAACATCCATATTATGTACATGCATAATAACAAAAGCATCTGCGTTTTCCAATTCTTCTTTCGAGTACAATGTACCCTCATTCATTTTATTGGCTGCATCGGCAATTGCCTGAGCTCCGACGGCTTTATTTAAAGGCGTAGCATTTAATTCCTTGCAACCCAATTCAAACCAGCCATTCTCGTAAGAAGCAAAAGACGCTCCTGTCATTAAGATGTTATATTTCTCCTGAGCTGAGACACACAAAAAAACAAATAAGAAAACAAATAAAAATAACTTTTTCATAATCAATTAGAAATACAATAAGTCGAAGTATGCTTTTGTCGGCATTCTCAAACATTAATATTAAATATGTGAACCTTTTTTCTACTTATGGGATTTTCTGAATATCGGATAACAAAGCAAACCTACCAATAATAGACCAACAGATATAATCCAATAAATAACAGGAACGATAGAACCTATTATTCCAAAATAGATGAATACCAGAGAGAATATAAATGCAAAGAACAATCGTATATTATTTGCTTTCGAAGATTCTATTTTTCGTTTCTTAATCAATACGTACTCTGATATGATAGTAACCAGATAAGTCGGCAGATTAATAAAAGCTGCCACCGTTGTAATATTTACAAAATGCGAAAGACCTTGCGTATTACCACTGATATCGGAATAAAAATTCAGAAAGAAGAAAATAGAAGTAATTACTCCCGAAGCAATCAGTGCTACATAAGGAGTCGAATATTTCGGATGAATCTTAGCAAAAGAAGCGATAAAAAATTTGTCCTTACTTGCTGCATATATACTTCTGCCTGTTGTAAGAATCCATCCCGACAAAGCTCCCACCACAGATATAAGAATAGCTATATTAATTATATTACCTCCCATATTGGTTCCTAATGCAAGATTTATTACATCTGCAAATGGAGAATTAGATTCAGCTAACTGATCTTGAGGAATAAGGGCAAGAAGTGAGATATTAATAAGTATATAAATAAAACCAACAATAGTCAATCCCCACACCACACTCCGCTGAATATTACGCTCGGGATTCTTTATTTCCCCTCCTGCCATAGTCGAACTTTCGAGACCCGTAAAAGCCCAAAAGATTAAAGCTATTGCAGCCGAAAACATTTTATATATATCGGTCTCTCCCTGTAATGACAAAGGTAATGAATTACTCACAAAAAGATCGAAATTAAGATGAGGTACAGCCAACAAAATAACCAAAATAAACACACTTGATTTCAAAATGGTAGTAACGATACTGATCCATCCGGCAAACTTAACTCCACAAATATTTATGTAAGTGAAAAGCCAAAGGATAAACAAAGTAGCGATTAATTTGCTGACCGGAAAATCAAGTACAGGAATTAACTGTGCTAATTGAGTAAAAATAAGATCAACAATGGCAGCATTTCCAACCGCCGAACCTACCCACCAAACAAGGCTGACTATATATCCCCAGAATTTACCTAAGGCTGCTTCCGTATATACCACCGGACCTCCTGCTTTAGGTATCGATCGGCTTAAATTACCATAACTCAAAGCGATTATAGTTGCCCCGATAGCAACCACAATCCAAGCCAATATAATAATGGATGGTGTTGCCACTTTAGCCAAAGCGGCGGGTAATCCGAAGACTCCCGAACCAATCATATTCCCGACAACAATAGTAATTGCTGCCAAAAGCCCCAAGTCTCTTTTAAGTGAAGTATTTTTAGAAGACATCTAAGAAAAATTAAGTAAAAGGAAATATATAATAGTATATTTTTGTTGATAGGGCAGACCTATGAGTCTGTCCGAAATCGGTGAATACACAGGCTCACCCATACAGCCAAAGCAATAAATGGCTCTGCGAACTTAAATTGCGGGGCAAATATAATAAACAAAAAACGATGGAATACTATTTTCTTAAACGTAACCATAGGATATCTTTATATAAAAAAGATATATACGGAAAGTCGGGACGCTACAAGTCAATTCTATCTAAAAATACGTATAAAGAGCCTTGCTTGAATTGTGGCGATACCATCATAAAAGAAGCATATCTGGGTGGATGCATTTACTATTGCCCTACCTGCCAACGAATATAAACAAAGAGTGGCTATTCGTAAATGAATAACCACTCTTCAATATATTAAACAATCAAAAGATCAGTGATCTTAGTTGATAAACGCAAGCACTTGATTTTTCTGAACCTTAGCACCTTGTTTAGTTTCGATCTGAACAATCTTACCCGATTTCAAAGCTTTCACTTCTTCGATACCATAATAAGCTTGGATGAAAGCAATTATATCACCTTCTTTTACCGAAGTACCTACTACCGGAGCAGTAGACTCGTCAGCCAAATCGATCTGCCAGATTACTTGTCCCGAAACAGGAGCTTGTAAAGGTTGAGCATCAGGATATTTTTCTGTTACTTTTTCAATATCGAAATTAGGTATTTCAACAATAGGACGAGTTACGATAATTGGAGCTCCGGCAGCAGCTTTCGCTTTTTCCAGATCAGCATTGAAACGCTCTTTAGCCAATCCCGATTTATAATCACGGTATTGACGGTCGTGCATTGCCAACTCAAATAACTCTTCATCATCTTGGCCATAATCCCATCCGTTCTCGTCCATTTCTTTACGATATGTATCAAGAGCATCCGGATATTCTTCTTGAGGATTTCCGGTATAGAATTCAAGATTCTTAGATTTAGCCAATTCGATAATTTCGTCATCCAATTTACCGGGAAGCATACCTGTTCTACCTAGAATCATATTCCAGCTATCCTTATCGATATTCGAGAAACGAGCTTGTCCTTGTGCCATAGAGAAAATGTTCATAAGAGCAATATTCTTCACATATTGGCTGAAAGGTGTTACTAAGGGAGGATAACCTAATTTAGGCCATATATAAGCAACTTCATCAAACAGTTGAACTACAAGATCATTCAATGTAACTTCGGCTTTACCATTGTTGCGAAGTGCCATATTGATAGCCGAATGCATACCTTTAAGGTCAGCCATCATCGATCCCATCATTCCTCCGGGAAGACCGCAACCAACAAGTAACGAAGTCATTATTTTATTAGATGGATCGATAAAGTATCCTAAGAAATCATCAATGAAAGATTGTGTCAAAGCACGAGCTTCCATATACGCTTTCATATTGATATCCGGCACCGAAAATCCTGCATCCTTCAACATGGCTTGCAATGTAATGATATCAGGGTGTACCATTCCCCATGATAGAGGTTCGATAGCTGCATCTAAGTAATCGGCTCCTGCACGTGCAACTTCTAACATCGAAGCAACCGAGAAACCGGGTCCTGTATGACCATGATATTCAATAGGAATATTAGGATGTCTGTCTTTTAGTGCTTTTGTCAATTTTCCAAGAAAAGCAGGACGACCTACACCGGCCATATCTTTCAAGCAAAATTCGTCAGCACCAAAATCAACTAGTTTATCTGCGAAATTTACATAATAATCAACTGTATGGATTGGCGAGTGAGTGATACAAAGGGCAGTCTGAGAGATCATACCTGCTTCTTTGGCATACTTAACCGACAATTCAAGATTTCGAGGATCATTCAATCCATCAAAAGAACGGGATATATTAGTTCCTTGTGCACATTTAACTTTAAACATCAAACGACGTACATCTTTTGGCACAGGGTTCATACGCAAACCGTTCAAACCACGTTCCAACATATGAGTCTGGATTCCTACTGCATTGAAAGGAGCGGTCCATTCGCGAACAGCCGTATTGGGGTTTTCGCCATAAAGAAGATTTACCTGTTCGAAAGCACCACCATTTGTCTCCACACGAGCAAAACAGCCCATATCAATAATAACCGGTGCGATTTGTGTTAACTGATCTACACGTGGCTGGTATTTTCCGGACGACTGCCACATGTCACGATAAACGAGACTAAATTTGATTTCTCTTCCCATAGTGTTTTTATGTAATGTTCAAAGATAAAATTGGTTTCTGGAGACCAATTCGATCTTAAAATTATAGTGAATTCTATTGCGATATTAAACCTTCGTTAAGGTTATACAAATTTAGAGTTTTCATTTCAATTAAGACGAAAAAATAAGATATTAAAATTATCAATTTGACATAAAAAGTAATGATAATTATTAAAACTGCACTATTACCTCAAAAGTGTGCAATAAAATAAGTTACGCTACCATCAAACTGTAATTTACTTTTACAAAAGCCAATTATCATACACGTCAGACTTAATTCATAATATCTATTTTCCGCTATGTATAACTGACACTTTTTAAATAAACTTTCTTAACTTATATTATTATGTAACTCATTTCTCTTTAGACATAACTAGCAATAGAAGAAAAACCAACTTTCAAAGAAAGATTTTACAGCCACATAATCTCCTACATTCCAACAACTTAAAATCAGACAAATTCCTTTTTCGCTTTTTTTTCTACTTTTTCTCCTATACCTATTATGGAATTCCAATCCTATTTTACTCTATTATGTAGACAAACGAATTATAAACAACTTTAATTCTTACCGTCATGGCTGAAATGAATACAAACTCCAATAATGGAGATAAAAAGAAGAAAGGGCAACCTACAAAAATGAATCTTCGTGTTGATTTCACTCCCATGGTGGACATGAACATGCTGTTGATAACGTTTTTCATGCTATGCACAACACTTTCAGCACCTCAGGTGATGGATATAGTGATGCCGGCAAAAACTCCGATAGATGTCGTAGATGGACCTGAAAGCCCAGCTTCAAAAACCATAACATTGCTCTTGAGTGAGAATGATCAGGTCTTTTATTATTGGGGAATACCTGAATATCAAAATCCAAACTCTCTACAAAAGACAGATTTGGGAGTAGATGGGCTTAGAAATGTTCTTTTAGAAAGAAATGGAGTTTTAGCTCAACAAGTTAAGGATTTAAAACAAAAAAGATATAAAAAAGAGATTTCGGAAGAACAATTCAAAAATGAATTATCAGAACTGAAGAAATCGAAAGAAAGCATAACCGTTATAGTAAAACCAACAAATAGTTCTACATATAACAATTTGGTAAAAACTCTGGATGAAATGCAAATATGCAGCGTTGGTAAATACGCCATTGTAGATCCCGAAGCAGGAGACAATTATTTAATTGAAAATTACAACAACTTTAGCTTAGCACAAGCGAGATAAATATCAAACAACCCTCTTTTATTACTACTTTTGATTGAAACGCCGTAAAACAGAAACTACGCTGATTTACGGCTTTCATCTTTTTTATAGGCAACAAGCTATAAAAGTATACAGACTATTTCAGAGTTAAAACGTTCTCTAATCAATTGATACAGTCAGAATTGATTCCTTATTTACCCTGCCAACTAAATGTATTTATCATTTCCTGAATATCTTCCATTACAAATTCTGTAATTGGTGCAACCGAATCTGAATTGACTTTTTCTGCATAATAAAATGATCCTCTAAAAAAATGGCTCACACTATCGGTAAGAAAAAATTGAATTGGTGTCGCTACACTACCTTCTATAGAATACACTGTTCCCGATACACCTCTATCAACATTAGTATATGTCTGCTGAATTATTTCATCAGCCTTTAGAGAATGACTAAAAGCCAATTTATAGCTATCCTCCAACACCTTAGGCAAAGTCAATTTAGAAACAGGCAAATAAGTACAATAAATTATAGCATTATACTTAGGATAGATGATATTAAACCATATCTCATTTTCCACCTTAGATTGAAGTGTATCTATATGTACCTGATCCGAATATCTAAATGAAAATTTCGGAAAATTATACTCAACAGTTTCACCTGTTGCATTGTCAATACGATTATAACCTTTTGGTTTAGGCGTATATTCATTACAGGCCGAGACAAACATCAAAAGCATTAGTAATGCAACAACATTTATGGTATTATTCAGATTTTTGATTGATATCATAACCAACTAAATAGGTATAAGGAATCTTTAGTACAAAAAAAATGCAGACATAATTAATATAGATCTGCACTTTTTCATTATATTTTATTGAGATAAAAATTAGAAAGGTAAGTCATCCGCCTCATCTTCCATAGGCGATGAATTTGTTGTTTGAGATTGTGGTGTTGATGGAGTAGAAGCAGGCTGCTGTTGCTGCCCATATCCGCCACCGGTATTACCATCTGACTGAAAATCACCCTTCTTTCCTAAGAGCTCAAGGTTATCAGCATAAATCTCTACAACATATCTTTTTATTCCATTTTGATCGTCATACGAACGAGTTCGAATTTTTCCTTCAACAAACAATTGTGTACCTTTTTTCACAAATTGTTCGGCAACTTTAGCCAAGCCTCTCCAGCAAACAACATTATGCCACTCGGTACGATCGGGAATCTGGGTACCATTGGCAGCCGTATATCCACGTTCGGTAGTTGCTAATGGAAAATTTACAACTGCACTACCATTATCAAAATATCTGATATCGGGATCTTTCCCTACATTACCTATTAATATTACTTTATTGACTGACATCTCTGTTTGTTTTTATTTTAAGATTTGCTAAATTACGATCAACTCTTTGTACAAAACAAATATAATATTTTTTTATGTAAGCATATAATTAAGAATTCTAAAATACCAGTTCCCCATATCATATACCAAACAAGTTATATTATTATATTCATCAAAGCAACAAAAAGATCAGAGCCTCTTATTCTTCTGTATCTTCCCATTTCTTTATGTGAATAATGGAAACTCCTTTTTGAAAGAAAAGAGAATTAGGATATGAAATTATCTCACCTTCATGAGTTCTCAGTAAAGTATGAAACGACAATATATCTTCTACTACAGCATCAAAGGGCATATCTTTATCTAAAATTCGAATATAATCACCAACTCTGAATGTGGATGTGAAAAAGATTATAATTCCGGCTGTTATATTACTAAGTAATGACCATTGAGCAAACATGGCAACTCCTATTACAGCAAATATAGAAGAAAGTGCAACCAGTAGATTACGTGGATCGACCCCCCATATAATTATAAAACAGATGGCAAACATTATATTGATCATAATATTGAATACTCTGACCACTTGTTTTGTGCGTGCTTCTATTTTTTTACTGAATGTGGCATATTTTACAATCAACCTTCTTACTATATACTTTATAATAGGTATTGAAATTACCAAGATAGCTGTTGCTATAATTTGTACAATATATCGTTCCATATTACTATTTGGGGCAAAATCTCGTTATTACACGGCTAGTATATTTATGTCCTGCGACTTGCCTCATAAATATACTGATAAACTCTTTTTCTCTAAAAGCGAAAAGGACGGATTCTTCAATCCATCCTACTCAATAAATTTCTAAAGATTATATATCTTAATCGTTACTTGCAAGCGGAGTATATTTTCTGCTTTTTAGTTCTCTATCTAATGTGTAGATACCAAATCCATTGTCCTTGATCATTTCCAAGCTATCAACCAGATCCTGCGCTGTTGCTTCTTCTTCTACCTGCTCATCAACAAACCATTGGAGCATCGACAAGGTAGCATAATCTTTCTCTTCGTTTGTCAACGTTACAATATTATCGATCATAGTTGTAACTTGTTTCTCGTGAGCCAAAGCAGCCTTAAATGCATCCAAAGGAGTTGCCCAGCTATGTGGTACTTCTTTTATTGGACTGATTACAGCTTGTCCTCCACGAGCTAGGATATAGTCGAAAATTTTCATTGCATGATCCTTTTCTTCTAAACCTTGTACCTTAAACCAGTTTGCAAATCCGTTCTTACCTTCTTTTGCAAAATGAGCTGACATTGAGAGGTACAAATATCCTGACCAAAATTCTGCATTAATTTGTTTATTTAATGCGTCTTCAACTTTCTTACTTATCATAATGACTTTATTTTAGAGTTAATAATAAAATATATAAACTTAATTGACTTGTGACTATTACAAAGATAAACTTTTTACATAGACCAGACTTGCTTCAAATCTCTTTAAATTGGTAATATTACATAGAAAAAATCTATTACCAACCACGTCCTGCACCGCCTCCGCCAAAGCTACCTCCGCCGCCTCCGCCAAAACCTCCGCCACCGGAACGTCCGCCGAACCCACCAAAGCCGCCGCCAATTATGGGAGGAAAAAAGCCTCCGCCTCTTGATCCGTTTCCCTTATTGTTTTTATTTGCTTTACTTATAAAATATATGAACAGCAGCACCAAGATTATCCCGAAGATAATATCGCCCGTTGTTAATTCATCAGTATCTTCATCCGCCTGAAACTGTCCGGATAAATATCCAATCATAGCTTCCACGGCATTTTTTGTTCCGGTATAATAATCATTCTGTTGAAAATAAGGCAGCATATAATTATCAATAATACGCCCTACCCTTGCATCATTTAATTTTTCTTCCAGTCCATATCCTGTAGCTATAAATACTTGCCCTCGACTATTTCCAATCTTAGGTTTAATTAGTATTATCGCCCCATTATTTTTTCCTTTTTGACCAACACCCCACTTTTCTCCTAAACGAAATGCATAATCGGAAACATCATAACCATCCAAATCTTTTACTGTTACAACATATATCTGAGTAGATGTGGTATCATTATATGCAAGCAGCATCTGCTCCAGATTATTGCGATCTTTGTCATTGAAAATGCCTGCAAAATCATTTACCAATCGTGGAGGCGACATCGGATCAGGTAAATTCTGAGCACTGGCAAAACCGCCAATCATTACCAATAATACCAAGAGGTACTTACCAAAAGAGTTCATATGATGATATTTTGAAATCAATTTTCACGTTAAATTATTCTACAATTCAGAGCTATACTTTATCGAAATAAGTAGCTATTTGCTCTACACCCCCAACCCTAAATTGGTTGGAAATCTTCAAATATAATATATATTAAACAAACAAGTTCGATATAAGTTATATATACCGAACCCATTCACATAATTTATTTTACTATTAAACTAAAACTGAACTGTGGGAGCTGTCTGGCTTCCGGCCTCAGCCTCGAAATATCCTTTCTGGGTAAAACCAAACCACCCTGCCCATATTGTTTGCGGAAACTTTCGTATATACTGATTATAGTCTTTTACTACCTCATTATACTTATTGCGCTCTACTGCAATACGGTTTTCTGTACCGGCCAATTCATCCTGCAATGCCAAAAAGTTTTGATTCGCTTTTAGATCCGGATATTGTTCCTGCACCATCAATAATTTTCCCAAAGCAGCACTTAATTGCCCTTGAGCTTCTTGATACTTTTTAAGGTTTTCTTCCGACAAGTCTTCTGCATTCACTGTTATCTGTGTTGCTTTGGCTCTTGCATTAACAACCTCTGTCAAAGTCTGTTCTTCATGTGTAGCATACCCTTTTACGGTAGCCACCAAATTAGGTATAAGATCAGCACGACGCTGATAAGCATTCTGCACCTGTCCCCATTGAGAGGAAGTAGCTTCTTGCTTTTCGACCATCGTATTATACGAACAGCTAGATAAAAATACACTTGCTAAAATTGCAATCAGAAAAGTAAACTTTACAGTCTTCATAGATACATTTTTTTTAACTCTTATAACTAGTAAACACTAAAGAGAGTAAGTTGTTTAAATAAATCAAATATATTTTCAAGGAAAAGTATTCAAACAAAAAAACCGAGACTAGCTCGGTTATATTATTTCTTTAAGACTTTTTCTATCTCATCAAGATCATCTCTAAAGGATTTATCAACCTGAAGCTGGTCTTTTACGGTTTTACAAGCATGTAATACTGTAGCATGATTTTTCTTCCCGATTACTGACCCAATCTGAGCTAACGAAAGTTCGGTGTATATTTTTGACAAATACATGGCAACTTGACGAGCCTGTACGATCTCTCTCTTTCTGGATGCAGTTTGCAACAATTCGGTTTTGATATTAAAATGCTTACAGACTACCTCCGAAATACTATCAATTGTAACCTTTTTCTTTTCGATCTTACGGATAGCCTGACCGATGACGCGCTTAGCTAAAATCAAATCGACTTCCTTATTATAGATTACAGAATATGCCATTAGTGAAACAATAACACCTTCTAAGTCACGAACATTCTCTGTTACATTATCGGCTATAAATTCTACAACATCAGCCGGAATCGCCAACCCGTCATGAAGAATCTTATCGTGAAGAATTTTGGTTCTTAAATCAAAATCAGGGTTTTCTAATCTTGTGGTAAGTCCCCATCTGAAACGAGTGAGTAAACGTTCCTCAACACCTTGTAATTCAGAGGGAGCTTTATCGGAAGTAAGAATCAACTGCTTATTGTTTTGGTGTAGATGATTGAAAATATGGAAGAACGTATTTTGAGTTTTCTCTAAGCCTACCAACTCCTGAATATCATCTATGATAAGGACGTCTATACCTTGATAGAAATTTATAAAGTCATTTACGGTATTGAAACGGGTAGCATCCGTATATTGCACTTTAAACAAGTGTGCAGAAACATACAATACCTTCTTATCCGGAAACATATCTAAAATACGTGTTCCGATAGCATGACAAAGGTGAGTTTTTCCAACTCCTGACGTTCCATGCACAAACAAAGGATTGAATGCTGTCTTTCCTGGATTGTTTGCAATAGTTTCTCCCGCTGTTCTTGCTAATTTATTACTAACACCTTCGAAAAAATTATCGAACGTATATTTAGCATTTAGCTGAGAATCGAAATCTACAGATACCGTTTTTTGAAAAGGGTTAGGGATTCGATTTGCTTGTTTGGGTGTAATTTTTTCAACACTCAAAGATTTTGTATCGCCCCTGTAATCAACATGAGTATTGGTTGTATTCTCAACAAGTATACGATAGTTAAGAATAGCCTCAGGACTAACTTCACGGTGCAAAGTCATTCTGAGTAGATCCACGAATTTGTCTTCCAAATATTCATAGAAAAATTGACTTGGAACCTGTATTGTAAACACACTGTTTTCAAACGAATGTGGCACAATAGGAGAGAACCAAGTTTGATAAGTTATCTCAGAAACATTATCCTTGATAACATTCAAACATTTATTCCATAAAAAATTGACATTATTATTCATCGAGATCTGCAATACTACTTTTTGATTTCTATACTATTTTATTTCTTTCCTGTTACGGTAATACAAAATTTGAAAATAAATTCAATTTAAACAAGTGCTAATAAATTTGGTTTTTCGGATACAGTATATATCATTGTAAATAAGCGATTTAAACCAGAAACAAATTACACACATATAAGGTTTTATCTCTCAATCGTTTACAAGATATTAACAATAATAAGAACGACTTAAATCCGCATTAAAGGATTATAAACAATTTATTGCATTTTGTTTTTATTTAGAACAATTCTAAATAACGATCAAAAAACTTTCACATTAATATATCGTGACGGATTCTCTTTCACATCCTTTAATAATAGCGAAGCATTCCCCATAGTCACGTTTAAGCTATCGTAAAGTGCTCTATCATTGAGTAAAAGCCCCAAAGAACTATCTTTACTATTGAGCTTGCTTGATAGACCTTGTATATTCTTAAGGGTAGAATCTATTGAGGTATAAGATGATACCAAATCGATTGATTTTAATTGACTGGTCATTCCTGCCAGATCATTCGAAACGGTAGTCATATTATTAGTCATAGTAGGAATATTCTTATTCAAACTCAGCATCATTTGATTCAATTGCTTTGAAGAAACAGCTAAATCAGAAGTAATGACTTCTACGTTTTCTAAAGATTTTACCAATGCTGGATTATTGACAAGAAGCTGCAAGCCCATCAATATAGAATCAATCTTAGGAACTAAAGCTCCAACCTGTGGTAGCACATCGGCTCCGATTGACTCCATCATTCCTGCAACACGTACACCAGGAATGCGATCGTCGAAAGTATAGTATTCTTCAGTATAAGGATTTTGCTCCAGTACAACAGTTGCATTACCCATCAAAGAAACATCTAACTTTACCTTACTTCCTTTATTGAGTTTTACACCTTTATCAAGATTTAGAACAACAGCTACTTTATTAGCTGTATCGTTTTCTAATTTCATAGAATAAACCAACCCAACCTGAAAACCATTCAATACGACAGGTGATGATAGAGTAAGCCCTGTTACATCATCAAAGACAACAGTGTATGAATTGGATGGTTTAAATATATTGATACCTTTCAGAAAGTTTATGCCAAAATATAATATAAATAAGGCAACAACAAATGCAATACCAATTTTAACTTCTTTCGAGAATTTCTTTTTCATATATAATCTTATTCAATTAAACCCTATTTAATTTTTTAAAGCCTCAGGCCTTCTTATTGCGTTGAAAACCATAACAGCAAAAGCTGCTATAATCAGAAAGTATACCAATCAAATACCTCTTCAATCAAGTCAACGCTTATTTAATGCGTACATTATTTTTAAATCGAACAATAAATGCATCCTTAAATTTTGTACGAACTTCCTTTTGTAACCTTAAAGCTTCGGCTTCAGTTGTAGCCGAACCATATGTATACTTATAGGTTGAGCCATCCATATAAAAACCAACAGGTGATAACCCTTTAAACTTAGGTGAGTTGGAAGCAAATTTCGAACCTCCTGTCAAAAATTGAACTCTATACTCTATCGTACCAGAAGAAACAACAGACTTTGTATTATTGTTCACATTTGAAGAAGTTTTAGTTTCCTTCGAAGGAGCGACTGAATTAGACGACGATACTGATTCTGTTTTTCTAGTTTTTTCCTGCTTTACTGCAGGTTTCCGATCTCGACTATTCGTATTCGTTAATTGAGTGACATCCGTATTTTTCGATATATACTTAGGTCTATTATTAGAACTTGCCGGAGTTGATTTGTTCGTATCCTGAGAAGATGTATTGTCATTATCATCCTCATTGCTATCTTCTATTAATATTATATCATTCGCTCTTGCTGATTCTTTCTTCGTTACACGAGAAGTTCCAGCATATGATTTACCTTGCTTCTTATCGAATTCCTTTTTATACTTTTGCAACCCTGAAAATATCGCACTTGCCATATTTCTCTGTCCGGTCGAGGATGTTAGATATTTAGCTTCTGTCGGATTATTGATAAACCCAAGTTCTATAAGAACACTAGGCATACCTGATTCTCGCAAAACAAGAAAACCTGCTTGCAAAACACCTCTGTCGACCCTTCTTGCGACTCCCGTGAAACCACTTTGTACATTGCTTGCAAATTGTAAACTTTGCTCCATGTACTTGTCGGTCATAAACTCGAAAATGATGTTTGATTCGGGAGAGTTAGGGTCAAAACCTTCATAGCGCTTCGTGTAATTATCTTCTAACAAGATAACCGAGTTCTCGCGTTTTGCAACTGCTAAATTCTCTTCACTCTTTGCCAATCCCAGAATATAGGTATCAGCACCCGATGCCGTAGTTACTTTGGCTGCTGTAGAATTGGTATGTATCGATATAAAAAGATTGGCTTTTGCCTTATTTGCTATATCAGCACGTTTATATAAATCCACAAACACATCCGTTTTGCGAGTATAAACGACTTTTACATCCGGCATGTTCGATTCTATCAATTTACCAAGAGCCAGAGCAACACCCAGGTTTATTTCTTTTTCTTTATAAGTACCTCTTACAGCTCCACCATCTTTGCCCCCGTGACCTGCATCAATTACTACTACAAATTTATCATCTGCTGCATTAATTGCCGTACACATTACCCAAAATAGGACGGTAAAAACTAAAAATATTTTCTTCATAAAACTATCGTAAGGTCTCAAACCTTAATATTACTTAATGATCAAGGATACAATAAATTTATTATTTCGGTTGATAAACAACTTCATTTTTAACTTCTTTTCCAGCAAAGAAATCTGAAATATTTTCGAAAGTAGTATTCGCGATATTCCCCATAGCCTCCTGAGTAAAGAATGCTTGATGCGACGTTAAGATTACATTATTAAATGATAGTAATCTCGCCAAGACATCATCAGTCAACACACTATCTGAGCAGTCTTCATAAAAATAGGCACCTTCTTCTTCATACACATCAAGTCCAGCATAACCCACTTTTTGACTTAGCAGTCCTTCAATCAGATGTTTTGTATGAATAAGTTTTCCACGGCCTGTATTTATAATCATAACGCCATTTTTCATTTTAGCGATAGATTCTTCACATATCAGATATTCAGTTTCTTTAGTCAATGGGCAATGTAAAGTAATTACATCCGAAGTAGAATATATTTCATCTAAAGATACATATTTCACGTCGTTCTTCTCAGCAAACGCATAATCAGGATATAGGTCATATGCCAAGACATTCATTCCCAGACCTCTCAAGACACCTATTACTGTTTTTCCGATTTTACCTGTACCAATAACCCCTACAGTTTTGCCATACATATCAAATCCCATGAAACCATTTAGAGAAAAGTTCCAATCGCGGGTTCTGATAAAAGCTCTGTGCACTTTACGGTTCAAGCACAACATAAGGGCTAATGTATGTTCGGCTATTGCATGAGGAGAATAATCCGGCACACGGGCTACTTTTATTTTCCCGGCAGTATAAGCGATATCTACATTATTAAAACCGGCGCAACGCAATGCTATAAATTTAACCCCCATTTCGCATAGTCTATCAATTACATATGCATCAACATTGGCATTAACAAATATACAAACGGCATCAGCCCCTCCGGCCAATACTACATTATGCCTGTCTAGATGTTCTTTATAAAAGCTTAATTCGAAGCCGTATACTTCATTAACTCTATTAAATGTATCTTTATCGTAAGGCTTTGCATCAAATACAGCCACTTTGTATGCCATAACATTTATTAGTTATATGTTTATAATCTGATTTCCTTCTACAAATGTAACAAAATATGCGTTAATATATAGTATTCAGAAGCTTGTTTCAGATAAAATATATCTAAGCCCAGCCAGTTTATTTATTAAACAACAAAGAGGCTCTTCATAGAAGAACCTCTTTATTACTTATATAGCTTTAATTGCTTAAAAATCTTATTTAGCGAAACTTACAGCTCTAGTTTCTCGAATTACAGTAATCTTCACTTGTCCGGGATACGTCATCTCGTCTTGAATTTTCTTAGCTATTTCAGCTGACAATTTTTCTGTTTCCACATCATCCACTTTGTCTGCTCCAACAATAACACGAAGTTCACGACCGGCTTGTATTGCATATGTTTTTAACACACCCGGATAAGACATTGCCAATTGCTCCAAATCATTCAAACGCTTGATATAAGCCTCTACGATCTCGCGACGTGCACCGGGACGTGCTCCCGATATAGCATCACAAACCTGAACAATTGGTGCTAGCAATGTTGTCATTTCGATCTCATCGTGGTGAGCACCTATTGCATTACAAATATCAGGTTTTTCTTTATATTTTTCGGCAAGCTTCATACCTAACAATGCGTGAGGTAATTCCGGCTCATCATCCGGCACTTTACCTATATCATGTAACAGACCTGCTCTTTTTGCTTTCTTCACGTTAAGACCCAATTCAGCTGCCATTATCGCACATAAATTGGCTGTCTCACGAGCATGCTGCAATAAGTTTTGACCATAAGACGATCTGTATTTCATTTTACCGATCATACGGATCATTTCGGGATGCAAACCGTGTATACCTAAATCGATAGCTGTTCGCTTACCTGTTTCAATTATCTCTTCTTCAATTTGTTTCTTAACTTTAGAAACAACTTCTTCGATTCTTGCAGGGTGAATACGTCCGTCTGCTACCAATTGGTGCAGTGCTAAACGTGCGATTTCTCTTCTTACAGGATCAAACCCTGAAATTACAATTGCCTCAGGAGTATCATCTACCACGATTTCAACACCCGTAGCAGCCTCAAGTGCTCTAATATTACGTCCTTCACGTCCGATGATACGTCCTTTAACTTCGTCCGAATCAATATGGAAAACAGTAATGGCATTTTCAATTGCTGTTTCTGTAGCAACTCTTTGTATGGTTTGAACTACAATTTTCTTAGCCTCTTTATTGGCCGTCATTTTAGCCTCTTCTACAATCTCGGTAATAAACGACTGTGCATCAGATTTCGCCTCATCTTTTAAGGCTTCCACCAATTTAGCTTTTATTTCGTCTGCCGACAATCCCGACAGAGCTTCAAGTCTTTCCACTTCTTGCTTGTGAAGCTTATCAAGATCTTGCTTTTTCTTATCGACTATTTCCAACTGACTATCAAGGTTGTCTTTGATAGCTTCTACTTCGCTTTTTCGGCGTTGTATTTCTTCTTGCTTTTGATTGAGTGTTTGCTCTCGTTGCTTTACTTTATTTTCGGCAACCTGCAATTTCGAAGTACGGGCATTTACTTGTTTTTCAAACTCCGCCTTCATTTGTAAGGCTTGCTCTTTTACTTCGAGTAATTTATTTTTCTTAATTACCTCAGCTTCACGTTCCGATTCTTCAATACGTCTTTTTAGTCTCGCATTTGTTACAAAGTTAAGAACGAGCCAAGCTACTACTACACCTCCAATGAAGGCGATTATCGTAAATACTATTTCCATAGGGCTCTTTTAAATTTCAAATTTATATATCTGCTATGATATTCTTATGTTTAATTAGTTAACTATATTCTGACTGCACAATAGATGATTGTATCTCATAGTCTATTGTATACAAAGCCTGAGGCTTTAAAAACAAAAAAACTAATCGAAAAAGAAACAGAAAACTGCTCATTCCCAATTAGCGCAAGTGTTTTAATAGCAAAGCAAAAAGAAATACTACTTAGAATTTTTAAGGTAAATATCCAATTCATCAATCAGGGATTTGACCTTATCCTCAAACAACTTATTATTAGCCTCGAGTTCTGCGGTATCCGACAGCGCCTGGATGGTAGTCATCGTTAGATAATCTCTTTCCAGCAAGCTTTTGGATTCAGACTCGGCAAAATAATTCCTATATTGATTCGTTTTCTTTTCTATTGCCACAGCGGCATCCCGGTATTTCTTTTCATCTTTACGATGAATTTTCAACCGATACGACCGATCTAAGACACGTAATGTTATGATAAAATGCTCACTCATGATCTATCTGCCTTTATATTTTCAATAACGCGATACATTTATCTACATCCTGCACTAATTTCAACAATCTTTTTTTTGCTTTATCAACACCTTCCTGATCAGTCCCGGTTAATGTCTTTGCAAATTTCAGGTTATTGTATCTCAAATTCAATTGTTCCAATTGGGTATTGATACGATTTACTTCTCCGTCTTTCTCCTCCAATTGGACCCTCAAGTCCTGATTCTCTTCTTTCAAAGAATCACACAGATACATCAGTTGACGCAATCTAAACTCAAGTTCCGAGAGCAATTTCTCATGCTTTTCTGCCATAAACAATTAAATCAACACAAAAATACAGATATTTGTGAATAAACAAAAGATTACAGCCACTTTTATATTACAATAAACTTTAAATAACATGTTTGATTATCAATCAGAACAATAAGTCTTAGCTCTTTTTATACATTACGGATATTGATAATTCCTGAATTATAATATCTTTGTAACTGAAATAGACTCAATAAGAAAGATGAAAAGAACTCTTACTCTACTATTATTTCTGTCTTTGTGTGCAGTAATAATCAATGCACAAACCCCTTCCAATGTCGAAACAGGTAAAGCGACTTATTATGGCAAGAAGTTCAATAATCGCAGAACTGCCAGTGGAACAGTCTACAAAAGAGATCATTTTGTATGTGCTCATAGAACATATCCTTTCGGCACAAAACTTCTCATAAAAAATCTCAAAAACGAAAAAGAAGTTATAGTTGAAGTTATAGACCGTGGCCCTTTCAAAAAAGGAAGGGTTATCGATATATCATATATTGCCGCCAAAGAATTGGATATGATACATCATGGAGTTACAACGGTAGAGGTATCGGAGTACATAGAACCCGATACTTTATCCATACTGGAAGCAGCTAATTCTATAAAAACGGATACGATAATTGAACCTCTTATAAACTAAGATTGTTTATATCAATTCACCACAGGGTATAATTAAGGTTAATCGCATAATAGAAACTTAATTATGAAACGCCACAATAAGTAATCCAACATTTTTTCAATACTGAATAAAAACTAAACTCTATTTTTATATTAATTTATGGAACATAAAAATCACCGCACAGGACTTACCGATGCGCAAGTTCTCGAAAGCCGGAAAAAGTACGGAGAAAACGTGCTTACCCCTCCCGAAAAAGAACCGCTATGGAAACTTTTTCTGGAAAAATTCGAAGATCCGATTATTCGTATATTACTGATTGCTGCATTTCTTTCATTAGGAATAGCAATAGTAGAACACATAACCAAAGGTGAAGGACATTACTCTGAAACAATTGGTATTTTTTGTGCCATATTCTTGGCAACCGGAGTTGCTTTCTGGTTTGAAATGGATGCAAATAAAAAATTCGACATCTTAAATCAAGTGAACGATGACGACCTAGTGATGGTTATCCGTAACAACAATGTATGTCAGGTATCAAAACGTGACATTGTGGTTGGAGATACTGTTTTACTTGAAATAGGAAATGAAGTTCCTGCTGATGGAGAATTAGTAGAAGCTGTTAATGTGCAGATGGACGAATCGTGCCTGACAGGAGAGCCAAGCATCGATAAAACCATCGACCCCAACGAATTTGAAGAAGGAGTTACCTACCCTTCCAATTATGTATTGCGTGGTACTAAAGTGATCAACGGTCATGGAGCGATGATTGTTGCCAAAGTAGGTGATGCTACTGAATTTGGACAGGTTGCCGAAAAATCGGCTGAAATGGTCGAAGGTCAGACTCCACTTAATCGTCAATTAGATTCTTTAGCTAAATTTATCGGTGTTGTAGGTATGGTATTGGCTGTACTCACTTTTGCTGTACTATTTATCAAAGATATCTTTTTCAACGCCTCTCCCGATGCTCCACAATATTCTCTTGGACAATTAGGATTAGTGGGTGCTGTAATAATAGGTGCTGTAATTGCCTTATCTAAGGTGTGGATTCCAATAGTATACGATGCTTTTGAATTAATGGGCAAGGATAAAGAAATTCCTGACAGTGTAGAAAACGGTGGTTGGTTCAAATGGCTCGGTATCGGAGTTCTTACATCTATAGTTCTGGCTGCCATAGGTTTTGCTTTTGGTGTAAATCCGCTAGAACCAACTTCATGGGTATCGCTGGATACTGCGGGACATATTTTACAATATTTCATGGTAGCCGTAACATTGGTTGTAGTTGCCGTTCCCGAAGGACTTCCAATGAGTGTAACTTTAAGCTTGGCTCTTAGTATGCGTCGTATGCTAAAAGCAAACAACTTAGTACGCAAAATGCATGCTTGCGAAACAATGGGAGCAACAACTGTTATCTGTACCGATAAAACAGGAACGCTTACCCAAAACCAAATGCAGGTTTCTTATACCAATTTCTATAGTCTTCACGACCAGAAATTAGGAGAGGATGAAACCAGCAAAATGATTATCGAACATATTTCAACCAACTCTACTGCATTCCTCGATTTTTCGGATGCTTCGAAAGCTAAAGCTTTGGGAAATCCAACGGAAGGAGCTTTACTTTTATGGTTGAACAGCAATAATATTAATTATCTGGATGAGAGAGAAAGCACAAAGGTTATTGAACAACTTCCTTTCTCTACCGAGCGTAAATACATGGCTACAATCGTAGAATCAAATGCTTCTGCGAAATCAAGAAAGATCATGTACATAAAAGGTGCTCCGGAAATTATTCTCGGAAAATGCTCTGTTGTTCAAACAGAGAACGGATCGGTACCTGTATCTGAATTGAAAGAAAAGATAGAAGAGCAACTTTTGCAATATCAGAATCAAGCAATGCGTACATTGGGCTTTGCTTACAAAATTGCAGATGAATCGACTGCTATAGATGCTCATGACAAAGATTTCATCTTCCAAGGCATCACTGCTATATCTGACCCCGTTCGTGCAGATGTACCTGATGCGGTAACAGAATGTCTACAAGCAGGCATCAATGTGAAAATAGTTACCGGTGACACCTATGCGACTGCCCGCGAGATCGGACGCCAGATAGGTATATGGAAAGATGATAAAGATTCTGACCTGAATATTATAACAGGTCCTGACTTCGAAGCTTTATCAGATCAAGAAGCTCTCAATAGAATAAAGGGTCTTAAGATAATGTGTCGTGCACGTCCGTCCGACAAACAACGTTTAGTATCATTACTGAAACAATCGGGCGAAATTGTAGCTGTTACAGGTGATGGAACAAATGATGCTCCGGCACTTAATCATGCTGACGTAGGTCTTTCGATGGGATCGGGAACATCCGTAGCAAAAGAAGCCAGTGATATCACTTTACTGGACGATTCATTCAGCAGTATTGCTGTTGCTGTTATGTGGGGACGTTCGCTTTATCAAAATATACAACGTTTCATATTATTCCAGTTAACAATAAATGTTGCTGCACTTCTTCTTGTATTCTTAGGTTCTATATTTGGACACGAATTGCCTCTGACGGTAACTCAGATGTTATGGGTAAATCTTATCATGGACACATTTGCTGCAGGAGCCTTAGCTTCATTACCTCCTAACCCGAATGTAATGAATAACAAGCCTCGTAAGAACAGTGACTTTATTATTACACCTCCGATGAGAAGCAAAATCTTATTTGTCGGTTTAATATTTGTAGCTGTTTTAATGGCGATGCTATTCTACTTTAATGTACAAGCAAATCTGTATACATTCTTCGATTATATAGATGCAGACCATCGTTATGCTTATTTCTTGTCCTATTTCTTTACTGTATTCGTTTTACTACAGTTCTGGAATATGTTCAATGCAAAAGCTTTCCAAACCGGAAAATCAGCCTTTGCAGGAATGAAAGATAGCTTCGGATTTATAATCGTGGCAGGAATTATATTGGCAGGACAAATGCTTATCGTAACATTTGGTGGAGATGTATTCCGTACAGTTCCTCTACTTGCTAAAGATTGGGGAATCATTATAGCTGCTACATCTTCAGTATTGTGGATAGGTGAACTTGGTAGACTATTTACAAAAAAGTAATTACTAATTATTCTACATAAGAAAAGGATAAATAACAGAGTTATTTATCCTTTTTTCATTTAACCCCATTAAAAAAAAGCGAATATACATAATCGACAAAACAAATATCTCAGGTTGCTCACGTGAACAACCTGAGATATTTGTTTTTTTATGATCAATAAAAATAGAAACAAGCACAAGTTCGATCATTTAGACACAAAACGGGAATAAAACAAACTATTTGATAAAATATTCTATTTAAAACTTCCAAATCAAAACAAAAAGATCTACTTTTACGTTACAAACAAATTATATGATAGCAATCAGCAAAATTTAATTTCAATTTTCTCAACAAATAACAATATTAACATCTTTAAATATTTAGACCATGAGGGGTAAAAAGTGTTTTTTAGGTTTAATTGCTTGTTGTTCAATGTTCACAAACGAAGCTTCGGCTCAATCAGAGACCGGATCAAAATTAAAAGCCAATCTTTCAGCAGATCTTGTTAGCAGCTATGTTTGGCGTGGTATTAAGCAAGCTGCCGGAGCAAGTGCCCAGCCTGCAGTTTCGGCTTCTTTAAACGGGTTTACTCTTGGTATATGGGGCTCAGTAGATGTAACCAGTAATGATCATAAGGAGGTTGACTTTTATGCCTCTTATACTTCTAATAATATAATTTTTACAGCCACAGATTATTGGTGGGATGGCGAAAATGCATTTCATTATTTCAGTTCTCCTACAGATGGAAACGTTGGACACTCTTTCGAAACTGCTCTCGCATACACTCTCCCTCAATCATTTCCTCTCAGCGTATCATGGAATACGTTTCTATTCGGTAAAGCCAATAAAAAAGCAAACGGAGATAATTCATTTTCAACCTATATCGAATTTAATTACCCTTTTGCAATTAAAGAAGTAGGATTTAGAATAGGAACCGGCTTTACTCCTTGGGCAAGTACCATTTATGGAACTGATAAATTCAGCTTTACATCGGTGCATCTAGGAGCATCCAAAGAAATAAAAATAACAGAATCTTTCAGCGTTCCCATATTTGCCAACGTAATTGTGAATCCGGTTCATGAAGATATAAATTTTGTATTTGGAATAACACTCAGATAAGTTCGAATCAAACAAATAAACATATATAACAAAATAATAAACCGAAGTATGAAAAAAATTGAAGCCATTGTTCGTAAATCTAAATTTACTGAAGTACGAACAGCCCTACACGCAGCTGATATAGACTTCCTTTCATGGTGGGATGTGAAAGGACAAGGTGATGCTAAACAAGGATTAATATTCAGAGGTATCGCCTACGATATTAATGCCATCGACAGGATCTACATATCATTTGTAGTCAGAAATATTAATGTTGAAAAATCAATCGATGCAATACTAAAATCGGCATTTACTGGAGAAAGCGGAGACGGACGCATATTTGTTTCGTCAATAGAACAATCGATACGAATTCGCACAGGTGATCACGGAGACGAGTCTCTTTATAATAAAGAAGAAGAATAAGGTAAAAAGAGGTTATTAGGTAAAAACATCAAAAAGGTAAACGTGATTATGAAAAAGAGATTAATTCGATATGCAGCATTAGCCGGTTTATTATTATCCACTCCGGCACTTATGGCTCAGGAAGTCACACAAACAGTCACCCCTGCAACTTTAGATTCGGGAAATACAGCATGGATTATAGTAGCAACCGTATTGGTATTAATGATGACCATACCGGGGTTGGCTCTATTCTATGGCGGATTGGTTCGTCAAAAGAATGTTCTGAGCATCCTTATGCACTGCTTAATTCTTACCGCAGTTATTACCATCGAATGGTTTGCGATTGGATATAGTTGGGTATTCGGCACAAGTTTTATGGAAAGTGGCAGTTCCCTGGGAGCTGTAATCGGAGGTTTCGATAAAGTATTTTTACATGGTATAACGCTTGAGACTTTGACAGCAGGAAATATTCCGGAGATACTATTTGCTTTATTTCAATGTATGTTTGCTGTTATTACCCCTGCTCTGATAATCGGGGCGTTTGCCGAAAGAATAAAATTCTCGGGGTTTCTTCTTTTCAGCATCCTATGGGCACTTTTCATTTATAACCCTATGGCTCACTGGGTTTGGGGAGGCGGCTGGCTTCAACAAATGGGTGCGATTGACTTTGCCGGAGGTACAGTAGTACACATCAATGCAGGTATATCGGCTCTGGTAATGGCCATTATGTTGGGACGTCGTAAGGGATATCGCACTACAGGACACCCTGTAACACCACACAATATACCTTTCGTAGTAATGGGTACAGCTTTACTATGGTTAGGATGGATTGGTTTTAATGCCGGTAGCGGATTGGCAGCCGATGGTCTGGCAGCCAATGCTTTTCTAGTAACACACTTTGCTACAGCAGTTGCAGCTGTTACATGGATGTCTCTGGAATGGATTATCAATAAAAAACCAACCGTTGTAGGTATTTGTACAGGTGCAGTTGCCGGATTAGTTGCTATCACACCGGCAGCAGGTACAGTTGATGTAATGGGTGCATTTTTTATCGGACTTATCGCCTCTTTAATCTGCTTTATTATGGTGGCATATGTAAAACCCAAACTAAAATACGACGATTCTCTGGATGCATTTGGGGTACATGGTATCGGAGGGCTTGTAGGTGCTATACTTACAGGAGTATTCGCTACTCAGTTTGTAACAGGAGCAGACGGGGTTCAAGGTGCTTTGTTTGGCAATTGGGATCAACTATTGATACAAATAATAGCCAGTGGAGCTTCTATTGCATTTAGTGCTATCGGTACTTTCGTACTATTTTTTATTGTTGATCAACTGGTAGGCTTACGGGTTAGCAAAGAGGACGAATCTATCGGTCTTGATATTTCTCAACATGGAGAAATTGCATATACCGAAGATGAGTAAACAACAAACAGGTCGATGACCTTTAAAGATAAGCCGATATTAAAGGAAATCTTTAATTTCACTTTAAATAATTACAACTATTACTTGGAGTTATATATTCCAAAGCAACAAAAAGGTCTGTGACCTTAGTTCCGGGAAAAGGGCAGGCGGTAGCAATATTGCTTGTCCTTTTTATTTTCATAATATCAATAGTATTTATCAATTGGCTTTTTTGCTAACTTTGCAGTACTAGAAAATAATTTGAAAGAAAAGTTATACAACACATGGCAAAAGAGCTTAAAGAACTGACTCCAAGAAGTCAGGATTATAGTCAATGGTATCTTGATTTGGTACTAAAAGCAGATTTAGCAGAAAACTCTGCTGTACGTGGATGTATGGTTATTAAACCATACGGATATGCAATATGGGAAAAAATCCAACGTCAGTTGGATGATATGTTCAAAGAAACAGGTCACGAAAATGCATATTTCCCGCTTTTCATACCCAAATCGTTCTTAAGCAAAGAAGCCGATCACGTTGAAGGGTTTGCCAAAGAATGTGCTGTTGTAACTCACTACCGTTTAAAGAACGATCCCGAAGGAAAGGGTGTAATAGTTGATCCTGAGGCAAAACTGGAAGAAGAACTTATCATTCGACCAACATCGGAAACTATTATTTGGAATACATATCGTAACTGGATTCAATCGTATCGCGATCTTCCTATATTGATAAATCAATGGGCTAATGTGGTTCGTTGGGAAATGCGTACCCGTTTATTTCTTCGTACTGCCGAATTCCTTTGGCAAGAAGGACATACTGCTCATGCTACAAAAGCAGAAGCAGAGGAAGAATCTAAAAAGATGCTTGAAGTGTATGCCGAATTTGCAGAGAAATACATGGCAATGCCTGTAGTAAGAGGTGTAAAATCGGCTTCGGAACGTTTTGCAGGAGCTATCGACACATATACTATTGAGGCTTTGATGCAAGATGGAAAAGCGCTTCAATCGGGAACCTCTCACTTCTTGGGGCAAAACTTCGCTAAAGCTTTTGATGTAAAGTTTACAGACAAAGAAGGTAAGCAAGATTATGTGTGGGCAACATCATGGGGAGTTTCTACTCGCTTGATCGGTGCACTTATTATGGCTCACTCCGATGATAATGGTCTTGTACTTCCTCCTAAATTGGCTCCATACCAAGTAGTAATCGTGCCTATTTACCGTAGCGAAGAGCAATTAGCCCAGATCAACGAAAAAGTAAAAGGAATTATTTCTGCTTTGAAAAATCTGGGAATCAGTGTAAAATACGATAATGCAGATAACAAAAAACCAGGATGGAAATTCTCTGAATACGAACTTAAGGGCGTACCTGTTCGTCTGGCAATGGGTGGTCGTGATCTTGAGAATAACACAATCGAAGTTGCCCGCCGTGACACTCTAACTAAAGAAACTGTTTCGTGTGACAATCTGGATGTATATATCAAAAATCTTTTGAATGATATTCAAGAGAACATCTACAAAAAGGCTTTTGATTTCAGAGCAGCCAGCACAATCAATGTAGATTCATACGATGAATTTAAAGTAAAAATAGAAGAAGGCGGATTTATTATGGCTCATTGGGATGGAACTCCCGAAACCGAGGAGAAAATCAAAAATGAAACCAAAGCAACTATCCGTTGTATACCTTTAGAGGGAGACAAAACTCCGGGAAAATGTATGGTTACAGGTAACCCATCAGCTCAACGAGTAGTATTTGCAAGAGCTTATTAAGAAGGTCACAGACCTTTTTATTATACTCTAAATATAATAAAAATAAGGAAGCTCTATGTAAAATATAGAGCTTCCTTATTTTATATAGTCTATAAGCATTTAGAAATAATCAGAAAAATACGGCTGATTATCGGGTATTATTTGCTCTAGTATTTCAAGTGTATTTTCGTCTGCTTGCAGTCGTTCAATTTTATGCAGATACGAGGGACTTCGATACGACATCAGCATGGTAGTCAATGTCTGAATATCCAGATATACAGGATTACCGACTGCTTCATTTGTATGAACAAGTTTACCTTTTTCATTCTTCACCAGACCAAATACACCCTGATTCCATTCGGCAATAGAATCGGAAACCACAAAATGGAAAGGTGTAAATATATCCGAATCTTTAAACGGAAAATTATTAAGGAATTCAGTCACGTCAACTATGCGAGCCATATAATAAGGCTCAATGGTCTCTTTGATCTGTCCATCATCCAAAAGAAAGTGAAGAGGATCGTTTTTATAAATATTTCCCTGCACCTCATCTACCATCGAATAATGGGCATAAACAAAATTCCAAAGCCCTACTCTAGCTTCTTGATTTAAGTAAATAATATCTTTGATATGAAAAATATCTTCTTCTATCCAGTATAAAATATATCCTTGAGGAACATCTTCCTTATCATAATAAACGGCGGCTGTTCTTTCATCTTCGTTTTCCCATCTCCAATACTCTTCCCACTCCTGATTACCTCGAATTAAGGCTCCATGATTGCTCCGAGCAAATTTATCATATACCGAAATCACATCGGGATCGGTTACGGGTAATCTTTCTGCAAAACCTTTTACCGAAATATTTTTAGGTATCTGACTATCTTTTATCGTAAAAGTCAAGTGATCGGACATAATCTCCCACCCTTTGCGGCGATAATAGGGTATCGAATAAGGGTAAAGGTAAGAAATCCACTGCCCCTTATTTTTCATTATCTGTAGTCCTGATTTTATGAGATCGTTCATTAAACCAAGATTGGCGTATTCGGGGTATGTGCCTACTCCTGTCAAACCTCCCATCGAAAATATTTTTCCATGAATATTTACCTGACATGGATAAATACATAATTGAGAGACCAACTGATCGTCGTTAAACCATCCGATAACATCTGCATTTTTCAGTATGGGACGTTTCGATTTTACAATTTCGCCATCCTCATATCCACTTTGTTGAATATCGCTATTCGTTACCTGAAATACATACCGCAACAGTTCATTAAACTGATCTATATATTCTAATCCAAAAGGTTTTAATGTTAATCGTTCTCTTATTTTATTCCTTTCCATAACTGGAATTTTGTTATTTTTCTAAAGATATTAAATCTTCTTATTTAACAGGATATAGAAAAAATTGTTTTACAATATGTTCTTTCTATTCTCAATAAATATCCAACAAGAAAAGGGAGGGATTTTAGTCCTCCTCCCTTTTATATAAAAAATCTTATAAATTCTATTTTATTTAATCGGCTTACTTAACCCATTCTGCATTTACCAGTACGGGAAAGTGATCTGATGGAAATTTACCTATATTATAAGTATCAGTCAACATACCCCATCTATCGGTTTTGAAATGCTTACTGAAATAGATATGATCCAATATTTCGTTATTGCTTATAATACCCTTATCCAAATCATCTAATTTTTCGAGAAGTTTACCCCATGCATTGTATGACGAATTGTTTGCATACGGTTGTTTAACATCATAGTAAGTATCTCTCAGCACCCCTGAATTATTAATGAGTTGAGCCCATGAGCTATCCATTCCACCATTCAGGTCTCCTACAAATATAACGGGGTTATCACCTGCTATTTCCTCGATCTTAGACAAGATCAACTTACTGCTTTCGTTACGTGCATAATCTTTTTCATAATCATAGTGAGCGCTGAAAACAAAAAATTTCTTACCCGATTTTTTATCCTGCAATTCAACCCATGTACAAATACGATTGCAGCAAGGTGCATCCCAGCTTTTAGATGGAACATTGGGAGTTGCAGACAACCAAAAATCACCCTTACTCAATAAATTATATTTATCTGTTTTATAAAATATCGCAGAGTGCTCTCCTTGCCCGTTTCCGTCTCTACCCTCACCATAATAGTCATAACCGGGTAAAGCTGCTTTCATATCCTGTAATTGATTAGGCAAAGCCTCCTGAGTTCCGAAAAAATCGAAATCGTGATACTGAATTAATTTAGCAACATACGGAGAGCGGTCTTTCCACATATTACCCACGTCCGACGGATTATCGTTCCGAACATTATAAGTTCCGACATTAAAACTTTGTGCATTCACGGCAAAGGCAGCCATCAATAGTACTGCACTGATAAAAAATTGTTTCATGATAAAATAAATTTGAGAACTAAAGGTAATAAGTAAAAGTAACTTTTTGATGATATATTCTCAGATTATAACTTTCTATAACTGTTTTACGAATCAAAACGGTCAAAGGTTTGAGGTAAAAAAAAGAGACGTAATACACATTACGCCTCTATCCTTATTTTCTTTTAGATATCCATTATACGATATATTTTCCTAAATCGCTATCAGGGTCAAGTTGCGTGAAATCAAGACCGTATTTAACCATTCGCTCTATCAGCTTATCGTACTCTCCTACCGAGTCGACCTCAATACCTATCAATGCAGGGCCATTTTCACGATCGTTCTTTTTCATATATTCGAAACGAACAATATCGTCATGCTCTCCTAAAACTTCATTCAGAAAGTCCTTAAAAGCATTCGGACGTTGAGCCAACCGTATAATAAAGTAATGCTTCAAACCTTCAAAAATCAAAGAACGCTCCTTGATTTCCTGCATACGGTTGATATCGTTATTGCTACCGCTTACAATACAAACCACATTCTTACCTGTTATCTCGTCAGCATAATGATTCAATGCAGTAATAGCCAACGCTCCGGCAGGTTCTACAACAATGGCATCTTTATTATATAATTTAAGAATAGTCGTACATACTTCCCCTTCAGGAACGAGACAAATATCGTCGATCACTTTCTCGCAAATAGGATAAGTAATATCTCCCGCACGTTGTACAGCCGCACCGTCAACAAATTTATTGATCTGAGCTAATGTTACAGGCTGTTTTGCTTCGAAAGCAGCTTTCATACAAGGTGCTCCGGCAGGTTCCACTCCTATTATTTTGGTGTTGGGCGAATGATCTTTTATATAAGCACCCACTCCGGCACAAAGACCTCCTCCCCCAATGGGAATAAAAAGGTAGTCGATAGTTCCTTCGGGAATTTCTTTTAAGATTTCGAGCCCGATTGTTCCCTGCCCTTCTATCACCTGAGGATGATCGAAAGGAGGTATAAAAGTCATATTATGCTCTTTGGTATATATTTTTGCAGCATTGGCACAATCATCAAAAGTATCACCTATTAAAATGATTTCGATATTGCCATTGCCAAACATTCGGGTTTGCTCAATTTTCTGCTTAGGAGTAATTTTCGGCATAAAGATAACGCCTCTAACTCCCATCTGATTGCAACTATAAGCAACTCCCTGTGCATGATTACCGGCACTGGCACACACTACGCCTTTTTTCAGCAATTCGGCATCCAGACAACTCATCATATTATACGCTCCTCTTAACTTGTAAGAACGAACTACTTGCAAATCCTCACGCTTCAAATATATATTTGAGTCGAAATTGCGGGATAATGAAAGATTTAATTCAAGTGGAGTTTTTCTGATAACCTCGCTCAATCTGATTGCAGCTTCTTCGATGTGAAGATCAAATTCGTCAGTAATTTTTGATAGCATCTAATTAGTATAGTTACATTTTAAGGTCTCGGACCTTCTTATTACTTGGGCAAGTATAAATACAGCTGATAAAATGTTGCATTAAATACTTACGATTACCTATCCTGCAAAGGTACTAATTAGATAGATTATATGCACGATATAAATATGGTAAATATTTACGGATAGATTATTCAATGATAACTATCTATTTTACAATAGAATTACTTAAATGACTAAAAGACGAGATGGCGTATTTTTATTGGAATATCCTCAGATTTATTTTACCTTTGTTACTACTCAAACACTAAATAAGCTAATAGATGAATCATAATCTGGAAATACAAAAAATATTACTGAAACTGGAGTCATTATCACATCCGGAAGATAAAATTAATTTATTGAAGCAAGCCATACAGATCGCAGATGCCAATAACGATCTGGATTGGGGATTTGATCTGCGTCTCGATCTTATATCGCAGGAGAAAGATACGTCGCATTGTACCGAAAGCTTTCCAGCCTTTACCTGGATACTTAGTACATACGATGCCAACCCCGAATTATTCAACGAAGATGATTTTCTTTGGGAATACAAATGGATGGCAGCTGCAGCAAGGCGTAATGTAAATATTTCACGTCAGCAGGTGGAATCTATTATGGCTGACCTGAAAATGAGGATGGAACGCAACGGGTATACTCCTCGTGGATATTATAGTGTAATGATTTATTGGAATCTTTTCATTGGTGATATGCAGGAAGCAAACAAGTATCTCGAATTGCGGGACAATACTCCTCGTGATCGGATGTCGCACTGTCCTGCTTGTGAACTGGATACAAAGGTAGAGATTGAACTTATCGAAGGTCAATTTGATAAAGCCATAACCACAGCCAATGATCTTATTACAAAAAAACTGACTTGCGGAGTTATGCCTTTGGCTACTTTTTGTAATCTGACTTATTATTTATCGAAAGCAGGTGACGAAAGAGCTGCTGAGTTTTTCACAAAAGCAGAAGAAGAAATTGCAGAAGCTAAAGAAAACGATACTTCACTCATTTCAAACATATCAGACCTTATTTTCTATCTGAACAAAAACGATAGAGACAGAGCTTGGGAATATTTCCAGAAATATGCCGATTGGGAAATAGGGGCAGAAGATGCAATCAGTTTCGATTTCTCGAAAAACATTTTGACTCTGCTTAAACAGGAAGGAGAAAAACAATTGACAATGAGCGAGAAGCTGCCTTACTTTAAAGCTGACGGGAATTATAAGATAGCAGATCTTTATGATTATTATTACCAAAAAGCTCGAAATCTGGCTCAGCAATTTGATGCACGCAACGGAACTAATGCGTTTATGAAAGCATTAGAAGAAACAGTATCCCTATAAAAGGTCTCGTACCTAAAACTCAAATAGAATGAATTATAATCTTGAGATACAGAAAATACTTTTAGATACTGAAAATGTAAAAGACGCCGATGACAGAATCATGTTATTAAAACAGGCGATACATATTGCCGACGCTAATAACGATATGGATTGGGGGTTCGATCTCAGGATGGAATTAATTCGTAACGAACAGTTTACTGCTCACTCTCGCGAAAGTTTTCCTGCCTTTGCATGGATATTGAATGCTTATGATTCTGATCCCGAACTGTATTCGGAGGAAGAGATTCTGAACGAGTACAAGTGGATGGCAGCCGTATCCTACAATAATCTGAATATATCGAAGCCACAGATAGAAGCTATTCTCGAAGATTTCAGAAAAAGGTCTATTGATTGTGGAATGAGTAGCCGAGAGTATTACAATATCATGTCCAACTGGTCGCTTTTTCTGGGTAGTAAAGAAGATGCCCGTAAATATCTCGATTTAAGAGATAAGGAATCTGAGGACAGTATGACTTCTCTGAGTAACGACCTCATTACAACTATCTATGTAGAGATGTTTGAAGGTAATTTTGACAAAGCAATTGCCCATATTCAGGAATTTACTGCACAACGCTCTGTTCACAAAATGAACCCGATTCCTGTTTACAGCGGACTCATTTACTACTTTGGGGGTAAAATGAACGATCCTAGAGCTGCTCATTATTTTGCAGAAGCGGACAAGGAATTTTCCGAATTGGCTAATTATCCTTTTCAATTATATGAAGTAACTTTGATGATGTATTATATGTCCAAATTCGAAAAAGAGAAAGCTTGGACATACTTTGATAAATATGTAAATTGGGAACTTGGTGCTGAAGACGCTATCCGATTCGATTTTGCAGCTTCAACACTAGCCTTATTTAAAGGTGGAGGTACTCGAATAATAGATAATATAAGTAGTAACCATCCTTATTACAGGGAAGATAATACCTATAGTCTGGATGATTTATACGATCATTATTACAAAATTGCTCTTTATTTTGCACAACAGTTTGATGAGCGAAATGGTAATACACATTTTAGCGAGCAATTGGATGAAGTGCTTCAACAAATACAATAATAAAGTGTAAACTAAAAAATATGAGCCAGCCTTTAGCAGAACGTTTACGTCCCCGATCATTGGACGAATACATCGGTCAGAAACATTTGGTCGGTGAGGGAGCTGTATTGCGACGAATGATAGATTCGGGGCGTGTTCCTTCATTTCTGCTCTGGGGACCTCCGGGCGTAGGAAAAACAACTCTGGCTCAAATAATTGCCAATACGCTTGACACTCCCTTCTATACACTAAGTGCAATTAATTCGGGTGTAAAAGATGTACGTGAAGTAATAGATACAGCTAAAAAAAACACCTTTTTCAATACCACCAAAAGCCCTATTCTTTTTATTGATGAAATACACCGTTTCAGTAAATCGCAGCAAGATTCACTTCTTGGGGCAGTAGAAACTGGAGTAATAACTTTGATAGGAGCAACCACCGAAAACCCTTCATTTGAGGTTATTCGCCCGCTTCTTTCACGTTGTCAGGTTTATGTACTTAAATCATTGGATAAAGCCGATCTGCTCACTCTGATAAACAGGGCGGTAACAGAAGATATTATTCTGAAAGAAAAGAATATAGATATACAGGAAACCGATGCACTTCTAAAATACTCGGGAGGGGATGCCCGAAAATTATTAAATATTCTTGATTTGGTTATATCGGCAGACGAAGGCGATACCATCATTACAGATAAAATAGTAACGGAACGTTTGCAAGAAAACCCTGCTGCCTACGACAAAGGTGGCGAAATGCATTACGATATAATTTCGGCTTTTATCAAATCGATACGGGGAAGCGATCCCGATGCTGCCATATATTGGCTTGCTCGAATGGTTGCAGGAGGCGAAGACCCTAAATTCATCGCCCGCCGATTAGTTATTTCGGCAGCCGAAGATGTTGGTTTAGCAAATCCGAATGCTTTGCTGTTGGCAAATGCTTGCTTCGATGCCCTTCAAAAAATAGGATGGCCCGAAGGTCGTATTATTCTGGCTGAAACAACCGTATATCTGGCAACTTCACCCAAAAGTAATTCGGCATATTTATCTATTGACAAGGCTTTAGCATTAGTAGAAGAGTCAGGCAATTTACCTGTACCTCTACACCTGCGTAATGCACCAACCAAATTGATGAAAGAATTAGACTACGGCAAAGAGTACAAATATGCCCACGATTATAAGGATAACTTCATTCAACAAGACTACCTCCCTAAAGAAATAAAAAGTGCCAAGTTTTGGGAACCTCAAGCAAATCCTGCCGAATCGAAGATATTGGAGCATTTGCGAAAATTGTGGAAAAACAGGTATTGATAGCTTAAAATAAAAAAGGGCGAAAATTATTCGCCCCTACAAAATTCTATATCAATAAATAGTTAGTTTTTCAATAATACTCCAGCCAACGCCTCTGCACAGCGTTCACCATCCATTCCGGCAGAAACAATTCCACCCGCATAACCTGCACCCTCGCCACAAGGATAAAGACCTTTTATTTCGACATGTTGAAGAGTCTCTCTGTCACGCAAAACACGGACAGGTGAAGAAGTACGACTTTCGACTCCCAATAAAATAGCCTCATTGGTTAAGTATCCTTTATAAGTTGCTCCTACTTTTCGTAGACCATCCTGTAAGCGTTCCGAAATAAACGGAGGCAGCCATTCATTCAAGTTAGAAGATGTAATACCCGGTGCATAAGATGTCTTAGGCAGTTCTTCGCTTTTTACATTGTTTACAAAATCAGACATAAGTTGTGCGGGTGCAACCTGAGTTTTCCCTCCTGCAATCCAAGCTTTCTCTTCTAAGTCCTCCTGAAATTTAAGAAGCTCAAGTTCTCCATATTCTTGGTATTCGGGAAAATCTCCGGGATGTATTTCAACTACAATTCCCGAATTTGACCATTTTGATCCACGATTAGAGGGCGACATTCCGTTGACAACCAACTGACGATCGCCACTGGCAGCAGCTACCACAATTCCACCCGGACACATACAAAACGAATAGACACCTCTATCGCCCGATTGAACTACAAAATTATATTCGGCAGCAGGCAAATATTCGCCACGTCCTTCAGGATTATGATATTGTATCTGATCTATCAAATGTACAGGATGTTCTACCCGAACACCTACTGCTAAACCTTTAGCTTCTATCTTTACTTTTTTGTCATGAAGCATATAATATACATCTCTAGCCGAATGCCCTGTTGCTAATATTACATATCCTTCAAATATTTTGCCTGTATTGGTTTTGATACCTTTTACTTCATTATTCTCAATAATAAGTTCATCCATACGAGTCTCGAAATGAACCTCTCCTCCTGCCGAAATTATTTGTTCACGCATCCGTTGAATAATTGCAGGAAGTTTATCTGTTCCGATATGAGGATGGGCATCAATCAGAATATCGGTAGTTGCTCCATGTTGACAAAATACATTCAATATCTTATCGGCATTGCCACGCTTCTTGCTTCTGGTATAGAGCTTTCCATCCGAATAGGCACCTGCTCCACCTTCACCGAAACAGTAGTTGGAGTCTCCATCAACAATATGCTCCCTATTGATAGTCGCTAAATCTTTTTTACGTTCTCTTACCGATTTACCTCTTTCCACAACAATAGGTCGTACACCAAGCTCAATAAGTCGTAAAGCAGCAAATAATCCACCGGGACCTGCTCCTACAACGATTGCTTGAGGTGACTTACTTACATCGGGATAATCTGTTTTCTCAAAAAACACATCCGGCTGAGGTTCTCCGATATATAACCTGACACGTAAATTGATAAAAATATTACGCTGACGAGCATCAATCGAACGTTTCATTATCCGCACATCTGTAATCTCCGTCATTTTGGTATTGGTTTTGTCTGCTGCAATACCTTTAACGAGATTTATATCTGCGGCTTGATCGGGGCTTACCCTTAAGTCTATATCTTTTTGCATAAAAATCAAATCTTTGAGTACAAAGATAAATGAAAATAAATTAGGTTGGTCTGTTAATAAATTATCTCTATCAAAATTTCAGGCCTTTATTAGCCTAAATATACTAAAGAATGTTTAAGTGAGCCCGTTAGAGCAACAATAAATATTTTACTACACTTATTCATATTTTATTCTTGCAATTAATTGTTACTTTTGTGTATAATCTTAAATAAAAAAACATCATGATAATAGACAGTATTGAAAAAATTTCGAACTATGAAAGCCTGAACCCTTTATTTCCTAAAGCGATTGAGTTTATCAAATCCTTGGATATGAAAAACCTAAAATTGGGAAAAATTGAAATTGACGGACAGAACATATTTGCAATCATCAGTGAAAGCAATCTGAAAACACCTGAACAGGCAAGACTTGAAGTTCATAATAAGTATTTGGATATACAAATACCTGTTTCGAAATCCGAAGGTTTTGGATGGATAGAAAGAGCCGGCTTACAAAAAGAGGCTGCTCCTTTTGATACAACTAAAGACATTCAATTCTTCGAAGATAAGCCTACTGTCAAATTTGATTTGATGCCGGGTAACTTTGTTATCTTTTTTCCGCAGGATGGACATGCTCCATGTATCGGAGAAGGCTCGGTTATTAAGATTGTTATAAAAGTAAAAATGGAATCATAAGGTCTCAGGCCTATTTATTGTCTAACCACTATAGAAACGGCTATTAGGTATCGTTTTGAAATACGACATTAAATACTGTCTGCCACATAAAAGTAAATATTTCACATTGCTTATTAATCAAATTTATATAACAATCATGAACTTATATCCACTGAAATTCAGTCCAATCCTAAAATCAATCATTTGGGGTGGATCTGATATTTGTAAATTTAAAGGCATAACACCCCAACAAGATGGAATTGGTGAAAGCTGGGAAATATCGGGTGTAGAAAACAACGTTTCGGTTGTTGACAATGGAGACCTGAGAGGTCTTAATCTTCAAAACCTGATAGCTCAATATAAAGAGAGCCTTGTCGGAAAACATGTATTCGAGAAATTCGGAGCAACTTTTCCACTCTTAATCAAATTTATTGATGCCAGAGATAATCTATCGATACAAGTACATCCCGATGACGAATTGGGAATGAAAAGACATAACTCGTTCGGCAAAACCGAAATGTGGTATGTTATCAATGCAACACCGGGAGCTTTCTTGTATTCGGGTTTTGCTAAAGCTCTTAGTCCTGACAAGTATGTGAAGAGTATAGAAGATAACACTTTTGTTGACTACTTAGCCAAACACGATGTGAAGAAAGGCGATTCGTTCTTCCTTCCCGCAGGACGTGTACACGCTATCGGAGCAGGTACATTTATTGCTGAGATTCAACAAACATCAAATATTACTTATCGCATCTACGATTACAACCGTAAAGATGCAAATGGTAATGGAAGAGAACTTCATACTGAGTTAGCCAAGGATGCGATTGATTTTAAATTGTACGACAATTACAAAATTGACTATTCACACAAGGCTAATGATACTGTTGCATTGGAATCTTGTCAGTATTTCACAACAAACCTGTTGGAATTAGATAAACCATACACACAAGATCATAGTAACAAAGATTCTTTTGTTATTTATATCTGTATGGACGGAAGCTGCGAAGTGAAAGATTCTAATAATAACGCTATCGAATTGAAACAAGGCGAAACTTTATTAGTGCCTGCGGCTAACACCAAAAGTATTACTATAACTCCAAATACTCATGTTCAATTATTGGAGACTTATGTATAAATAAATATTCTGAGCAAGGTCTCAAAATTATTTAAGACTCATTAAAGAAGAGGGATAGGACATAACAAGTCTCATTCCTCTTTTTTCATCGGGGTATGGTTAGGTAGAATTACCCGTATTGACCACTTACACAAATACTAAAACAATGTATTATAAATTATGATTCCAATGATATAGCCAATAATTAGCAGAAAGACTTATTGTAATATTGACAACAAACAAAAAGCACATATCCTATGTAGTCAGAATAAACATAACACTATATATCAACAACATAAACACCACCCAACAAATACTATGTAAATCAAAAGCACAAATAACCTAACAAGATAGAACACGTTTAAAATTTATTCTAATATTAAATAAGAATTGAAAAATATAAATCAAATCAATAAGGATAAGTATTCTTTAAGTAATTAGAATATTTAATCTAACATCCCCTGGTAGCAATGAAAACATATACCTTTTGCTACAACAAAGCAACAAAAAAGTCTGTCACCTTAAAATGAAAGTAGGTTCATGGCAATACTCAATAATTTGTTGTATTTTTATACTTATTACTTTAAAAGTATGTTTTAAATTCGCAGAACTATTTATTGCTTTGCATACAAAACAGCAATAGGTTGTTATGCACTTGAAATGCACCATTAATATTTTCTTTTACTTAATAGTAATCATATCACATGAGAGGCATTCTTATTGTAAATACAGGAAGTCCCAAAACGAAAAGCAAAGAAGATGTAAAATTCTTTATAGGAGCCATGTTATCCGATCCGCTGGTCATGACAGTACCCGATTGGATAAGACCAACTCTTGCTACTAAAATTATAGCTCCACTAAGAGCTTCCAATTCTGCATCACATTATTCTCTCATTTGGGATGATAATCAAGCCGAATCGCCCTTGCTATATAATACAATGCAACTGGCTCGAAAAATAGAAGATGCTACACACATGCCCGTAGAGGTAGCTATGCGTTATGGATTACCTTCTATTCCTGATGCTCTAAAAAAACTAAAATCTAAATGCGCAACATTACACGAAGTAGTGGTTGTACCTCTCTTCCCCCAGTATGCCCAATCGTCATATAAAACAGTTGTAGATGCTATCGCCGATCATTTTTACAAAAAGCCTTATTCATTCAGGCTAAAAATCATAGAACCATATTACAGCGACCCCAACTATATACATGCTTTAGCAGAAAGCCTTAAACCTTATGTCAAAAAGGAATATGACAGACTTGTATTTAGCTTTCACAGTCTGCCTCTAAGTCATGTAGAACTGGGTTGGAAAAAAGGGAAAGATTTCGATTATGTATATCAGATAAAAGAAACCGTAAGATTAGTCAGTAAGGAATTAGATATTGATCCTAAGAAAAATCGCATTGTATATTCATCTGCAATTGGACCTAAATGGCTGAAACCCGATTTGAATGAGACAATGAAACAACTTCCTGTCAATGGTGTAAAAAAAGTTATTGCTATCACACCCGGATTCCCGGCTGATAACCTCGAAACTCTTTATGACATAGGTATAGTTGCTAAAGGTAACTTTATGAAAGCCGGAGGAGAAGAGTTTACTTTTGTTCCTTGTTTAAATTTCGAACCCTATTGGATTGAAGGTCTTATTAAAATGATTACAAATAAAGTATAATCCCACAATTTATCAACTTCAGAATATCTTTAGATTTGATATTTACGTTTGTCGTATAATTTACAACATACTAATATTAAAACTGAAGTGTCATGAAAAAGTTGCATATTCTATCTATCCTACTTATTACCTTTCTAACATTCTCGATACCTGCTGAAGCAAGGCATCGGTACAAACAAATTTCAATTTCGGAGTTACCATCAGAGGGCAAATCTTTTCTTAAAAATCATTTTAAGAAGAATAAAGTATATCATATAAAAAGAGATAAGCATGGATATGATATACAATTAGATAACAATATTAAAGTCGAGCTGGATTATTATGCCCACTGGAAACAAATCAAGACTAAAGAATATGGGTCTTTACCTCAATCTATTCAAAAGTTACTCCCGAAGAAGACTAATTCTTACATCAGACAGAATTTTAAGGATTGGAGAATTACTGAAATAAAAAGAAAAGATTACGGCTATAAAATCGAATTAGATAATGGACGACGAGATGCCGAATTAAAATTCAATCACAATGGCGATATTTTAAAGGTTGATTACTAATATTGCTTCATACATAATAAAGAAAAGAGGTACCCTACGCGGCTACCTCTTTTCGTCTCATTAAAAGCGAAATAGAGAACAGGCTTTTCATATCACAATTATTATGTATTTTTACAGTCAATAGAACATTATCCCTTTTATGAAATATATCATATATATACTACTCATATTTGTTTGTTTTCCGAATATTTCCGAAGCTGGTAATAAAAAAGGGGAACTACCTCCTAATGCAATACAATTTATAAATCGCCACTTTCCGAAGAATGAAATTGTAAAATCAAAATCTGACAATGATGGTTTTGAAGCAGACCTACGAAGCGGACATGAAATTGAGTTTGACAGCAATGGCAACTGGATTAAAATAAAAGGAGAATACACACCTATGCCTAAATCTATAATTGACTTATTACCTATAGGCATATCTCAATACATCTCAAAAAATTATCCACGCCGAGCAATTATTAAGATAAAGAAGAAAAAATATGGGTATAATATAGAATTAGCCAGCTCTGTAGAACTTAAATTCGGACACAAAGGTGAATTTATAGGGAAAGATTAATTTTGTAGGCTTTTTATTCTCTGATAATATGATCAAGTAAAGTTTAGAATTATAAGAAATACATTCTTATCGAGATAAGAGTATTCTATCTTAAATTCATTTTTATCACATATCGACTTTATAATACTCATCCCTAGCCCAGTAGAATTTTCTTTTCTGTTACTCACCATTCTTTCGAATAAGTTTGCAGAGTTTCCTTCGATTACCTCGCATGAGTTTTCGATTGTTAACCTTTGTGCATCTAAGCTAATCTTGATATATCCTCCATTTATGTTATGCCTTATAGAATTACTGATTAGATTGGATATTAAGAATTCTGCAAGATGAGCATCCATGCGTAAAATACAATCGGAGATATTTAAGGTTAACGCAATTTCTTTTGCTTCAATTAATTCAACAAGTCCTTCAATATAATTATTTATTATAACGGAAATATTTACTTCGTCAACATCCTGGAATTGATCATTACGAATCTTCGTTAATAACAAAAGTGATTTGTTTAGTTTTGACAAACGTAAAACGGCCTTTGATATAGTATTGAGAGATAATGAAGCATCTTTATCATCAAATGTTCTTTGTTTCAAAATTTCTAATTTTGATTGAACTATAGCCAATGGAGTCTGCATCTCATGAGAAATATCTTCTGAAAAGTTTTTCATATTTTCATAATCAGCGTTTATTTTACGAACCATCTTGTTTAAGACATTATTGAGGTCATCGAACTCTTTAATACCCGAATCATTGAGATTAAGCTCTTCTCCTATTCCCAAATCATAATCCTGTAATTTATTCATCGTATTATAGAAGGGGGACCATGCCTTCCTTTTCAGGTAAAAATCTATTAAATAGATAAATATACCGAACAACACAAATATTAGGATAAGTAATCCGACAATAATATATAATAAATCATCGAGCACTATTGTAGGCTGATTCAAGGTAATAAGATGCTGTTGTTGCTTATACTCTACAACAAAATAAAGTTGACGATAAGGTTGAAAATCGCCTGTCGCCTCGCTATATAACAAAGTATCTTTAAGACCTAAGGTATAATTATCTGAGTTATTTATCAGTCTCTCTTCTATGCGGTTAGGCTGAAATACCGATGATGTTATAATCGTTAGCGTATCATTTAACTTTACATAGTTTTCGACCCGATCTTTATATTCATAAAGAATCTGATCGGTAGATTGGTGTATAAATGTATTGAAGATAAAAAATGTAGATACACATCCCAATACTATGATAAAAAGTAAGGTCAGTAATAAATAACGTCTTATGACATGAAATAGGCTCATTTCATTTATCTTCGAATTGATAACCGACACCATACGCTGTATGGATATAATCTTTGCAACCTGCATCAATGAGCTTCTTACGAAGGTTTTTGATGTGCGTATATATAAAATCAAAAGAGTCGGCTACAAGGCTCATATTATCACCCCACAAATGTTCGGCTATTGCTTCTTTGTCCAATACTTTCGACTTATTGGTAATGAAAAACAAAAGTAAATCGTACTCTTTACGGGTTAGGGTAACTTCTTTATCGTTAACAAATACTTTCCGACTATCAAATGAAATTTTTATTTCATTAAAGTCCAGCACATTCCCACCCTTAAAACTCCGTCTTCTTATTATTGATTTTATACGTGCATTCAGTTCCGAAAGATGAAAGGGTTTCGTTAGATAGTCGTCCGCACCTATATCTAAGCCTATTAATTTATCATCAAGGGAATCCTTTGCGGAAATAATAATGACTCCTGCTTCGGTATCTTTTTCTTTTAGTAATCGGATCAAGTCAAGACCACTACCACCGGGCAGTGAAATATCAATTATAAGGCAATCGTAATTGTACATTGAAATTTTATCTTCTCCATCCGGATAATTAGAAGCCGTTTCAATAGAAAAACCTTCCGATTGGAGATATTCGACTACTGATTCCTGTAAATCCAATTCATCTTCAACTAATAGCAGTTTCATGGTTGGTAGAAGTGTTAGTTTGTAATAAGAGAGAACCTTAGTTCTGTGTACTCTCTATCTTTAAGCCTATTTTCTCAATACCCTGCAAAGGTTCATCACGCATGCCATGAACGACCTTTAACTGGTAATTTCGCTTCTCAGGAAAAACAACATCTTTTTTATAGAGCAAAGGTAACTGGTACAATGAACCAAAACCTGATCCATGCCATTTGCCCAGTTTATCAGCCAGTTCATATTGCTTTTCTTCTAATGTGAAATTTTGAGATTCAAAATCATCCAGAATATATAACCAGATATTCTGATATGGGTAATCTGAGTTATTCACCAGTTCAATTGTTACATCATAAGGGACATTAGGTAGGACTGATAAAGAATCTATATCAAAGTAAATTGTATCTAACTTACTCCACTCATCTTCTTGAAGTTCGCTAAAACGATAATATGCCTCTCGTTTTTCACACGAGAGACATACAAATCCTATTATCAATATACTTATGTATACAAATTTATGCTTCATTCTGAGGCGAATTGTCATTTCGGTTGTTCCGATTCTCATTATTTCGAGGTCTGTTTCTAAACCTGTTATTATTGTTTCGATTCTTATTACGTTGAGAATTAGGAGCAGATTCCTTATTTTCATTGCTTACTGCAACATTCTTAGGTTCTTTCTCCGTAGTTGTTGCTTGAGCAGTAGCTTCGGTCTGAGGACGTCCTCCGCCTTTGACAACTTTCTTCTTTCTGTTCTTGTTATTCGAATTATTATCGAAACGATTAATGTTATCTTCCAGAATATCCATAGCTCCGGCTTTCTCCTGCACTTCGGCATTCTCGATATCTATTCTCACAGGCTTATTGCCGTTGCGATTCATCTTCATCACCTCATAGACACGATCTTTATTGACCGTTACCAAATTGGCTGCAAAGTGCTTATCTGTTGAATAAGTCATCATACCCGAAAGTATATCTGTCTTAAAGTGGAAAAATGATCCGTCCTTAGTATCCAAAACAATCTCACGCGAAGGCAGCTTTTTCTGAGCTTCTACGTAAGTATCCACTTCGTAATTAAGACAGCATTTGAGTTTTCCACATTGACCAGCAAGTTTTTGAGGATTCAGAGATATATCCTGAAAACGGGCTGCGGAGGTAGATACCGAAACAAAATTCGACATCGAGCTTGAACAGCAGAGTTCTCTTCCACAAGGGCCGATACCTCCTACTCTTCCTGCTTCCTGACGGGCTCCGATCTGCTTCATCTCAATTTTTACACGGAATTGTTCTGCATAAACCTTGATCAGCTGACGAAAATCGACACGTTCATCAGCAATATAATAGAATATTGCTTTGTTTCCATCGCCTTGATATTCCACATCACTGATCTTCATATTCAGATTCTGACTTTCGGCTAGTTCACGGGCCCTTAGCATCGTTTTATGTTCTAATGCTTTAGCTTCATTGTATTTATCAATATCCAGAGGTTTAGCAATTCTATAGATACGTTTTTGTTCGCCTGGCTGACCTCTGTAATTGCTTTTCTTCATTTGCAGAAGAACCAATTTTCCGGTCAGGGTAACCTCTCCGATATCATGACCGGGAGTAGCTTCTACTGCAACAATATCTCCTTTATACAAATCGAGATTGTTACTATTTAAATAGTAGCCTTTTCGCGTATTTTTGAATTGAACCTCTACCATCTGAGTCTCTAATTGCGACTCGGGCATATCATAAAGCCAATCAAAAACTTCTAACTTGTGAGTACCTTTAGTACTACTGCAGCAGCCTCCGCCACCTGATGAACAGCCACCCGAAGAGCAACCGCCTGATGAACAACCGCCACCGCCGGACGAACAACAACTGCCTCCTGTGGGGGCTGACGGTGCATTAGCATCTGTTGGAGAACCTCCGGAAGCAGCCTCGGCCTCAGCCTTTTTCAATGCTCCTCCACAAGCTCCTCCTGGATTTTTGCCACAACCACAAGCTTTCACTTGCATTCCATTTACTACAACGGTTTGTTTCTTTTTACCGCATGTGCAACCGATCGGAGTTTTGCATGTGCCTAAACAATCGTTTACCGGCTTGTACTGTTTATTGGGATTTAAATTAAGTTCCATAATGTTTTAAATAAAACAAAGCCCCTTTTTCGACTTTGTGGGTTTATATAAGCAAAAGTAAGTATTTGATGCAACATCTTTTAATTATAACTATCAGTTGTACTTATACTTGCCAAAGCAATAAATAGGTCTACGACCTTATCTTTTCAAAAGCATGGTTATTTTCAGACATAAGTCAAAAAAGACCATCTTTGCATTTACATTCTGTTCGATATGCCGTTCGGCTAAAGCCAATTCGGCGGTAAAGTCTATTATATTTTTTTCGTTGATAAAAGGAGCAAAACGATTTCCAAAACGGTTCTCCTCTTGATTTAAATATACCATTTCCGAATGTTTGAGATTACTTACAAAGTACTCACGTATCATTCTTTGACAATATACTAAAAAATTCTTCTGACGTTCTCTTCCAACTGTTGCTATTTCATTTGCAATCGCCTTAATATCTTTGATACTACGGGCATAGGAGGATCGCATCATTTGAACAAAAAGATTAAAAAAGAACTTATGTTCTTCATCTAAACTAATGGTTTCAATAGCTTTCAGATAGCTGCCATTGGCTATGTGAGCTACCGTAACTGCATCTTCGGGTGTTATATTATATTCTGATTTTAGAGCCTCTACAATAGCACCCTCTGCAATATTATGTATATTGACACGCTGACATCTCGATTGTATGGTTGTTATTATCTGGTCAGGAGTATTAGAAACCAATATGAAAACCGTTTTATCATAAGGTTCTTCTATTATTTTCAACAACTTATTGGCACATGCTTCGTGCATTTTTTCAGGTAGCCAGATGATCATCGTTTTATACTTTGCCTCGTATATTTTAAGGCTCAGCTTTCGGATAATCTCTTCGCTTTCCTTTGCATAGATCATACCCTGGGCATTCTCAGCTCCAACATATGCTAACCACTGGCTTAAGCTGAAATAATGATGCTCGCCTACAAATGTCCTCCACTCATTGATATAATCATCACATACCTCTTTTTTGTCTTTCTTGATTACCGGAAAAACAAAATGAAGATCGGGGTGTGCCAGTTTCTTATATTTAAGACAAGAACTGCACTTTCCACACGAATCGCTATCCTGAGGGTCAAGGCAGTTCAGATATTGAGCATAAGAAATCGCAAGAGATAGTTTACCTACCCCTTCCGGTCCGCAAAAGAGTCGGGCATGAGGTATAATACCTTTTTTTACCGAACTTATCAATTGTTCTTTTACGTCTTCTTGCCCTATTATATCTTTAAAAAACACTATTCTTTATCTTCTTTTATTTAGTTTTCGAGCGAATATTTATTCGCCCTCTACATTCACCGCTTTTTTAACTGATCTCAATACACTTCTTTAGCTATGCGGCGTACACTTTCGGTAGCCATTAGAGCATAAAAATGAATACTGGGGACTCCGTATTGAATCAATTCTTTACATTGTTTAATCCCCCACTCTATTCCGACTTCTTTTGCATCTGCATCCGACTGACATTTTCTCAATTCGGAAGCCAGCTCTTCGGGAATATCAGACCTGAATGTTCTGGGTAAAAGAGTCAGATGATTCGTTTTATATATCGGCTTTACTCCGGGAATAATCGGTATAGTAATACCTTCGGCACGACAACGTTCTACGAATGAAAAATATTTACTGTTATCAAAAAACATTTGAGTCACAAAATATTCTGCACCTTGCTCTTGTTTCATTTTCAAGTAATGAATATCCGACTCTAAGTTGGGAGCTTCTTCATGCTTCTCGGGGTAACAAGCCATTCCATAAGAAAATGGAGTTTCGAATCGATCAAAAGTTCCTCCATCGGCTGTTATTCCTTCGTTAAATTGATTGACCTGCACCTGCAAATCAGTTGCATACTGATTCATATTACCTGCCAATTGATCCGACTCAAGCTTATGAGCATCTCCTCTTAAAAGAAGAAGATTATGAATTCCCAAGAAATTTAAATCTATCAAAGCATATTCTGTTTCTTCTTTCGTAAATCCTTTACAGATCATGTGAGGAATAGCAGTAATATTATATTTATTCTGTATAGAAGCTGCAATTGCTACAGTACCCGGGCGTTTTCTTACATTCACCTTAGTAACTGTTCCATCGGGCATTTCCTTGTATATATTTTCGCTGTGATGCGTAGTTATATTTATATACTTGGGATCAAATTCGATCAGCTTGTCTATTATGTTGTACGCTTTCTGAATACTATTACCTTTCAAAGGGGGCAATATCTCAAAAGAGAAAGCGGTTTTTCCATTATTTTCGATTAAATCTGTAACTTTCATTATCCGTATTTACCTTTTAAGTAATGCAAAACATTTAATGCTATATTTTAAAGTTATAACTAACTATTGTACTAGTAATAAAAAAGACCAGAGACCTTACTTGAATATGGCTTTGAAAAGGTCATTTCCATTTGCATAGATCAGTAAAGCAAAAATAAATACCATACCTGCAACCTGAGCATACTCTTGGAATTTTTCATTCGGTTTTCGGCGAGTAATCATTTCGTAAAGCAAGAACATCACATGCCCACCGTCCAACATGGGTATTGGTAAGATATTCATCACAGCCAAAATCACAGATAAGAATGCAGTCATAAACCAAAATGCTTGCCAATCCCAAGTAGCAGGGAACATACTTCCGATACCACCAAACCCACTAAGATTAGATAAACCTTCTTTTGTGAATACAAATCTGAATTGTGCAATATATCCTTGTAAGGTTTCTTTTGCCAGATTCACTCCTGCTGGAAATGAAGCAAAGAAACCAATATCATCATGTCTCAACTGACAAATGGCTGTCAATGGGATAGAAGTAAATCCTAAGACACCCGAACTATCTACAATTGCAGTAGTACTATATAGAGAATCGCCTCTGTAATAGCTGATAGCGACTTCTGAATTTAGATTCTCCCCTATATTTTTCCGAATTCCGGCGAAAGATTCTACCGCTTTGCCATTAACCGATATAATACTGTCTCCTTTGATTAAACCGCTTTTTTGGGCGATACTACCCACAAGTACACTGTCTACAACAGGTGGAATTTTCATTTCATAAGCCATCTTTTTTGAGCCTATCATCTTATCGGCAAAATCCAAAGGCATAATTACTGTTTGTAACTCTCCGTTTCGCTCAATAACAACTTCTTTAGCATTGGCAAACTTCATCAGGGTATTTATATCCAATGTTTTATCCATGTGATATTTTAACTCTCTGCCATCAGCACTTATAATTTTATCGCCATCCTGAAAGCCTGCATCTTTTGCAACCTGACTAAACTCCATACCACGGCTTACATCTTTAAAAGAGATATAAGAATCGCCCCATGAGAAGAGAATCATTGAGTAGATAAATATTGCCAAAATTATATTGAAAAGAACACCTCCGATCATCACCAATAGACGTTGCCATGTCGGTTTAGATCTAAACTCCCAAGGTTGTTCGGGCTGTTTCATTTGCTCTTTATCCATCGACTCATCGATCATTCCGGCAATTTTCACATACCCCCCCAGAGGTAACCAACCGATACCATATTCTGTATCACTATTTTTAGGTTTAAACTTGAATAAAGAAAAACCTATATCGAAAAAGAGGTAAAATTTCTCGACCTTAATTTTAAATACACGGGCAAAAAAGAAATGTCCGAATTCGTGGACAATAACCAATATTGATAAACTTAAAATTAATTGTAACGCTTTTATGAAAAATGTTTCCATTAGTCTGTTTTAGAAAATAAATAATTAAGATCGTTGATCTCTTTACTATGATTTGTTAGTGACCTAAGCTTAAATAAAAGCAGTGGCCACTTCTCTAGCTTCGGTATTCGACAACACGTAGTCGTCATACGTTGGCTTTTGAATAAATGAAGCTTTCTGCATGGTTTTCTCTATAATGTCGCTCATCTCGAGAAAGCCTATTTTTTCTTTTAGAAAGGCTTCTACAACTATTTCGTTTGCAGCATTTACGATGCAAGGCATATTTCCCCCTTTATTGGCTGCATCAAAAGCAAAGGCCAGATTACGGAATCGATCCATATCAGGCTCTTCGAAAGTCATAGTACCCAGTTTAAATATATCCAGTCGTTCGAAATTAGATTTCAGACGATTCGGATAGGCAAATGCATATTGAATCGGTAAACGCATATCGGGTAAACCCATCTGCGCTATAATAGAAGAATCTTCGAATTGTACCATCGAATGAATAATGGACTGAGGATGTACAACTACCTCCACTTGATCGGGAGTAAGCCCAAACAGCCACTTAGCTTCGATCATTTCAAAGCCTTTATTCATTAACGTTGCCGAATCGATGGTAATCTTAGCTCCCATATCCCAATTAGGATGTTTTAGAGCCTGATGCTTAGTCACTTTTTGCAATTCATCTTTGTTGAATTTACGGAAAGGGCCACCCGAAGCAGTCAGTAATATTTTCTCGATAGGACTACATTCGCCATTTAAACATTGAAAGATAGCCGAATGTTCCGAATCGACCGGTAATATAGGCACTTTATTTTCTAATGCCAATTCTGTGATTAATTCACCCGCAACTACCAATGTCTCTTTATTGGCCAATGCAATAGGCTTTTTAGCTTTAATTGCACTGATAGTTGGAGCCAATCCGGCATAACCAACCATAGCTGTAAGCACTATATCGATAGGTTCGCTCTGAACTACCTGAACAATAGAATCCATTCCTGCCCAAACCTTAATAGGCAGATCAGCCAATGCTGCTTTAAGGGCTTCATATTTATCTTCATTAGCAATCACGACCACCTCAGGCTGAAATTCACGGGCTTGTTTCACCAGCAAATCCAAGCTATTATTTGCAGTGATAGCATATACCTCAAATTTATCGGAATGCTCTCTGACCACGTCTAATGCCTGTGTGCCTATAGATCCTGTTGATCCTAATATAGCGAGTTTACGTTTCATCTATTTTTTAGAATGATATATATAATTCGGGATTGATAGGGTTGCCCTTATACCAAAGTTCGAATTGTAATGTTGTTTTTTCTGAATTGTCTTTTCCATTGCCTACCATAGCAATAGCTTCTCCGGTTCTGACTTTATCTCCTGTTTTTTTCAAGATCATCGAGACTCCTTTATAAACAGATATAAATCCGTTTTTATGTTGTAATTGAAGTATATACCCATTATCGGCATAGCCTGCAAAGACAACGGATCCTTCGAGAGTTGCTACCACACTTTCACCGGCAGTAACAATCTTCACTCCGTAATTCCGCGAAGGAAGATTAAATTTCCCTGTGATTATACCTTTTACCGGACGAAAGAAAGTAACGCCTTCGGTGGGTGTTGCATCGGAAGTGGAAATAGTTGACAGGTTGTATTTTTCAGCCTCTTCATACTCTTCCCTGTATTTTCGTTCTTTATCGGTACTTTGTAAAGATTTGTCGGTTTCGGAGATTGTAACAGTATCCACTTTATTTTCGGAATCAGGCTGCACTTTTCCGGCAAAAATATCTTTTATATTTTCCAGATATGCCAGCTGGTAATTTTGTTGGAGTTCTAACGAATCGACCTGAATGGCTGCACGTATTGCCTGTTCTCTAATCTCGGAATCTAAATAACCGGGTAAATAGTTGCGAATAGGTGTTGATATTATTATCACAGAGGCAATTACCATCAAAATAAAAAAAGACGTCAAATACAACATAATACCGTAAAACATCGAAACACGAAGTTTCCACACTTCTTCAAGTGTGTTCTCATTCAATATAGACAAACGGTACTTGAAGTGTAGCCGTTTCCAAAAACTATGTCGATTTTTATCTTTTCTTTTTGCCATTAAATCATTTTAAGGTCTCAGACCTCATTAAAACCTTACTTGATTCATTATACCTAAGCATACTAATTCTTTGATATTTCTCACCAAATATAATCAAGCATGCAAATTTAATAAAAGAAATACAGATTGTGGCTTTGCGTTTTAGTATTTCATTAAAGAAAATTAAATTCGATCATTTTAATTCAACAAATAGGCTATTCGGTAAAATATTTCTATCAGAATCGTTTCTTTAATTTTTTTTAGCTATTTTTGCAGCCTGCTTTTTCCAGAAAAAAAGCTTGAAAAAGTGGTTATAATTAATATTTCTATTTATTATAAAGTTATATATGAGCCTATTAAGTAATAAGCTATATCGATATGATGCTGCCAGAAACGCTCGCGCTGCAGGTATCTATCCTTATTTCAGAGAAATTCAGAGTGACCAAGACACTGAGGTAGTTATCAACGGTAGAAAAGTCTTGATGTTTGGCTCAAATGCCTATCTTGGATTGACTAATCACCCCAAAGTTGTAGAAGCTTCAATTGCTGCAACCCGTAAATACGGGACAGGAATGGCTGGCTCTCGTTTTTTAAACGGAACCTTGGACATCCATGTTCAACTAGAGAAAAAATTAGCCGCATTTGTGGGCAAAGAGGATGCATTAGTGTATTCAACGGGCTTTAATGTTAACCAAGGTGTAGTAGGCTGTATTACAGGTCGTGAAGATTACATCATTTGGGATGAGTTAGATCATGCTTCAATAATTGAAGGAAACAGAGCTTCTCTTTCTACGAAATTGAAATTCCGCCACAATGATATGGATTCTTTGGAGAAACAACTCCAAAAATGCGAACCTGACAAAGTTAAACTAATTGTGGTTGATGGTGTTTTCAGCATGGAAGGTGATGTTATCAATCTACCAAAAGTTGTAGAGCTATCTAAAAAGTACAATGGTAATATTATGATCGATGAAGCTCACGGTTTAGGAGTATTCGGTCGTAACTTCAATGGTAAAGGCGTTCATGACTATTTCGGTCTGACTGACAGCATGGATCTTATCATGGGAACTTTTAGTAAATCATTGGCATCTATCGGTGGTTTTATTGCTGCAGAGGAAACGATTATTGATTATCTTCGTCACAATTCACGTCCTTATATATTCAGTGCAAGTGTTACTCCGGGAGCTACTGCTGCTGCAAATGCTGCTCTTGATATATTGATGAGTGAACCAGATCGTGTAGAGAATTTGTGGAATATCACAAACTATGCATTAGAAGGATTCCGTCAGTTGGGTTGTGAAATAGGACATACCAATAGTCCGATTATACCTTTATATATACGTGATAATGAAAAAACATTCATTATAACCCGTACTTTATTTGAAGAAGGTGTTTTCGTGAATCCGGTAGTATCTCCGGCCGTCGCTCCTAAAGACACGCTTATACGATTCTCATTAATGGCTACTCATACAAAAGAACAAGTGGACATTGCTTTAGATAAAATCGGGGCGATATTCAAAAAAATGGGCGTACTCGCAAACAATATGGAAAAAGCTTAAATTTAAGTTTCCTACATAATAAAATAAAACCCTCTTTCGTTTAAAGATAGAGGGTTTTTATTTTTATATAGTACGACTAAGCATTCATTAAAAGATCTCAATATCAAAATATGAAGTATTTTCTTACATGTTTATTCTTATTAGCAATTACAATTACATCATCGGCACAATACACAGTATCCGGAGGTATTGGAGAAAAGCCTTATGAATATACTGACGGACTTGGAGGCACAGGTATTTCTAAAATATACATTTTAAATACTTTCTCGGGAGCTACCATAACGTATACGTCAAATGCAGCTGTTGTTCGTTTCTACAAATACAGCCGATCTTTATCGGATAAAGTATTAATCCCCTATTCTGATATATCCACAAGTAACAGTGGAAATAATACAACATATACAATAACTAATCTGGAAGATTCCAGAGGATACTTCGCAGAGGTAAATGGTGTGAATAATGCTGTAATATGGATAATTGACTACAGTAAGCATCTGCCCATATTAAACTCAATAGAACCCTCTGAGGGAGGAGACAGATGCGAATTCCTGAAGTTATTGATAAACAAATCTGATGATCTACCTTATTATGCTACCACCGGAGGTGAATATTCGGTCATAAGAAAATACACAATAGAATATCCTGATTTTGATGGAACTACAAAGGAGTTCAAAGAGGTAATCAAGACGATAGGCCCTCGTGATATTGGTATAGATGCTACAATTGATGCACCACTAAAGGATACTAAATTCACGCTCAGTGGTGATCAGATTGCAAAGCATTTCGGACTGGATATGCATATTGACAGTAAAGAATATACGGCAATTGCGGTTAAAGCTTTTATGGATGCAGTGCAAGTGAATGGCAGTGAAGAATCAACCGAGCTGGGAGGTTCTGCTCCTGCTCAGATTAACTTCTCGGGATATGGTAATGATCCTACGGCCCGTTTCTATACGTGGTTTATTTATAATACATCCGATATGGAGAACCCGATAGTTCGCTATACTGATCAAAATATTCGATATACATTTAATAATGCTGGAACATTTCGGGTTGTATTAGAAGTTGCGGACAGAGGTTCTGTCTGTGCAGATACTGTAAATGTTCAATTCTCTATTGCTGAATCAGAACTTAAAGTACCGAATATTTTCTCTCCGGATGCAAACAGCGAAGAAGCTAAAGTTTTTAGAGTTACTTACAAATCGTTAGTTAAATTTAAATGTACGATCTTCAACCGATGGGGAAATAAGCTTTACGAATGGACTGATCCGTCGAAAGGATGGGATGGTAAATACAATGGTAAATATGTGAATACAGGAGTTTATTTTTATGCGATAGATGCTCTCGGTTCGGAAGGCAAGCATTATAAAATGGCAGGAGATATAAATGTGATACGAAAGAAGTAAAGACCTAGTATTTAATAGAAACAAAAAAGATGAAAGCTTTAACTTTCATCTTTCTCTATTTTTATAATCCACTGAAGCTTACATTCTCAAATAATAAGGATGGTATTTGCCGTGAAGAATTTAATGAGAGAGGGTCATTCCCAACCTCTACCAAATTATTCCATAGCTCAAGAATATTTCCTGTTATATTCATTTCACCGATTGGAGTTGTTACAATTCCATTCTCAATAAAAAAACCTTCTATTCCGAATGAAAAATCGCCTGTGGTACTATTCGTATTTCCTCCATTAAAACCTGTTACCCAAATTCCATGATGCATTGTGTTCAATAGCTGAAAATGGTTTTTGGAGCCATGTTTCAGTTTCACTATTGATGGAGATGCAATAGTAGGCTGCGTATTTAATTTAAGAGCATTATAGGTATCAATAAAGTAAGTATTTAAAACTCCTTTATCAATCAATATCTGATCTTTAGTAGCAATACCTTCACCATCGTACCAGCGAGAACCAAAGGATCTTCTCTGATGGGGATTATCTATAACGGTAAGTTTGTCCGACACAATTTTGTCTCCTAACCTATTTAATAGGAATGTATTTTTTTGCTGAATTGCAGTACCATACATAGCAGAAATAAGTGGAGATACTAATTTCGTGGATACCGTATTGTCTAGGAGCAAATTATACTTTCCTGACTTTATCTTGGTTTGCCCTAGCTTCTGAAAAGCTCTCGTTAGTGCCTTCCCGGCAATTCCCTCGGTTTGCAGATCTGTCCAATACAACTTACTGTCATACCAATAAGACTCGGGACGTGCATCACCCGCCGTTTTGAGTGCAACTTCTGCGGTTAAACTATAAGCTGTATCTTGAATCTCTCCTTCAAATCCGTTACTTGCCACCATGTACTCGGCACCGCATCCGTCATCGTAACTGGATACGACTGATACTATACGGTCATCGGTTCCGTAAATCTCCTCAACTGTAGCTTTTGCGACAGCTAATTTCTGATCGACTGTATAATCAAAAAAAGTGGCATCGAATAAATCTAAATCATCCTCGGAGTTCATCTTATAATAACGATCCATATCGGGCAATTGACGACATAAATCGGGAGCAAGGAAGCGTGTCGAAGCAATACCGTCTTTAATAAACGGCTCCAATTCGGACTTTTCAAGTCTATTTGTCGAAAGGGTTCCATATCTGCCGTCCACATATAATTCTATGTACAGCTTATTTTCGGAACTTTGATGCAGCTTATCCAACTGAGTGTTTCGATACTCAAAAGAGTTATTATTGGCTACGGTTAGAGACACTCTGGAAGAAGAACAGCCGTTTTTCAAGGCTATTTCCATCGCCCATTGTGCTATATCTTTGTGTTGACGTGTTATAAGTGTCATCTTTTAGTTGTTTTTAAATAAATAAAGTGCTTTAGTATCTGTATATCTAAATTTACATTTTCTCCCAGATATGGGCAGCGTCAAGTCCTAATTTTATAATGAACAGAGCTGATAAAACATAAATCATTGTAGAAACATCCTTATATCTTCCCGATAATATTTTAACAAAAAAATAGGTAAGTATACCAAAAACAATACCTTGTGCAATACTGTATGTAAAAGGCATAAAAATGAGTGTAACGAAAGCCGGTAAAGACTCTGTAATATCATCGAAATTTATTTTAGCTACTGCCGAAATCATAAACAGACCCACAACAATAAGTGCGGGTGATGTTGCCGAAGCAGGTACTATTAGAAACAGGGGGGCAAAAAACAGTGCCAGCACAAACATAAAAGCAGTACTTACCGAAGTTAGACCTGTACGCCCTCCGGCTGCAACCCCTGACGAACTTTCGATGTAGGCTGTAATTGGACTTGTACCCAAAACCGATCCTATAGTTGTACCTAAAGCATCTGCAAATAATGCTTTTTTCATCTGAGGGAAGTTGCCGTCTTTATCTAATAAGCCGGTTCTCGAAACTACCCCGATAAGAGTTCCTACGGTATCAAAAAGATTTACAAATAAGAATGTAAATACGACTAATGCCATATCGAATGTAAATACTTTATCCCATTGGAATTGAGCAAATGTAGGAGCCAAAGAAGGAGGAAGACTTACCCAATTACCTTCAGGGAAGTGAACTATTCCTGCAAAAACACCACCAATCGTCGCAGCGACTATACCTATAAGAATAGCTCCATTTACGTTGAGTGCCAACAAAGCTCCCGTAATAACCACTCCTGCCAGTGCAATCCAAACATTAGGATTTGCCATATCTCCCAAAGAAACCAAAGTGGCATCATTTCCAACTACTACCCCTGCACTTTTTAATCCGACGAGTGTAATAAATAAACCGACACCTACCGGAATGGCTTCTTTCAAAACCCGAGGGATACTGTTTACGATTAATTCCCGAACATTAAAAAAGGTAAGAAGTATAAATATAAGTCCTTCAATGAAAACCGCTGTTAAAGCAAATTGCCACGTATAACCCATCGTCAGCACAACCGTAAAGGCGAAAAAATTATTAAGCCCCATTCCCGGAGCTTGTGCAACGGGCAGATTGGTGAAAAATGCCATAAAAAGAGTAGCTATAACCGAACCTAAAACCGTAGCTGTAAATACAGCAGCTCTATCCATTCCGGTTTCTCCCAAAATATTCGGATTTACAACCAGAATATAAGACATGGTAAGAAAGGTTATCAGTCCTGCGAATAATTCGGTACGGACAGTCGTATTATTTTCTTTCAGTTTAAAAATTTTCTCTAACATATTATTCATTGGGTATATTTATGAAGTAGATGAAAGTATTTTAATAGTCTTTTAGAGTTATAGAAAGAGACCTTAGAAAGTCCATTTACCGGCAATGGTAGGAAATACATACAATTTATTTTTATAGTTTGAAGTGCCATAAAAATTATTGGTAATTTCTATTTCACTACCAAAAGACAAATTCTGATCTATATTATACCAAAACTGAGGTTCTGTAAGCAGAATAACCTTTTTACCTCCTTTACCAGATACTCTGTCTTTATTTTCAGTCCAAACATCAATAAATCCGGTTAATGTTACTTTATTATCAAACAGATTTGCATTCCAGATTCCTGTCCATTGCACATCGTGGCTCACTTTATCAAAAGTATTGTACTTGTAAGTTACATAGGTACTAATGAATACAGATCCAAAAGCATGATCGTACGCTCCCCCGATCATATAGGCATTGGGTATCGAAAATCCTGAAAAATTGTCACCTCGAACTATCCCTCCATTAAATTCGACATGCGGCATAATAGGACTATTACCTACTTTTATATTCCTATAAATTTCTAAATAAGCAAGACCAATATTGCCTCTGCTTTGATTGAAATCAATATCGATAAAACCAAAAGTAGCTCCCCATTTATCGGGTTTAAACATTTGAAATGTTGCCGTAAAGTAATTTCGTGGTGCGACATCATTGTTTAAACTGTGCCTTGGATCGAAGTGCAGCTGAATTTCCTGCGAATAAGAGATAATAGATACTGCGAATAGAAGTAACGAAAGAAGTAAATGTTTTTTCATAGAGTTCTTTGCTCAATAAATTATTAAACGTGTATTATTTAGACAGAATAAGTTATTTACTAAAGTTATAAAGAGTTATTAATCTCAGATTGATACTAGAATTGGTTATTCTTATTATTTTTTTCGACCTGTGCCAATATATCATTCATCATCTCAATCTGAATCTTTTGAATTTCGATGAGATCCTGCTGTTGATATATCATCAGGTGATCTATCTTCTCATGCAAAGTGCGAACTTCCAATTCCGATTTCAGATTAATCATATAATCTTTCTTTGAGCGATCGCGATCTTTTTCTTCCTGACGATTCTGGCTCATCATTATTATGGGAGCTTGTATTGCTGCTAAACACGAGAGCAAGAGATTTAAAAGAATAAAAGGGTAAGGATCGAAGCCTTTATTTGCAAACCAGAAAATATTTAAGGCTATCCAAATAAAAATAAAAACACCGAATGAAATAATGAAAACCCAACTTCCCCCAAACGTAGCCACTTTATCTGCCACTTTTTGTCCGGTTGTCAAATTCTGTTTTTTTTCGTCATCGAGCTTATCTGCTAAAGTAGAATGTTCCTTAACCGAAGACAGAACTTTGGTCTCAAGATCGGATAATGTGCCTAACTGATTGGTAAGATAAGATGAAATATATTTCTCTCGGAATAGATTCATTTCGGGTATTGCCAAAAATTTGGTTCTATCAAAATCGGGATGTTCTCTTTGTATCAACTCTAGAATAGAATTTCGAATAGAGCTTCCCGATATCCTTTGCGATAGGGGAAACTTTTGATTTGAAATATCACTAATAAATTCTTTCATTATACACTAAATTAGAAGTTAAGTCTACTCTCCTCCTACAGTCAACTTACTCACCAACACCGACGGCAGCCCTTGTCCTACTGGAACACTTTGTCCATCCTTTCCACACGTCCACGAACTTTCGTCAATTTTCAGATTATTACCAACCATAGTTATATCAGCTAAGGCTTTAGGCCCGTTGCCTATAATATTAATATCTTTTATCGGCTGGGTTAATTTTCCGTTTTCTATTAAATAGCCGGTTTTCACATAAAATGTAAAATCACCTGCACCGATCTGTACTTGACCGTTACTAAAGTTATCAACATAAACACCTTGCTTTACGCTGGCAATCATCTCCTCATTGGTCATATTGCCCGATTCCATATAGGTCACACGCATGCGTGGCATAGGTACATGACGGAACGACTGACGTCTTCCATTTCCGGTAGGTTTTACACCATAGTATTTTGCACTGATTCTATCATGTAAATAGCTTTCAAGAATACCGTTTCTTACGATATATGTCTTTTGGCTTTCGATACCTTCGTCATCAAAATTAATTGCACCTCTGGCATACTCTATAGTACCGTCATCAACTACATTTATGTTGGAGTTACAGATTGATTTCCCTAACAAATCGGAAAATATAGAAACATTCTTACGATTAAAATCGGCTTCAAAAGCATGTCCTATTGCCTCATGCAGTAATATCCCCGAACCTCCTGCACCCATGACAACAGGCATTTCGCCTCCTTTGGGTTTTACGGCATCAAACATAAGGGCTGTTTGCGAAACGGCTTCATTAGCCAACGTTTCCAGTAATCCATCATTTAAGAACTCAAAGCCTTTACGGTAAGCACGTGATGCAAAACCATTCTCGATTTTCCCGTTTTGTTCCATCGTACATCCTCCGTACATTATCGCCATAGGGCGGTAATCCCATGAAAGAATACCTTCGGAATTAAAGAATAATATATAGGAAGTGGAATGATTCAGACTAACCGAAGCTTTTATCACTCGGGGATCAAGTTCAAATATACGAGCATTAAGCTTTTCTATAAATTCTTTTTTCTCATTTACCGAGACATCCTGCCAAGACTTATTTATTTTATAGTAATTGGTAAAATGCGTTTCGGTTATATTTATTGAAGTGCTTTGTTTTAAAGTATGCGCTATTCCGGCTGCGGTCTTTGCAGCTTTCAGCATATCCGCAAGCGTTGTATTTTCGACATAGGCATAGCCTGTTTGCTCTCCTACAACCACTCTCACTCCTACTCCATAATCTATATTAGAAGAGGTTCTGTTTACCTCTCCATCACGAAGAGAGATGCTACTATTAATGGTATGTTCAAAATAAAGATCTGCATAATCTCCTCCTTTTGCCAGAGCTTCATTTAACACTTTCTGAAGATCTTCTGTAGTAACACGAAAATGAGCTAAAACATCATATATATTTACATCTGAACCCAATCCTATCATCTATTATGTTCTTTCAACTATTTAAAACCATATTATTCAATCTATCACCCTTTGGTTATGGCACTTACCAAAGCAATTGGCAGGTCTTGGACCTTATAACATTTTCGTGCATCAAAATTAATCTATTTTTCTATATCTTTATCCTTTCGTTACAGAAACCATACAACAAATACAATAAAAAGTCAGAGAAAATATGACTCGTAATATATTTTTGACAGTTATAAGTGCCCTTATATTATCATGCGCCGGAATATCAGCCAACAATCCTAACATTATCAACTTTAGTAGGAACGACTACCAAGCCGGAAATAAAAACTGGTCTTTGAGCGAAGACGAGAAAGGGATAATGTATATTGGAAATGATTTAGGATTATTAGAATTTGACGGAATAGACTGGCATCTGAACAAATTACACAAAACCGATGTAGTAAGAGCCATATACGCAGCTTCTAATCAGACGATATATACCGGAGGTTATGAAGAATTTGGCAGATGGGACAGAGATATCAGCGGCATTCTTAAATATACTTCTTTGAGCGATAACCTTCCCGGAGGACCTTTGCATAATGATGATATCTGGAGAATCTGGAAGAGAGACAATCTTGTGTATTTCCAGTCATTCAAAAACATATACATATACGATCAGAATAATGTGTATAAATTTCCGGAACAAAAAAACATCCTTTTTCTGATAAAAGTAAGGGATGAATTATGGGTTCAGGAAATGGGAGGAAGCCTCTTTAAAATCGAAGGGAACAGGTATGAAAAAATAGCGGGCAGTGATATATTTTCCAAAACAGAAGTCAAGACTGTACTGCCGACTTCGGACAATAAATACATTATAGGTACATCTTCGATGGGGCTCTACATTTACGACGGATCAGAGTTCAAAGTCTGGAATAACAACAGAGAGCTTATAGACAATAATGTTAATTGCGGATTAGCTGCACGAAATGGTAATTACTATTTCGGTACAATACTTGGAGGCATATATGAGGTGTCTCCCAATGGCAATATAACCAATCATTTCAATACTGAAACATATCTTCATAACAATACCGTACTGGCCTTATATGAAGATCGCTCTAATAATATCTGGGCGGGGCTCGATAGAGGTATTTCATGTATACAATACCTGAATGGCATTAGCTGCATGACCGATCCTAAGGGCAAAATAGGAGCAGTATATTCGGCTGCATTGTATGACAATAAACTATTCATTGGCACCAACCAAGGTACATATTATATAGAAAAAAACGATTTATATAGTATGAACGCTCTTTCTAAGTTTAAGTTGGTTCCCGGAACCGAAGGTCAGGTATGGAGTTTAAATGTTATTGATAATCAACTCTACTGCTCACACAACCGAGGTTTATTAATTATAGACCGGAATCTATCGGTAACATCTCCCTATAAAATAAACACAGGAGTATTTTATACACTGGAAAAAGATAAAGACCATCTTCTTCTAGGAACTTATATCAGTTTGATGTCTATAGATAAAAATTCTAAGACTCTCTACAAACTCAATGAAATTCAGGAACCTATAAATAAAGTCCAGACGGATCATCTCAATAATGTTTGGTTGCAGCACATGAACAAAGGCATATACCGAACCAGACTCAATGATGATTTTTCGAAAATAGAATCATTCAAATATTACGGAAACGAAGGACAACAAGACATTCCCTATAAGTTAAAGTTATTCAAAGTAGGAGGAAGGGTTGCTTTTCTAGGTAATAATAAATTTTACACCTATAACGATATTGATGGTACAATTGTACCTGAGCATGCTTTAAATGAATGTTTCCGCGATATTTCAGGGCTCAAAGAGGTTGTAAATATATCCCCTAATAATTTTTGGATCATAGGTAATGATCTTATTTATAATGTAACTTACAATGATAACACAGCTCAAATAAAATTCAGAATAGACATCGGTTATAAGAACTTCTCGATGATCGACAATTATGAAAATATTGTAAATTTGGATGATGACTATAGCCTGATTTGCTTGGATAACGGTTTTCTATTATGTAAAAACAAAGTCACTGCCGAAAACAAACCGATAGCCCAACCTTATTTTAAATCTATCAGAATATCTAATTCAGGGGGTGAATCGGTTTATCTTGATAATAACTTCAATCAAATAAGCCATTCGTTCAATACGATAAGATTTCAATTTTCAACAGCTGAAACCTTAACGCGTAATATATCCTTTAAGTATAAACTCGAAGGGTTAGACGATCAATGGTATGTGTTGAAAAATCAAAATAATATTACTTACGAACGCCTTCCTAAAGGAAAATATACCTTCGTTGTTGTTGCTATAGATCGTCAAGGAAACAAATCGGAAGAGATAAAATTCTCTTTCGAAATACTCGCACCATGGCATCAATCCGGTTGGGCTGTTCTAGCCTACTGTCTATTATTTATTTTGTTCATCACTTCTATAATTATGTATATCCAATACAAGTACAAAAAATTGCATATAAAGAAGTTACGTATATTGGAAACCAAACGTTTAAACCTTATCAACGAGCTACTAAAACAGGAAGTAGAAGAGAAAAATGCAGAATTACTTTCTCAAACTTCATTTATTATACAACGTAATGAACTTATTCTTAAAATAAAGAATGAAGTAGAAGAGTTCTACACGAAACAAAACAATAAAACGTTGACTCCACTTTTTCAAAAAATAAACACACTGTTGAATAGCAATCTTGATAGCGAAGAAGACTGGAAAACATTCCTTATTAAATTCGAACAAAAGCACACAAATTTCTTTAAAAAAATAAAAGAAACTTACCCTCAGCTTACAGCAAATGACCTGAGATTATGTGCCTGTTTGAAACTGAATTTAGACTCAAAAGAGATAGCTGCATTAATGAACATTTCGGTAAGAGCTGTAGAAAATAGCAGATATCGACTACGCAAAAAGCTTGATATACCTTCGCACCAGCATCTAAATGACTTCTTTTTGCAAATTTAAACGGCACAGATAACATACGATAAAACCCTCAAAAATAACACATTATTATTTTTTGAGTAGTAACAATGAGGTGTACTTATTGTTAAATATGAGACCTATGTATACATTATGAGACAAATTTCATAGCGACTGACCTTAGTGTTTTTACATTTGTTGCAAATCATTTACGAAAAATAAGATAGTATTTCCCTGAACTATTATGGCATTTTTAGGATTATTATACTTAATAAAGAGTAAATGAAAAATGTTTAACAGTAAAATCAGAAATCCATGAAAGAAACTAGATTGACCTCTACGAGGAGAATCAGTATGAAGTTTTGTCTTCTACTATTCTTAATCTTCTCAGCAAGCATCTCAAATGCTTTTGCTCAGACTACAGTAACAGGAGTAGTCACCGATGAGCAAAAAGATCCACTACCGGGTGTTAGTGTTACAGTCAAAGGTTCCACGACAGGAACAGTTACCGATTTTGACGGTAATTATTCCGTTACCGTAAAATCAGGCGATGTACTTGAATTTACATTTTTAGGAATGAAACCACAATCAATTCCAGTTGGGTCTAAAACAAAAATCGACGTTGTATTAATTGATGATACCCACGAATTAGAGACAGCAATTGTAATTGGTTATGGTACTGCTAAAAAAAGAGATTTAACAGGATCTATTGTAACAGTAAAAGGAGACGATGTATTTACAAAACCAGCATCTAACCCGTTGGCCTCTATACAAGGTAAAGTAGCAGGGGTACAAGTAATAAATACCGGTAAAGCTGGACAAGATCCTGAAATTCGTATACGAGGAACAAACTCTATTAATGGGTACAAGCCTTTATATGTAGTAGACGGATTATTTAATGACAACATTAACTTCCTGAATCCTGCCGATATCGAATCTATGGAAATTCTTAAAGACCCTTCATCATTAGCGATTTTCGGGGTACGTGGTGCAAATGGTGTTATCATCATCAATACCAAAAGAGCAAAAGAAGGACAAACCCTTGTAAATATAAATACAGCTTTTGGCTTCAAGCAAGTGGTAGATAAAATAAAAATGACTAATGCTCCTCAATTTAAAGAGCTTTATAATGAGCAATTAGTCAATCAAGGAGATAAGCCTTACGATTTTACAGACTGGCAAGCAAACACAAATTGGCAGGATGAAATTTTCCAAACCGGATTTATGTCTAACAGTAACGTTAGTGTAACAGGTTCTACAGATAAAAGTAAGTTTTATCTGGGAGTAGGATATGCTTCTGAAGAAGGAAATATTAAGCATGAAAAATTCGGAAAAGTAACTGTCAATTTAAGCAGTGACTATAATCTAACTAAAGACATTAAAGTCGGGTTTCAATTTAATGGTGCAAGAATGACTCCTGCCGATCAAAAATCCGTACTTAAAGCTTTATATGCAGCTCCGGTAGCTCCGGTATTCAATGAAGAATTTCAACTATATCACGCTCTGCCTAGCTTTCAAAAAGCACAAATTGAAAACCCAATGGTTGATATTAGTGCAAGAAACAACACAACAAAGGCTCTAAACTATCGTGGTGGTGGTAATGTATATGGAGAAGTAAACTTCCTTAAGAACTTCAATTTCAAAGCAATGTTTGCTCTTGACTACAGATCTGACGATAGCCGTAAATATACTCCTATAATTGCAGTATACGATCCGTCGATTGGAGGACCCAACCCTATCGACACTTTAGGTACTAAAAAAACGAGTGTACAGCAGATAAAAGTAGATGAAACTAAGATCCAGGCTGATTATGTATTAACTTATACCAATAAGATTAACGACCATAATATTACAGCAACCGCAGGTTTCACTACATTCTATAATAGTTTAACAAGCCTTACAGCAGAAAGAGGTCAAGGGGAAGGTTTACCTATACCAAATAACCCAGATAAATGGTATGTGAGCATGGGTGATCCTAGTACATCTAAAACCGAAAGTGAACAATGGGAGAGATCAACTGTATCATTCCTTTTACGAGCTCTTTATAGCTACAAGAATAAATATCTGTTTAACGGTTCATTCCGTCGCGATGGATCTTCGGCATTCTTCTATACAGGCAATCAATGGCAAAATTTTTACTCTGTAGGTGGAGGTTGGGTTATGTCTGAAGAAGACTTTATGCAAAACCAATCTGTTATTGACTTCTTGAAAATTAAAGGATCTTGGGGTACACTAGGTAATCAAAACATGTCGACTCCATATCCTGCACAACCTCTATTGACTAATGAAACATCTGCTATATTCGGTACTCCTTCAGTGGAATACCCTTCATATTCTTTAAAATACATCCCAAATCCAAATTTGAGATGGGAAAAAATTGAAGCTTGGGAAGCCGGATTTGAAATGAATATGCTTGCCAATAGATTGCGTTTAGAAAGTGTATATTACAAAAAAAACACAAAAGATCTTCTAGCTGAGATCCCTGGAATCGCAGGAACAACACCTGGCCTAGGAAACTTAGGAGAAATTCAAAATAAAGGTTTTGAAGTTGTAGTTTCGTGGAATGACAAGATTAATTCTGACTGGGGATATAGTATAAGTGGAAACTTAACAACAATAGACAACAAAGTAAAATCTCTTGTACAAGATGGATATACTATTATCAAAGGAGATAAAAACATATCACATACTACAGCAGGATATCCTATTGGATTCTTCTATGGCTATACTGTAGATGGTGTATACCAATCCGATGCAGATATTGCTAATTCTCCTAAAAATACTTTAACAACTGTAAAGCCCGGAGACCTTAAGTTCAAAGATATGGATGGTGATGGCAAAATAACAACTGCCGATAGGGGTATGATTGGTAACCCGACTCCTGATTTTACTTATGGTATTTCACTAGGACTTAATTACAAAAATTTTGACCTTGGTGTTGACTTGATGGGGGTATATGGAAACGAGATATACAGAACTTGGGATAACTATAACTGGTCACAATTCAATTATATGTCTCACCGCCTTGACAGATGGCACGGAGAAGGTACATCTAACTCTGAACCGATATTGAATACAACCCGTACAATAAATAATGAAAACTCAACTTATTATATCGAAGACGGAAGTTTCTTTAGAATCAGAAATATCCAAGTAGGTTATACTTTTGACCAAAATGCACTAAAAAAAGTACGTGTAAAAGCTTTGAAAGTATTTATTAATGCTCAAAACTTGAAAACTTGGAAAAATAATACAGGTTATACACCTGAATTAGGAGGTGATGCTACAGCATTTGGAATTGACAATGGATCTTACCCTATGCCTGCTATATACACTTTTGGTCTAAATCTTACTTTCTAATTATATAAAATAATATTTTTATGAAACGATTAATAAAAAAATATATACTTCCGGCAGTACTTATAGCCGGATTGAGTCTAACAAGTTGTAGTGACTTTTTAGATAGAAGCCCTCTCGGGAATTTAACAGAAGATGATGCACCCGGAGGTATAAACCAAGGAAGAGTATTCCAAATTTACGGACTTATGAGAGGTTATCATATCACAGCTGGTATACCTGCATTTGCTATACATAATTTCCGTTCTGAAGATTCAGAGAAAGGTAGTGATGCTGGCGATGGAGCTGATCAGGCAGCTTTCTTTGATAATTTTGAATACAATACAACCAATGGTCCAATTGCTGATTATTGGAGAGAAAATTACAAAATAATAATAAATTGTAATACTGCTATCGATGGTATCGAAAGACAATCAAGCAAAACCAAGCAAGATACAGTTAATTATGCTGAAGCTAAATTTTTCAGAGCCTATGCATTTTTCAATTTAGTTAGAGCCTATGGGGAAGTGCCTAAAATAGATTTTAGAGTAACAGACCCTGCTCAAGCTAATATCGCAAAATCCCCAGCAGCTGATATATATGCACTTATTGACGCAGATTTGTCTGTTGCGGTTAAATACTTGCCTACACACTGGTCAAATGATTTTACAGGCCGTTTAACTTGGGGGGCAGCAAGATCATTACAAGCAAGAACTTATATGATGCGTAACGATTGGAACAATATGCTAGCCGCTTCAAAAGACGTAATTAATTCGGGATTTTACAATCTAAGTACTCCTTATGATAAAATCTTTACTGATAGCGGTGAAAACTCTCCTGAATCGATATTCGAACTACAATGTATGGCTACAGCAGCTAAACCAAACTCCACAAGTATTGGTAGCCAATTTGCAGAAGTACAAGGTGTAAGAGGATCAGGTCAATGGAACCTAGGCTGGGGATGGCATATGGCTACTACTGAGCTTATGAATAAGGCATACGAAAAAGGAGACCCTCGTAAAGATGCAACATTATTATATTTCCGCAGAAGTGTAACAGATCCTATTACCCCAGAGAACACCAACACTCCTTTCGGAGAGTCGCCTGTATCTACAGCAATGGGAGCGGCATACAATAAAAAAGCATATACAGATCCTGCTTTACGTAAACAATTTACAAATGGAGGTTTTTGGGTAAATATAAGATTGATACGCTATGCAGACGTTGTCCTTATGGCTGCTGAAGCTTCAAACGAGTTAGGAATGAGTTCTGATGCTCTTAACTATTTAGAACAAATAAGAAGCCGTGCCCGTGGAAACAACACCGCTATTCTACCTAAAGTTACCACTACTAGCCAAACTGAATTGAGAGATGCTATTCGTCATGAAAGACGTGTAGAACTAGGCTTAGAACCAGACCGTTTCTATGATTTAGTACGCTGGGGAATCGCTAAAGAAGTATTACATGCTGCCGGTAAATTAAATTATCAAGATAAACATGCATTACTTCCTATACCTCAGGTTGAAATAGATAAATCAAATGGAGTATTAGTTCAGAACCCTAATTTCTAAATAATAAATTGATATAATAGGGGCATATTTCTGTCCCTATTATATTTTTATATCAAATCAACCCATGAGAACGCTAAGAATACTACTGTTTCTATTAATTTGTGTACCGTATATTTCGCTTTCAGCATCTTCTAGATTAGTGACTCTTGACAAATATATTATACCTGTCAATGTAAAAGGAGCTATAATTGGAAAGGTCGTAATAGAAGGCAATGACAAGGTCACTTTAGAAAAGGATACTTCAAAGCTTTTTCTAATAGATCAATCGGGTTACATTAAATTAAAACCAACCGTAGCACTTTCGGCCTCATCACCTATCAAATACGAGATTATACTAAAAACAGGCAGTGGAAATAAAGCTTTTGAATTAGTCAAAGACGAATTTATTCACAACAAAGTAATAGCCCATCGTGGTGCATGGAAAAACCATGAGGCGAGTCAGAATTCACTGAGTTCATTAAGAAAAGCCATCGAATTAGGATGCGAAGCTGCAGAGTTTGACGTTTGGCTATCATCAGACAACAAAGTAGTTCTTTCTCATGACCCTACAATTGGAGGCAAAACAGTTGAAGATACTCCAGCCAAAACATTAATGGAGATTCCCCTGAAAAATGGAGATTTCGTTCCCTCACTAGAGGAATACCTTGGGTGTATTAAACACCAAAATAAAACACGATTAGTGTTAGAACTTAAAGGTTCGCAAAAAGGGAAAGACCGCAGTTTAGCACTTGCTGACTCGGCTGTTCAATTAGTTCACCGCTACAAAGCTCAAGCTTGGGTTGACTATATCAGTTTCGATTATGAAGCATTGCTACGTGTAAAGGAATTAGATCCGACAGCGGTGATTTCATATTTGGAAACAAATAAGACGTTAGAAGAATTATCTGCTGACAAAGTAGATGGGATAGATTATCATTACAGTGCATTCTATAATGATGAAAAACTGGCAGATAAAGCAAAACAGCTGGGTTTAACAACCAATGTATGGACGGTAAATACCGAAGAACAAATGCAGCATCTATTACAACAGGGAGTCGATTATATAACAACCGATGAGCCCGAATTACTTTTGAAATTTATAGAAACACATTATAAATAATAGATATGAAAAAACTATTAACTATGCTTTTCTGCTGTGCCGCAATTAGTGTGGGAGCCCAGCAAAGCAGTACAAGAGATGTAAAAATGGATCGATTCATCGACGATCTTATGAGTAAGATGACTATCGAAGAAAAGATCGGTCAACTTAACTTACCTAGTGCCGGAGATATTACAACCGGTCAAGCAAAGAATAGTGATATTGCTTCAAAGATCAAGCAAGGTCAGGTTGGAGGTTTGTTCAATATTAAAGGAGTTGAAAAAATCCGCGATGTACAACGTGTAGCTGTAGAAGAAAGCCGCCTGAAAATTCCTTTGATTTTTGGTATGGATGTTATTCACGGATACGAAACAGTATTCCCTATTCCATTAGGCTTAGCTGCAACATGGGATATGAAAGCTATAGAGTTATCTGCACGTATCGCAGCAATAGAAGCAAGTGCCGATGGTATTTTCTGGACATTCAGCCCGATGGTAGATGTTTCACGCGACCCACGTTGGGGACGTGTTTCCGAAGGTAATGGTGAAGACCCTTTCTTAGGTGGAGCAATTGCTAAAGCAATGGTTCGCGGTTATCAAGGAGACAATACTTATTCTGACAATACTCACATTATGGCATGTGTAAAACACTATGCTCTATATGGTGCAGGTGAGGCAGGACGTGACTACAATACTGTAGATATGAGCCGCATCCGTATGATGAATGAATATATGTATCCATACAAAGCTGCTGTTGAAGCCGGTGTAGGTAGTGTTATGGCTTCATTTAATGAAGTTGATGGTGTACCTGCTACAGCCAACAAATGGTTAATGACAGATGTTCTTCGTAAACAATGGGGCTTTGACGGATTTGTTGTAACCGATTTTACAGGAATCAGCGAAATGGTTGAACATGGTATCGGCGATTTACAAACAGTTTCTGCACGTGCGCTTAAAGCAGGTATCGATATGGATATGGTAGCAGAAGGTTTCACAGGTACTATAGCAAAATCTTTGAAAGAAGGCAAAGTATCACAAGCAGATGTAGATCAAGCTTGCCGCCGTATTCTTGAAGCTAAATACAAATTAGGTTTATTCAAGGATCCATATAAATATTTAGATATAAAACGTGCTAAAAAAGAAATCTACACAGATGCAAATCGTGCAGTAGCCCGTAAAATTTCATCAGAAAGTTTCGTACTTCTAAAAAATGAAGGAAACGTTCTACCTCTAAAAAAACAAGGTACAATAGCAGTAGTTGGCCCATTAGGCAATACTCGCTCTAACATGCCCGGAACTTGGAGTGTAGCTGCTAACATGAATACACCTCAAACAGTTATCGAAGGTATGCAGGCTGTGGGTGGTAAAAACGTAAAAGTAGTATACGCTAAAGGTAGCAATCTTACAGCAGATGCGAAGTTGGAAGAAAATGCAACTATGTTTGGACGTACTCTAAACAGAGATGACCGTACCAAAGAACAATTATTAAACGAAGCTCTTGAGATATCTAAAAATGCAGATGTAATTGTTGCAGCATTAGGTGAATCTTCTGAATTCAGTGGTGAAGCTAGTAGCCGTTCAAATATCGATATTCCGGATGTTCAAAAAGAACTACTGGCTGCACTTCTTAAAACAGGTAAACCAGTTGTACTAGTATTGTTCACAGGTCGCCCATTGACTCTTACTTGGGAAAACGAAAACGTACCTGCTATACTTAACGTATGGTTTGGTGGAAGTGAAGCTGCCCCTGCAATTGCAGACGTAGTATTCGGTGATGTTAACCCTAGCGGTAAACTGGTTGCCACTTTCCCACAAAATGTAGGTCAGATTCCTTTGTTCTACAATCACAAAAACACAGGTCGCCCATTGGCTGAAGGCAAATGGTTCGAAAAATTCCGCAGCAATTACTTAGATGTTAGCAACGAACCTCTTTATCCATTCGGATACGGATTAAGCTATACTCAATTTACATACGGAGATGTTGCTCTTAGTTCTACTACATTGGATGAAAACGGAGAACTTACTGCCAATATCACTGTTACAAACAGCGGAAAATATGATGGTAAAGAAGTTGTTCAGCTTTATATCCGCGATCTAGTGGGTAGTGTAACACGTCCTGTTAAAGAGTTGAAAGGTTTCGAAAAAATAGAATTAAAAGCAGGAGAAACTAAAACGGTTAGTTTCAAGATTACTCCTGAAATGCTTAAATTCTATAACTACGATTTAGAATATGTATTTGAACCCGGCGATTTTGATGTAATGATTGGCGGCAGCAGTCAAGATGTCAAGACAGCCAGATTCACTTTAAATTAAACTGTTCTTAGGTTCTATAACGCCAAGTGAAAGAGGTTGTCAGAACAAATTCGGGCAATCTCTTTCCATATTTAAACAGTAGACTTATTTTTATACTAACTAGAAAAATTATCTTATGAAAAAGGTATTCACCCCGTTTATAATACTTAGCCTTGCGCTGTTATTTACAAATTGTAAAAACAACAGCAATAATGCTCAAGACGCAATTGTAGAGAATCCGTCCGCACAGATTAGCGACGAGGCTCTGCTCGACAGTGTTCAGCGACGCACTTTTAATTATTTCTGGGACGGTGCCGAACCAACCAGCGGAATGGCTCGTGAGCGTTACCATGTAGATGGAGAATATCCACAGAACGATGCAAACGTTGTTACTTCGGGAGGTAGCGGATTTGGTATCATGGCAATTATTGCCGGAATAGATCGTGGTTATGTGACTCGCGAAGAAGGTGTAGCCAGAATGGATAAAATCGTAACTTTCTTGGAGAAAGCCGATAGTTTTCATGGTGTATTCCCTCACTGGTGGTATGGCGAAACAGGTAAAGTCAGAGGTTTCAGCGACAAAGATAATGGTGGTGATTTAGTGGAAACTTCATTTCTGATGCAAGGTCTTTTAGCTGCACATCAATACTACGTAAACGGATCGGATGCCGAAAAAGCTGTAGCTGCACGTATCGATAAATTATGGAAAGCTGTTGACTGGAACTGGCATCGCAATGGAAAAAATGTATTGTACTGGCACTGGAGCCCTGAGCATTCGTGGGAAATGAACTTTGCTATTCACGGTTTCAACGAATGTTTAATTACGTATATTCTTGCAGCAGCATCTCCTACTCACGGAGTACCTGCACCTGTATACCACGAAGGTTGGGCCGAAAACGGAGCAATAGTAGATCCTCATACTGTAGAGGGTATTAAACTTAACCTGCGCTACCAAGGAACAGAGGCCGGTCCTTTATTCTGGGCTCAATATTCTTTCTTAGGATTAAATCCTACAGATTTGAAAGACGATTATAGTGCCAACTATTTTGATGAAATGAAAAACTATACGCTTGTCAATCGTGCTTATTGTCTTCGCAATCCAAAAGGATATAAAGGATATGGTGAAAATGCATGGGGATTAACTGCCAGCTATTCTACCGTTGGATATGCTGCACATGAACCTTCCGAAAGAGGCGATCATGGCGTTATTACTCCAACCGCAGCTATATCTTCGATTGTTTATACACCCGAAGAGTCGATGAAAGTAATGCGTAATCTTTATTCGATGGGAGACAAAATGTGGGGTAAATATGGTTTCTACGATGCTTACAGCGAAACAGACAATTGGTACCCTCAACGATATTTGGCTATCGACCAAGGTCCTATCGCAGTAATGATTGAAAACTACCGCACACAATTACTTTGGAAATTATTTATGAGCCATCCTGATGTTCAAAATGGTTTGAAAAAATTAAATTTCTCAAGCCCTTCTTTTAAATAATTAGTTTATACATCATAGAGAGTTTGTTTTACCGACAAGCTCTCTATCTTATAAATAATATATCTAACCTCTATCATGAAAATATTAAAATACGCTATACTATCTATGCTCTGCATATTGGGATCGAATACCTATGCACAGCAGAAAACATATTGCAACCCTATTAATATTGACTACGGATATTGTCCGATCCCTAACTTTACGGAATGGGGAAAACACCGTACCTCTGCCGATCCTGCCATTGTGAATTACAAAGGCGATTACTATCTTTTTTCTACTAATCAGACCGGATACTGGTGGAGCAGCGATATGCTGAACTGGAATTTCGTTTCACGCCCTTTCCTTACAGAAGAAGCAATAGAGCAAACTCCAAATAAATGGGACGACCTTTGTGCTCCGGCTGCATGGACAATGGGAGATACTCTGGTAGTTTTCGGATCAACTTACTCTCGTATATTTCCAATCTGGATAAGTACCGATCCTAAAAATAACAAATGGGAAAAAGCTGTCGAGCATTTCGATATCGGAGGTTGGGATCCTGCATTCTTTACCGATGACGATGGTAAACTCTATATGTATAACGGTAGCAGTAACGTATATCCATTGTATGGAATCGAATTGGACAGGAAAACATTCCAACCGATAGGAACCCGTAAAGAGTTACTCTTAACTGATGGGGATAGAATAGGATGGCATCGTTTTGGAGAACACATGGATAATACTTTCCTTAAACCATTTATGGAAGGTGCGTGGATGACCAAACACGATGGTAAATACTATCTGCAATGGGGAGGTCCCGGAACCGAATTCAGCCATTATGCCGATGGTTATGCTGTAAGCGACAGTCCTCTCGGATTCTTCGAACATGCATCATTGCCATTAAGTATGAAAGCCGGTGGTTTTATTCGCGGAGCAGGTCATGGTGCTACTTTCCAAGACCGTTGGAATAATTACTGGCATACATCGACTATGGTTATCAATGTAAAGAATAACTTCGAACGCCGTATCGGAATATGGCCTGCCGGATTCGACAGCGAAGGCAATATGTATTGCAATACTGCATTTGGAGATTATCCTCACTATATACCAACAGGAGAAGCCGATCACTTGAAAAGCCAGTTTACCGGATGGATGCTTTTAAATTATAATATGCCTGTGCAGGTTTCATCTACTTTAGGTACTCATTATGCCAATAATATTGTAGATGAAAATATCAAAACTTACTGGAGTGCTAAAAGTGCCGACAAAGGTGAGTGGCTGATTTCGGATTTAGGTGAAGTTTCGACAGTGTATGCCATACAAATAAATTATGCTGACCAAGACGTCGAATTTATGGGAAAAACTTTAGGTAAATTTCATCAATATAAAGTATATTCGTCTCTGGATGGAAAAAAATGGGATGTACTCATAGATAAGAGCAACAATAAAACGGATGTTCCTCATGACTATGTAGAATTAGAGAAGCCCGTTAAAGCCCGTTACGTAAAACTCGAAAACATACACATGCCTACAGGTAAATTTGCCATTTCGGGATTCCGTGTATTCGGATTCGGTGCCGGCGAAAAACCTGCTCCTGTTGAACAGTTCATGGTATTACGTACCGAAACGGATAAACGCAGTGCTTGGTTGAAATGGAAACCGGTAGAAGGTGCATATGCGTATAATATCTATATCGGAATAGAACCCGACAAATTATATAGCAGCGTTATGGTTCACAATACAAATGAGTACTATTATGCAGGGATGGATAGAACCAAACCTTACTACTTTGCCATTGAAGCCATCAACGAAAACGGCACATCGACTTGGACCAGAGGCGAAGCTAAGTAAAGGTCATAGCCCTTTTACTAGTCTAGTGAATTATAGAGATCTTTAACTATTGACAATATGAAATCGAAACTATTAATTGTATTCTTATTTTTATGTTCTACTCTTACTTATGCACAGTTTGAGTATGCCAGCTATATGATCAACGGATATACTATTCCCTATCAGGTTATGTTTCCCAAAGATTATGACGCAACTAAACAATACCCTCTTTTGGTATTCCTGCATGGTGCGGGTGAGCGTGGCAGTGACAATGAAAAGCAGCTTACTCATGGTAAAGATTTTATGATTGATCATTTTCAAGCCGAATATCCGGCAATAGTTATTGTTCCACAATGCCCGGAAGAAACCTATTGGTCTAATGTAGAGAAACAAACTTTAGGCAATAAAACCACATTTACATTCGGGTTGTCTGATAAAGCCACTCCGTCTATGGAAACTTTGATTTATCTGATAACGAACTGGATCAACTCCGGAAAAGTCGATCAAAGTAAAGTATATGTAGGAGGTCTTTCGATGGGCAGTATGGGTACATACGAACTTTTGTGGCGTATGCCCAATACCTTCGCTGCCGCTTTTGCCATATGTGGAGGCGGTGATGTTTCGAAGGTTCAATACTATACCAAGAATACAGCTCTCTGGATATTTCACGGATCGGCAGACAGTGTAGTGCCCGTACAATTTTCACAACAGATGTACGAAGCTCTAAAATCGGCAGGAAACGAAGTAAAATATACAGAGTATCCGGATGTTAATCATGGCAGTTGGATAAATGTATTTCAGAATAAAGAACTAGTTCCATGGCTGCTAAGCCATAAAAAATGATTCTTCATAGAAAATCAGATTAAGAGTCTTTGGGATGAGAATTCCAAAGACTCTTTTTTATTCGTATCTTTGTCTTGCTAAAAATAGTATCGAATGCTTATCTATACAGAAGAAAATAAGGGTTGTAAGTGGGGAATCTGGAAGATGGAAGAAACTCCCGAACTGTTATTATCTCAATTAACGAATAAAGAAGATCTGATTCGTTTTATTGATACTACAACTTCTCCTGCAAGAGTTCTTGAACGAATTGCGGTAAGGGTACTTCTCAAAACACTTCTCGGAGAAGAGAAAACGATAAGTTACCAACCAAGTGGAAAACCGTACTTCGAAGATCGTTCTGTAAACATATCCATATCACATACAAAAGATTATGTGGCAATTATACTCTCACAGTCGCCCCTGTTAGGTATCGATATAGAGTATACTTCAGACCGGGTAAAACGTATTCGTTCGAGGTTTATATCTGATATGGAATACATTGACCCTGAAAACGAAACTTTACATTTACTGCTACACTGGTCGGCTAAAGAAACTATGTATAAGGCGTTGAGCCGTGAAAAAATCGACTTGAAGAATAATTTCCATATTAAGAAATTTGTCCCACAAAACCAAGGTTGCTTCGAAGCACAGGAAACATTTACGGAAGATAGTCTCAACTTCCGGATTCAGTACATTGTAACTGATGATTATGTAGTTACATACACCCTATAACCGCAAATTCTTATTACACATTGCTTTCGCATAACTCATGAATCTCGTTTATATGGAGATGCAAATGAGGCAGATAATCTTCTATCATACTCCTCAAAGATATCTTATCCCCGAATGTATTTAGCCATTCATTATTTAACTTACTCTGATCTACATGATTGATTACATGGATTATATGCAGGTTAGAGTATTTCCAAAGTTGAATTAAATTATTCCAGTTTTCTGTCTGATAGTTTTGAATAGCTATCCATCTGTCATTATTTCCGAGGTTAGCATAATCGGGAAAGATTAACGGACTCGATTGGTATTGCAAATGTATCATACGATGAGTATTGTTTGAAGCCGAATCAATTAAATGCCCAAGTATCTGTTTGATTGTTCTATTCTGCTTATTGAACCTTGAGAGTACAACATCTTCACTTAAAGAACTCAATAGAGGTTCTTCACGGTCTAAAACCTGTATGATACCATTTGTTGTTTGAGAAAAATCGACTCTTGACATAATAATAGAACTTTAGTTATTTATATAATTACCCGTTATTTGCTTCAAATAATCCTAACATTGCCAATTAAGATACGAGACCTTTTTATTGCTTCTTGTTTATCTATATTATAAAGGAATAGGAATGATTGAAAATAGCAAAATAAAAACAATACAAAAAAGTGTCACTTTTGTAACCTTTGTAACCTTTTAAAACCTTATCGACTGATTACAAACAATTTACAAAATACAAAAAAGTAACACTTTTGAGACGAATTTGTCACCTAATTGTATAGTCTGTAGTACATAATTGTCACCTTTATGCAACGAGTCTCACCTAAAATGTTTTATGGGCTATCCATATTTTGCATACCCATCAGCATTTCTAATTAATTTCGTATTTTTGTAGTACAAGAGAATTATAAGTTCTCGGAACTATTTATTGTGTTGGCTAGTAAAACAGCGATAAAGAGTTATAATTCTTAAAATGTATCATCAACTATTTCGTTTTACTTAAAGTATCAATAATGGAATCTATCGGGCAGCAAATCGAACAGTTAAGAGAAGAACTTAACATGCATAATTACAACTATTATGTGTTGTCTAACCCCACTATATCAGATTTTGATTTCGATAAGAAAATGCAGGAACTTATCGACCTCGAAACTTCACATCCCGAGTATGCAGACCCGAGTTCGCCCTCGCAACGTGTAGGCAGTGATATTACCAAGATTTTTAATCAGGTAGAACATAATTATCCCATGCTTTCACTCTCCAACACTTATTCGGAAGCCGAAGTGGTGGAGTTTTACAATCGGGTGAAAAAAGATTTAAACGATGATTTCGAAATTGTTTGTGAACTGAAATACGATGGTGCTTCGATCTCGCTCACCTATACCGATGGCAAGCTGACTCAGGCGGTAACCAGAGGTGATGGTGTTAAAGGCGACGATATTACAGCCAACGTAAAAACCATACGAAGCATACCTTTGTCGTTAAGGGGAAACGACTACCCTGCCCTCTTCGAGATTCGGGGAGAAATATTGATGCCATGGAAAGTATTTGAGGAACTCAATAAAGAGAGAGCTGAACAGGAAGAAAACCTTTTTGCCAATCCAAGAAACGCTACATCGGGGACTCTTAAATTACAGGATTCAAAAGTAGTTGCAACCCGTAAGCTGGATGCCTATTTATATTATATGTTGGGAGAAAATCTACCTGCCAACGGACATTACGAAAATTTATTGAAAGCCAAGGAATGGGGTTTCAAAACTTCGGACGCAACCATTAAATGCAGTACTCTGGATGAAGTGTTTGCTTTTATAAAGAAGTGGGATATCGAAAGGAAAAACTTACCTGTTGCAACAGACGGTATTGTTCTGAAGGTAAACTCTTTGTTACAACAGAAAAATCTGGGATACACTGCCAAATCGCCCCGATGGGCAATCGCATACAAGTTTCAAGCTGAACAAGAGGTTACACGCTTGTTATCGGTATCGTATCAGGTAGGACGCACAGGGGCAATCACTCCTGTTGCCAACTTAGAACCTGTAAAATTATCGGGAACAACTGTTAAAAGAGCATCACTATACAATGCCGATGCTATTGATGCTCTGGATCTGCATATCAATGATATGGTATATGTAGAAAAGGGTGGCGAGATCATACCTAAAATAACCAGAGTAGATACTGATACCAGAGAAGCAGGAAATCTGAAAGTTGAATTTATTAAAGAATGCCCCGAATGTGGAACGACTTTGGTAAGAGACGAAGGTGAAGCAGCTTATTACTGCCCCAACTATATGGGATGTCCTCCACAAATAAAGGGACGCATCGAGCATTACCTGACCCGTAAGGCAATGGATATTGCAGGCGGTTCGGAAACGGTTGAACATCTGTTCAATGCCGGATTGATACACAATGTAGCCGACCTGTATACTTTGCAATGGGAACAGGTGGCAGAACTGGAACGATGGGCCGAAAAGAGTGCAAAAAACTTGATTCAAAGTATTGCCGACTCGGTAAACATTCCCTACCCCAGAGTGCTTTATGCATTGGGTATACGATTTGTGGGCGAAACGGTAGCCAAAAAAGTTGCCAAAGCGTTCCCTTCGATTGACCTATTGATGCAAGCTACTGTGGAGCAACTTGTTGAAGTGGACGAAATAGGTGAACGTATTGCACAAAGTATAGTCGATTTTTTCAAGAAAGAAGAAAATCAAGATATTATTCGTAAATTACGCCTGTTTGGAATACAATTCGAAACTTGCGGAAGTATTACAGACCAACAGACCAACAAGCTGGAAGGTTTGACTATTGTTATCAGCGGAACATTTGAAAAGCATTCGAGAGACGAGTACAAAGTTCTGATAGATCTCAATGGTGGAAAGAATAGCGGCTCTATTTCGGCAAAGACAAATTATGTATTAGCCGGTGCAAATATGGGACCTGCGAAATTAGAAAAAGCACAAAAGCTGGGAGTTAAAATCCTGAATGAGGATGAGTTTCTAAAAATGATAGAATAAGGTCTGAGATCCTATTCTTACTTTGGCAAGTATGACTGCAATAGCCGGCTATAATTGTAAAGTTTATCATTAAACACTTAATTTATATATGCTTGATTATTTTTTACGAAGAAGTATAAAATCAGAATTAAACAATAACAATCGGAAACATACATTCCTCAACTTTGAGGGAATTAAAAATGTACTTGTCTTATTCGATATACAAGACTGGGAAATAGTATCTCCTATTATCGAAGATCTTGTACAACACGGAAAATATGTGATGGCGTGGACTATAAAACCCAAGCCAATACAAGGACAAACACTTCCTGCCAATCTTCCACAGAATGTCAGGGTTGTCGATACTCAAAAAGACCTCGATTGGAAACGCTTAATTCGCCCTGCCATACTTACTGAGTTTGATAATCTTAAATACGATACGTTTCTTGATTTATCGTTAGAACCAAATGATTACAGCAAACTACTACTTGTGCGTAATAAGAGTAACTTTTGCTTAGGCTTTACTAAGAGAGAAGAAAAGTTATATGATTTTACGATACTCAAAGAAGATGATCAAAGCTTATTTGAAGCTTATGAACAACTCAAAATTTATCTGGCTCATATAAAATAGGTTCTTTTAAACTTTTCACTTTTCGGGCTAGATAGGCTAAGCACTGCTACCAAAACAATAAAAAGGGAAATATAGTATTTTACAGTAGTTAAAATTGTTTATCTTTACGTCAAACTTTAAGAAAGAAGATCAGCAAGATAAAAGATTGAATTGAACTTATGTCAAGAATTAATCTAAGAGGTGTAGGAGTTGCGTTTATCACTCCTTTCAAAGAGGACGAGAGTGTCGATTATGAAGCTCTTATCAGACTTGTTGATTATCAGATACAAAATAATACAGATTATCTTGTCGTTCTGGGAACAACTGCCGAAACCGCCACTCTCACCGAAGAGGAGAAAACAAAAATTGTAGAAACTGTTATCAACAGGGTAAATGGACGAATCCCAATTGTTTTAGGAGTTGGAGGAAATAATACCCGTGCAGTTGTAGATCATTTAAAAAACGGTAATTTCGAAGGAATAGATGCTATTCTGTCCGTAGTTCCCTATTATAACAAACCCTCACAAGAAGGTATATACCAACACTATAAGGCGATTGCAGAGGCATCTAAGCTTCCGGTTATCCTCTATAATGTTCCGGGGCGTACTGCCGTGAATATGACTGCCGAAACTACTTTGCGTTTAGCCAACGAGTTCAGCAACATAGTAGCTATCAAAGAGGCTTCGGGTGACATGGCTCAAATGGATGATATTATCAAACGTAAGCCCGATAATTTTGATGTTATTTCGGGAGACGATGGTATTACATTTCCGCTTATCACATTAGGTGCAATTGGCGTTATATCGGTTATAGGCAATGCTTTCCCAAAGGAGTTCAGCCGCATGACACGTCTTGCTCTTGAAGGTGATTATCAAAGTGCACTCACTATCCATCATAGCTTCAGCGAACTATTTAAACTATTATTTATTGACGGTAATCCGGCAGGAGTAAAATCGATGCTGCACATGATGGGATATATAGAGAATAAACTTCGTTTGCCATTAGTTCCGACTCGTATCACTACTTTCGAGCAGATCCGACTGGTACTGAATGAATTGAATATAAAGTGCTGATTAGAGAGCATTAACACAATAAAAAAAGAGCTTGCAAATATATTGCAAGCTCTTTTCATTTATAGAAGTATCCCGAATAATCAATTATAGGTTGGCAATGAAGAGAAGTCTTTTGAGTATCTCAACATTTGATCTATATAACCTTCGTTATATGAGATCTTCACATCTGTAATCTTTCCGTCTTTATCTGTTATAGCTTCAAAGACAGGATTCACAAAGCCTTTGTAGGGCTTTAAGTTAAGGGCTTTATATCTTGCCAAAACTTCTGCCAATAGCTTCTGATCTACTTGTACAGCATAATTCTCAACCAGACTTTTAGCTCCGTTGAAATCACCTTCGGATTTCACACGTTGTATCTCAGCTAATAGCTGACCAAACAAATTGCGAAGTTTAGCATAGTCATTAACAACAACGAAAGTCTTTCCGTCACGTTCTTTAAATTCAACTACATTATCTGCCTTGCCTTTTTCATAGACCCATCTGGCAATTAATTGACGATTACGCATGTGTGCCTCTTCGATGGTTTTACCCGGTTCGATACGTGTCAATTGGGTCATCAAACCATTCATCATAAAGCGATAATATTCTGCTTTATAAGCGTCAGCACTTGGGATGATTCCCAGCTCTACTAATTTAGGATCAGCAATATAATACAATCCGAATAGATCGGCACGAGCCTCCTCGATAGTTGAACCATAGGCTTTCAGAGCATCGGGATCAACTCCGGGCATTAACTGACCCGATCCATGACCTAGTATCTCATGTAAATCAGTATGAAGCACGTCTGTAATAAAACCGTATTTGTGGAGCAATTCCAATTCTACAGGTGACCATACAAACTCATCACTGAATCCGCTATGCTCGGCTGCCTTATCGTATGCTTCCATTATATTTTCGATAGTTACCGATTTCGATCCGTAATCTTTACGTATCCAGTTCGAGTTTGGTAAATTGATTCCAATAGGAGTAGATGGATAGCAATCGCCTCCTAATTGAGCGACTGTAATTACTTTAGCAGTTACACCTTTTACTTCTTCTTTTCTGAAACGAGGATCAACAGGAGAATGGTCTTCAAACCATTGTGCATTGGTACTGATTATTTCGGTACGCTTTGTTGCTTCGGTATTCTTGAAGTTAACGGTAGATTCCCAACTGGCTTTCATGCCCAGAGGATCACCGTAGCTTTCGGTAAAGCCATTCACAAAATCCACACGTGATAATGAATCTTGTACCCAAGCTATAGCATACTGATCGAATGTTTTCAGGTCTCCGGTTGTATAGAAAGAAATCAATTTATCAATTGCTTTCTTCTGCCCTTCATTCTCGGCAACGCCTTTCGCTTTTTCAAGCCATCCTACGATGCGTTCTATAGCGGGAGAGTATAAGCCTCCTACTTTCCAGACTTTCTCTACCAGCTTACCATTTTCTTTTACCAAGCGGCTATTCATACCATACATGATAGGAGTAGAATCGTTCGGATTCTTCATTTTAGCATAGAAAGCTTCTACTTCGGCTTGTGTTACTCCTTCGCCGTAATAGTTATTAGCTGATGTTTTGATTAAATCTACTCCATCCGCCTGATTCACTTTCTTGGGCATTACATTCGGATCGAACATTACAGGCTCGATCATAACCAAGAAATCATCTACGCTTTGGTTTTCCATTGCAGGAACTTTATCAGCAGGTAGCTTCTTTACTTCAGCTTCAAAAAATTCTTTCGAAAATCCGGGTAAGAATTTCTCCTCTCCATAATGGTGGTGTATTCCGTTCGAGAACCATACTCGTTTCAAATAAACTTCAAACTCCTGATAGTTCTTATCTGTTTTATCTCCTTTATAATTCTCATAGATTGCTTCCAGGGTACGGCGTATTGCCAGATTATACTTGCCATTCTGATCGTACAATATATCACGCCCTTCGGCTGCTGCCTGAGAGAGATAATAGATCAACTCTTTTTGTTCTAAACTCAGTGATTCGAATTCGGGTACTTTATAACGCAATATTTGCAAATCTGCAAAAGCGTCTACCTCATACGTAAAGTCGTCATTTTGAGAAGCTGTATCCTGAGGTTTATTACCTCCACAACTTCCAAAGACGATCGACAGTCCTGTCATTGCCATCGCGATAGTCTTCTTCATTAGTTTAATTAAATAAATTCAAATATTTATTGATAATTCTTCTTTAGTTGATTGTTGTAAATTTAATATGCTTATGGGATTCAATAATTTCCAGTAAAGTAATGATGACCTCTCGTTCCAGAACTTGTTTACTATCAGAGAAACTTGTCCAAATTATCATTACAGGTTCAGCATATTCATAAACACCAAAACCACCACGAAGCAAATCATTAAAAGCATCAAAATTGTGTCCGGTTTGCCAATCCAAATCCTTTGTTAAGATTCTATCTATTTCACAATAAAATTCTTCCAGATTTGAAAAATTATTTCCGTTTAATATAATCGTTTTAACCATTGTATTAAATCTTCCTATTTACAACAAATATAGAATCTGCCCTATATTAAACCGGGCGGATTCTATATTCGATATTAGTTGTAAATACAGATAAACTGTTATCCTCGTAAAACGAATAACGGAATATCGGATTGAAATAACATTTTGCGTGACACGCTTGGACGGAACATACGTGTAAATAGATTCCTCTTAGCGGTAGTCAAAGCTATTATGTCTATATTGGCTGCTTCAACGAATTGCTCT